>NZ_JAQNDK010000002.1:631346-1262692 GCF_028368935.1 Sorangium aterium | reverse complement strand
GCTCGCGCTGCCGGAGGACATCACGGCCACGGTCTCGGTGTTCCACAACGCGTTCTTCGACATGACCGACGCGCTCGGCTCGCTCGGCCTCGATTCGGTCGAGGACGCCTTCACGCTCCGCGCGCTCGGCGCCGCGACCGGCGTGGAGCTGTCGGCCCACCGGCGGCTCACGCGGCGCGTCGGCGGGTTCGCGTCGTACACGCTGTCGCGCTCCACGAGGAGCATCGGCCGAAGCCGGCAACTGAGCTCGTTCGATCGGACCCACGTGGCGAACGTCGCGCTGACCTACGACCTCGGCCGCGGGTACAGGGCTGGCGGGCGGTTCGTGTTCTACTCCGGGCTCCCCCAGAGGATCGGCGGCGCGACGCTCCCGCCGATCGGCGGCGTCCCCGGAGGCTCCGGATCCCTCGCCGGCGGAGCGCCGCGGTGGGAGCGGCTGCCGCCGTTCTTCCGCCTCGATGTCCGCCTGGAGAAGCGCTGGTCGATCGGGAAGTCGGGCTGGCTGGCGGTCGTCCTCGACGTGCTCAACGCCACGCTGTCGAAGGAGACCCTGCCGGGGAGGTGCGATGCGTTCTCGCCGTGCGAGCCGACGACGTTCGGGCCTGTCACCGTCCCGAACTTCGGCCTGGAGGGCGGGTTCTGACGCCCCGAAGGCACGACCCCAGACGCCACCAGCGAGGGACGTAAGAGACGAGCTGCTCTGCCGCGCGGCCGCCGTCGGCCGAGCCGCTTCGCTTCAGCCACCCGCCCGATTGGCGAGCAGGACCAAGGCGAGGCCGATGGCCGACGGGACGGTCTGCACGAACAGGATGGATCGCTTTGCCGTCGCGGCGCCGTAGACACCGGCGACGGCCACGCAGAGGAGGAAGAAGGCCTGGATTTGCCATGCAAAGGCCCTGTTCGGATGGATGACGCCCCAGAGCAGGCCCGCGGCGAGGAATCCGTTGTAGAGCCCCTGGTTGGCCGCCAGCGGCGCGGTGATCGCGGCGACCTCGGGGGTCGTACCGAACGCCTTGTACGCTCGTTCGGAGCGCCACAAGAACATCTCCAGGACGAGGATGTAGATGTGAAGGGCTCCGATCAACGCGACGACGATCTGAGAAGCGATCAGCATGCGGCGCACCTTACCACGCGCGCCCTGGTGCCGCGGATTTTCCCCTTAATTTCGAGGGGATGCTTCATGGTCGACTGACCGCAGCAGGCGCAGTTACCGCGGTCCTCCTCGGCGAGGGAAAAATGCGGGGACGCCTCAGGTCACCACCCCAAAGCGTCGATCATCTTCTCACCATAACGCGTGCCCATGAGAACAACGGACGCATGATCGAAGTGGTACTCATCCATGACCTTGGTCCCATCCTGAGAGACCCAGTATCCGTCAGGCAACATATCGGCCGCTTGGTGCACGAGGTTGTTGTGGCCGCTGCAGCACCCGCCCGCGGGGAGCTCTCCAAGGATGAAGGGAACGTCGTAGTCGACACCCCAGGCCTCTTTCACCTCGTTATAGAGCTGAACGACCTTGCCGGGCCATGAGCTCTGGCCGCTGTCGGACTCCCCCTGGTGGAAGATGATGCCCGCGAAGCGCGCATTCTCGGCCGTCTTCGCCTTGGCGATCTTGTTCAAGATCATCTGGTGATGCGTGCCGCCAGAGATGAACGTGTTGATCGATTCACCGCTCTCGGCCGTGCCGACCAGCCCGATCGTGTCCCCCTCAGGCAGCTTTCCGAGGAGGGTCTTGCCGAACCAGATGCCCGGGTCGACGGAGGTCGACAGGTTCCATCCCTTTTCACCAGGGCAGTCGTTGAGCGGCGGATTGGCCACGTTCCACTGTCCGGCCGGCTGATTGCATCCGCCGAGGACCTTGAGCCGGTCGTCAGAATTCTGGTCACTGGCCTGTTTGTCCGCGACGCCAGCCATGTTCGACTGGCCCATGAGCATGAAGATGTGGAACGTCGGACCCGAGCTCGACCCGCTGCTGGTGCTCGCCCCGCTGCTATCCGATCCGGTCCCCACCGTGGCACCGCCTCCAGTGCCAGCGGTCGTGCTGCCTGTGGCGCCGCCCCCGGTTCCCGCGGTCGTGCTGCCTGTGGCGCCGCCCCCGGTTCCCGCGGTCGTGCTGGCTGTGGCACCGCCTCCGGTCCCCGGACCGGCCCCTCCGGTGTTGTCGACCTCACCGGTCGCGCCAGGCGAAGAGGACTCGCCACAACCCGACGCAGCGAGCATGGCGAGGAGTGGGAGGAGCAGGAATCTGGCAGTGCCTCGGAGTGTGCGGTTCATCTGAGTCATGGTCATTACCTCGTCGCGCCCGGTCGCGATCAGAACAGAAGAGCGGAATTGGGGGGCCGGCAGTGCGGTGCCGACAGGACGAACCTCGCCCGCAAAGAGCTCAGCGCCGAGGCCTAACCTATCGCATCTCGGGCGCCTGGCATCCAGGATTCGGCCCGGGAGCGCGCGCGGAGGAGACCGCGGTTGATGGATTCTTTCATCGTCGGCGGCGTTCGTTCCCCCTGCCCCTCAAGCGCGGACCGGCCCTCTCGAAACGAAGCGGTTTCATGGTCCCGGACCTCGGAAATTTGAAACGGACGCGCCGCGCGGGCAACACGTGTACACGGCTCCGCCCGGCGGCAGATCCCGCTGCCCCTCGCCTCAGGCGTCGTAGAGCAGCACCTCGACCTCGGCGCCCTCGCCGATCACCGCTTCCTCGGCCTGCACGACGACCACGCCGTCCGCGCGCGTCGTCGACGACAGGATGGACGCGCCGCTCGTCGCGATCGGAAACACCCGATCTCCCTCGACGCGCACCCTCACGTAATCGACGCGCCCGGGCTGGGAGACGATCTCGCTCGCCACAACGCACCGCCGCCGCCGGTGCGGCCACGCGCGAGGCAGGCCGCCGAGGGCGCGGATCGACGGGCCGGCGAAGAACTCGTAGGCGCAGAGGCACGACACCGGGTTGCCCGGCAGCAGGAACACCGGCCGCCCGCCGTGCAAGAAGCCGAACCCGGCCGGCTTCGCCGGGCGCATCGCGACGCCGTGGACCACCACCTCACCCAGCTCCGCGAGGACGAGCGGCGCATGGTCCTCCGAGCCGACCGACGACCCGCCGGAGACCAGCACCACGTCCCCGCTCGCCCCCTCGAGGGCGGCCCGCACCGCCTCGCGCCGGTCGGGGACGTACGCGACGGCGATGTCCTCCGCGCCGTCACGGCGCGCGAGCGCCGAGAGCACAAGGCTGTTCGTGTCGACGATGCACGCCCCGCTCGGCGTGCTCCCCGGCGGCAGGAGCTCGTCGCCCGTGATCAGGATCCGCACCGACGGCCTGCGCACCACGCGCACCTCGGCGACCCCGGTCGAGGCGAGCACGCCGACGTCCTGCGGGCGCAGCCGGCGCCCCGCCGGCACGACCTCCGCGCCCTCCAGCACGTCCTCGCCGATCGCCGCGACGTGCTTGCCGGACGGCACCGGCTCGCGCGCCCGCACGACCGCGGCCCCGTCGCGGCCCGCGCCCTCCTCCGCGCGCTCCGCCACCAGCACCGCGTCCGCCCCCTCCGGCACCGGCGCGCCGGTCGTGATCCGCACGGCCTCGCCCCGGCGGATCGCGCCGGCGTGCGGGCGCCCGGGGAACGACGCGCCCACGAGCGCGAGCTCCACCGGCGCGAACGCAGCCGCGCCGGCGGTCGCCTCGCCGAGCAGCGCATAGCCGTCCATCGCCGCTCGGACGAAGTGCGGCACGCTGACCCGCGCGCGCACGGGCTCCGCCGCCACCCGCCCGGCCGCCTCGCCGATCGGGGCCAGCTCGTCACCGAGCCGCTGGATCCGCCGCTCCAGGACCTCGAGCGCGCGCTCGACCGCCGTTTGCTCGCGAAAACCCCGCATCCGGACGTCGCGCATCGGCTCTCCGTGGAACGACGGCCGCTCAGACCGCCGCGGAGGCCTCGAGCGCGCCCCGGTACACCTCGTCCACCTCGAGCAGGGCGTCGATCGACGCGAGCCGCGCGCGCTCGCCGGGCCCGGCCTCGTAGAGCGTCCACGAGCCGTCCTCGTTGCGCCGGAAGACCTCGATCCGCCGGTGCGCCTGGGAGACCAGGACGTACTCCCTCAGCGAGGGGATCCGGCGGTAGTGCGCGAACTTCTCTCCCCGGTCGTACGCCTCCGAGGAGTCCGACAGCACCTCGACCAGCACCAGCGGGTTGACCACCGCGTCCTTGTCCTCGGGATCGCGCGCGATCTGGCCGCAGACGACGCTCACGTCGGGGTAGGTGGCGAGGCCGGTCGCGCGCACGCGCACGCGGAGGTCGGACGAGAACACCTCGCACGGGCGCCGGCCGAGCTGCGCGCCGAGCGCCACGGTCACCCGCGCCGCGAGCCGCGCGTGCTCCGGCGTGCCGCCGGCCATGTCGAAGATCTCGCCGCCGAGGAACTCGTGCTTCGTCGGGCTCGCCCGCTCCTGCTCGAGGTAGTCGGCGTAAGTGAAGGAGAGCCGGCGGGCGGGCGCGTTCACGTCATGACCTCGCCCGGGAGTATGCCACGGGAACCGCCCCTCCGGTGCGCCCCCCTCCCGGAGCGCCGCCGCGCGGCCTACCGCCCGCCGTTCTCGCCGCCCTTCCGCGGCCGGCTCGCGCGCCGGAGGGGCGCGATCATCGCGAACATCCCGAGCGCCATCACCGACAGCTTCGGCCCGCGCTTCTTCCGGGCGCTCGGCTGCCGCTCGCGCGCGATCGAGCAGTCCTCCGACTCGGCGTCCTCGGACTCGCTCGTGTCGCCGCTGCAGCCGTCGTCCTCCGCGTAGTACTCGTCCTCGGACTCGCTCGTGTCGCCGCTGCAGCCGTCGTCCTCCGCGTAGTACTCGTCCTCGGACTCGCTCGTGTCGCCGCTGCAGCCGTCGTCCTCCGCGTAGTACTCGTCCTCGGGCGCCGGCTCGCTCGTGTCGCCGCTGCAGCCGTCGTCCTCCGCGTAGTACTCGTCGTCGTCGACGTCCTGCGGTTCGACGTCGTCCACGACCACCGTCTCGGCGGTGCCGGAGCAGCCGCAGCCCACGTCGGCGGCCGGCTCGTCGTAGTAATCGTCAATCGGCGGGTTCCCGGCGCCGGACGAGCCGCTGGCCGGGCCAGATCCGCCGCTGCCCGGCCCGCCGCCCAGACCGTCGGGCCCGCCGCCCAGGCCGTCGGGCCCGCCCACGCCCGACGAGCCGCCCGCGCCGCCGGCGCCGGCCTCGCCGGAGCACTCGTCCACACGGACGCTCGCGGCCCTCACGACCGGCGAGATCGCGGCGCCCTCCCCGAAGGTCAGCGGCCAGTCCGCGCCGGGCTGCCCGGCCGCGAGCCGGAGCGAGACGCGGGTCAGCCACACCGACGACGGCGCGAGCCCGGAGAGCCCGACCGCGAGATCGTCGGCGGCCGGACCGCAGCGCAGGAGATCGGGATCGGTCTCGTCCCTCCGGGGCGACTCCGCGCAGTCCAGCGCGCCATCGACAACGCCGTGGGCGGCGCGCGGGCAGCTCGCGGCGACCTTGAGGGTCGACTCCAGCGCGGCCGCGGCGACCGCGGCGCACGTCCCCGGCGCATCGCCGATGTCGCCGTACGCGCTCGCGCGCGCGAAATAGGCCTCGATCACGCTGTCCACGCTGTCGCTGCCGAGGGAGATGCGGCGGCTCAGCGCCTCGTGGCCCGCGCCCTCGACGAGCGCCCCGCGGAGCCCCGCCTGGCCGAGGGCCCCGGCGCGGAGCTCCGCGTAATCGCTGCGCTGCGCGCTCGCGTCCCAGCTCAGCGAGGCCGGCGGGAGCGTCACCGGCGCCGCGCCCGAGAGCGCGCCCCGGCCGTCGCCGAGCAGCCACGCCGTCACCTGCACGTCGCCCGCGCCCGCCGCGGCCAGCGACAGCGGCAGGATCGGCTCACCGCCCCCCATGGCGACGCGCAGCGTCCTCGTGACCGCCGCGCCGCCGGGAGCGTCGAAGCGGGCCGCCGCGAACCGCATCCCTTGCAGACTCCCGAGCTGCGCGGCCGTCTCGGAAGACAGCGCGAGCCGGCCGACGCCGCCCAGCGCGCGACCGCGTCGGCGTCCTCGAGCACCGTCACCTCGATCGGCTCGAGCGTCGCCTCGTGGGCGAGCCGCCCGACCGTCTCGAAGGGGCCCGGCGCGCCCGCCTCCCCGGGGCAGTACGGGTCGACGCCCTGGGGCGGGAGCACCCGGGGCGCCGTCGCCGCCTCGAGCGCCTCGAACCACGCGTCCGAGCTCGTGTCGAGCGCGGCGAGCGGCGGCACCGGCACGACGAGGGCCACGGGCCCGCTCGCGCCCTGGAACCGCAGGCTCGTCCAGAGCGTCGTGCGCTCCGGGCCGGCCGCGACGGCGACGCGCTGCTCGACCGACGCCTGTCCGGCGCCGGGCAGCCATGCCCCCGTGGCGAGGGCGTCGCCGGAGAGCGAGAGAAGGACCGATGAAGAAAGAGCGACCGCAAGCGACCGTCGGGGCATGCGAGGCCGATTGGCAAGCAGCATGCCCTCCAGCGTACGCCGTGTTCGAGGCCAACTTCCACACGGCCGCGTCCGGCTGAGAACGGCGGTTCACGACGCCCCGGCGCCACACGGGCGCGACGGCCGATCCGCGAGGATCACTCCTCGTGGACGATCACGATGTCGTCGGGGTGGAGGTGGCAGAACACCCGGTCTCCGGCGTGCAGCGCCGCCTGGCCGGAGCTCTCGTTGGCGACCACCGCCGTGAGCACGAGGCCGGCGTCGGTCCGGAGGCGCAGCTGGTCGGTGGCGCCCTTGAACAGCTCGTCCTCCACGCGCGCCTCGAAGCGGTTCTCCGGCGCGCCCTGCGGCTCCTTGCGGAGCGCGATCTTCTCCGGCCGGATGGAGACAAGGGTGCTCCCGGCCCCGCCCGCCAGGTGCTCGGCGTTGACGAGGAGCTCGAGCCCCCCGTCGACGAGCCGGACCCGGGCGTGATCGCCGCTCCGCGAGAGGACGGTCGCGCGGAGGATGTTGGCCTGGCCGATGAAATTCGCGACGAACGTCGTCTTGGGGCGGTGATAGATCTGCGACGCGTCGCCGAGCTGCTCGATCCGGCCCTTGTTGATCACGGCGATGCGGTCGCTCATGGTGAGCGCCTCTTCCTGGTCGTGGGTCACGAACACGAAGGTGATCCCGAGCTGCTTTTGCAGCTCCTTGAGCTCCACCTGCATGGCGTGCCGGAGCTTCGCGTCCAGCGCGGAGAGGGGCTCGTCGAGCAGCAGGACCTTCGGGCGGCACACGATGGCCCGCGCGAGCGCGACCCGCTGCCGCTGCCCGCCGGACAGCTGCGACGGCTTGCGCTGCTCCATGCCTCCGAGCGACACCATCGCGACCGCGGCCCGGACCCGCTCGGCGATCTCCGCCCGGGGCACCTTCTTCATCCGCAGCCCGAAGCCGATGTTCTCCTGCACGGTCATGTGAGGGAACAGCGCGTAGCTCTGGAACACCTGGTTCACGTCCCGGCGGTAGGGAGGCTCGTGCGTGACGTCCTTCCCCTCGAGGAGGACCGTGCCGCTCGACGGCGTCTCGAAGCCCGAGATCATCCGGAGCAGCGTCGTCTTGCCGCACCCCGAGGGCCCGAGGAGGGTGATGAACTCGCCCGCCCTGATCTGGAGATCGACCTCGCTCACGGCGTGGAAGGCGCCGAATCGCTTGGTGACCGCGCGGAGCTCGACCATCACATCCATCGATTCACCTCGGAGAGCCGGCCAAGGGCGGGAGAGGGCCGGTAAGGAGCGCCGGAGAGGCGGAGAGGCGCGGCGGTGCGCCTCGCGGGAAGGCGCCGCATCAGGCCTCTGGCTCCTTGCGCAGGCCGAGCAGGAAGAAGAGCGAGAACAGGAGCAGGAGCGTCATGCCGAGCGCGGCGCCGAAGGGCCAGTCGCGCGCCTGGCCGAACTGGTTCTGGATGACGTTGCCGATCATCGGCACGCGCGATCCCCCCATGAGATCGGTGATCGCGAACATCCCGAGCGCCGGGATGAACACGAGCAGGACGCCCGCGAGGATGCCCGGCCGGGTGAGCGGGACGATGACGTGAGAGAACGCCGACACGGGCCCCGCGCCGAGATCGAACGCCGCCTCGATCAGGGCGTTGTCGAGCTTCTCGACGCTCCCGTAGATGGGCAGGATCATGAACGGCAAATACGAGTAGACGAGGCCGATGACCACCGCCGTCGGCGTGTACATGATGTCGAGGGGGGTCGAGATGATCCGCAGGTAGAGGAGCAGCCCGTTGAGGAGCCCCTCCGACTTGAGGATCGACATCCAGGCATACGTCCGGATGAGAAAGCTCGTCCAGAACGGCACCATCACCAGCATGAGCAGCCGGTTCCTGACGCCCTCCCTGGCCCGCCCGATGAAGTACGCCACCGGATAACCTGCGATGAGGCAGATCACCGTGGTGATAGCGGCGTACTTGATCGAGCTCAGCAGGATCTTGACGTAGGTCGGGTCGAAGACCCGAGAGTAGCTCGACAGCGAGAGCTCGAAGACCACCTGCCCGAGCTCGTCCCGCTCGCAGAAGCTGTAGACGAACATGATCGCGGTGGGCGCCACGACGAAGGCGAAGAGCCAGATCAAGAGCGGGGCGAGCAGCAGCCACCCGCGGACGCCCGGCCTCCGCCGGGCGCCCTGGAACTCGACGACCTGCCCGGTGGCCGTGTTCATGACGCCCCGCCGCTCACTCCGACGCCTTGAGGTCGGTCACGAGCTTGTCCACGTCCGCGGCCGCCTTGCCGATGTCGTGGAAGGTCTCCAGCCCCGCGATGGGCGGGTAGCTCGCCGGGTTCGCGAGCTGCTCCGGCGTGAGCAGCTTGCGCGCCTCCGCGTTCGGGTTCGTGTAAGGGAACTTGTCCGAGATGAGCTTGCTGACCTCGGGGCGGAGGATGTAGTTCATGAACATCTCCGCGCCGATCTTGTTCTGGGCGCTGTCGGGGATCACCAGGCTGTCGATCGCCTTGTGCGTCCCCTCCTGCGGCAGGACGAACTGGAACTTGTCCTTGTTCTCCTGGTAGAGCAGGGCCGCCTCCCCGCTCCAGACGACGCCGATGTCGACGTCGCCGTTGAGCAGCGCCGTCTTCGGGCTGTCGGAATCGAACACCTTCACGAGCTTGATCCACTCCGCGAGGGTCGGCTTGACCTTCGCGAGGTTCTCCGGCGTCACGTCGTTGGCGTTCATCCCCATCGTCACCATGACCCACGAGACCATCTCGCGGTTGTCGTTCAGGGCCACGATGCGCCCCTTGTACTTCGGCTGGAACACGTCCTTGAAGCCCTTCACGGGCTCCTTCACCTTCTGGGTGTTGACGACGATGCCCACGACCGTGGCCATCCACGGGACCGAGTACTTGAGCTCCGGGTCGTGCGGCTGGTTCCTGAACGCGGGCGCGATGTTCTTCAGGTTCGGGATGCGCGATTGATCGAGCAGCTGCAGCTTCTTCTGCCTGATGAGCGCCTCGACCGCGTACTCCGAGGGCTGGATGAGGTCGTACCGGGTGCCCCCCGCGAGGAGCTTCGACAGCATCTCCTCGTTCGAGGCGAAGGTCTCGTAGTTGACCTTGATCCCCGTCTCCTTCGTGAAGCCGTCCAGGACCTCCTGGGGGACGTACTCGGACCACCCGAAGAGGTTGAGCTCGTTGCCGGGCTTCGGCTCGGTCGCCGGGGCGCTCCCCGAGGCGGCCGCCTGCTGCGGCGCCGGGCTCTCCTTCTTCCCGCAGCCGAGGAGGCAGAGGAGCGGGACGAACATCAGTATCAAGAGCGCTGAGATGCGTTTCATTGGCCTTTTCCTTGTCTCGCCTGCGCCGGCGCAGGCGCCCGCGTTCGCGCCGCGCGCCGCTCCCCTTCAGCCCTCGTCGGGGAGCCGCTTCGCGGTGCCCTTCAGCGACTCGGCGACCACGACGAGCATCGCAGTCGCTACGATGAACACCGTCGAGATCGTGTTCAGCATCGGGTTCAGACCCACCTTCGCCATGCCAAACACCTTGATCGGCAGGGTCTCGGACTTGGGCCCGCGGGTGAAGTAGGTGACGATGAGCTCGTCCATCGACAGCGTGAACGACATCAGCGCACCGGAGATGATCGCGGGCAGAAGGTAAGGCACCATGATCAGGAAGAACGCCTTGAGCGGCGTCGCCCCGAGGTCCAGGGCAGCCTCCTCGAGCGACGGATCGAGCCCCGCGAGCCGCGCCTGGACGGCGATCAGCACGAACGGGAAACAGAAGGTGACGTGCGAGACGATGACGGTCGTGAAGCCGAGATCGAGCTCCACCGTCTTGAAGAAGATGAGCAGGCTGATCCCCATGATGATCTCCGGGATGATCATGGGAATGAAGATCAGCGTCGTGATCGACCGGAGCGCGGGGAACCTGTACCGGTAGAGCAGGAAGGCGCCCGCCGTGCCGAGGGCGACCGAGAACGCCGTCGTGATCGCGGCGATGATCACGCTGTTGCTCAGCGACTCGATGAGCGGCGACCGCCGCTCGTCGCCCAGGTGGGCGACGAGCTCATCGAAGAGCTGCCGATACCATTTGAAGGTGAACCCCTCCCACACCACGCTCATCCGCGAGTCGTTGAAGGAGTAGGCGATGAGGAGCAGGATCGGCAGATACAGGTAGAGGAGGACGAGCCCGCTCCAGCCGCCAAGGAGCAAATTCGACAGCTTGATGCCCGATATCGTCCGGAGTCGCATGCGGCGGTCTCGCAACCCGACAGGATCGCCGCGCGAGCTTATCGCTTGCAGAACGCCGCTTGCAACACATTGCCGGGCGGAGAGGAAGGGCACGACGCAGGTGATCGCGGCCACCCTGGCTGTTGTTCGCGAGGAGGCGCCTGCACCGACCGCACGCCCGCACGCGCCCACCTCACGCACGCCCGTGCCGACCGCGCCCTCGCCGTGCGCGCGGCTCGCGCCCGCCGCGCCCACCGCATGCAGCGCGCGACGGCTCCTTCCGTAGAAGCCCTTGACACCGCACTCTCCTCCGCTTACCGGCCCTGCATGACCGGGTCGTCGCGCCGCCCTTCAGGTGAGGTCCCGTGAGCACTTCCCGCATCTGGACCATCGAAGAAGCGAACGCGCTCGTCCCGCGGCTCTCGTCGATGATCGGCCGGCAGCTCGCCCTGGCGACCGATATCGAGCGCTGCTGGCAGGAGCTCGTGCAGGCCGTGCAGAGCCCGGCGGCGACGCCCGATCAGCTCATCGAGCTGGCGCGCAGCGGCAGCGAGCAGGCGCGGGCCCGCGAGCGCGAGCTCTCCGAGAAGATCGCCTCGTACGAGTCCGGGTGGCAGGAGGTCGAAGAGCTCGGGGTCGTCGTGAAGGACCAGCGGATCGGCCTCTGCGACTTCTACGGGCGCCTCGACGGCGCCCTCGTCTGGCTCTGCTGGCGCTACGGGGAGCCGGCCGTGGAGCACTACCACGGGCTCGAGGCCGGCTACGCCGGGCGCAAACCGATCACCGCCGAGAGGCGCCGGCAGCTGCTCAACTGACGAGGCCCCCAGTGATCGATCGGAAGAGAGCGGCGTGGGCGATCGAGGAGTTCCTCCGCGCCCTCGGGCGCGACGTCGAGGGGGACCTCGCGGGCACGGGCGAGCGGGTCGCCGACGCGTGGGCCGACGACCTGATCGAAGGCGAGGCCATCGACGCGGCCGCGGTGCTCCGCGAGGGCGCCATGGAGACAGGCCCCTTCGAGCGCGGCCTCGTCGTCGCGCGCGAGCTCGCCGTGACGACGATGTGCCCGCACCACCTGCTGCCGGGGCACGGCGCCGGCACCATCGTCTACCTGCCGGGCGCGCGGGTCGCCGGCATCGGCACGCTCGCGCACGTCCTCGACGCGCTCGCGCGGCGGCTGACCCTGCAGGAGCGCATCGGCGGGCAGCTCGTCGAGCTCCTCGTCCGCGAGCTCGGCGCGCGCGGCGCGCTGTGCAAGCTCACGCTGACGCACACGTGCCTCATCGCCCGCGGCGAGCGCAAAGCGGGCGCCCTCATCGAGACCGTCGCCGTCGCCGGCGTGTTCGCCGAGCCAGGCCCCGAGCGCGATCTCGCCCTGGCCGCGCTCTCCGGGGGGAGGGCGTGACCGACGTCGCGGTCGTCACCGGACCGAGCCGCGGGATCGGCCGGGCGACGGCGCTCGCGCTCGCGCGCCGCGGCCTCTCCATCGCGCTGCTCGGCCCTCCGAGCCCGCGCCTCGACGACGTCACCGACGAGGTCCGCCGCCTCGACGTCGCCGCGCTCCCGGTCCCCTGCGACGTCGCCTCCGAGGAGCAGGTGGCGCGCGCCTCCGCCGAGGTGGTGGCGTGGCTCGGCGCGCCCCGCGTCGTCGTGAACAACGCCGGCATCGTGCGCCGCGGCGCGAAGGTCCACGAGAGCGCGCCCGCCGCCTGGGACGAGGTGATGGCCGTCAACCTCCGCGGCCCCTTCCTCATCTCGCGCGCGTTCCTCCCGGCCATGCTGAAGCAGCGGCACGGCCGCCTCGTCCACGTCGGCAGCATCTCCTCGACCATCGCGTCCCCCGGCAACGCGTCGTACGCGGCGTCCAAGTGGGGACTCGTCGGCTTCTCGAAGAGCCTGGCCGAAGAGCTGCGCGGGACGGGGCTCCAGTCCATCGCCGTGCTCCCCGGCTCGGTCGACACCGACATGCTCGTCGGGAGCGGGTTCCCCCCGCAGATGAGCGCCGACGACGTGGCGCGGCTCATCGTGTACGCCGCGCTCGACGCCCCCGACGCCGTCACCGGCTCGGCGATCGAGATGTTCGGCTGACGGCCCGCCGTCCTCGCCCTCGCAGGACGCGCGCTTGACGGCGGACCGCCGAGCCCGATGCGCATGGACGTGCGGACCGCCGAGCTCGATGCGCATGTACGTGGCGCCGCCACACCCGACCCCCCGCGTGCTACCCTGCGGCCCGTGGATACGACGCCTCCGCGCCCGGGCGACCTCAGTGCGGCATTGCCAGAGCTGCCGCTGTTCCCGCTGCCGCAGACGGTGCTCTTCCCCGGCGCCCTGCTGCCGCTCCACATCTTCGAGCCGCGCTACCGGGCGCTCGTGCGCGACGCCCTCGAGACGCACCGCATCCTCTCGGTCGTCCTCATCACGGACCCCCGGGCGATCGACGCGCACGGCCACCCGGCCATCGCGGGGGTGGCCGGCGCCGGCGAGATCATCGATCACGCCGAGCTGCCCGGGGGCCGCTACAACATCCTGCTCCGGGGCCGCGCCCGCGTCCGCCTGGCGGAGCGGCCGTTCGTGCCGCCGTACCGCACGGCCGCGGCGACGGTCCTCGAGGACGAGCCCGGGGAGGTCTCGGCCCAGGATCACGCCGCGCTCATCTCCACCGCGGCCTCGTTCGCGGCGCTCGTCCGGGATCGGGACAGCAATTTCGAGTTTCGGCTGCCGCGCGACGCGGCCACGTCGCTCGTCGCGGATCTCTGCGCCCACCACCTCATCCTCGACGCGCGGGAGCGGCAGACGGTGCTGGAGACGCTCGACGTCGTCGCGCGGGTGCGCCGCGTGACCGAGGCGCTCGCGCTCCAGCAGCTCGCGCTCGCCTCGGCGGCGCGCGACGTCAACTGAGACCTCTAGCGCCGGCCTGCCCGCACGGGCCGGCGCGGCGCACCTGAACACGGGTCCAGAAGGGGCTCCGGGGCGGGTGCGGTCGCCCCAAGATCGAGTAGGCTGCGCCGCCTATGGCGACCTCTCGTTCAACGGAACCCTCGGCCCCGATCATCGTCAAGCACCCGGGGTGTCCCCAGTGGGGACTCGGATACCTCGTCGAGGAGCGCGATGAAAAGCGCTTCTACGATTTCGAGGATGGCCTCAATCACTCCATCGCCAAGGCTTTCTGGTCGAAGCTCGAGCCGGTGCAGCTCGGTGACGACGAGGCGAGCGCGCTCGAGGCCAGGATCCGCGGTCTCCGTGACCGGCCGTCGGCCGCCGCCAAGAAGCAGCGCGCCCGCGTCGTCGCGCCGCCGGTCACGAGCTTCGACGAGCAGGTCGCGAGCTTCGAGACGCAGTTCGAGGGTGGGTTCGGGGGTCCGCAGTTCATCGCCGAGGAGCGCGGCGCCGCCGGGGGCGAGGGGGCCGAGGGCCCGGCGAGCGGCGCGAAGAAGAAGAGCAAGGCCTTCAAGCAGGGCGCCATCGAGACCGCGCGCGCGCTCCTCGCCAAGGGCGAGCTCGAGGCGCTGCTGGCGGCGGGCAACCTGACCGATTTCATGGAGAGGATCACCAAGGTCCACAAGGCCGCGACCGGCCTCCTGCACCCCCTCGGCGATCTCATCCCCTTCAACAAGATGCCGGCCGAGCACCACCGCGCCTACGCCGAGGCGGTCGTGGATCTCCTCTATGGCGCGGGCGACTACGCCGCGCGCTTCGACCGGCTGGCCGGCGTGCTCGCCGCGGCCAAGGTCGTCACGTGGCCGCTCGTCACGATCCTCGGCGCGCTCGTCTACCCGGGCGAGCACGTCTTCGTGAAGCCCTCCTTCTTCGAGAAGCAGGCCGCCGTGCTCGGCTTCAACCTCGCCTACGATCGCGCGCCGAGCGCCGAGGGGTATGCCCGGATGCAAGCGCTGGCGCGCGAGCTCGAGCGGCGCCTGCGCGAGCGCGGCCTCGCCCCGCGCGATCTGATGGACGTCTACGCGTTCCTCTGGCGCACGATCTCCCCGTCCAAGCCGGCCACGAAGTCCTGACATCCCGCGTCAGGCCGCCCTGCGCGACGTCGTGCGACGCTGCGCGGGGCGGTCCCCGGCGGTCCCCGGCGCTGCGCGACGCGGCGTGGGCGCAGCCGGCGGCCCTCGACCCTCGACGCGCGGCCCTGGCCCGCCTATGCGACCTTCCCAAGGAGGGTCTCGCATGAAGGCTGCCGTGCTCGAAGCCGTGAAGAAGATCGCCGTTCGCCACGACGTCGCCCCGCCGCAGATCGGCCCGCGCGACGTCCTCGTCCGCGCGAAGGCGTGCGGCATCTGCGGGACCGACGTGCACATCTGGGAGGGCGACTTCTTCCCGACCTTCCCGCTGATCCCCGGGCACGAGCTCGCCGGCGAGGTGGCGGCCGTGGGCGACGAGGTCGAGGGCCTCCGCCCCGGCGATCGGGTGATGGTCGACCCGACGGTGACCTGCGAAGAGTGCCACTTCTGCATGATCAACCGGCAAAATCACTGCCTGAAGTGGAACGCGGTCGGCGTGACGCGCGACGGCGGGTTCGCCGAGCTCGTCCGGGTCCCAGCGAAGAACTGTTATCGCTTCGAGCGCGTCTCGTTCAGCGAGGCCGCCTTCTGCGAGCCGCTCGCGTGCGTCGTCTTCGGGCAGGATCGCGCGCGCATCGAGATCGGCTCGGAGGTCCTGGTCCTCGGCGCCGGCCCGATCGGCCAGCTCCACCTCCAGGCGAGCCTCGCGAACGGCGCCGCCGCGGTCACCGTCGTCGACGTCGTCGAGTCGAAGCTCGACCTCGCCCGCCAGCACGGCGCCGCCGAGGTGGTGCTCGCCGACAACGCGCTCCAGGCGAAGCTCAAGAAGATCGCGCCCTACGGCTTCGACGTCGTGATCGACGCGACGGGCATCGCCCGGGTGCTCGGCGACTCGATCCAGTACGTCAAGAACGGCGGCCGGTACCTCGTGTTCGGCGTGTGTGGGCCGCAGGACAAAGTCGAGATCTCGCCGTTCGAGATCTACCGGCGCGATCTCGAGATCATCGGCAGCTTCGCGATCAGGCGGACATACGACCGGGCATTCAAGCTGATGGAGCGCGGCGCGATCGACGTGAGGAAGCTCCTCTCCGAGGCGATGCCGGTCGAGGAGCTCCCGCGCGGCCTCGAGATGATGAAGAAGGGCACCGCGCCCATGAAGCTCCAGGTCGTGTTCTAGCCGCGCGGCCTGCGCGCTTACAAAGCTTACGATTTTCTCGTTTAGTTAAGAGTCGTTACGAAGATCACCGAAGTAGACGAAACTGCAAAAAGGACGCTTTCCATGGCCATCGTGATCGGAATCGACGTCGGGACCAGCGGCCTCAAGGCCATCGCAGTCGAAACGGAGCGCGGCGCGGCGGTCGCGTCGGCGCACCGCGAATACCCGCTCTCCACGCCGCACGCCGGGTGGGCCGAGCAGGATCCCGAGGACTTCGCCGCGGCGGCGCTGAGCGCCCTCGGCGAGCTCGCCCGCGCCCTCGGCCCGCGCCGCGACGACGTGCGCGCGATCGGGCTGACGGGGCAGATGCACTCGGCGGTCTTGCTGGACGAGGCGCAGGCGGTCATCCGGCCTGCGATCCTGTGGTGTGACACGCGCACCACGGCCGAGTGCGAGGCCATCCGCGCGAACCCGAAGGTCGGCGACGCGGGGCTCGCGCGCCTGGTCGGCAACCGCGCGCTCGAGGGGTTCACGCTGCCGAAGCTGCTCTGGCTGCGGGCGAACGAGCCCGAGGCGTTCGCCCGCGTCCGCGCGGTGCTCATGCCGAAGGATTTCGTGGGCTTGCGGCTGACGGGCGAGCTCGGGACGGACGACAGCGACGCGAGCGGCACGCTGGCGTTCTCGCCCGGGGATCGCTCCTTCAGCGCCGAGCTCCTCTCGGCGGTCGGCGTCCCGCGCGCGGTGTTCCCGCGGTCTGCGCCCTCGAACGCGCCGCTCGGTCAGCTGACGGCCGAGGTCGCGGCCGCGACGGGGCTGCCGGCGGGCATCCCCGTCGTGCGGGGCGCAGCGGACAACGCGGCGGGCGCTGTGGGGCTCGGCATCGTGCGCCCCGGCCGGGCGATGGCGTCGGTCGGCACGAGCGGCGTGATCCTGGCGCACACCGACTCGTGGATCGTTGAGCCCGAGATGCGGCTCCACAGCTTCTGCCACGCGGTCCCGGGCCGCTTCTATCTGATGGGGGTGATGCTCGCCGCCGGCGGCGCGCTCCGCTGGTACCGCGACGTGCTCGGCGACGGGGAGCGCCTGGCGGCCGAGCTCCGCAAGGTCGATCCGTACGAGATCATCTCGGACACGGCGTCGACGGCGCGCCCGGGCGCGGGCGGCGTCGTCTTCCTGCCGTACCTGATGGGCGAGCGCACGCCGCACAACGACGCGGCGGCGCGCGGCGCGTTCGTGGGGCTGAGCGCCCGGACGACGAAGGCCGATCTCTCGCGCGCGGTGCTGGAGGGCATCACGTTCGGGCTCGCGGACTCGCTGGACCTGATGCGCGGCGTGGGGCAGACGAACGGCGCGGCGGCGGTCTCGATCGACGAGATCCGCCTGACCGGCGGCGGGGCGCGGAGCCCGTTCTGGCGCCAGCTGATGGCCGACGTCTTCGAGGCGCCGGTGGCGATCACGACGTCGACCGAGGGCCCGGCCTACGGCGCGGCGCTGCTCGGCGCGGCGGGCGCGGGGCTGTTCTCGTCGGTCGAGGAGGCGGCGGACGCGTTCGTTCATGTCGTGTCCCGGGTCGCGCCGGACGCGGCGCGCTCGGCGCGGTACCGGGAGATCCATGCGGTGTACCGGGGGCTCTACAACGACCTGCGCGGGCGGTTCCGGGAGCTCGGGAAGCTGGCGTGATGGGGTGACAGGATCCGGGCGGCTACGGTAACGCGGTCGTTGTCCCGGCGGGCGTGAGGTCTTGACGGGTCGCCCGGCGCCCGGAGAGGGGGTTCTCCGCGCGGGGTGGGGGCCCCGCCGAACTCGCCTGAGTCATCCCTCCTCCGGCTCCGCCGGAGGAGGGATGACTCAGGCTCAAACATCGGCCCATCCCCCACCCCGCGCGGAGAACCCCCTCTCCGGGCGCCTACCGCTCACTTGACTAAGCCAACAGACCAGACAGACATCGGCCCATCCCCCACCCCGCGCGGAGGGCCCCCGCGCTGGGCGCCTATCGTGGGCGCGGAGCCTGGGACGAGATCGAGGTAGGCTGTCCTATGAGCGACGCACGCCTGCAGTACCCACGCGAAGCCCTCAAGGCGTGGCTGCGATCAATCCCGGAAGCGCAGAACGACGAAAAGAACGTGCGTCTTCTCGGCAAGCTGATCGACACCGTCTTTTTTGCCAGCTTGGAGAAAGAAGAGGGAAGCGCCACGCGTGTGAGTGTCGTCTACCATGAGCAGGGCATCGAAGGACTGGAGCACGTGCTCGAACATCGGTTCGTCGGCGTTGGTCATGGACGCATGCCTGCCTGGCAGATCCTTCCGTTCGAACATGGCTCAGGAGTCACCGAGCTCAACGTCAAGACGCTCGCCAAGGTGGCCCCTGCGGCAGATCTTCCGCGAACTGCCATCGTTGTCGGTCTGAGCAACGGCCGGCTCGTGATCCAGGGCCTCGCGAGACGCGTCGAGCATACGCACCTCCCTGCGGAAGGAGAAACAGCATCCATCGTACTGCGTTCATGCAGGCCGGGCCACGTGGCGCTATGGCGTCACGGGGTAGAGCGGTTTCGATACGAGAGCGGCGGAGCTGTCGACCTGTCCAGCAAACCCAGTCTATTCAGAATCCTGTCGGAGCAGGAGAGCATCATCGCGTCGGCGCTTCGACGCCTCTGTGCCGGCATCGTGAATCGGTCACCTCGACCATACCCATTCCACCGAGAACATCAATACGCAACCGTCTATCGTGTCGTCGCCGGTCTCGTCGAGAGGATGTCCGCAGGGAACCACGGCGGCCTGATCACCTTTCTCCCCGAATCCCCAGAGATGGATCGACAGGCAGCGCTCGGGAAATATCGGCTACCACCGGCCCATCGTCGCGCGCTGGCCGCAAAGACCGCAGAGCTCGCGCTGCGCCGTGCGCACCTCCAGGACCTCCGCGGGCGGCTTGACGGGTCCACAGCTCCGATAACGGACGACGATCGATTCGAGCGCATGGTCGCAGAGGATGACGAGCGGAGAACTGAGGACGCGCTCGACGCGCTCATCGACAACATCGGTCAGCTATCTACCGTTGACAACGCTCTCCTCCTAGGCCCGGATCTCGAGATCCTCTGCGCCGGGTATCCGATCAAGGTGAGTAAAGCGGCCCTCGCCGTTTACGAAGCAGTGACGCTAGAAGGCAAACGAGGCAGACGCTTCCCGCTGCGACGACACGGTTCACGACACCGTGCCGCGGCCACCTTCGCCAAGCTCTTTCCTGGCGGGATAGCCTTCCTTTGTTCCCAGGATGGCGATCTGCGATGCCTACATCGTCCCCCAGGGGAGGAACACGTACTCCTATGGAATCTATCGCCGTCGGGATGGTAGCTCACGTGTCCGCATGAAAGCTCACCTTCGCCCCTCTGATGGAGAGCAAAACAGCACGAGTCTTCGAGAGATCGCCGACATCACTCCACGAGCTCGGGCTGCTCGCTCCAGCGGAGGAGTCGTGCGCGCCGCCCCTACGCCGCCCGCACCCACCCCCGCGCCGTCTCCTCGAAATGCTCCGCGCCCGCGATCCTGAACACGCTGCTGTCCGGCTCCCAGAAATTCCGCTCGATGTCGATCTTGTGCCCGCTTATCCGGATCACGTTGAACGCGTTCCGCTCCCCGCGCCCCCGCGTCGAGGTGGCCGTGCCGGCCTGGATGATGAGCGAGGAGTGGCCGCCTGCGTCGAAGCGCTCCGCGGAGTGACCCGTGTGGCTCATGTGCAGGTGGCCTGACAGGATGACGTCGACGCCGCAGCCCGCGATCGCCGCCATCGCCTGCCTCGCGCGCCCGACGATCGCATGGGGCGAGTTCTCCGGGAGATCGAACGGATGGTGCGTGACCACGATCTTCGTGATCTCGGGCCCGAGCTCGCACATCCTCGCCTTGATCCCCCGGATCTGCCGCGCGTTGATGCGCCCATCCTTGATGGTCAGCGAGCGCGCAGTGTTGATGCCCAGGACGGCGATCTCCGCGTCGCGGTGGAACGGCGAGAGGTCATCCGTGATGTGACTCCGGTACCTGTCCAGCGGGCGAAAGAACCGGTCGAACAGGTTGTAGAGCGGGACATCGTGGTTGCCAGGGACCACGATCTGCGGCGAGGGCAGCGCGTCGAGGAAGGCGCGCGCCTCGGCGAACTCGGCGTCGCGCGCCCGCTGCGTCAGATCGCCGGAGATCACGACCATGTGCGGCTCGAGCCCCCCTATCCGGTCGATCAGCGGGCGGAGGATGGCCTTGTCGACGCGGCCGAAGTGCAGATCCGACAGGTGCACGAGCGTGCGCACGGCGCCTCATCCCCCCAGCGCCGCGACCGGGCGAGATGGGTCCTCCTGCCGCCGCGGGCCCGCGCGGAGCTCGGACGACAGCGGCACGATGACGCGCAGCGCTGCAGGCCGCACGCGATAGCAGAGCGGCGGCGCCATCCGGAGGACCTCGCCGTCCGCGGCCACGTGGAGGCGGCGGTGGGGCGCCTCCACCCGGAGCTCCGTCGTTCGTAGGATACTGAAATCGTTCGATCGATGAACGCGCCCGACGACCGCGCTGGCGATGAGCTTGAGCGTGGCGAGGCGGCTCTCGGCGTGCGCCACGCACACGCCGAGCTCGCCCGAGCACGGCGGGCGCTGGCGGCCGATGTCCACGTCGCCAAGCTTGAAGTCGTTGTTCGCGACGAACACGAACGGCGTCTCCAGCTCGACCTCCTGCCCATCCAGGACGAGCCGGAGACGGACGCGCTCGTGCCGCCGGATCCCCGAGACGGTCGACAGCGCCAGGGCTATCCACTTGTTGAGCCCATGCCGCTTCCGGAGCGCCTCGCGGCCGCGCACGATGCCGGGGTAGATGCCCAGCGTCGAGTTGTTCACGAAGACCCGGCCGTTGACCTCGCCGACATCGACCCGGACGCGCCGCCCCTCGACGAGCGTGCGCACGGCGCCCTCAAGGGTCAGCGGAACGCCGAGGTGCTTGGCAAAATGGTTCACCGTGCCGAGCGGAAGGACGCCCATCGTCTTGTCCGTCCCAGCGATCGCGGCAGCGACGGTGTTCACCGTCCCGTCGCCGCCGCCGGCCACGACGAGGTCGCAAGGCCCCCGCGCCACACGGCGGGCGAGCTCCCCGAGCTGCTGCCCCTTCTCGGCGCACAGCACCTCCGCGGCGAGGCCGCTCTCTCTCAGGAGCTCCCCGAGCCGCGCGCGCTGCGCCGCCGCTCGGTTCGATCGGGAGGAGCAGTTCAGGAGGACCGCCATGGATCGATGCTTCACCGTCGCGCTCCCGGCATGGGGCAAGGGCCCATGCCCACCCGACAGCGAGAAGCAGATCGCGCGCCACCGCCCCGCGGCGAGCGGCCGCGGCGCTCCGGCTCCGCCACGCGGCGCGGGGCGTGGCGGATTGCCACGCTCGCCTCGCGCAGCGCCACAGCCGCTCCTCAGCGCATGCCGAGCCCGCCGTCCGTCTCCATCCGAGGCCAGGTGAAGAAGAACGTGGCGCCGGCGCCCTGCTCGGACTCGACCCACACACGCCCCCCCTTGCTGAGCACGATCTTCTGGACGATCGCGAGCCCGATGCCCGTCCCCTCGATGTTGTCGCGCGCGTTCAGGGTCTGGAAGATCTCCCATACCTTCCCGTGGTATCGCGGGTCGATCCCGGGCCCGTTGTCCTTCACCGAGAACTCCCAGAGATCGCCCAGCGCCCGCCCCCGCACCTCGACGCGCGCGTCGGGGCGTTCGGCATACTTCAGCGCATTGCCGATCAGGTTCAGGAAGACCTGCTCCAGCGGGACCCGCTCGGCGAGGAGCGTCGGCATGCCCGCCGCGATATCGATCGACGCGCTCGCAGGGAGCGTGAGCAGCGCGAGGACGTCCTCGAGGAGCTTCTGGACGTCCACGATCTCGGGCCTGTCGCGGAGCCGTCCAGCGCGCGAGTAGCGCAGGATCCCGTCGATGAGCGCCTCCAGCCGGACCACGCGCGAGCGGAGGAGATCCATGTACTGGCGCGTCTCCGGCGTCGCCTTGTCCACGAGATCGTCCTCGATCCACTGCGAGAGGTTCGCGATGGCGCGGAGCGGCGCCTTCAGGTCGTGGCTCGCCACGTAGGCGAAGCGGTCGAGCTCCTTGTTGCTCCGCTCGAGCGCCTGGATGAGCTGCTGCGCCTTCCGGAACAGGTGCGCGTTATCCATCGCAATGGCGGCCTGGGCCGCGAGGCCGACCACCAGCTTCTCCGCCCGCTCGGTGAAGACGCCCCGCGCGGAGTGCCCGAAGAACAGCCCGCCGATGACATGCCCAGAACGGGAGACCACCGGCACAGCAAGGTAGCTGACGACAGGCAAGTGGCCCTTCGGCATCCCGTGGTAAGGGGGGCTGTTCCCGTAGCGCGGGTCCTTCGTGACGTCGTCGAGCCGCACCACGCCCTCTCCGTTGAAGGTCGGCGCGAACACGTCGGTGTTGCGCGGCATCGGGAACCCGGAGAAGTGCTCTCGTGGCACGCCAGAGATGGTGTAGAGCATGTAGCTCTTCCCCTCGGCGTTCGTGACATTGTAAAAGAACGCGCCGAACTGGGCGCCGCTCAGCCGGGTGGCCGCGTCGGTCACCGCCTGCACGAGCTTCTCCAGATCCAGCTCGGCGGCGAGCTGCTTGCCGGCGCGATTGAGCAGCTCGAGCGTCTCCCCTTCTTCCTGGAGCCTGTCCTCCGTCTGCTTGCGCTCGGTGATGTCGAGGACGATCGTCCCCACACCCATGACGCGCCCGTCCTTCGCCCGCACAGGCGCGTAATTGACCAGCCAGGAGCGCGGTCGCTCCGACGCGCGCGTCGTCCCCGTCACCTCGGCGGTGAACGCCTCGCCCGTCGCCAGGACACGCCGGAGATGCGCGACGATCACGTCGCTCATCTCCGGGAGCAGCTCGGGGATCGTCCTGCCGAGGTGCGCATCGAGGGGGATCCCGTTGATGTCCGCCAGCGCCTGGTTGAGCCGCACCACGCGGAGGTCGCGGTCGATCATCCCGAGCCCCGCGGTCGTGGCCTGGAAGAAGGCGTCGACCAGCGCGCCGTCCGCGGAGGACTCGTGCAGCGCAGAGCGCTCCTGATCGAGCAGCGCAGCCCCCGCCTCGCCGCGCTGCAAGGATGCCGCAGCGAGCTCTGCCGCGGCAGGCGAGGCCGGGTCGGAGGGCTCCGCCGTTTCATGATGCGAATCCGTG
Organism: Sorangium aterium; assembly: GCF_028368935.1. Lineage (NCBI taxonomy): Bacteria > Pseudomonadati > Myxococcota > Polyangiales > Polyangiaceae > Sorangium > Sorangium atrum. The sequence goes on along the minus strand of NZ_JAQNDK010000002.1, from coordinate 1,239,669 downwards.
TTCTCCATGGACCTCGTGGACACAGGCTGTCCCGACGAGCCTAGCGCTCGAGTGCAAACGCGACATCCGCCGTCTGTTGCCGTCTGTTACAGTTCGTTCCCCGCCGCCAGCGCTGCGATGCGGGCTCAGCAGCCAAATACGGCGATCGCCGCGGCCGAACGCATCCCCTGCGCGCCGGCGACGACCGGCTACCCGCCGGCGACGACGGGCCGGGCGAGACGGAAGCCCACGGCGCTGAAGCGATCCTCCGGGCGCGCGGCGAAGCGGCCTGCTGCGCGGCACACCGCGGGGGGCCCGGAGCTCCACGCGCCCCCGCGGATCGAGCGGAGCCCCGGAGCCGCCGCGTCCGCTGGCTGGAGGCGCGCGATGCGGTCGACCACCGTGGGGCCGTCGGGCATCCACAGCTCGGCGCACCAGTCGCGGATGTTGCCCGCGAGGCCCCGGGCGCCGTGGGGGCCCTCGTCCGTCGGATGGTCGTCCACCGGCGCCGGGCTCGCGGGGCCGGGGCGACCCCCCACCATGCAGGCCCACGTCGGCTCGGGCTCGTCTCCCCAGGGGAAGAAGCGCCCGTCGACGCCGCGCGCGGCCTTCTCGCGCTCGAGCTCGCCGACGAGGCGCCACGGCGCGCCGGTGCGCGCCTCCAGCCAGGACGCGTAGGCGACGGCGCTGCGCCAATCCACCGAGGCGACCGGGTGCCGCGCCTGCTCCGCGCGCGCCTGCGGGCCGAGCACGAAGCGCCCGTCCCCGTCGCGCGCGAACAGCGGGATGTCCACGTTGCCGGCGATCGCGCGGGCCGCGCGCGGGCACGCCGCCGCGGCCTCCGACTCGCGCCCGCGCTCGAGCAGGTCGTTCAGGAAGGCGAGGTACTCGGCCTGCGTCACCGGGTGCCGCCGCACCACGAAGCCGTCGACCCAGATCCGGCACGCCGGCAAGCCGTCGCCGGCCTGCGGGTCTCCGCCGGCAGAGAAGAAGCCCGCCGGCACGTAGACGTCCTCTTCGCCGAGCGCCTCCGAGGGCAGGAGGGGCACCACGAACGGCTCTGCGCCGCCCGGGCGCACGCCGTCCCAGTGCTCGCCGCGGCCGATCTTCACAGGGTACCGCGCCTCGCGGTACCCGGGCGCGCGGATCAAGAGCAGGTAGCTGCCGCGCGCGAGCGGGACCTCGCAGAGCGGCGTGTGGCCGAGGAAGCCCTGGGGCTCGGCGCGGAGCCGGCGCTCCTGCTCGACATAGCGGAGCAGCCAGACCTGCGCCCCCTCGGGGTCGGTCCGCAGCGAGAGGGCGCCGGTGCCGCGGAGCAAGACCGCGTGCCGCTCACGCGCGTGCGCCCTGAGGAACGCCTCGGCGCGCGCCGCGGCCTCGGCGTCGCGCGCCTCCTCGGCGGCCCGCAGGTCGGCCAGGTGCGCGTCGGCGAGCGCCGCGTGCGCTTCATCGAAGTCCGGGGCCTCGTTGAGCGCGGCGCGGAGCTTCTGGTGCCAGGTCGCCTCGTCCAGGGCGGCGGCGCGGTCCAGCGCGCGCGCCTCGTCCTCGAGCGCCCACCCCTGCGCCTTCTCGGCGGCGGGCGCGAACGAGTCGAGGCGCCCGAGCACCGCCTTCGCCTCGGCCCGGAGGGCCCGGGCGCGCGCGCGCAGGCCCTCGATCTGCGGCGCCAGCGCGCGCGACTCCTCGACGAGGGCGCGCGCCCGCTCGCGACGGCGGGCGCCGTCGAGGAAGCCGCGGATCTCCGCGGCGAGCACCTCGGCGCTCGCGTAGCGCGCCGACGGCGCGCGGGCCATCGCCCGCTCGCAGATCGCGATGAGATCCCGAGGGATCTGGTCGGGGCACCGGACGGCGAGCTGCTCGGGCGACCGCTGGACCACCTGCGCCAGGACGGCCAGCGCCGTCCCGCGGAACGGGGGCTCGCCGCAGAGGAGCTCGTACAGGACGGCCCCGAGGGAGTACACGTCGCTGGGCGGCCCGAGCTGCTCGGCCTCGCCGCGCGCCTGCTCCGGCGGCATGTAGACAGGCGTCCCCAGGACGAGGCCCGCGTGCGTGTGGTGGCCGCTGTCCGGGAGCGCGTCCGCCAGCGCGCCGCGCGCCGTCGCGCGGGCGATGCCCCAGTCCATCACGAGGACCTCGCCGAACTCGCCGATCATGACGTTGTCCGGCTTGAGATCGCGGTGGAGGACGCCCTGGCCGTGCGCGTACGCGACCGCCTCGCAGACGCGGACGAAGACGTCGAGCACGCGGCGCAGCGCCTCGGGCGAGGGGCCGGCCTCGCCCGACGCGTGGAGCGCGCGGATCAGCGCGCTCAGCGTGCGGCCGCGGACCTCCTTCATCGTGAACCAGAGCTGGCCGGTCGGGAGCATCCCGCAGTCGTGGACGGGGACGATCCCTGGGTGCTGAAGGCACGCCGTGAGGCGCGCCTCGTCGAGGAAGCGCGCCCGGCCGTCCGCGTCGTCTTGCCCCTCGATGCGCAGCAGCTTCATGGCGAGCACGCGGCCCATCACGCGATCGCGGACGCGCCGCACCTCGCCCATGCCCCCGCGGCCGATGAGCCCGAGATCGTCGTAGCGGTCCCAGGGCCACGCCGCGACCGGCGCGTGGACCGCCGGAGGCGCGGCGCTCGGGCGGCGCTCGGCCACGGCCGACGCGCCTCCGGTCTGCCGGGGTGCGCCCCCGGCCGCCGCCGGCGCGTCCCGGACCACGGTCGCCGGCAGCTCTTCCGTGAGGCTGCGCGCGGCGTGCTCAGCGAGCGCCCGCTGGATCTCCGCGCACGCCGAGGGAGACAGGTGCAGCTCACCCGCCAGCTTCCGGAGGAGTGCCGCGGGATCGCTCATGGGGGTCTCGCCTTCGACGCCGTTGATGTGGTCGGCGGCGCCATCTTACGCTGTATCCATGGCGGTCTTGAAGCATGAAGCCCACGGCCTTCGCGTGACGCTCCCGGCGCGCGCGCGGGTCGGCCGAGCGCGCGACTGCGCCGTGCGCCTCCGGGACCGCTGCGCCTCCGGCGAGCACGCCGTCCTGTTCTGGGACGGAGCGCGCTGGTGGATCCGCGACCTCGGCAGCACGAACGGCACGCACGTCGGCGGCCGGCGGCTCACGTCCGCCGAGCGGGTCGCGCTCGACGCGGGGGCGGAGCTCGTGTTCGGCGGCGACGCCGAGCGCTGGACCGTGGAGGAGGCCGGCGCGCCCGTCACGAGCGCGCGGGCCGAGCTCACCGGCGAGGTGCGCGCGGCGGAGGAGGGCCTGCTCGCGCTGCCGGACGCCGCCGATCCCCGGGTGACGCTCTTCGAGGATCAGCACGGCGTCTGGCAGATCGAGATCGACGGGGCCACCCGCCCGGCGGTCGATCAGGAGCGCATCGAGGCCGGCGGCGCCTGGGTGCTGCGCGTCCCGCCACAGGCGCTCGACGCCGCCGTACCGACCACCGCGTCGAGCGCGGCGAGCCCCAAGCTCCTCGGCCTCACCGTCCTGCGCTTCGAGGTGAGCCACGACGAGGAGCACATCGCCGTCTCCCTGGTGCAGGGGGAAAAGGTCATCCAGCTCGCCGCGCGCGCCCACCACGAGCTGCTCCTCATGCTGGCGCGCTCCCGGCTGCGCGACCGGGAGAGCGGGCTGCCCCCGGCCGAGCGCGGGTGGCGCTACGTCGACGACCTGCTCGGCAAGCTGCGGCTCGACCTCCATCACCTCAACGTCAACGTCTTCCGCGCCCGCCAGCAGCTCGCGCGCGCGGGCGTGCTCGACGCCGGCTCGCTCGTCGAGCGCCGGACGACGTCGCGGCAGATCCGGCTCGGCACCGAGGCGCTCGAGGTGATCCGGTACTGAACATCGGGCCGCCGCCGGAGCTCGCCGGCCCTCGCGCGTGACCGCCTGTCATCGACGCCGCGGCCGGGAGGATCCAGCTTTCCTGGCGTCGACGCCGGGTGAGGCCGCGCGGGTCGCGCGTCGTGAGCGCGCGCGTGCCGCCGCCACCGGAGCGCGGGCTGGACAGGGTCCGCGCGCTGCGATCGATGCTGTCGAGATCGTCATCCCAGGAGAGAGCGCAACCATGAGCAACGATGCAGACTCAACGTTCGGTGCGCCCGCCGCCGGCGCTTCCCATTCGACGCGCAGCCCTGCGAAGGCCAAACCGGGCTCCGGTGTGATTGCCCAGATCCCGCCGGACGTGAGGCTCAGGATCTTTTCGACCGCTGATCTCGTCCGGATCGTGGCCCTCGGGGTCAACGGTGTTTCCAATGGCCAGCTCACCTTCCAGGCGCAGACCGAGTACTGGCGGTGGGCGAGCGCCCTCACCTTCGCGAACACATTGACCTTCACGTCCGAGGTGATCCCGAGCTTCACGGCGCCGGCGCTCGACGCGTTCCTGGACGTCGTGAGCCCGAGCAACCAGTTCACGGCCCCCCGGAACCCGACTCAGGGCGACTGGACGCAGGGGACGCGTACCGTCCCGGGGACCCGCACCGGGTACCTCTACCGGTTGCCGAGCCCCGACGACAGCCAGGTGAAGATGGGAGTCCTGTTCGAGAAGGACAACCAGACATCGGCCCTGATGGCGGCCGCCTGGTACGTGAAGACGCAGGCGCCGAGCAACGGCCTTGCGTTCAACAAGAAGATCTTCACGAGCACGCTGACCCGGGTGAGCGGCACGCACCCGAACGCCATCGAGGTGGGCACCTGGTACTATCTCCTGATGGGCACGCCCTGACCTCGGGCAGGGGCGAGGGGCAGCGCGGCGGGGTCGCCTCCCGGGCCGCTCGCACGAACCGCGCGGGCCGCCTCAGAGGAGCGGGGTAGATCGCCGCTCCGGCTCGCGAAGGGGGATATGCAGCTCGCGCTGGGGCATGGGGATGACGACCCCCTCTGCGTCGAGCCGCTCCTTGAAGTGGCGCGTGAGCTCGAGCCGCACCGGGAAGAAATCGGCGGGGAGGGTCCAGGCGCGGACGAGCAGGTTGACCTTCTCGTCCGCGAGCTCGACAACGTCGACCGACGGCGCCGGCGCCGGCAGCACGCGCGGCTCGTTCGAGAGGACGTCCCGCAGCGTGGCGATGGCGTGAGCGATGTCGGCCGTGGCGCTGACGCCGATCGTGAGGTCCATGCGCCGGCGCTCCGCCCGGGTGAAGTTCTGGATCTTGGCGGACCGGACCTTGGAGTTCGGCAGCATGATCGGGACGCCGTCGAAGCTCGTCAGCTTGGTCTGGAACACGTCGATGGCGTCGACGATGCCGGAGGTCCCGTCGACCTCGATCGCATCGCCGACGTCGAACGGACGGAGCACGAGCAAGACCAGCCCGGCGGCCACGTCCGACAGCGTGTCCTTGAGGGCGAGGCCGATGGTCAGACCCGCGGCGCCGAGCACGGCGAACAGGCTCTTCGTGTCGACGCCGAAGCGCTCGAGCACGGCCATGGCGGTGACCGTCAAGACAGTGAGCCTGCTTACACTGGCCAGCAAGGGGACGAGGGTCGCGTCGATCTGCGTCCACTGCTTGCCGAGCGACCGCACGCTCCGCGCGGCCCAGGCCGCGGCCGTCCACCCGACGACAGCGATGAACAGCGCGCTCGCGACGCCGGACCCGTGGCTCTTCAGGAGCTCGATCGGCGTGCCCCACGTCGGAATCCCCTGCTCCACTGCGCATCCTCCTCGGCTTCGACGCCGCGCGCGGCGCCGCGCGCAGCCCTGCGCCGGGCTGTCTCCGCGCGCGGCCGGCGGGCGTCAACCGGCGAACGTGACGAGGCGGCGGAGCCGCTGCGCCGCGAGCTCCACGCCGTTCGCGAGGCCCCGGAGGAGGTGGGCCACGCCGTCGTCCTTCGCCGCCCGCATGGCGCGCATCGGGCGCGCCGCGAACCACGCGAGCTCGTCGGCGACCGCCTCGACGAGGGGCCTGCGCATCGAGAGCCACCGCGCGCACCACGCGGCGAGGGGCGTCTCGCCCTCCACGGTCGCGACGTACTGGAGCAGCTCGACGAGGTCGACGCCGTGCCGCATCCCGAGCAGCGTGCCGCGGTAGGACCTCTCGGTGCTGAGCAGGTAATCGGCGAGGTGATCGCGCAGGGCCGAGAAGGCCTCGCCCACCGTGCTGCCGCCCGCGCTGATGGGCAGCTCGCGCTCGCGGAGGAGCGGGAGGATCTCCGCCAGCGCGGCCTCCGCGTGGGTCGAGACCGCCCGCAAGGCGTGCGCCGGCGGCACATTGCCGAGGCGCTCCGCCTCGATCCGCGGATGGATCATCGCGGAGCGCTCCGTCTGAAACAGCTCCCGGACGAGGCTCGTGAGGAACGCGCGCCCTCGCCGGCTCTCTTCCTGCGGCCCGGATTCGTCCCCCAGCAGGCCGCCCTCGCCATTCGTCACCCCGTTGCTCTGAAGTTCCTGCATGGTTGTTGCCCCCTCTCCCCTTCTCACCGGGACGTCAGGACCCGCTCGCGGCGCGCCGCGCTCCGGTCTTCGCCCTCGAGCTCGTCTTGCGCGAGGCCCCGTTCGCGGCGCGCCGCGCTCCTGTCTTCGCCCCCGAGGTCGTCTTGCGCGAGGCCCCTGCCCCGCCGCGGCGGGCCGTGCCCTGCGCGGCGCGGGAGCGGCTGCTCGTCGACTTGGCCGAGGTGCTGCGCGAGCGAGCGCTGGACGCGGCGCTCTTCTTCGCCCTCGCCGGCGCCTTCTTCGCGGCCGTGGACCCTCCGGCGCTCGCCGCGGCGTTCCGCTTGCGGGTCGCCGCCGCCTTCTTCGCCGCCGCGCTCCTCGCGGCGGCGGGCCGCGCCTTGGACGCGGCGCCCCCCTTGCGACCCCCCTTCCTCGCCGGCTCCTTGTTCACCGGCTTGCCCACCCCCGAGCCCGACTTCTTCCCCCCGCCGGTCATCTTGTTGACGGTCGCCCAGGCCCGCCGCTCGGCCTCTTCATCGGGGACCCCGCGCTTCTCGTACCCCTCTTCGATGTGCTCGGCCTGCCGCTTCTGCTTGGTCGTGTAGCTGGATTTGTCGCCTCTAGGCATGGTGCCCTCCTTGCGCCTGCTCCACCTCGCGGGTCGGCGGCTTCGTCGGAGACGCCGGCTCGCCCCGTTGTGGGAGCGTGAGAATCGCGAGAACGCGCGAACGTGGGAACGTGCGGGAAAGACAGACCGTGCGTGTGGCCCGGGTCCATCGAGCCGCGATGTCGGTTGCGACGGTTGCGTCGGTTGCGTCGGTTTCGATGGACGAGCAACGGCTGTGCCGTCGAGAGCGCGGCGCCAGCCGACGGCGGCGCGTCCGGGCCGGGCGCTGTCACACGCGGTTTCCCCGCTCCGCTGGTTGCCGGGTGATGGGGGCTCGTATCGTGGCAATCGGCCCCGGATGTCGAGGAACGCCTCGGTCGTACCGCGCGAGGAGCGCGGCGTGCCGGAGGCTCAGAGGGTCTCGAGGTACGCGACCAGATCGTCCAGCTGCGCGGAGGTCAGGCCGGAGACGTCACCGTGCTTGTCGCCTCCGCACAGCGGATCGAAGCGATCGCGGAGCGTCGCCGCGCAGCCGTCGTGCATGAACGGCGCGCGCCCGGCGATGCCGAGGAGCGAGGGCACCTGCAACCGCTCGCCCTTGCCCACGTCCTCGTTCCGGTTGTTGGTGAGCATCAGGCCACCGTGGCAGTCCGCGCAGGCCACCTTCTTGTCATGGAAGAGCACCTCGCCCCGCGCCACGGCGGCGTCGTCCTCGGGCGGCGACGCCGGGAAGGCGGGCAGGCTGTCGAGGTAACGGGCCATCAGGTCGAGCCGCCGGGCGCCGGGCTGCTGGCCGCCCATGCGGGAGACGAACACCTCCCCCATCAGGCCCGCGAGATCCTGCAGATCGCCGCTCCAGTGGAGGGGCGCCGTCTTCAGGATGCCGCCGCCCAGCGCCTGCGTCCGCCGCAGGCCCACGGGATCGAAGTCCCACGTCCGCCCGTCCTCGTGCCCTTCGGGGTGGCACGACGCGCACGCCACGGCGCTCACGGCGTTCGGCGGGCGGTGGAACATATCGTGTCCGGTGTCCTTCACGCTCTCGCCCGGAAGCGCGATGGTGCGCCCGCCGACCACCTCCAGGGCTGCCGGCTCGCGCAGCTGCACGACGATCTCGCCCCGGCCGTCGAAGGCCACGGCGACGGGCTGCCCGCTCAGCACGTTCGCGGTGACCTCCGGGCTGCAGCTGGCCGTCTCGGCGTCGCGCTCCAGATTGTCGACGGTCGCGCTCACGACGGTGCGTCTGCCGGCCGCCACGATGGCCATCCGCGCGCCGTCGGGCGTGACCGCGATGTCGACCGGCAGCGAGACATTCGGGATCGCGGCCGCAGGCAGCGAGGGGATCGATGTGTCAGGAACGTCCGCCGGGTCGATCCTGCTGACCGCGGCGTGCACGATGTTCCCGTCGCAGTCGGCAGACTGGTAATAGCCGCCTGGGCTGAGGGTGACCTTCGACGACATCGAGCGCTGGTGCACCATCAGCGCACCTCCGCCGGCGAGCGGCGCCATGCGCCAGGCCACGGACGGCGCATACTCCGAGTTGGCGAACCCGTTCGAGTAGAAGACGGGGAGCGTGCGGCGCGAGAGCACCGCGCCGTCGGGGCCCACGACCAGCGTCTCCGCGGACCTGAAGCGGCTGACAAGGAGCCGGTCGCCCTCGACAACGACGTCGCGCAGGTCGGGGGCGGGGCGGAGCTTCCGGACGGCGGGGCCGCCGGAGGCCGGGAGCGTCACGAGCTCGCCGCCGGCGCAGGCGACGTGGATGGCGTCGAGCGAGGCGTCGTAGGCGACCCCGCGCGGCGCCCGGCAGACCTCCCTGCGCGCGATGACCGACCGCGCCTCGACATCGAGGGTCACCACCGCGCCGGCGCGCCGGAGCGCCACGTGGACCCGGCCGCTCGCGTCCTCGACGAGGCGCCCGGGCTCGTCGCCGCGCTCCAGCGGCACCTCCGCCGGCTCGCCGCTTTGGAGATCGACGATCCAGACGCGATCGCGGTCGGCGTCCGCCGCCACCGCCGTGTGACCGTCGCTGGCGACGATCAGCGTTCCGCCGCTGATGGCCGGCGGTGGCACCTCCGTCACCGTGATCTGCTGATCAGGGTCGTCGACATTCACCCCGGCCACCGGGTCGGGATCCCCCGGGCCGCACGCCGTGAGAGCTGACGAGAAAACGCCCGTGGACAAGAGCCCTGCCATGACAAGAGAACCAGAAAGGGGCAGACGCATGGGTTCCTCCGTTCGCCGCGCGCGCGAGCTCAGCAAGAAGGATTCCAGGCAGGCGTCGAGATTTGGACGGCGGCTATCGCCGCAGGCGGCGCGCCGTCCGCAGGCCGGAGCGGGAACGCGTGTTCTCAGGCGATGCGCGAAGGGCGTCACGCGGCGCGCCCGCCGGGGCGGGCGCTCGACCACGGGGTCGCGACGGCGCCGCGAGGGCGCCGTGCAGCCGGCTGGATGGAGGCCCGAGCTCGAGAGGCCGGAGCTCGGGAGGGAGGCTGTCAGCGGTAGTCGCCGTATCCCAGCTCGTGCTCGAGCTTGACCAGCTTGTTGTACAGGCCGATCACGAGCAGAGATGGCGCCCACTGGCCGATGAAGTTCGCGATCTGCTTCTTGCCCGCCAGCATGCAGCCGGCCGAGACCACCATCGAGCCGATCGCCAACCCGAGATAAGTGCCGGACGGAATCCTGCCGGTCCTCTCCTCGATCTTCGTCGTGATCCTGCCCTCTTCCTTCTGCACCATCTGCTTCTGCATCATTGGCTCGGTGGTGGTCATCGTGGATCTCCTTCCGCAGCGCCTGGCCGGCGCTGCCGTGGCCGACGCTGCCGTGGCCGGCGCGAGCCGGTGCGACGACCGGGCCAGAAAACAAGGCGTCCGGACGAGAACAAACCGCGCAGCGCTCTCTTCTGCCACCGACGCCGCGGCGCGCTGTACCCTCCAGTCGACCGCTGCCCGAGCGAAGCGCAGGAGCCAGCGACAGCGACGATGGCCGGGCTCGATCGCGCCCGACGCTCACTGCCACGCCGATGCACACGCCGGCCGGTAGATCGCCCGATCGCCGGCCTCCGGCGCCGGGCCTGCCCGGGCGCCCGCGCCGCTCAGATCCGCGCCGTCACCGCGCGCAGGATCTGCCGCTGCGCCGCCGCGAACACGAGGAGCACAGGCAGGCTCAGGATCACGTTGCCGGCCATCACGAGGTGCCAGCGGACGCCGGTGCCCTGCTCCCGGAGAAGGGCGATCGCGAGCGGCAGCGTGCGCACCTGGTCGTCGGTCGTCATGACGAGCGGCCAGAAGTAATCGTTGTAGTGAAAGACGAAGCTGAACAGGAACAGCGCCGAGAGCGTCGGCCGCAGCATCGGGCCGAGGATCAGGTAGATAATCCTGAGCTCGCCAGCCCCATCCATCCTCGCCGCCTCGATGATCTCGTCAGGGACCGAGAGCAGCGCCTGGCGCACGAGGAACGTGCCGAGCGCGCTCACCCCGAAGGGCAGGATCAGCGCCCCGAACGTGTTCACGAGGCCGACCGAGCCGAGCATCGTGAAGACCGGCACGAACGTCACCTGCGCCGGGATGAGAAGGCACGAGAGCACCAGGACGAACGCGGCGCTCCGCCCCACGAACCTGAGTTTCGCGAGCGCATAACCGGCCGGGAGCGCGAGGGCGATCTGCAAGAGCGCGATCGCCGTCGCCATGAACACGGTGTTGACGAAATACCGCATCACCGGCACCGCCTGGAGCACCTCGCGGTACGCGCCCAGCTGGAAGGCCTGCGGCAAGGGGTAAGCCGGAGCGCGGGTGATCTCGGGCAGCGTCTTCAGCGAGGTGATCGTCATCCACGCATAGGGCCCGAGCCACACGATCGCCACCACGAGGAGCACGGCGTCCGAGGCGAGGCGGCGCGAGCGCGAGTTGAAGAGCCCCGCGCGGGCGCCGCCGCTCTGCCCCGCCGTCACGACGGCCGCCTCCCCTCGCGCGGCGCGCCCGCGCGGAGCGCCCAGAGCTGCAGGACCGTCAGGAGGAGCAAAAAGCTGAAGAAAATCACGATCATGGCGCTGGCCCGGCCGACCCGCAGGTTCACGAAGACGTGCTCGTAGATCGCGTAGACGAAGAGGGTCGTCGCTTTGACCGGCCCTCCCTGCGTCATCACGCGGATCACGTCGAACGCCTGAAAAGAGAGGATGAGGCTCGTCGTCGCCACGAAGGCGGCGCTCGGGCGGAGCAGCGGCCATGTCACGTGGCGGAACCGCCGCCATGGGCCGGCGCCGTCGAGCGCGGCCGCTTCGTGGAGCGCGCGGGGGATGTCCTGGAGGCCGGCCAGGAAGATGACCATGGCATAGCCGGTGATCTTCCAGACGCTCACCGCGGCCAGCGCGAGCAGCGCCGAGCGGGGATCGCCGAGCCAGCTCATCGTCGGCAGGCCGACCCCGCGGAGCGCGGCGGTGAAGAGCCCCTCGGCGTCGAGGATCCACATCCAGAGGAGCGCCACGGCGACCCACGACACGACATAGGCGCTGAACACAGCGCCCCGCACGAAGGCATAGACAGGCCCAGGTCGATCGAGCGCCACCGCCAGCGCGAGCCCCAGGGCGCCGGAGAGCGCCACCACGACGGCGCTGTAGCCGAGCGTGCGGAGCAGCGTGCCGGCGAGCTCGCCGCTCCCGACGAGGACCTCGTAGTTCCGGAGCCCGACATACCGCGGGGGCGTGAGCAGGTCCCACGTGAAGAAGCTGTTCTTGGCCGCGAGCAGGAGCGGGATCAGGAAGAACACCGCCAGGAATGCCGCGGTGGGCAGGAGGAGCAGGTAGGGCGAGAGGGGGTGTTTGGGCTTCATCGCTCGCGCGCCGCGCGGACGGCCTCGGAGAGGGTCTCGGCGGCGTCGCGCGGGGCGAGCACCGCCTCTTCGAGCCGGGGCTGCACCGCCTCGCGCTGGACGCGGAACAGCTCCGGAGACCAGGGCCAGGGCGCGGCGTGCGCGAGCTGGTCCACGGCGACGCGGTCGTTCGGGTGCGCGGCGTAATAGCCATCCTGCCTGAGCACCTCGAGGCCGCGGCGCGAGACGGGGATGTAGCCCGTCCGCGTCGCGAACGAGTTCGCCTGCTCCGGCTGCATCATCCAGCGCAGGAACGCGAACGCCGCCTCCTGCGCCGCCGGCGCGGCGCCCCGCGGCATCACGAACATCGTCCCGCCCGTGGGCACCGAGGCGCGCACGTCGCGCGGCAGCGGGGCGGCGCCCACCTCGAACTTCCCGGCGCCCGCCTGGCTCGCGTTGTCCTCCAGGTACCGGAGGAACGCGGTCGAGGTCCAGATCATCGCGACCCGGCCTGCCAGGAAATCGGTGTTCGTCACCTGCCACGCGTTGTAATCGCGCCCGGGCGGCGGCTTCATCGTGCGGTCCTCGTGCACGAGGGTCTGCCAGAACCGGAGGGCGCGCACGCCCGCCTCCCCGCCGAGCGTGGGCGTGCCGTCCGGGGCCACGACGTCGCCGCCCGCTTGCCCGACGAGCGCCGCCCAGAACCACCAGTCGATCGGGCACTCGAAGCCCCACCGCCGCGTGCTCGCGCCGTCGCGCACGACGAGCCGCGCGGCCGTCGCGCGCAGCTCGTCCCAGGTCGTCGGCGGCGACAGCCCGAGCTCGCGAAACACATTCCGGTTGTAGTAGGCGATCGGCGTCGATCGGTTGAACGGCAGGCACACGAGCGGGCGCTCGCCGCCGCCCACGAACGTCCCCGACTGGCCGAGCGCCTCGACCACGTCGAGATCGCCGCCCGGGGCGTCGGCGAGGAGCCGATCGAGCGGCTCGAGCACGCCCGCCTCGGCCAGGTAGGGCACCACCTCGCCGACCACGTGCGTCAGGGCGGGCGCCGCGCCCGCCGCGAGCGCGGTCCGCAGCTTGGCGAGCGCCTCGAAGTAGTCGCCCTGGTACACGGCGTCGATGCGGTAGCGGCCCTGCTCGCGGTGGAACTGGTCGACGAGCGACAGGAGCACCTCGCGGTTCTTGCCGCCGTAGGCGAACCACAGCGAGCCCTCGATGCGCCCGTCGGATGCGCGCCGCGCGCAGCCGATCGATCCCGCCGCGGCCGCGGCGAGCGACGCGGCGAGCGCACGGAGCGCGTCGCGCCGCGAGCGCACGGCGCGGCCTTCCCCGTTCATGACGCCGCCCGCGGCGGGGTGATCCGGGCGCCGGAGCCGGCGTCGAACCAGAGCACGTCGCGCGGATCGAGCCGCGCGCGCACCGCCTCGCCCGGCGCGGGCGTCGCGAAGCCGTGCGCCCGCGCGCGCAGCCGTGTCCCGCCCGCGTCGAGGTACAGGAACGTCTCGGCGCCGAGCGGCTCGGCCACGACGACGCGCGCCTCGACCTCCACCTCGCCCTGCGCCCCGGCGTCGCCGCGCGCCCCCGCGCCGTCCTGCGATCCGAGCCCAGGCGCGACGCGCAGGTGCTCGGGCCGCACGCCGGCGATGGCCCGGTCGGGGAGCGCCACCCCCGGCGGGGCAGGCAGCGAGAGCGCCGCGCCCTCGTAGCGCTCGCCGGAGCGCTCGAGCGGGAGGAGGTTGATCGCCGGCGTGCCCAGGAACCCGGCAACGAACGTGTTCGCCGGCGCCTCGTAGATGGCGCGCGGCGGGCCGACCTGCTGGAGCTCGCCGGCGCGGAGCACGGCGATGCGGTCGCCCATGGTCATGGCCTCGACCTGGTCGTGGGTCACGTAGACCGACGTCGTGCCGAGGCGGCGCACGAGCGCCGCGAGCTCGACCCGGAGCTCGGCGCGCAGCGCGGCGTCGAGGTTCGAGAGCGGCTCGTCGAAGAGGAACGCCGCGGGGGCGCGCACGATCGCGCGCCCCATGGCGACGCGCTGGCGCTCGCCTCCCGAGAGCTCGCCGGGGCGCCGATCGAGCAAGTGGCCGATGGCGAGCAGCGCCGCCGCCTCCTCGACGCGGCGCGCCCGCTCCTCCCGCGCGACCCCGCGCATCCTGAGCGGGAAGCCCATGATGTCGCGCGCGGTCATGTGCGGGTAGAGCGCGTAGCCCTGGAAGACCATGGCCACGTCGCGGTCCTCCGGCGCGACGCGGCTGACGTCGCGCCCGCCGATCGAGACCGTGCCGCCGTCGGGGCTGTCGAGGCCCGCGATCAGCCGGAGCGCCGTCGATTTGCCGCAGCCCGAGGGGCCGACGAGGACGAGCAGCTCGCCGTCGTCGACGTCGAGATCCAGGCCGGCGAGCGCGGGGCGGTCGGCGCTCGGGAACCGGCGGGTCAGGCCTCGGAGCGAGAGGGTGGCCATGGCAAAAGCTCAGGTGGCGAGCAGGACGAGCCCGGGGATCAAGTCGGCGACAGCGAGCAGCTTGGGGCTCGGGGAGACCGCGACGGGCACCCGGGCCGTCCGGAGCAGGGCGGCGTCGTAGGCGCTGTCGCCGAAGGCCGCGAGCACCGCGAGCTCGGGGAAGATGCGCTCGAGGGCGCGGGTCTTCCCCTCGCCGTAAGTCGCGGGCGCGCCGAGCTCGGGGGCGATCCGGCCTTCGCGGACGGCCGGGGTCATCGCGGCGATGCGCTCGGGCGCGACGCCGAGGCGCGCGACGGCGCGCTCGATCACGGCGCGAGGCGACGCCGAGACGACGTACACCGGGACGCCGCGCGAGCGCGCCCAGTCGAGGATCGGCAGCAGCGCCGGCCGGATCCGCCCTGCGTGGCCCTTCTCCTCGAGCACGCGATCGACGAGCGCCGCGAGCTCGTCCTCGCGCCACCCCGCGAAGGCCCAGGCCATCATCGCGAACGCCCTGTCCTCCGGGTAGCGCTCGGCGTTGAACGCCGCGTAGAGCGCGCTCGCGATCTCGTGCGCGCCGCCCTCCGCGGCGACGCCGAACGCCTCGGCCTCGCGGCGCAGCGCCGCCTCCGCCTCGGGCCGCGCGAAGCGCCCCGCGAGGAACGCCTCGAAGAGGTCGACCCCCACGTCCCCCTCCCAGAGGGTGCCGTCCGCGTCGAACGCGAGCGCGGTGCGCGTGGCGTACGTGCCGTGCGCGGCCTCGATCCTCCGCAGGATGTCGGTCGTGCTCTCGCGCGGGATCGTCGCGCTGCCGTCGAGGTGTGCCGCCGTCATGGTCTCCCCGGGGCCGGACGCCTGGTCCGACCGAGGCCTACGCCTACTGCGGCGCCCGCGTCGCGTCACGCGTGTCAACGTCGCGTCACCCGGCAGGAACACCGATCACGTCGAGGATCCGAGAAAACCAACAGGGAGACCAGGAGGCGAGGAGGAAGAGAAAGAAAAATCTCCCCGTTTCCTCGCCTCCCTGTGAAGCCTCTGCTGTTTATCGAGGTTCAATCTGTTCGGCGCGCCAGGGGGGCGTCACCGCGCCTTCTCGAAGAGGGAGTGGTGCAGAACGCCAACCGCCGAGGCGACGTGCGCGTCCTCGATGACCATCGACAGGTTCACGCTGCCCGTGGCGTAGCTGAGCATCTCGACGTTGACGCCGGCCTGGGCCATCGCCTCGAGCACCTGCGCGGCGACGCCCTTCTGCTTGGACATGCCCTGGCCGACGATCACGAGGGTCGTCCGGTTGGGCAGGACCTCGCAGGCGCCGAACTGCTCGAGCTCGGGGAGCGCGCGGCTGAGCTTCCCGAGGTCGTCGGTGGTCATCGAGACCGAGACCTCGGACGTGGTGATCACGTCGATCACGACCTCGTGCCGGGCCAGCACCGCGAGTACCTGCGCGAGGAAGCCGACCTCGCCGAACATCCGGGTCGAGCTGATCTTGAGCACGACCTGCCGCTCGCGGTAGGCGATGCTCGTCACGGCCGGAGACGCGGCGTCGGTGTTGAAGTCGATGACCGTGCCGGGGTGATCCGGCCGGTTCGTGTTGAGCACCCGCACCGGGATGCCCTTCTCCATGGCGGGCAGCAGCGTGGAGGGGTGCAGGACGCGGGAGCCGAAGAACGCGAGCTCCGCGGCCTCTTCGAAGCGCATCGTGGGGATGTTCCGGGCCGTCTTCACGACGCTCGGGTCGGCGGTCATCACGCCGTCGGTGTCGCTCCAGATCTGCGCCTCCTCGGCGCCGAGCCCCGCCGCGACCAGCGTGGCCGTCAGGTCGCTCCCGTTGCGGCCGACGGTCGTGATCTCGCCGGCCTCGTTGCGGCCGACGAAGCCGGTGACGATCGCCACGATCCCCTCGGGGACGCGCTCGGCGAACATGGCCTTGATCCGTGCGTCGAAGCCGGGCAGCGGGCGCGCGCGGCCGAAGTTCGCGTCGGTGACGAAGCCGAGGTCCCAGACGTCGTAGGCGCGGGCCGGCACGCCGCTCCTTGCGAAGAAGTCCGCGATGCACCGCACGGCCATGCGCTCTCCGAAGCTCGCGATGTAGTCGAGGCTCCTCGGGCTGAGCTCCTTGACGAGGCTGATGCCGCGCAGCAGATCGCCGATCTCCTCGTAGAAGGGCGCGAGGAGCTCGGGCGCGCAGCCGAGCGACTCGGCGACCGCGCGCTGCTTGTTCACCGGGACGGAGGGATCGAACCGCCCCGTGGCGGCGGCCTTGGCGGCGTTGATCAGCGCGTCGGTCATGCCCTTGTGAGCGGAGCTCACCACGACGGGGCGGCGGGCCAGGCGGGCTCTGACGATGTGAAGAACCTTCTCGATCTGCGCGCGGCTCTCGACCGAGCTGCCGCCGAACTTCATGACGATCATGCGCGTGCCTCCATGGGCCAGCTGGGCCCGGTGGGCGCGAGAATAGTCGCGGTCGGCGGTTAGGCGAGCCCGGCCTGACGTTGACGCGAGGTGCTAAAAGCCTGTCCCGTAGCGCACCCAACCAGGCGGACGAGGGGCCTATGCCTCGGTCGCAAGCAGGGCACGGAAGCTCTCGCGCTTCGTGAGCAGGAGCCAGCGCAGGTTCTTCATGAGCGTGCCTTGCTCCGAGAGGGCCGCGTGGCTCAGGAGGACGAGCTCGGCGACGCTGATGCCCTCCCGCACGTCCTCCGGAGAGACCTTGACCCTGCCGTCCGCCGCGGCGCGGCAGCGGGCGAAGCGCGAGATCACGACGGTGGCGAGCGAGAGGTCGAGCACGGCCGCCAGGAGGTGCCTCGGCGCCGAGAAGATGTGCCGGCGCTGGAGCACGAGGCGCAGGTAGTCCTTGACGAGGGTCCCCTCGTCGCCGGCGAGGAAGCGATCGACCGTGCTCACCCGCTGGAGCTTGAACGGCCTGGGGACGAACAGCATATCGACGGTGCCTCGCCCGAGCATCCAGGCGGCCTTGTTCCCGAAGCTGCGCAGCGCCTGGAGCTCCGTCCAGGAGGCCTCCTCGACCCGGTGGGACTCGCGGACCCGCGACGGATAACAGAGGTTGCCGAGGAGATAGGCGAACAACACCCGCGCATAGAAAGAGGGCCTCTTGCGGGGCGCGAGCGGCTCGGGCTCCTCCTTGCCGGCCTGCCCGAGGGCGGCGTCGACCGAGGCGTCCGTCGCGCGCCCCTGGCCCTGGGGGAGCGCGCGCTCGAAGGCCGCCGTCCAGTCATAGAGCTCCGCCAGCGTCGACGCCGGCGACGCGCCGGTCGCGAGCCGCTCCTCCCAGTGCCTCGCGGCGCGCAGATAAAGCGGCTGCGCGAGGATCACGCCGCTCAGCGTCGCCAGCGCCGTCGACATCCGCTCCGTGTCGCCTCGCTGCTGGAGCTTCGCCTTGAGCTGGCGGTCCACAGGCTTGCCGTAGTTGTCGCGGATCGACGGGCACAGCTGGGAGAGCTGCGCGACGACGACATCCTTCTCGTCTCGGACGAACCCGAACGGGAACGCCTGGCACGATTTCGGGATGTACTCGTGGCCGAACCGCTTCTGCATGCTGCAGAGCATGTCGTCGTCGAGGAAGACGCACTGGAGCTGGCGATCCCGCTCCCGCACGGGCAGCACGCCGCGCCCGATGACGAGGGCCCCCTCTTCCCCGACGCGCTCCCGCACCCAGGGCTCGGCGAGGTACCGCCTGGCCTCGTCGCCGCCGAAGCGGATGTTCCAGGGCATCCGGCAGCACCGAGCTGGGCAGTCGCGGCACTCGAACTTCTGATTCGGGGGGTGACTCGAGGGAACGATGAGCTTCGTCGCCATGGGGCGGCGGGACGATACAACGCTACGGCGATCTGCGCTCGATCCCCGCGTGCCACGTGTCCATCGCGCCCGGCGCGGCGCAGCGAGCCAGTGGGCTCAGGCGTGGCGACGGCGACCGGCGAGACGACGACCGACAAAAAGACAGCGCCGCCGGGGCCTCAGGGGGGCGAAGGCCGCGCCGGCGGCGCTGCATCCCATGAAGCACTGACCGTGCCATCCGGACGATCCCTAAGACGCACCCCGAATTGCGGCCATGCGTCAAGGACGTCCCCTACGGGTTTCGTTTTTGAAACGCCACGGTCTCAGCATTGAACGATTGTAAGGGTTCTTTTCTTACCACCACATTTCGCCCCGGACGTAATAATTCCAGTGAATCCGGTCTATTTTTACCGTTGTGGCAGGTTTTGCTGCGCTCCGTGATACGAGCGCTGTACCTCTATTTCAGGAGAAACAACATGCGACTTGCTCTCCCCCTGTCAGCGGTCACAGCGATGTCTCTCGCGCTCGCCGCGTGCGGCGACGACGAAGAGATCGAGCCGGTGGAGGTAGCGTCCGGCGCGGGCGGCCAGGGCGGTGACGGCGGTGACGACGGCGAGGGCGTCGGGCCGGAGGGGAAAGCGGACGGCGAGGCCTGCGCGGTCAACGAGGACTGCCACGGCGGGCTCTGCTTGACCGAGGAGGATTTCGGCTGGGCGGGCGGCTACTGCACAAGGCTCTGCGACACGGAGCTCTTGCCCTGCGGAGAGGGATCCGAGTGTCTGCCGCAGGGCAGCTTCTCGCTCTGCCTCAAGTCCTGTGAAGAGACGTCCGACTGCGGGAGGGCGGGGCATACGTGCGTCGACGTGACCGACGACGGGTGGACGATGTGCTTTGGCGGCTGCGACGACGACGCGCAGTGCAAGAGCGCCTGCGACGAGGACACCGCGTTCTGCGTCGCGGAGGGTGAGATCTGCGACAGCGGCGAGGACGAGGACAAGGACGGCCTGCAGGACTGCGAGGAGCGGGACTGCTCGACGACGACAGCGTGCGTCGAGAGCGTCGCCGCGGCGTGCGCGGAGGCCATCGACGTCTCGGAGGGCGGGAGGTTCACCGGCACGACGGAGGCCGGCACCAACCTGTTCGCCGCGCTCTGCCCTGGTCTCACCACGTCCGTCACGGGCACGGGCATGCGAGAGCGGGTCTTCCGGTTCGTCGCGCCGGCCAAGGGCGCGGTCCAGATCGCCGCGACGGCGACGGCGACGGAGGCCGACTTCGACTGGTACATCCGGGAGAGCTGCGACGACGAGACGACGCTGCTCGGCTGCGTCCCTGCGTTCGGACCGGAAGACGCCCCCCTCGAGCTCCTCACCGAGGCCGGTCAGACCTATTTCATCTTCATCGAGGGCAAGAACGGGATGGACGCGTCGTATACGCTCGATGTGTCCTTCGCGGAGGAGATCTGCGGGGACGGAGCGCGCGTCGGCACGGAGGAGTGCGACGACGGAGACACCGTGGCTGACAACCTGTGCAGCAACGAGTGCCGGGTGAACCTGGAGACCCTGTGCGCGGCCGCGGCGACGCTCACGGAAGCGACGACGGTGGGGGACACCTCCGAGGGCACGCAGGGCGTCACGGCGTCGTGCGGCGGCGAAGGCGGGGAGCTCGTGTACCGGTATACCCCGGAGACGAGCGGCAATCTGACGATCACCGCGACGCCGGAGGGCCACGCCGATATCGTCCTCTACGCGCGCAGCGACTGCGCAGCCCAGGACAGCGAGATCATGTGCGCGGATGATCCCTTCGAGTCCGGCTGGCCCGAGTCGATCATGGTGGAGGCGACGGCAGGCCAGCCGATCGACATCTTCGTCGACAGCTACAACGCCGCCTCCTCGGGGCCGTTCACGCTGACCATCGCCCCGGCGGAGTGACATAAAACGCGGACCGGCCGTCCAGGAGGCTCCGCCTCCGGACAGCCGGGAGATAGCCGCCTGCGGTGCGCTCGCTACCGCAGCGGGAGCTCGGCGTCCTTGCCCTTCATGCTGGGCAGGTCGATCACCTGGAGATCCGCGGTCGTGACCTCGCCCGGCTTCACGTGCACGCCGGTCCCGATGCTCGTCGACTCGACGTTGATGATGTAGCCGCCGGTCGGGAGCCCGGAAGCGCGGAACGAGCCGTCCTCCGCGGTGACGGGGTAGAACATGCCGATCGCGCCGTCGTCCCCGATCTGGGTGGCCAGCATGAGGCGAGCCCCCGGGAGCGGCTTGCCGCCCACCGTGACGCGGCCGCGGATCTCCCCGGTGCCCCGAGGCGCAAAGGAGATGTCGTGCTGCGCGCTCTTCCCCTCCTCGATGCCGACCGCCGCGAGCATCACCTCCTCGCCTCGCCGCATCATGACGCGGAGCTCGCCGGCCGGAACCTGGTCGAAGTGGAAGCTGCCATCCGCCTCGCTCACCGTGTTCACGAAGCCGATCGGGCGGTGCATGAGCGTGAGCCTGGCGCCGGCGATGGGCTTGCCGTCGGCGTCTCGCGCCACGCCGGAGAGGGTGCCGCCGGGCGACATCACGAGCTTCACCGGCTTCAGGCCGTCGCAGCTCGCGACCTCGATCTCGGTCGAGCTCACGGCGTTGCTGCCGTCATAGCCGCGGACGACGATCGTGCCCTTCGGCACGTGCGGCAGGCTGAAGGAGCCGTCGTCCTCCGTCTGCGCCTGCGCGGCGGCCTCCATGGCCAGGCTGCTCAGCTCGCCGACGGCGAAGAGCGACTCGGCGTCCACGTACACCCCAGGCAGCGGAGCGCCGGACGAGTCCACCGCCTGCCCGGTCAAAGTACATCCCTTCGAGAGGGTCAGATCCATCTTCTCGACGTCTCCGGCGCGCACGTTGACGTTCGAGGAGAACGCGGGCGCGAACTCCGCCGCCGTCGCCCTGACGACGACGTCCCACGAGGGCAGCTGATCGACGCGGAACGAGCCGTCCTGGCTCTCGAACGTGCGAGAGAACAGGGGCGGCGTCGCCGGCGTCTCCGCCGTCACGGCCGAGAGGACGTCGATCGAGAAGCGGCGCACGGGCTCGCCCCGCTCGTCCAGCACGCGCCCCTCGATGACGCCGCTCTTCGGCAGCACGAGGCTCACCGCCTCGCCGGGGCGCGCCGTGGTCGACGTGGTCCCGTACCCATCGACGCTCGCGCTCAGCTGATAGGTGCCGTCCGGGAGCGTGAGCTCGAACCGCCCGGCATCGTCGCTCTTCACGGAGCCCGCGGTCGAGAGCACGTTGCCGGCGACCTCGAAGGTCATGGCGACGACGGTCGCTCCGGCGAGGGTGCTCCCGTCCGTGCCATAGACAAGGCCGCTGATGGTGGGCCGCGCCTCCTCCTTCGCCGCCGGCGCCGCGCCGCGCACGAGCGCCCTGTTGCGATAGCGGACGTGCTTCTCGGCTCCGGCGTCCGGGCCCCTCGCCCCGGCGGTCTGCTCGTCCCCGGAGCGGAAGGCGAGGAATAGGGCGACGCCGGCGAGGGCGGCCAGGAGCAATCCGGCGGCGATCCACAAGGGCCGGCGCGAGGGGTTCCGTTGCGACGAACTCGGTTGCATCATTGTTCCTCCAGACAAGTTGACCTGGCTAGAGCGCTGCGGCCGGGAGCTCGGCAGAGGCGGAGAAGAGAAAGGGGCTACCGGCGTTCCCGCCGGCGCCCCCTCCTCACTCCGCACGACGCGTTCGACGAGCGCCTCCCCGACCTGCCCGGGGCCGTTACTAAGGGCTTTCTGCAGGGAGGCTCTCGCCGATCGGTCGAACGCCGGGCGCCGTCTCAGAGCCCAGTGAAGACCGGTCTCAAAGGCACGCCGTCAGTAGCAATGCGGGGCGAACGTGACCGGCACGGGCATCGACAGCGAGGAATAGAACTGAATCGTGGCCTTGATCGTCCCGGTGAAGTCGTCCTCCATCCCCACGAAGTTGCACAGGGGCGCCTTCTGGAGCCGCGAGGTGATGCCGGAGCTGGGCGGGAACGCCACGGTGCTGGGCGGGATCGGCACGGTGGGCAGGAGCGAGATGCTCCCGTCCGTGAAATAGAAGGAGTTCCAGTCGCAGTCGTTGTTCCCGATCGTCGTCTGCTGGCGAAGGAAGATGTTTGCGGCGACGGCGGCGCCCGGGGCCGCCACGACTCCCCACTTGCCCACGTAGCCGCACTCATCGTTGAACGGGGTGCCCGCCTGCTCGGCCAGCTGGAAGACGGTCGTACCGACGGGCACCTTCCTCAGCCCGGTCTTCATCGACACGTTGTAGAGACAGTCGTTCCGGATGGCAAAAGCGCTGCCCGAGATCGACGTGACGGTTGCGAAAGCGAGCACCCAACGAGCGAAATTCTTCATGAGAAATACCTCCGAGGAATCGAATCTGTGGTGAAGTTTGATGCAGATACCTATCCAGATCGTCACCCAAGGGATGCATTCCCCCGGGGCGTGCGCCACGAGAGCGGTGCCCGACGGGAACGACGCACGTCGTCGTCGTCCCGTCACGGTCACGCTCCCGGAGGAACCCGCCCCGAGGTCATGACGCGAACAACAGGAGACTATTCTCCCCGCGGTTTCACGCAAGCACTTTTGACTGGCATCTTTTCGGTCGAAAACACGACGGAGTTAGAACCATGGATAATACCGGCACTCCTCGACTATGAACTCATGCCCTCTGCCTTGAACGCACCCCTCGGGCTCCTACATCCGGCCGAAGTATCACGCACCCGCGCCGAGAGAGGCGGTGTAGGGAGGCGCGGCCGAGGGCGGGAATCGCCGGGGAACGCCGGGGCCGGCGCGCGCCGGGGGGCGCGGGCGAGGCACAAGGCAGCTCCGCGCCGCCCCCGGCGCTCGATCTACCCACCTACCCACCGAAGACCACCGAAGACGCCCCGCGAAGGCGCTTGTGGGTATGGCCCTCCGATGCGGCTCCGATGAGCACCGCGGAGCCACACCGCGCGGCGGCGCGACGGAGCGCGGCAGTCTCGCGATGATGGGATATCGAGACATCGAGTCGCCGCGCGGCGGCGGGTGCGTCCCGGCCTCCCGGAGGCGCCCGGCGCCGGACGCGCGGCGTCCCGGCCGGACGGGGCCACCGGCGATCCCGGACGTCCGGCGGCGTCCGCGCTCCTCAGCGGAGCGTGACGGCCAGCCGGTAGTCGAAGAGGGCCGCGGTGCCCGAGGCGCCAGACGCGGCGCGGACGCGGAGGAAGTACCGCCCCGCCGGTAGCGCGTGAGCCCCGGGGTGGCGCGGGGCGTCCCCGGTGCCGTCGAGGATCGAGCAGTTGCCCCGGCCGCTGTCGTCGTCGTCCGCGATGAGCGAGCCCCCGGCGTCGAGCAGCGACAGGCGGCTGTCGATCTCGAGCGACTCGCACGTCTCCTCGCCGCCCTCGATGATCTCCGCGCGGATCGACCGGCCCTCCGGGACATCCACGGCGTAGAAGTCGAAATCGTCGGTCGTCCGCGCGCCGGCGATGAACACATCGGAGCCGACGGATCCGCTCGCGGTGGCGACGGTGCCATTCGGCTCCTCCTCGGCGCCCGCGGGCGCGAGGATCTTGGCCTGGAGGAGGTAGAGCGGAAACTCCGCGCCGTCCTCGCGCGCCGCGACCTCGACGTCGTGGTCGCCGGAGGGCAACGCCACGACGAGCGCGGAGCATCCGCCGATGCCGCCCGCGTAGGCTACGTCGGAGAGCCCCTCGTCCGTCGCGACCGTCCCGCCCGCCGCGTCGAGCACGCGGAGCGTCGTGAGGAGGCCTCCCTCGCAGCGGGCCGCGGTGCCGTCGAAGACCTCGAGGCGCACGACCGAGGCGACAGGCAAGCTCAGGCGGAACACGTCCCTGTCGCCGCCCGCGGCGAGGCTCGCCGCGAGGAGCGCGTCACCCGAGATCACGAGATCGTCCGCGCCGGCCTGCGCGGGCGTGTCGTTCGGCTCGATCTCGGCGGTCACCGCCTCGAGCTGGCAGGCGGCGCTGCACCCGTCGCCGCCCGCGGCATTGCCGTCGTCGCACCCCTCCGGCGCGTCGAGGAGGCCGTCGCCGCAGACCGGGAGCCTCTCGCAGCGGGCGCTGCACCCCGCGCCGCCGTCGCACTCCTCGGCGCCCTCCCTCACGCCGTCGCCGCACGAGGCGTCGAGCGAGACCCGCAGCGTGTAGCGGGCCCCCGGCTGCTCCGGGAAGCCGCTGACACGGACATGGTATGTCCCGGGCTCCAGGTGGCGCGCCGCGGCCCCGCCCGGGCTCCGCGAGTCGATGAGCGAGCAGGCGCCGATCCCGCCGTCGTCGTCGGAGGCGAGCACCGTCGCCCCGTCCGACGAGAGAAGGGAGAGGACCGTGTCGACGCCCTCGGCGCACCGCCCGGGGCCGCTCGAGTCGGAGGTCTCGAGCCGGAGATCGGATACGGTCGTGAGCCGCAGGGCGAAGAGGTCGACATCGATGTCCGGCTCGATCGCGCCGGACACGAGCGCTCCCGGCGCGACAGCGCCGTTCGCCTCGGCCTCGGCAGGGGTCGAGTTGGGCTCGATCTCGGCGATCACCCCCTCGATCCGACAGGCGGCGTCGCAGCCATCCCCGCCTGCTGTGTTGCCGTCGTCGCAGACCTCGGGCTCGTCGACGAAGCCGTCGCCGCACACCGGGATGCGCTGGCACGTCGCCCCGCACGCTGCGCCGCCGTCGCACTCCTCCAGGCCCTCGACGACGCCGTCGCCGCAGACGGCCGTCGTCCGCGCGCGCAGGGTATATCCAGCGATGGAGTCTCCTCGAGCGTCCTGGACGCGCACGTAATAGCGGACGTGATCGACGCCCGGCGCGGTGACGGAGGCGCGGATACGGGAGCACCTGGCCTCGCCGCCGTCGTTGTCCTCGGCGATCACGGCGCCATCGGGCCCGAGGAGCTGCAGCGCGGTGTCGATGCCGCGGCAAGAGGCCGGGCCGGTCGCGTCGAAGGTCTCCACTTCCAGCTCGGCCAGGCCGGGGACGTCGACGGCGAAGAAGTCGACCTCTCCCGGCGGAGAGATCGACGCGGCGAACAGCGCGCCCGCCGCGGTCGCCTGCCCCACGGTGGCCTGGCCTCGCGCGTCGTTCGGCTCGATCTCCGGGAGGATCCCCTCGAGCTGGCACGCGGCGCTGCAGCCATCTCCGCCCTCGGTCCCGCCGTCGTCGCACGTCTCGGCGCCGTCGATGGCTCCGTCGCCGCACACCGCGATCCGCGCGCACTCCGAGGAACACCGCTCCCCACCGTCGCACGCCTCGCCTTCCTCGATCACCCCGTTGCCGCAAAGCGAGGTGAAGGCGATGAGGAGGTCGTACCCGGGGATGGAAGCGTCGTTGTCGAACTCCTCGACGGTCACATAATACGTGCCCGGCTGGAGCCGGGTCGCCCTGTCGTCGACGCTCGAGTCGATGAGCGAGCAAGCCTCGGGGCCGCTGTCGTCGTCGCTCGCCAGCACCGAGGCGCCGTCCGTGTCGAGCAGCTGGAGGAAGGTGTCGACTCCCTGGACGCACTCGTTCAATTGCCCGGGGCTGAACGTGGCGAGCTGGACGTCCGCGAGGCTCGGCACCTCGAAGGCGAAGACGTCGATGTCGCCGACGGGCTCGATCGCCGCGGAGACGAGCACGTTCGGCCGGAGCACGACGCGCCCGTCCGCCTCCGCCACGGTGTCGTTCGGCTCGACCTCGGGAGAGCGGATCTCCAGCTCGCACGCGGCGCTGCAACCGTCACCGCCCGTCGTGTCGCCGTCGTCGCAGAGCTCCGGATCCTCCAGCACGCCGTCGCCGCACACCGAGGTATCCAGCGTGAGTGAGAGCGTGTAGTCGAACGTCGCGGGCTCCGCTTCAGGGGAGATCTGCACGCGGACGAAATACTCGCCGGGGCTCAGCTTGCGCAGCGCCAGGAAAGAACAGTAATCGTCGTCGGCGACATCGTCGTTGTCCTCGATGCTCGCCAGGCTCGCGTCGAAGATCGCCACATGGGTATCGACGCCGAGCGAGCTGCACGTCGTGCCCAGCGGGCCATCGAGCGTCTCTGCCTTGATGCGCCCGACCGATCCCTCGGGGACGATCACCGAGAACACGTCCACGTCGGATCCGGGATCGATGAACGCGCGGATTCGACCGCCGGGCGCGATGGCGAAGGCGTCGTTGGCCGAGGTGAATTCGTCGTTCGGCTCGACCTCACAGCCGGACTCGATCTGACACGCGCGCGAACAGCAATCGCCGTCCTCGTCGGCGCCGTCGTCGCAGGTCTCCGAGCCGCGCAGCGCGCCGTCGCCGCACCCGCTCGTACAACGGCTCGGCGCCCCGGCGCACGCGAACCCAGGCTCGATCGCGCATCCCGGATCGCACCCGTCGCCAGCGATCCGATTCCCATCGTCACACATCTCGGCAGGAGCGCTGACCGTTCCATCGCCGCACACCGCGCCTGGCGCGCCGCCCTGTCCGCCGCCGCTTTCTCCGCCGTTGCCGCCCTCTCCGCCTCTACCCCCCTCTCCTCCATTGCCTCCCTGTCCACCGCTGCCGCCCTGTCCACGACTACCACCCTCTCCGCCGCTACCGCCGACTGCGGGCGCATCGATCTTGCTGCGGTCCGGTGCGACGAGAAGCTCGCACCCGGTCAGGGCGATCGGCGCCAAACCGAGGAACAATGGGAGAGCCGTCCTGGGAAAGGAGATCATGATTTCTGAGGCCTCTGCTCGGCAGCATCGCGGGAATCACGGTGATCGCGGCATTCATGGCGATCACCGCAGGCGCGCCGCAGGCTGGCCACGACGGCGGGGGCGGCAGCAGACCGATGCTCCGCGGCTGCGTCAAGAGATGACGAGCGCGCCGCGCTCTCAGTACGTGACGACGATCGCCTTGCGGAGGTATTCGTCGCTGTCCAGCTGAGATAGCATGAAATACGCGAGGTCCTCGCGCGAGATCGTGGGACCGCCAAAGAGGTAGCCCTCCGGCGGCGAGGGGTCGACTTCGGCGCGGCACTCCTTGGTGAGCCGCCCCTCGGTGAGCTTGGGGACGCGCACGACGGTCCAGGCCACATCGCTCCGGCGGAGGGCCTCTTCCATGCGCAGCATGTCAGAATACCTGTTGCGGAGCATGGGTTTGACGAGGAGCCGGAACCAGAGCGCAGGCTGCTGCTCCTCGCCGATGCCCGCCGCGGTGACGGCGATCAGGCGGCGGACGCCATGCTCCTTCATCGCGCGCAGGACGTGGACGATGCCGTCGGAGTAGACGCGCGTCGGACCCAGGCCGCGCGACCCCAGGGCCGAGAGGACGGCGTCGTGGCCGGACACGGCGCGCGACACCTGCTCGGCATCCATGATGTCGCCGCGGAGCGCGCGCAGCCGCTCATGGTGCGGGACAGGGATGGTGGCGGGCGTGCGCGCGAATGCCGAGACCTCGTGTCCGGCTTCCAGCGCCTGACGGATCAACGCGGCGCCCGTGCCGCCGGTCGCCCCCAATCAGCAGCCTGCTCATGGGCCGCCAGCCTACCCGGTCCGCCGCAGCGGGTACAGTTTGCGCGCGAACGCCTCATCCATCGATGATCCGCTGGAGATCCGGGCGAGCGTGGCCCCGCCCATCAGGCGCCGAGCCGCAGCCACGCGGCCACGCCGTGGTGATCCGAGCCGGAGAACGGCGCCCGTTCGCAGCGCGTGATCGCCCACCCCTCCCCCGGTTGAACGAAGACATAATCGATGCGGCGCAGCGGCAGGCCCGCGGGCCAGGTGCCGCCCGCCTTGCCGGGGTGCGCCTGCGTCCAGGCGTCGAGCCAGGAGCCGTTTCCGGCGCTCGCCTGGAGATAACAGACCGCCTCCTCGCTGGGGAGCGCGTTGAAGTCGCCCATCAGCACGGCGCCTTGGCTCCCCGACTTCTGGCGCTCGCGCGCGGCGAAGCTCACGAGCTCGCGCACGGTGCGTGCCCGGGCGCGCTTCGACAGCGAGAGGTGCGTGACGAGCACGTCGACCACCGCGCCGGCGTGCCGGATCGCGGCGCGCAAGACGACGCGCTGGCTGTCACGCTCGAACGGATCGTCGCGATCGAGCGTGAGCGCCTCCACGGAGTGGTCGAGCACCTCGACGTCCTCCCGGCAGAGCAGCGCGACCCCCTCGCACTCGCCGCTCGCGGCGACCCTGCCCGGCGCGAACCAGGCCCTGTATCCGCCGGCGAGCCGCGCGAGCTCCCCGGCCTGGCCGAGATCGCCGCTCGCCGCCGCCGCGTGCACCTCCTGGAGCCCGATGAGGCCGGGGCGCAGATCGCCGATGAGCCTGGCAAGCATCGTCCGGCGCCGCTCCCAGAGGGCGACTCCCCCCCAGATGTTCTGCGTCAGGACGACGAGATCGCGATCGTGGCTCAAATGCCTCCTCCTCGGGCGTCGGTCCGGGGATGTCTCTTAACCAGCTTGTCGAGGAGGCTCAAGGTCCCGCGAGCGAGCCAGTCAGCGGCCCGCCGGGGAGCGGGGAGATGGATCCAGGCGTGTCGGCGCCGCGGGGCGGCGCTTTGGGCGTGTCGGCGCCGCGCGCGGCGGCGCCTTTGGGCGGGGAGCGCTCAGTTGAGCGAGAGCGGGCCCGCGCCGGGCTGGGCGCCGCCCTTCATCTCGTGCGAGTTGGGATCGTACTTCGAGGTGCACTTGGCCATCACGAGGCTCGCCTCGAAGTCGCCGCCCTGCGAGAGCGCGCCCTCGACCGTCACCTGGACGCCGCCGCTCGGGACGTCGCGGAAGGTGTCGGGGATGACGCACTGGGCGTAGCGCACGGGCAGCGCCGCCTGCGTGCCGTGGATCTGGAAGCGGTACTCGCAGGGCGAATCGCGCTTGACCAGCGTGCCGGGCACGAGCTCGCCCTCGACCCGGACCTTGCGGCCCGCGAGCTTGTCCTTCGACGCGAGCAGCTGGTCGACCGGCGTCGCGTAGACGGCCGCTTCCTTGAAGCCGACGAGGAACAGGGCGACGAGCGCGCCCACCATGACGAGCAGCGTCGCCAGCAGGCCGAGGCTGCGCGACGGGCGCGCCTTCGGCGCCGGGCTGGCCGCGGCCGGCTTCACCACCGCGGGCGTATCCTGCTGCTCTGCGAGAGACAGCGCCTGGGCCAACTCGTCGTCCAGCTTCTTGCTCATCGTGGGTCCTTCCCGCACAGGCTAGCCCGCGCCCCACGGCCGGTCGAGCACCACCTGCATGGCGTCGGGTCCGGCCGCCGGCGTCCTCCGGCTGCGGCGGACAGCCCGACCGGAGTTCTCCCTCGCGAGCGGACCCGACGAACCCGTGCGCCCGCTCGCGGAGGGCCGAAGCGCCGGCGGTGTCGTCGATCGGAGGCGAAGCGCAGAAGCGCACGCGGCGGCCCTCATGGGCTGTTCACGGCCGCCTCGATGGCGGGGAGAAACACGGCGTGAGGGAACGCCGCGCGGAACCGCTCCGCTCGCGCGCGGGCGTCGGCGCGCCGCCCGGCCTGGACGAGGGCCTGGATGGCCAGCGCCTCGCGCAGCTGGACTCTCGGGCTGCGCGGGTAACTCCGCTCGTGCAGGGCCAGCACCTCGAGCGCCTCTGTCGCCTTCCCTTCGCTGAGCGCAAGGCCGGCGCTGCTGAGCAACGCGCTCTCCTCGGTCGTGTCGTGCTCGCTGGGCGGAGCCGCCTTGCGGGGGGAGGCGCG
Organism: Sorangium aterium; assembly: GCF_028368935.1. NCBI lineage: Bacteria > Pseudomonadati > Myxococcota > Polyangiales > Polyangiaceae > Sorangium > Sorangium atrum. The sequence goes on along the minus strand of NZ_JAQNDK010000002.1, from coordinate 1,210,057 downwards.
TAACGGCGCCGCGGCCGCCGTCGCCACCGCCACCGAGGGCCCAGCGTTCGCGACGGCGTCGACCACGGCGAGCTCGCCCGCGGCGCGCTCGGCTCGCTCGGGCGCGGCGCGCCCGTCGTGCCCCGCTTCGGTGCGCCCGGCTCGCTCGGACGCGGCGCCTTCGACCTCGGCGCGGACGGACACCACCGGCGCCGCAGCAGGCGGCGGGAGCCCGGCATAAACCACGCCGGCGCCCACCCCGGCTCCCCCGAGGAACAGCGCAACGCCTGCCTTGATGAGCCTGGATCGCGCGATCGTGATGACCGGCGGCGTGCGCTTCTCCGCGGTGGCGCCGGCGGGCCCCACCGCGCTCGCGGGACGGTGGAGCGGGGAGGCGCCGGCATGGGGCTGCACTGCGGGGCTGCCGTGGAGGCCGTCCGTGCGGCGGGCCAGCCCTCCGGTCGAGGCGAGCGATCGCTGGAGCTGCACCCACAGCGGTCCGGCGAGCCCCTGCGCAAGGCCGAGCCGGGCGTTGCTTGCGTCGAGCAGCATGGGTCTGTCGGCAAGGGCGAACGGCGCCAGGACGACGCGCAGGCGACGAAGGCCGAGCGCGTCCGGGTCCCGCGCGGAGAGGCGTTTGACCGCGGCCGTGAACTCGCTGCGGGCGCGTCTCAGCCGATCCCATGCGGTGTTCACGGGGATCTGGAGGGCCTGCGCGATGTCGCGCATGTCGCTCCCCTCGAGGTCGTAGAGCACGAACACCGCTCGTCGTTCCCTCTCCATGCGCTGGATGAGCTCGCGGACGATGCGCTGGGTCTCGGCCTGTGCGACCCGGCGCTCGGCGTCGAGCCCGGGGTCCGCGAGCTCGATGGGCTCGGAATCGTCGAGCGCGAGCAGCTCCCGCTGGTTCCGGGCGAGCGCCCGGTGGCGAAGGGCGACATTGGCGCTGATCCCCGCGATCCACGGTTTGAGCGACAGGCGAGGATCGTGGTCCTCGAGGCGCCGGTGAACGACGAGAAACACCTCGTGAGCGACATCGTGGATATCTCGAGATGCAACGCCGAGCCGCCAGAGCACCACGAGGACGTACGGGAGCAAGGTCTGATAGACCTCCTCGAACGAGGGCCGCGGGGGCGGGCCGATGGCGGGCGCAGGATCCCGATCGGGTACGGCAGCGGGCTCTGGGTCGGGCGCAGGCGTCATCTCCGGGGCGGGAGCGGGCGCCGCCTCCGGGGCAAGTACAGACGCCGGCGCCGGGTCGGGCGCAGGAGGGGGCGCTGGGCGTGCTCGGGATTCTTTCATGGATAGGTAATCCGGCGAGGCCGCCCGGATCGTTGCGAAATCGTACACGGGCTCGACGCGACCGGCCGAGCGGGCGCCGAACGGAGGCATCATCGGCGACGGCGTCACCGGACGGCGCCGTCACCGGTCGGCAGGCTCGGTGAGGCGAGTTTCTCGGCCAGCGCCCTCCTGGCGCGACGGAGCCTGCTGGCAGCGGAATTGGGGTTCATGCCGCACGCTCGTGCCCAGGCGACGAGGCTCGGAGGCCCGGCCGCCGCGAGGAGGACCTCGCGATGGCCCGCGGGGAGCGCGGCGACCTCGCGGAGCGCGGCGCGGGCAAGGAGTTCTCCCTCGATCTCGACAGGCGACTGGTCGGCGGGCGAGAAGGGCGCGCTGCACAGGATCTCGCAGCGGATATAGGCACTCTCCCGGTAATGGGACACCTGGCGCCAGGCGACCCCGTGCAGCCATGCGCGCAGCGCCGCGCGCGGGCGCCGCCGTGGGTCCGGGCGGTACCTGCGCGCTCGGATGGCTTCCCAGGCGCCGAGGAGCACCGTCTGGAGGAGATCCTCGCGGTCGCGGGCGGGAACGTGGAGGGCGCGGAGCAGGTGGGCGACGAACGCTCGCTCGGCCCAGAGGGCATCGATCGAGAGCGAGACCGCCGGGTGGAGCGCCTCCTTCGGCCCGCTGTGTGCGCGGCGGCGCGTCCGGGATCCAGGCGCATCGCGGCGGCCCTCCCGCCGGGGAGGGGTGGGCAATGGGGTCTTCATCGGAGCGCTATCCGGGACTGCCCCGCTTCTCGCTGCACAATCGACTGGCCCGCGTCACCGTGGGGGGCCAGAGAGCTCGTTCCGGCGGCAGGCGGGGACGGCGCACGATGGGAACAGGCCGAGCCATCATGAAGGGCGACGTCCCCGGAGGCAGCCTTGAGGCTCCCGCAACCTCGTTCGGTGCCCCTACTGAGTGGGACGGTGCACGCACCTCGGTGAATGCCGTCGAGAGGTCGCGGAAATCATCGCCGGCCTCCGTTCTGCGCGGCAAGCTCTTCGCCAACGCAGACCCCCCGGCCGATGTCGGAGTGCATGATGAAGTGCGCCGAGGCAGGAATGGCTTGCCCGGCCGGACGAAAACACCCGTACAAATCCGACGTCAAAACTGGACTACTGATGCAATGCAGAGGCCTCGGCCTGGCCAGCAGATGCTGGTACTATTACAAAAACGGGGACATCTGTGTGTTCATCGCCGGAGCTCCCGTTAAGTGCGGCTACGAGGGTGGAACTCCTGATTGAGAGCGCGCGCGTAGAACGCGGCTTCCCGCGACGCGCGCTTCCAGTCCGGTCCGAACAGAGATTCCATGCACCGAAGAGCGAGCGGGTAGAGCTCGGGCGACCGCTCGCTGCCCGAGAGCGCAGCGGAACCTAGTCCGCGGAGTCGCCGCATCCGTTCGACGTCTTCCACGGTGATGGATATAGGCCCGTGCAGGCGACCGCGGACGTGCTCCAACATCGCCCCATCGGCGGCGGTCAGGGTGTTTTCCCACGCCGAGGGATCCACCTGGAGATCGGCGTCGCCGTGCTCGATCGCGTCGGCGAGGATGCGGATGTAGCCGACGGCGTAGAGCGTGGCCCAAGACGCTTAGTCGAGCAGATCCTCGTCCTCTTCGCTGAGCAGATCCTCGTCCTCGTCGTTGTCGTTGGTGAAGGGCTGAGCCGGGTCAGGCATGTCCGGAGTCTAGTTCAGTCTCACGATGCGGAAAGGTGCGGCGGCGTCACCTCGTCCGAGGACGGTCTGGAGCGCGATAAGAGAAGGTCACCGTGCAACAGACCGCGCCTGGCTTCCCTCGTTTGCTGATGGGGCACACGGCCAGGCGGACTCCTGGCGCCGCGCCTCGCTCGGTCCGCTCGCCCCTCGTGCGGGACAGACACCCTGGCATGACGTTCGCGCTGGAACTCCGGCGCAACGCTCCCCGTTGCGCCGGAGGTGGCTCCGCGCAGCAGAATCGCCTTGGTCATGGCTGCCCTCCTGGGAGCGCCTGCTTGCGGGGTGGCGGACGAAGCAAGTGATGCAGATCGGAGCGACGCGGAGGACGTCGAGCGGCGCGCTGCATGCGCGGTGGCCCGTCCGGGGTTCCGGCGCTCGGAGGACAGGCGACGGCCCTTCCGCGGGGAGGAATTGGCAGCGGGGTCTTCATCGGAGCGGTTTCCGGGACTGCACCGCTTCTCGTTGCACAATCGACGGGCCCGCGTAACCGTGGGGCACCAGAGCGCTCGTTCTGGCGGCAGGTGCAGGACGGCCGCTCGACGACGGGGAAAGGTCGAGCCCTCATGAAGGGCAACGCGGGCTGTCGCCTTGCGAAAGATGAGAAAAGTACCTCGCTCTTCGTAATGTGATCGAACGGGGGTGGTCTGCCCCAGGATGGATCTGGCGGCGCCCTGGGGTCCCCTGGTAACGTGGCCGCGCTTACCGCGGCGCCCCCTCGACGGCGCCGCAGATGGAGAGGTCATGGCGGCGCGGGCACGACGTTGGCGGCGTGGGATCGTGGTGTGGTGCGCGAGCACGCTCGGGCTCGGTGTCACGTCCGGCGGATGCGGGTCGTCGACCGGATACATATGCCCCTGGGATGAAGACCAAGGACCCAAGACAACGCCTTGTGAGGTGCTCGACCCCCCGGACGCCGGCGGAGCTGGCGGGTGCGGTGGTGGCGGCGATGGCGGCGATGACTGCGCGGCCGAGGACGACACGGACGTCGCCATCGCGTCCGATTTCGGCGACCTGATCCCACCAGCAGAGGTCTGCGCAGGGCAGTGCGTACCGAAGGAGCCGCTCGGGTGGTCCGAGCCCGCGCTGCTCTGGATCGGCTCCCCCGACGGCGTGCCGAGCTGCCCTCCGAACGCGCCGATCGTCGGCTACGAAGGCTACGCGGATTTCGCGGCTCCGGCCCCGCACCAGTGCCCCGCCTGCGCGTGCGACCCGCCCGAGGCGACATGCGAGGTGCCGATGGCATGGAGGGCCTACGCCAGCTTCCCGTGCGGCGGCCCCGAGGCGCCAGCGACCTCGTTCGCTGCCCCGGATGGGTGGGACGGGACCTGCACCTCGGTGAATGCCGTCGAAACCGGACGGACCTGCGGTGGCGTCCCGTGCGTGCAATCGCTCGCGATCCAGGCGCCTCGCGTCGTCTCCGCAGGTTGCGCACCGAGAGTCACGGAGGCGCCGGAGAACCCCGACGAGCCCGCGACGGAGGGAAGCTTCGCGATCGTCGCCCGCGCGTGTACCGGAAACGCGTCCCCCCCGTGCGCAGATCCCGGGATGACCTGCACGCCGGCGCCGCCGATCGGCGACGCCGCGCCGCCGGAGGGGTTTCTCACGTGCATCCACCACGAGGGAGAGCAGGACTGCCCCGCCACGTACCCGGACCGGCACGTCTTCCACACCGGCGTCGAGGACACCCGCGGCTGCGCGCCGTGCGGCTGCACCGAGCCCACCGGAGCGACATGCAGCGTCCTGGCCTCCGCGTTCAGCGACGAAGGGTGCTCGCAGCTCGTTGCGGCCCAGGTGATCACGGCCGACGCCCCCGACTGCGGGACCGTCGCGACCGGCACGGCGCTCGGAAGCAAGTCGGTGAGCGTCGTCAGCCTCGAGCCCGGAAAGTGCGAAGCGTCCGGCGGCGAGGCGGTGGGCAGCGTCGCGCCCACCTCGGCGGCGACGTTCTGCTGTCAACGCACCAGCTCTGTACCGGCCTGAGTCGACGGCTCGTTTCGGGCGCAACAGCGGCCTCGCCAAGGGGGGTGGCAGGCGGCGAGGGGCGCGCGGCGACCTCCGCGCGCTGCATGCGCTCGCAGCCGCCTCATGGGAATAGCTCCCATAGGCACGTCCGACGATTCGCGAAACCGCACGGAGGTTCAGAAGAAAGCGACCAGACGGAGCGCCACCGCCTCCGAGACCGGCGCCACAGACCACCCCTCGCCATGGATCGGTCGAATGTGCGTCCGATGTATGTTGATCGAGAGGTCGCCGCTGAGCTGCCCGGCAAGGCGAGCCGAAAGCGGCATCTCCAGCCCCGCACGAAACCCAAGCCCTGCGTAGGGCAGTACGAGTTCCCTGCCGGTGCTGTCCCTGACGTTCCACAGCCCGCCTGCCGTGGCGAGGGCGCAGCCGAAGAACCAGTCCGCGTGACCGCAGGGAACCACTGAGCCGCTCAGCCCCGACACGCCGAAGGTCCAGCCGCGATAGGGCTCGGCATCGATCGGAAGATCTCCGCGGGCCTCCAGCGAAAGCGAGAACCTCTCCCAGCGGGCGCCGGCGAACCCCGAGAACCCGACCGCCACGGAGGGCGCCACGCCGGCGCCGAGCAGCACCCCGGCGCCGAGCTGGAGGCGCGGGCGATCCGGCGGCGGCCTCGGACGCGGAGCGGGTCGGGCTGGCACCGCGACCAGGTTGGGCGGCTTCGAGGCCGGCGCCCCGGGCGACGCGCCCGGCGGGACGCGTGAAGCGGCGCCCCTTGGCACCGACGGGGGCGGCGGCCCTGGCAGCGGCGAGATGGGAACGCTCTCCGGTGCAGGCCCTGATGGCAGCAACGGGCGCATGAAGGCGCTGAGGGAGAGGCCGATGTCCTCCACGAGCGCGCCACAGATCGCGCTCGAGTGCTCCTGGCGGCCGAGCGCCCGACCATCGCGGTCATGTAGCGCGATCTCTCCCTGGAACGCCGTCCCCTTGCGCCGGATGACCACCTCGATGTGCCACGCGCCGTCGCGCACGAACGGGTCGACCCCGCCGAGCTGGCTCGCGACGATCTGCCGGAGGCTTGGCTCCTCGGGGCACCCCTCCGTGCCAGGCCCCCGCGTGTAGGACAGGCGCGCGCCGCGCGGCGGGACCTGCGCGAGCGCCATGGGCGCCGCCAGGAAAAGCGCCGCGGCGAGCGACAGCGCGGCGCGGTTCATCCTCCGGATCCGGCCGCGGGCGAGGAGCGCGCCGGACATGAGCGGAGCTCCCTCATCCGTCATCCGACGTCGTCCGTCGTCATCCGTACGATTTCCGGAGAGGTCTCCCGGCTTGTTGCGAAATCGTGCGCCAGCACCGAAAAAGAATGCACGCGGTTTCCCGCGACATTTCTCCCGAACCTGGAGAGATGTCACCTGGAATTGGGACTGGAGCGGCGTTGCGAGGTGACCGGCGAACGGCGCCGTCCACGCGCGATGGGTAGGATGGCCGGTCGCTTGCCGGCGGGCGTGCGAGGAGCAGCGCTATCCGATCGGCTCAGGCTCGGCGTCGGTCTTCTTCCTGGCGCTGGCGGCGCGGGCCCGCTGGTCGGCGCGCCGCGCTTCCTCCGCCGCGTCCTCGTACGGCGAGAGCAGCCGGTCGCGGAGGAGCGCGTGCGTCTCGTCCTTGTCGTCGTCGTACTCGGCATGGGCCTGGACCAGGAGCGTGCCGTAAGCCTCGTGCCACGCCTCGACCGCCTTGACGGCCGGATCCGCGGCCTTCGCCTCGGTGACGCCGAGCTTCTTGCCGTACAGCTCCGTCCAGCGCTGGAGGCGGCCTGTCTCGGCCGAGAGCCCGAGACGCTCGACCGCCGCCTTCACGTCCTTGCCCTCGAGCGCCTTGATCATCGCGCTCATGCGCACCCACTGCTGGGAGTAGACGAGGCGGATGAAGCCGGTGCCCGACGACAGCACCTCCGAGCGCACCAGCAGCGCATCGCGACGGCGCGCCGCCTCGTCATCTGTCAGCGGCAGGATGTCGTCGTGATCGAAAGCGCGCTCGATGCTGGCGAGCTGGCTGCTGAACGCTCCGATGCACCGGTCGGTGCCGCGATCGATCTCCACCATCGTGGCGTCGATGCTCCCGAGCGCCTCGAGGGCCTCGGTGGACGCAATGACGGACTGGACCGCTGCGTCGACCTTGGGAGATAGCTTGATCTTCTTCGACTTCAGGGCCTCCCGGTGAGCGGCGAGCTTCGTACCTGCAACAATGCACCCGCTCGGCGTGAGCCGGCGGGCGAGAAATGCGGCTTTTCCCATCAGACCTGGCTATCGGGCGCGAGATGACCCAGCAAGGCGGCAGCACGTAGTCGACGCACCGCAGCACACCGGCGGCGTCCCCCCACGCTCCGCCGCATGCCGGCCGGCGTCCCCCCACGCTCCGCCGCATGCCGGCCGGCGTCCCCCCACGCCCCGCCGCATGCCGGCCGGCGTCCCCCCACGCCCCGCCGCATGCCGGCCGGCGTCCCCCCACGCCCCGCCGCCCATGAGCGAGCGGACAGTCACGCACGGATTGCTGCTCACGCGAATCGAGCCAAGCTTGTCCGATGCTTGCTCGATGCACAAGCCAGCGTGTCAAGGGACAGGATGGTCACCGACCTTGACCGTCAACTCGCTTGGCTTTAGGGAGCCCACGAAATGTTCGCGCCCCTGGTTCACGCGTACGGAATATTCCTCATGGCCCTTGTCTCACCGGGACCAGATTTTGCCATCACCGTCAAGAACAGCCTTACCCGTGGGCGAAGAGCCGGACTGCTTTGTGCTGCGGGCGTGACGCTGGCCAACTCACTGCACATCCTCGTCGCAAACCTCGGGGTGGGGGCCGTCATCGCGGGTTCTCCTCATGTTTACAGTGCCCTGGTCTGGGTGGCGGCCGTCTATCTAGGGTACCTGGGGATCCGCCTCCTGCTCTCCAAGAGGACCGCACCGCCTTCTGATCCGCATCAGGAATCGCCTTATCGCGGCAAGGGGAGCGCGCTTCGCTCCCCGCTGCTCGAAGGCTTCCTGGTCAATGTGCTCAACGCGAAGGCGATCCTGTTCTGGGTCAGCTTCTTCGCCCTGGTGCTCCGAGAGGCGCTGCCCATGCCTGTCCGCGCAGGCTTCGTTGCTGCGATGATCCTGACGCTCCTCGGCTGGTTCTCCTTCGTCGCTCAGGCGCTCTCCCGGCCGCGGGCCCGACGATTCTTCTTTGAGCACGAGCTCGGCTTCAATCGCCTCATGGGGCTTCTACTGATCGCGCTGGCTATCCGGGTGGGCGCGACGACGTGAGGAACCGTTCGATCTTTCGGATCCTCATCTCAACATCCTCGATACACTTCGCAATTTCTCGCCGATAGTCAAGGCGCCAGGCTTCCTCGGTGATCCGGTGCCCTACCCGCCAGAACACCACGTAGCTCATGAGCACAGACAGCTCGCGCTTGATGTCGAGGATATCAGGCACGAACGCCGGCTCGGCCAGGCCGAGCAACATCTGAGCTCCAATCGAGTACAAATGGGAAAAATTCTCTTGCACGACGTGGCGCTCAGCGTCCAGGTAGAAGAGCTCCGCCGCGTTCTCGACGATGGGCCTGGAGTCCACGTAGGCAATACAACGGTTGGCCAGCGCACGCAGCTCTTCGATCTCGGCGCGAAACAGGTGCTCACCGTCAATTTCGTCCTCTCTTCTCCATCCGTCAGCGAGGCGATAGCCGAGTCCGCGAACATTTCGGATCACCTGCAGCGCCAGGCCAGCGCGCAGCAGATCCTGCCGAGCCCCATGCACGATCTTATGAATCGTTCGTTCGAGGCTCGCTGGAGATCCGACGGGATAGACCGCCCGAAAATGAGCGAAGATCGCCTCCAGCGAGGCGGTTTCAGGGTGGAGGCTCGCGATGAACTGGATGAGCTCGCTGTGCAGCACGCTCTTGAAGCGGTGCTCGAGTCCATCGATCCAAAATACGACGTCACCGGCCACCAGACGGAGCTGCTGGGCGCCATCAGGGCACGACAGCTTCACGACCCCTCGCCGCAAGCTTCGGTCCGTCGAGCGGCTCATATTCAGGGATCAGGGAGGTAGCGCGTCGTAAGCCACGCGAACACGGTTCCCTTTCCTCTTGATGCTCAGGACTCGTATAACGGAGATCTCGGACAGAGCTCGCACGTGGGTTCCGCCGCAAGGTATCGGAGGGAAGTCCCCTATCTGGATCTCTCGCGAGCTGTACGGGTCACCCGTCACCTTGACCTCGATGGATTTTGAGAGGAGCTCTCTCAAGCGTGTCGACAGCTCTGTAGCAAGCCCATCAAAGCCGGAAGCTTCCGCCGGCCCCTCGAACTCGACGCGCGCTTCTCCTGGCCACTGATGACCGGCCACGGCGGTCAATCCATGCTGAAGGCTCTCCAGCACCCCGGCGATCAGGTGCCCGGACGAATGGTAGACAGAATTCAGCGTTCGCCAGGCGGAGTCGACTGCGAAACCGTAGGTTCCTCCGACGGACAGGCCCGCGAGCGAGTCCACGAAGTGGTCCACCATGCCGCCATTGTGAGCCACATGCAGCACGCGAGCCGGACCGATGGTCCCTCGATCGGACTTTTGACCACCGCCCTGAGGGTGGAACCAGGTCTCAGCCACTCGGACGATGAGGCTCTCACCTGCGATGAGCTCGGTCACGACAACATTCCCCGTCGCATCGGCCCGCTCTAGATAGACCTTTTTTGTACTAGATTCCATCGCCCGCCTAGCTCCACATCATCAATGTGTGGTCGACCCCCTGGCTCGCCACGAAGCAGGACCAGGTAACGCGCTCGCCCTGGCGCGCTTTTTCGACCGCATGGACGAGGTTCGAGTTGAACAGGATAAGCTCTCCCGTCCTGGGAGAGATGCGGACGGGATCGTGTGCCAACATCGATCCATGAACCCCGTAGCTTCCCGAGATTCCCGCACGCTCGTACTCCTCACGGGACAGCGTCATCGGCCAGATCAGCAAGTCACCACCGCCCTGAGGCATCATGAGGTAGATATTCGCCGCCAATTGCCCCTCGACACTTTCAGCCTCTTCAACTCCCGGCGCGTCCCAGGCGAGGACGTCCTGATGCGGCTCGGCGCCCACGCCTGCGCCGAAGAAGCGAGCCAACCCGACGAACATCTTCTTTCCTTGCAGGGTTCCAAGCCTCGAGCCACTTGGCCAGATCTCGTCGAGAACGAGGCGAAGCTTATCGATCGGGCTGAGGTACGGCTCGCAGAACAGCCGCATCTCACGAATCCATTCGACGGCCCTTGCGTAGTAAATCCTCCGAAGCCGCGCTGACGCAACAGACTCAAAGAACGCTTGACCGACGCGGGCGATCTCAGGTGCGTTCACATAGTTCCCATACATATCAGATCTTCGCATCCGGGCAGCAACCTGGATACAGATATCCTCCGGATAGAAATTCGGGACGCGCAGCGCAACGACCTCGCCCCCCATCAACGCGACGAGCCCTTCTTGATTCAGCAAATTCGAGACCATTACCGCGGGTTTCATGTGCTCCCCCCAGTCCTGTTTTTGTGTCCGACATCGGCGTCGACCTGGTATATTGTAAACAGGAGCTAGGTAAGACTCTCTTCCCGCAACGTTCCGGGCGAGGCCACCGCGAGGACCTGGAACGGAGCTAGACGTTCGAATCACCGCAAGAGCCCGTCGTATCTGTCAGAGCTCGTCCGGCACCGCTGCCGCGCGGGCGCTCGCTCCGCTGAGCGCATACCATCTGAGCTGAGCGGCTCGGCATCCAGGCCCGGCATGGAGCGTCACAGCTCCCTGACATTGGGCCCGGACATCGGGCGCTTCGGAGGCTGCCCCCTCGCTTGTTCGGTTCTCGCGGCTCGGGATCCAGGTGTTCCTGCCCCACGGTCCAGCCGGAGGCCCACAATCGCGGATCGCGATCCACCATCGGCGCACCTCACCCCTCGTGGCGTCCTCTCTGCCATTTCCGGACCAACCGCGAGCGTGCGACCGATGCCCGCGCTAGGCTCGGCCGCCGCCCCGAGCAGCCACGCGGACAAGGAGATGACGCGAGCGCGAACGAAGGACGCATCGTCCCCGATCCCCCCGATCCGTGCTCCCCTGCCCTGCTCGTCCCGCTCGCCTGCGGCGCGAGTGCGTGCTCCGGCAGCTCCCTGCGGGACTCGCCCGCACAGACCGGCACCGCGGCGCACGCGCCCGGCCCGCAGCTCGGCCCCGGTCTCGGAGAGCGCGCCCTCGACTGGCGCCGCCGCGACCGCCCTCGCGAGCACGGCGCCCCCCGGCCGCACACCGCTCGGCACGGCGGCGGTACAGCCCTTCCCGTTCCTCCTCACCGAGCCGTCGCGCGACGGCCGCTCGGTGGTGTTCCTCTCCAAGGCACGCCAGCCGGCATCCCCTCACGCCCCGCTGCACGCCGGCCGGCGTCCTCCCACGCGCCGCCGGGTGGAGTCCGGCACCGCTGGCCTGCCGGACACACGAGGCGCGGCCAAGTACCTCGCCCGTGGTGGCGCCGCGTCGAGCTCCACCGAGGCTGAGCGCGTGCGCCGCGCTCCAGGGCACCGGGACCGACAGCCCAGCTCACATGTTCGTCAGGCTGATCTCTGGGAACCCGAGCCACTCCCCATCGAGCCAGGAGAGCACGCGCCGTTGCGCGCCATGCCGCTGCGAGGGAGGCGCTGTTGCGCTACGTCCTGTAGCCCCCGATCGCAGAGAAGCGCGTCGCGATGCAACAGGACGGCTTGGGGCGGCAGTCGCGCAAGCGCGCCTTTGCCGTCGGGACGCTCGCGGCCTCTCGCTCTTGTGCCGGCTAGTGACCAGCGTCCCGCCACCCATCGCGCAGCGAACCGGCTTCTCTTACCTACGCGCCGCGCCGCGCCGCGAGGCCATCACGGTCTCGTCCTCGCGCGCCATGCGCTCTCGTGGAGCGGGCTGCGATTCGCCATTCTGACAAGGCGTTCCTTCACGTGAAGGCGTGTGATTGGACGGTGGGCCGCGGCGATGCTCGCCTGTGTCGCACATGGACGTGCCGCCACGTCCCACCGGCGGCGAGGCGGCGCCCTCGGCCACGGCGCCGGGGGTCAGCCCCGTCCACCGCTTGAACGCGCGGTGGAAGGCGCTCGGGCTCGAATAGCCGAGCTCGTGAGACACGACCTTGGGCTGGGCGGCGCCCAGCGCCCGCCGCGCCCGCTCCAGCCGCAGCTCCTGCAAGAGCTCGCGGTGGCTGACGTGCGCCGCGGCCAGGCGGCGCTGCAGCGTCCGCGCGCTCATCCCGAAGCGCTCGCCGATGCGCGCCAGGCCGGGGTCACCCGCGTCGAGCGCCAGCGCCAGGGCGTGCCGGAAGGCAGAGACGAACTCGGTGTCATGCGTGATGCGCTCGCGGACGTCGAGGAGAGAGAGCGCCTCCTCCGCCTGCACGACAAGGATGCTCATGAGCCGCGGATCCTGGCTGGCGATCGGCGCTTCAGCGATGGCGCGATCGAAGACGATCTCGTCAAAGCGGCCTCCGAAACGCACCGGGACGCCGAGGACCTCTTCATACATGCTCGCCGCGGCCAGGGGCGCGTGCGCGAAATGGATCCGGCGCGGCGCATAGGCCGGACCGAACAGCGCCCGGGAGCGCGCGACGATCAGCCCGAGCAGCAGCTCCGAGAGCGAGGGGACGCCGCCGGGAGCGTCGTGACGGAATCGGAAGCTCTTCCCGTCGGATTCGGTCCAGACGCGACCGGCATCGGCGAGCAGCGGCAGATACCGCGTCAGGTGCGCGAACGCCTCCGCGCCGGTCGTGCTCGCCACCGTGAGGTAATCCAGGATGTCGAGGCTCCCCAGGGGGAGCTGCCGGGCAGCGCGGAGGCTCAGGAGAGGACCAGCCGCCCGGTGGTCGGTGAGCGCGCTCCACACGCGGCGGACCATGGCGATGGACACGCGAGCGCCCCGCTTCTCCAGAAGACCGCCAGGGAGGGCCATCGCACGCCGAACCTCCTCGGCCTCGAGCCCGTCTCGTGCTGCCGCTGTCACCAGAGCCCGCAAGAGCTCCGTGGATCCCGAACCTTGAGCCGGCACGATCGCTGATTATGTGGGCGTGTCGCGAAATGTAAACCGTCGCCAGCGACGCGATCCCGGGGTGCTGCGCCTGCAACGACGACGCAGATGGCGGTTGCGGCAGCGGCCTCCGCTGCGCACTCAAGACGCCTGGGGTCGGCGGCGCAGCTCTGCGGATGGGGCACCCACGAGGGCAAGCGCGTCAACAAGCGTAGTCGAGGAGCGGCGTGCACGCGCGACAGCGAGCGCGCGTCCGGGAACTGCCGGTTTCTGTTCTGCCGCTGACCCAGGAGGAGACCAGCGAGCCGCCGAGCGCTCCAGAAAGAGAACGCGAGCCCGAAGCAGCGTGGGTGCAATTTTGCGATATCGCAACACGATGGCGCATTCTGTACATCGCCTGTCGCGAAGTGGAACTCGAGCCCTCGCGAGCGCGTGCTACAGCTTGTCGTAGCACCGTCTCGGCCGGAAACGCTCGCCGCGAGCAGGATGCCTGGATAGGTCCGTTCACCGCAGCAGTCCGGCGGCGAGCGGCGCCTGTTGCCTGCTGAGCGCTCGGCGGAGCCGTGTGGAATCGCGCGTGCGCCCCGGCGCGCCGAGCGCACCGCGGCGATGGCGCCGGGCGGCGCTGCAATCACGAACCCTTCGAGGAGATCCGAATGAAAAAGAAGCTTGCTCTTGCCCTGTCCATGCTGATCGCGACGCTCTCCGCAGCTTGCGGCTCGGGCGACGCCACGGAGACGGAGATCGACGCGCCCGCGCCGCAGGCCGAGGCGACTTCGGCCGTCACGCCGGACCTCTTGCTGCGGACGGTGGAGAACATCGGCGCCGAGCTGGAGGCGCGGCAAGCCTCCGGGACGCTCTCGACCGAATGGGCCGAGGCCTGGTCCAAGGCGCAGGCCATGCGGCAGCAGAGCCCGATCCAGAACTTGATCGAGCTCCTCCAGGAGGGTGCCTCTTCCGGAGACCTGCTCGCGGTCGGGTCGGACGCGATCGAGCTCTTCTTCCAGTCCTACGATCCCGTCCTGTTCGAGATGGAGCGGCAGCACGCGGACGGAACCCTCGACGCAAGGCTCACGGAGCTGCGCGCGAGCTGGCTCTCGGTCGCGGAGAAGGTCGTCGAGTCCGGCGACTCGTCCCAGAGGGCGTCGACGTACTGCTGCCGCGCCAGCGTCTCCTTCTCGGACAACTGGAGTTGCTACCAGTTCAACACGATCGGGGTCTGGGCGGCCGCGAAGTGTTCCGCGTTCTTCGCCGGGGTGCCGGTCGTGGACGGCATCCGCCTGTCGAAGGCGTCCTGCTCCAGCATCCAGGAGTGCCAGTAACCGATCCCGAGGGCGCGGCGAGCCGGACACCCGAGCCCGGCTCGCCGTGAGCCCGAAGCCTTCGTGACATGATCTCACGCCTCGTCGCTCTCGCCTGCGCGGCCCTCGGCGGCCTCGGGGGGTGCTCGGACATCCTGCCCGGCGACCCCGTGGAGGAGCAGTCTTTCGCTATCAAGGACGGGAGACCGGCGACCCCAGACGCCCTCTTCGGCGCGGTCGCCGTGCTGGACAGCGAGGGTGTCCAGGAGTGCTCGGGCGTCCTCATCTCACCGAGCTGCGTCGTCACCGCGGCCCACTGCGTCGTGCTCCAGGACGAGGTCACCGGGGAGCTCCTTGCCGAGCTCGGGCCAGCGAACCTGCGGGTGGCGGCGGGCGCGCTCGACGTGACGGACGCGCCGCCCGAGCAGACCTTCCGTATCCGCAAGGTCGTCCGGCACCAGGGCTTCCCGGCGCCTGGCACGATCGGCGCGAGGGAGCTCGCCCGGGCGGAGGACATCGCGCTCTTGCTGCTGGAGACCCCCGTGCAGACGATGCCCCCGGTTCCGCTGGTCCCGCCCGAGGCGCTGGACGACCTGCTGGACGAAGGCGTACAGGTCGTGATCGCTGGCTACGGCGCCCGGGGCGAGCCTGGCGAGCCCTCCGGCGCGCTGTACGTCGGCGAGACGCCCTTCCAGCAGCGGAACGCGACCGAGTTCTCGGCCGGCGCGCCCGGGTCGCCGGACAGCTGCCCTGGTGATTCGGGCGGGCCTGCGTGCCTCATGATCGCTGGAGAGCCGCACCTGCTCGGCATCAGCGTCCGGGCGCTCGGCTCGCCCGCCGGCGCCGAGTGCGGAGACGGCGGGATCTATACGCTCGCGCCCGCATACAGCCGCTGGATAGCGGAGAACGCCGACGGAGAGGCGCCCGTCACGAGCGGCGGCGAAGCGCCGGCGGCGGGCCTCGGGGGAGACCCGCCGGGCGGGTGCGCCGTTGGCCGCGCCGAGCGCTCCAGGGACCAGAGGGGCGTCGGGGCGAACGGCGCCTTGATGGCGGGCGCCATCGCGATGCTCGTGCGACGATCCAGGGCACGCCGGTGAGATGTCGTTGGGCTTTCTATGACCAGCGCGATCACGGGGTGCAGCTCGGGCTCGCGGGGGAGGTCGGCGACTGACGTGAGGTTCGCCAGCGTTGCGGAGAGCCCCGTGGTTGCTCGAAAGAGCGAATGCGCACCTATCCGCAGGGCTTGCGGGTGATGGATGCGCCGTTATCGTTCCACGCATGAAGCCTGGGCGCGCAAGCCGGACCGCGGAGCTCGTGTGCATGGGACGTGCAGCGGCGCACGGCGCGACGACGGTGACGCGGTTCTCCGATCCGACGGCGATGGCGCTCCTGCCCGACGAGGTCCGAGCCCGCGTCGAGCGCTTCCGTGCAGGCGTCACGCCGAAGGGGCTACGCGGGCGCCTCGGCCGCGCGTACCTCGAGCGCCAGTCGAAGGTGATGGTCGCGCGCACGGTAGCGATCGACGACGCCATCCGAGGGGCCACGTCGCCGCAGCTCGTCATCCTCGGCGCCGGCCTCGACGGCCGCGCGTGGCGCATGCCGGAGCTGCGCGACGTCGTCGTCTTCGAGGTCGATCACCCGGACTCGCAGCGCGACAAGCGCTCGCGCGTCGGGGCGCTCTCCCCGTGCGCGCGGGACATCCGCTGGGTACCCGTCGACTTCGAGCGCGACGCCCTCGACGGCGCGCTCGCGAAGGCAGGCCACGATCCCGCGCGCCCGACCACCTGGATCTGGGAGGGCGTGGTCATGTACCTGACCCCGGCTGACGTCGAGGCGACGCTCGCCGTCCTCGCGCAGCGATCGGCCGCGGGCAGCCGCCTCGTCATCCTCTATCACAGCCCCGCGCTCATACTCCGCGTGGTCGGCTTGCTCGTGCGCCGGCTCGGGGAGCCGCTGCGCTCCGCGTTCACCGCCGACGCGATGCGCGCGCTCCTCGCCAGGCACGGCTTCGGCGTCACCGCGGACGAGGACGTCCACGGTATCGGCGCCGCGCTGTCTCCCGACGTCGGCCGCGCGACGAAGGTGGCGAAGCACCTGCGCGTCGTGACGGCGGATCGCCGTTCCTGAAGCGGAGAGCGCGCGACGCGGCCCGACAGCGACCGCGCTCCACTTCCGGAGCCGGGAGGCAGCGCCCTACCTGCCCACGTTCCCATGAACGAGCCGCCATGACGCTCGCGCTCCCGCCCCTCCGGTTCGCCGCGCCACACTTCATCGCGCAGCGAACCGGCTTCTTTTACCTATGCGCAGGAGCTCAGAACGTCGCGAAGTACGCCCAGGGCTCGTTCCCGGCGCTGGCCTGCATGCAGTAGCCGCCGTTTCGCGTGGCCGGCAAGGTGACATTGGCGCCGTTGCAGGTCACGAGCACGCCGTTGATGCGGAAGGTCCGCCCCGCGGCGAAGTTGCCGCAGTTGAGCCCTTGCAGGCTCGCGAGGGTCTCGTGGCAGGTGGCCGCAGTGCCGAGGTTGCCCGACGGGTAGCTCTGGGTCGAGAACACGACCGGGCTCGAGCAAAGGCCGCTGCAAGGAGCGCTGCCGCCAGAGCCGCCGCACACGTTCGGAGTGCCGCCGCCGCCGCAGGTCTCGGGGGCCGTGCAGCTACCGCACGAGCTCACGCTGCGCGGCGCGCCGCAGTTGTCGACGTCATTCACGCTGCCGCAGCTGGCGCCGAGCCGCGCGCACAGCTGCGCGTCGCTCTCCGGAGTGCAGGTTCCGCCCGTCACGTCGAAGACGAGCTCGGCCGTATCGAAGAGGCCGTTCTGATCCGTGACCCGCACGACGGCCGTGCTCAGCCCGCCGGTGGGCGGCGTACCGCTCAGCGTGCCGTCGCTCGCCACCGTGAGCCAGCTCGCGCCGCTCTGCTTGGCGTACGTCAGCGTGTCGCCGAGGTCCGGATCGGCAGCCGTCCCCGCGAGCGTCTGCCCGGACAGCGCCACGTTGAGCGTGGCGCCGCGCGTGATCGGATCGAACGTGAACCCGGGGGCGCGATTGGCGAGGTAGAGCGCCGAGACGGCGGGGAACTCGGACTGCGCCCTGGCGAGATCGAGCTCGAGCTGTGGAGTCCAGCGGAAAGCGAGCCGGGCCTCGTCCTCGAGGTCCACCCCCGCGGCGCCCGAGCAGAAGTGGATGTACTCGCCGAGGTTGAGCGGGCGACCGCCGTAGCTGCTGTTGATCGTGGGCAGATGCTCGGCGAGGAGCTCGAAGAACCCGGCAAGGAACCGGCTGCCCTTGTGGTCCGCGGCCGTGTTGCCGAACTCACCAGCATAGAGCGGATAGTACCAGTCGCGGAACCAGTGAACGCCGAAATCATCGGTCTTGAGAAGCATTTCCTCGTAGAACTGCGAGGCCATGTTCGAGGGGGTCGTGGTCAGGTGCAGGTGTACGTCGTAACCGAAGATGTCGGCCCACTTGCTGTCACCCCAGGCATTGAAGGCGGGCGAGCCCGCGATGCCGTTGTTGTTGCTCTCGACGATGTGCCCCATCTCGTGGATCAGCGACTGCAGGGCCCAGCCGTAGTCCGGCACCGACCAATCCTCGGTGTTGGTGAAAATGATGTTTCGATAGGATGCCTCGTCGCTCGAGGCGTACACGACTCCCGCGGCGTCGTAGGCGTCGCTGCCCTCGTCCCCCGGAGCGTCGTCCTGGTTTCCGATCACGTAAAGGATCGGGTCGACCATGCTGCCGTAGGTGTCCTTCGCGTACGCCCAGGCTTCGCTGATGATCGGGTTCACCCAGGTGACGCCGGTCGGGTTCGGGACGTACTGGTCGAAGTACGTGGCGATGTGCGCGTCCGAGTAGGTGCGGGTTACCGTGCGATTCTGGCCGCCGTACCAGCCGTTCTCCACGAACGACAGGGGCGGTGTGTTCGCGGTGGTGGTCGCGTTCACGGGTCCGACCGTGCTCGAGCTGCCCGCCGCGTTCAGCGCGCTGACGCGGAAATAGTAGGTCTGGCTCGGCGCCAGCGCCGTGGCGCGGAATTCGGTGCTGCCGGCGCCCGTGGTCCCGATCACGAGACCGGAGGTGAAGCTCGAGTTCGTGGCTCGCTCGACGCGGTACGACGTTTCGGGGTTGAGCTGCCCGGCGTTGTCGGTCCAGGTGAGGCGGATCTGATTGCCCGACAGGACCTGCGCGTTCAGGTTGCCCGGCGCGGCCGGCGCGGCGAGCGAGGCGCTGCTCGTGCCGAAGAGCCGCCACTCCGCGAGCTGCGTGCTAACGTCGTTGTGGTTGGCCTGGATGTGCAGGCGGTAGTGGCTGAACTCCAGGTGCTCGGGGTTGCAGGCGTACGTGCGCGTGCTGTGCCGGTTCGTGAACGACTGGTTGGTTCGCGTGTCGAGCACGGTCCAGCTCGTGCCGTCGTTCGAACCTTCGAGCGTCCAGTCCTTCGGATCGCGGACCGGAAAATCGTTGGCGGACGTCAGGCTGTAGCTCTGGACCACGGAGCTCGGCGTCGCGAGCCGGATCCAGGTGCTGGAGCTCGGCTCGTAGTACTTCGAGAACGGATTGTTGTCCGTGACCTTCGTGACCTCCTCGCCGGTGACTTCGTTTCCAGGGTGCTGCTCGACGGGCACGGACGAGGAGAGCGCGGTGATGTCCTGGAGAGCGGCGACTCCCGCGGTCGTGGCGCGCGCGGAGACCGCGGACGGGAACCCGCGCACCGCGCCGTTCACCGCCTGCACCTGATAGAGGTAGCCCGTACCCGAAGCGAGGTTCGTGTCGGTGTAGCTGGTGGAGCTCGTGAAGAACTCCGTGGTGCCGCTGCCGTCGTCGTTCACGCGCTGGACGTAGTAGCCGGTGGCGTTCGCGGCGGGCGCCCAGGTCAGCGTGACGGCGCTCGAGCTCACGCTCGGTGCGCCGAGCGCCGGAGTGCCGGGCATGGTGCCCGCCGCCACCGAGCCACCGACGCGCAGCTCGGCAAGCTGCAGCTCGTTGTAATCGTCGTCGTCGCTGAAGTTATCACTGACGTTCAAGCGATAGTAGAGGTACGCATTCGAGTTCGAGAAAGTGAAGGACCGGGTCTGGTGCCGCGAGGTGAAGGACTCGTTCGTTCTCGTGTCGAGCACGTGCCAGGTCAGGCCGTCGTAAGAGCCCTCGAAGGTCCAGTCGCGCGGATCACGGTCCGGGTAGTCGTTGGCCGAGGTGATGTCGTACGAAACGATGATCGACGGAGCCTGCATCCGGTACTGGATCCAGTCTTTGCGGCGGGGCATGTAGAGCTTGGTGTCGATGTCGCCGTCGTGCACCTTGTCGATGCCCTCGTCACCCGGGAGATTTCCCCACATATCGCCGACGTCGGCCGTGGACGTCGGGGTCAGATCCGTGCCGGAGAGGGCCGCTTGCTGCGACGCGATCGCCTCGACGGAGTCGGGCGAATCGAAAGAGACGCATGCGGGAAGGCAGAAGAGCGGGAGCCAGAGATGTGCGAAGGTACGACGTTGACGCATTGCTACTTGACCTCGTGATGGATGAAGCAAAAAGGATCGGGAGACGGCGCAGACCAAAGGGCGCCGTCTCGAGGAAACGATTTGAGGACGCGAAGGACGACCCCTGGAACATCCCCGCGATATTCTCGGGGAAATTCACAGGGAGACGGCGAGAAGGGGAGTAAAGTCCCACCCTTCTCTCTGGCGCCTCGTTTGATTTCCCACCGATATGGCCAACAAAACCGGTCCAGTCAAGGGCGACCCCTGAAACATCCCCGCGAATTATTTTCGCGGGAGATTCACAGGGAGGTGGAGAGGAGGGGAGCAAAGCCCCACCGTTCGCTCTGATGTCTCGTTCGATTTCCCGCTGACGTTGTCGACAAAACCGACTCAATCAAGGGCGAATCGACGCGCTCACCTCCGGTGACGGAACATGGTCGATGCGAACCGCTACCTTCTGATAAAGCGACGCGATATCAACAGGTCGATTTCCGCATCCAAGGGGCCGCCTTCACGCCACAGCCAGCCTGCGGGGCCGCGAGCCCCGGCGTCGCGATAAAGCCCGTTCGAGACCGTTGCAGCTGATGCGCGAGAGGTAGCGGACGGGATCGCTCTCGGGGTGTATTCGCAAGCGACCGCGTTGCCCGACGTATCCTCGACGCGCGACAGGAGCCACGAGAGGGCCTGTCCGCTCGCGGACCGCGCGACGGTGGCAGAGGCACGGAGTCCTGCGGCCGTCCGTCCTGGTTCGGAGACGGGGTCTACCAAGGTGTATCCAGAGGCGTACACGCCGCTCAGGGCAGGGATGCAGGCGCGAGGGACGAAAGGGGCCGAGAAGCAGAGGCGGCGGACGTCGGCGCCGCGGACGCAGGCGCCTCGCCGGATCCGGTGCAGCCCGGCAGCGCCGCCGCGAGGATACCGAAGCTCAGAGCCGTGACGCTCATCGTGCTCCGAAACATGAGAAAACTCCTGGGGAATGGCGCCCTGAACCCAGCGGCGCGGGCTTGTCGGTGCGTCGATCGTCGAGGCGCACCTCGGTCGTGACAGCGCGCACGGCGCGCCGCGAGCTCGCGGCGCGCGCTTCCCTGCGCGCTCCGTCGGGCGGGTTCATCCGCTGCTACGCGGAAACCTCTCTGCGGTTTCGCGGCCGCCTCCACCGGGCCGCTCCGGCGCGCCTCAGCCCTTCACGCGGGCGACGCTCCGCCTGCGGCGACCTGGCCGACACGGGCCCGTGGGCCTGCCTCGCACGACGAGGGACGGACCGCCGCTCCGGACCAACCGCGAGCGTGCGGCCGGCGCCCGCGCTAGGCTCGGCCGCCGTCCCGGGCAGGCACGCGGACAAGGAGACCCGAGCGCGAACGAAGGATGCGTCGTCCCCGATCCCCCCTCTCCCCCCGATCCGTGATCGCTGCCCTGCTCGTACCGCTCGCCTGCGGCGCGGGTGCGTGCTCCGGCGGCTCCCTGCGGGACGCGCCCGCACAGACCGGCACCGCGGCGCACGCGCCCGGCACCAGCGCGGCCCCGGTCCCCGCCTGGGAGAGCGCGCCCTCGATCGGCGCCGCCGCGACCGCCCTGGCGAGCGAGGCTCCCCCCGGCCGCACGCCGCTCGGCACGGCGGCCGTGCAGCCGCTCCCGTTCACGATCGAGCCGTCGCTCGACCGCCGCTCCGTGCTGCTCCTCTCCAAGCTGTCGTCGGATCGCGCCGGCTGGGTCAGGCGGCTCGACGCTGCCACCGGCGAGCTCGGACCGCCGCACCTGCTCCTCGACGAGGACCTCGCCGGCGCCCACTCCTCCCCGGACGGGACCACCACGCTGCTCACCTCGCAGGGCGACGAGCTCTGCGTGACGGCCATCCTCCCCGGCGAGGCCTCGGCCGCATCGCGCACGTGCGCCCCGATCCACGCGCACGCCATGGCCGCCGTGGGCGAGCGCGTCGCGCTGATCGAGCTCGCCGGGACCGCGCCGCGCGCGAGCTCCACGACGCCGACGCAGCGCACCGCGCGCGAGCGCTCCGCCGCAGCGAAGCCCGGGCGCAAGGCCCCCGGCCGCAAGGCGACGGTGGCGAAGCCGAAGCAGCCGGCAAAGGCCTCCGGCGCGAGCGGCAAGGCGACGCGGAAGAAGCGCGGCGAGCGCCGCGGGCGCGAGGATCGGCCCACGAAGACCGCGCGCCCCGCGCCCAGGCCGAAGCGGCCCGACCCGCTGCCCGAGGTCGAGGTGCGGCTCCGCTGGGTCTCGCCGTCCGAAGGGATCGCGGCCACGTCGTCCCCCACCGGGCTGCGCTTCCGGCCGCCGCTCGACGGCATGGGGCTGATCGACGCAGGCGGGCGGCCAGGCGCGATCGACCTCTTGTTTTACGCGGCGAGCTCGAAGAAGACGAGCACGTCGTGGCTCGGGAGCGCGCAGATCGCCTTCGCCTCGCTCGGCGAGGACGGCAAGCTCGATCCAGGCCGGCGCGCCGTCGTCGTCGAGGGCGATCTCGAGTACGGCGCGCTGCGCGGCCACCAGGATCCACGCCTCGTGACGGCGAGCGCAGGCGCCGTGGTCGTCGACGTCACCGGCCGCAACGGAGCCTGCCAGGCGACGCGCGTCGCGCCCTCGCTCCAGCGGCTGGCCGCCGGCGCCGCGCCCCGGGCGGTCTGCGCCGTGGATCCGGCGCGCCTCGCGGACGCGAGCCCGGTCACGCCGGCCGAGATCGGCGCGCTCGAGCGGATCGCCGCGAGCGGCGCCCGGCGCGCCCCGGGGCAGCCGGGGTACGATCCCGGGCTCGCCGCGTGGGCGGGAGATCGCGCGTACTTCCAGACGATCTCCGGCGGGCTCTTCTCGGCCTCGCGCGCCGACGGGCAGCCGCGCCGCGAGCCGGACCCGTTCCCGGCGCGGCGCGCGCGCGTCGCGTGGGGCGCGCTCGCGACGGACGGCGAGGGGCTCGCCTTCGCCGCGGGGCAGCTCCACCGGCTCGACGCGCGCGCCCAGGTCACCGCGGCGGCGACGCCAGATCGCCTCGGCGCCACGCCTGCGGGCGGCGGCGCGCCGGGCACGCCGATCGGCGAGCCGGAGCGCCCCACCGACAGGCGGCGCGCCGCGCGCATCGGGTCGTCCTGGTGGCTCGCGAGGACCGACGTGGCGCGGCTCCTGCCCGAACCGCTCGTGGTGCCCGCGCTGCGGGGGCGCGCGCACGAGGACAGCACGGCGCTCGTCGGCGGCCGCGAGCGCGGGCTCTTCCTCGAGGTGCTCGGCGACAGGCTCCAGATCACCTGGCTCGACGCCTCGGGCGCGCTCACCGGGCCGGGCGCGCAGGGCGGGCCCGCGCCCGGCGCGCTCCAGCCCGTCGCCGCAGGCCGCACGCCGCCCGCCCTCGCCGTCGCTTCGCCGGTGCGCGCGGGGTTCGACGCCTGCGAGCGCCGCGGCGGCGGGGCCATCGTTGCCGGCGTGAGCGCCGCGGATCCGCGCACGGTCGTGGCGCTCTCGATCGACGCGCTCGGCCGGCCCGGCGCGGCGCGCGCGACCTCGCTGCCGATCGTCGAGGGCGACCTCGCGGTGCGGCTCGTCGCGCTGCCCGAGGGGGGCGCGCTGCTCAGCGACGCGGCCCGGCGCCACGTGGTGTGGCTGGACGACGAGGGCGCCGAGCTCGCGTCGCAGCCCTGGCCGGCCGACGACACCGGCGCGCTCTGCGTCGACGGGCAGCCCGCGCGGCGCGCGGTCCCGGCGCCGGCGCCCGGCGCCTTCGTGACCGTCCCGGAGCTCGCGGCGCCCGGCGCCTGCGTGGTGGGCGACGTCGTCTGGGCCTCCGACGGCAGCCTGCGGTGGTTCGGGAGCGCCGTGAGCGGCCTCGACGCGCAGGCCGAAGCCGGCGTCGCTCGCCCCGCGCTGCCCGCGGGCGGGGGCGCGGCGGCGCGCTCGGCCGCAGGAGAGCCCGCGGAGGCGCCCGCGGCCGCGCTGTCCGGCGGGCCCGCGTGCCCGGCGGACATGGTGGCCGTCGACGGCGGCCGCTTCTGCATCGATCGCTTCGAGGCGATGCTCGTCGACGGCGCCACCGGACAGGCGCTCTCGCCCGACTACCCGTCGACCCCGAACCTGCTCGAGCTCACCCTCGCGGACTGGTCGACCGGCCTGCGGCGGATCGGCGACGTCCACGCGCGCGCCTTCCCCCTGCCCCTGCTCGCCCCCTGGCAGCGCGGCCGGGCGATCGCCGCTCTGGCCCGCTCGCGGTCCGGGGTGCGGCCGAGCGGCTACGTGACCGGCCTCGTGGCCGAGAGCGCCTGCGCCTCGGTCGGCAAGCGGCTCTGCTCGGTCGAGGAGTTCGTCACGGCGTGCCGCGGCGAGGACGACACGCTGTACCCGTACGGCGACACGTTCGAGGAGGGCGCGTGCAATGTCTACCGGCCGGCGCACCCCGCCGCTCTGCTGCACGGCAACGCGTCGATTGGCCACCTGGATCCCCGGCTGAACCGCGTGCGCAGCGCCAGGGAGCCGCTGCTCCGGGAGACGGGCGGGAGCCCGCGGTGCAGGAGCCGCTGGGGCAGCGACGCGGTCTACGATCTCGTGGGCAACCTCGATGAGTGGGTGAACGAGCCGGGCGGAGCGTTCGCCGGCGGCTTCTACTCGCGCTCGACACGCGCAGGCTGCGAGGCCCTCGTCACGGCCCACCCGAGGAGCTACCTCGATTACTCGACCGGCGTCCGGTGCTGCCAGGACGGGCCCTCGCCCGCGGTGACAGCGACGGACGCGCCGCGGGACGCCCCGGCCGCTCCCGCCGGCTCAGAGCCGCGGCCGCCCGGGCATCTGCCGTAGCATCCCGGTCACGGCGAAGGCGGCGGAGATCACGAGGAGCGCGGGGGTCCAGGGGTGCACGGCCAGCACACCGAACACGGCGAGCAGCCAGGTCAGCAGCGAGACAAGCACCACGCTCCAGAGCACCACATCGGTCCAGCTTCTCATTCGTGCCCCTTTCGATGAGGGTCCATCGAGGGACGAGGCGAATGGCGTGCCACCCCATCGCTGACGCGCGGCCCCGCGTGCTACGTTGGGCCGCGATGAGCGCGTCATCCTCCGCAATGGAAAGCGATCTGGAAAACCCGACGGAAGAGCACCGGATGCTGCGGCAGATGGTGCGGGATTTCGCCCGTGAGGTCGTCGAGCCGCAGGCCGACGAGCACGACCGGAGCGCCACCCTGAACGTTCCCCTGATGCGGCGGCTCGGTGAGCTCGGCCTGCTCGGCGTGACCGTGCCCTCGGAGTACGGGGGCGCGGGCATGGATGCGGTCGCCGCGGTGATCGTCCACCACGAGCTCGCGAAGAGCGATCCCGGGTTCACGCTCGCGTATCTCGCCCACGCGATGTTGTTCGTGAACAACCTCTTCCACGCCGGCAATGACGAGCAGCGCGCGCGGTACCTGCCGAAGGTGCTCTCCGGCGAGTGGATCGGCGCGATGGGCATGACCGAGCCGACGAGCGGGACAGACGTCCTCGGCATGAAGACGTTCGCCCGGCGCGACGGGGATCGGTACATCCTGAAGGGGCGCAAAGCGCTCATCACGAACGCCCCGGAGGCCCAGATCTTCCTGGTCTATGCGACCATCGAGGGCCGGGTCACGACCTTCGTTGTGGAGCGGGGGTTCCCCGGGTTCTCGACCGACGAGAAGACCCCGAAGATGGGAATGCGGGGGAGCACGATGAGCGAGCTCCTCTTCGACGACTGCGTCGTGCCCGCCTGGAACGTCCTGGGCCAGGAGGGGGGCGGCATCCGCAACATGATGAGGAACCTGGAGCTGGAGCGCCTCACGCTCGCGGCCATGAGCCTGGGAATCGCGGACCGCTGTCTGGAGATCATGATCCAGTACGCCGGAGAGCGGAAGAGCTTCGGCAAGCCCATCGCCGAGCACGGGCAGATCCAGCGCTACATCGCGGAGAGCTACGCCAAGACCGAGGCGGCGCGCGCCCTCATCTACGCGGTGGCGCGCAACGTCAGCCCCGAGCGGAGGAACCGGCTCGGGACGGACGCGGCAAAGCTCTTCGCCGCGCCGGTGGGCAAGGAGGTGGCCGACAACGCCATGCAGGTGCTCGGCGGCTGGGGCTACTGCACCGAGTACAAGGTGGAGCGCTTCTTCCGTGACGCCAAGCTGCTCGAGATCGGCGGCGGGACGCTCGAGTCGCATCAGAAGAACATCACGCGCGAGCTGATCGGCCGCATCAGCTGACCCTGCCCGGTCGCGCCGATGCGCCCGCGTCGACCCGGCGCGCGTGCGTCGGCGACGGATCCTACGCAACCCGAGTTCGTACCGGCCATCACCGTGTGTCGTGGCCGTGAGGGCCTGTCACGCCTCGGTCGCGAAAAGTCAGCGCTGGGTTTGCGGTCCGGCCATCGAGACGCCACGCGTTTCGATCAGCATGGCCATCCATGGATTGGGGAGATCTGGCGACGGTCGCGCCGACGGCGCTGTCATCCATCATCTACGCGACGATCCAAACCTCCTTCCTCTGGAGGATCGCGCGGCACCGGCTCGTGGCGCCGGTCGACGCATGGCGGCCGCCCGGGGCGACCCCGTTCGTCAGCATCCTCAAGCCCGTCGCGGGCGTCGACGACGGGCTCGCCGACAACCTCGAATCCTTCGCCCGCCTCGATTACCCCTGTTACGAGATCGTCTTCGGCGTCGCCTCGCGAGAAGATCGGGCGGTGCCGGTGATCCAGGCCTTCATCGCGGCGCACCCCGAGGTGAAGGCGCGGCTCTGCCTGACGGATCCGAACGAGGCGTTGAACCCGAAGGTGGCGCAGCTCCTCGAGCTCGAGCGCAGAGCCGAGGGCAGCGTGCTCGTCATCTCGGACGCGAACGTGTGTGTCCGTCCAGACTACCTCCGATCGCTGCTGTCGATCTTGATGCGGCCGGGCGTGGGGCTCGTCTCGAGCGTCGTCGTGGGCACGGGGGAGCGGACGCTCGGCGCGGTGGTCGAGAACGCGCAGCTCGGGGCGTTCATCGCGCCCGGGGTCGTCGCCGCCGCCGAGCTCGCGGGGCGGTCGATCAGCGTTGGCAAGTCGATGGCGATGCGGCGGGTCGATCTCGCGCGGGTGGGAGGGTTCGAGAGCGTGGCCCACGTGCTGGCGGAGGACGACATGCTCGGACAGCGCTTCAGCGCGTGCGGGTTCGTCGTCGATCTCTGCCTGGATCCGATCGAGAACCGGAACACGAGCGGCTCTCTCACGCGCATGCTGGATCGGCACACCCGCTGGGCGAAGATGCGGCGCACGCTCGTTCCGCGCTGCTTCGCGGTGGAGCCGCTCAACTCGCCGCTGCTCATCGCGTGGCTCACGTTGCTGCTCAACCCGACGGGCCTCGCGCTGGAGATGTGGCTGTTCGCCTGGACGCTGCAGAGCCTGGGGACCTTCCTGGCCTTGAAGATGCTGCGCCCGACGCGCTCCAACCTGGCGCTGGTGGCGGCGGAGCCGCTCCGGACGCTGTGCTGGTTCTTCTGCTGGCTGAACGCGTATTCGAACCGGCGGGTCGCCTGGCGAGGCAACGCGTTCTACATCGGGCCCGGGACGGCGCTGGTGGCCGCGGACGAGCCGTCTTCCTTGCGATCGCCCGCCAGGTAGCGGGGGAGAGGGTTCCCCCGGGCCGCTCTCCGGGCGCGGGGACGGCGAGGAGGGGCCGGAACGGCGAGGAGCGCCGGTTCAGAGATGAACCGAGCGCCGGTCGCTCATCAATCGATGGGGGGCACCGGGATCTCCGGCGGGACGAGGAAGAAGACCTTGCGGGTGCTGAGCGTTGTCACGCCGTCCCCGGTGACGACGATGTTCGCCGTGAACACCTGCGGCTCGGTCGTCGGAGGCACCGAGACGTTGGTCTTCGGAATCACGTCGAAGCAGACCGTGGGCCCGGGGAACACGTTGGTATAGGTGTCCGCGACGCCATCGACGTTCTTGTCGATGACCCTGAGGCCGGCGGTGCAGGGCTCGGGAGCGTCGTTGTTCGCGATGATCTTGTCGATGAACGCGCTCGCGGCGTCGACCGCGTCGGTCTCGTCCGCCACCGCCGCCGCCGAGATGTCGAGCGTGACATAGGTCGTGAGCACCTTGATCGCCTGCACGACGGCCAGGTTCAGCCCGGCGCCGCTGCTGGCGACCCGGAACACGAGCGGGCACTTGCCGTTCTCCATCGTCACCCCGCTCCCGTTCTCGCCGATGCAGCACTGTCCCACCGCGCACCGCGGCGGGCGCACGCCCTCCGGTCCCCACGCCGCCGGCGGGACCACCGAGCCCGTCGCCACCGCGCCGGCCGTCAGGTCGGCTTCCGCATCGGCTTGCGCCTGAGCCGAGCTGGCGGCCACCATGCCGATGACGCGGCCTCCCACGCCGGTCACCGCCCGCAGCGCCTGCGAATAGGTCGGCGACACCACCTTGGCCGTGGAGTAGTTGTTCTGTACGAACGTCCCGTTGTGGCTCGGGGTGTCGGTGATCATCACCACGATGGGCAGCGAGCCGAAGCGGAATCCCACGCCACCGATGGTCCCGACCGCCTCGCCCGCCGGGATCATGCCCGGGGGAGCGTTCAGCGGATTGAACATGGGCACGTGGGCGCCGCCCTCGTTCGTGCCCGCCCCGGTCGCGATCTGATAGAGAGCCTCCCAGCCGCTCTCCGGGATATCGCCGCCGGCCTCGGCCTTGAGGTCGTCCACCGCGTCCTGCACGGACTCGCGCCCTGCCGGCGTGCGGACGCTCATCACCCGGTGCTCCAGGTAGAACGGCTGATCGTTGGGGCCCCCATAGGAGTTGATCGGGAAGTCCTTGTACTGCGTCACCCCGATGCCGATGTTCGGGATCTCCTCGGCGAGCTGATTGATCATCTCCTGGAGCGCGCCCTTCAGATTGTTGATCTGGCCGCCCATGGTCGCGGTGGTGTCCATCGCGAACACCACGTCGGCCTGCGAGATGTTGGTCGAGAAATCCAGCGTGTCCTGCGCCGGATCCGGGTCGCCCTGATAAGGCACAATGAACACGAAGTCCCCGTTCGCCCGCGGGTTGTCCAGATCGTCGTTCGGGTTCGTGCCCGCGGCCTGCTCGATGAGGTCGCTCACGCCGTCATCGTCCGTGTCCTCGCGCGCGGTGCTGGACTCGCCCGGGTCGAGCACGCCGTCGCAGTCGACGTCCTCGAGCTCGTCGAGCAGGCCGTCGTTGTCGCTGTCCAGATCGAGGAAATCGCCCCCGCCGTCCATGTCGCTGTCGATGGGCGGCTGCTCGGGCGCGCCGTCGCCTCGCTCGACCGAATCGGGCCGGCAGTCCCCGTCCGAGTCGAGATCCCGGAACGCCGGTATCCTGTCGCCGTCGACGTCGAACTCACGCTCGAACCGATCCAGGATACCGTCGTCGTCGGAGTCCCTGTCGCGGAAATCAGGCCACCTGTCGCCGTCGATGTTCACCGGATCGAGCGGGTCCGAGCCGAGCTCGACCACATCCAAGAGGCCGTCGCCGTCATCGTCGGGATCCGCATAATCGGCGGTTCCATCGCCGTCGCGGTCGCCGTCGCCGTCCTCCTCATCGGGCAGACCGTTGTTGTCGGAGTCCTCGTCCCGAACATCAGGCACCCCATCGCCGTCGCTGTCACGCGGCTTCGCTTCCCCTGGGAAAGGAGCGCCCTCGAGCTTGTCGGACAACCCATCGTTGTCGGAGTCGGTGTCCTCGAAATCGGGCTGGCCGTCGCGATCCGTGTCGACCGCATCGGCGCGCCCTTCAACCGCGTCGCTGATCCCATCGCCATCCGTGTCCGCGGCCGGCAGCTCCGCCGGCTTGTCGCCGGACGGCGGCCTGTTCGTCGACGTGGCGTCGCAGCCGATCGGCACGGAGAGCAAGAGAGAGCAGAGCAGAGGGCGAAGACTGCGACGCATAGGAGCTCCTGCGCGAATGTGGGCGCGAAATCCTAGACGCTTCACGCAATCCGGATCAACCGACATTCATGGTGCGCCGGGGCTCTCCGCGCGTCATCAACCGCAGACGGATTGCCGCCCACGGGTCCCCGCGAAACGTCGGCGCGCGTGCGCAGCAGCTTCTGCGATACCGTCACAGCGGCACGTTGCATGGCGCCGCTCGCCGAGAGCCGCCGCGGATGCTCGACCGCTGCGCCGGCGTCAGGGGAGCTTCAGCCGAGGCAGCACGACGGAGATCGCGTCTGCCGGCGCCTTCTCCCGGTAAGGGCAGTGGCGGCACTTGGAGTTACAGCAGTATCCCCGTTTCAGGTGATACGCCTCTGTAAAAACTACCCGGCCTCCCTCGAGGTAATAATCTTCGCCTTCGACGGCCCTGGGAGGCTTCGGCCCGCTCATCGACCCTCGATCAAGCTACTCCGAAAGGCGCACCCGCGCCATCCGGCGCGCGGGCGGTTGGATGCGGCGCGCCGGCTCCACGACGCCCGCCCGCCGCCCGTGCTACGCCTGCGCCGCCCGCCGCACACTGGTGCACCGGCGGGTCCGCCCGCGATGCCCGATCGATCCTGCTCGAAGCTCCTCCGCGCCCTGCTCCCGCTCCTCGCCGCCGCCGGCTGCGATGGCTGCCCGAGCTCCAGGCCCTACACGCCTTACACGCTCGGCTCGGCGACGCCCTCCGGCTCGCCTCCCCCGCTGAGCGGCGTCGGCCCTGGCGCGGCGAGCGCCGGCCCCGAGGCCGACGCCGGCGCTCCGGACGCCGCCGCGCCTCGGTTCGCGGTGGTGCCGAGCGTCCCGGCGCCGGAAGGCGGCAAGCAATGGCCCCTCGAGGGCGGCGCCGTGGCCGCGGCGCCGACCGGGCGCACGTTCGAGACCGGGCTCCTCCTCGACGTCGACGGGGACGGCGCGCGCGATCTCGTCGCCTGGGCCCGGTCGCCCGACGGCCTGCGCGGCGAGCTCCTGCTCGCGCCCGCCGCGCGGCCGCAGGCGCTGCGCACGCTCGCCGCGCTCCCCGGCGATCTCGACGCGCAGGGGTGCACCCCGCGCGTCGGCCTCAGCCAGATCGGCCCCTCCGCGCTCGCCTTCGATTTCGCCCCGCAGTGCGGCGGCGCTCACCGCGGCGCCGCGGGCGCGGGCGCCACGCGCTGGATCGCCGTGATCCGACTCCCCGGGCCCGCCGCGGGCGCGGGCGCGCCGCCGGAGCTCGCCCTGGAGCTCCGCCTCCGCGCGCCGCCCGCGGAGGAAGCGCTCTCCGCCTCCCTCGAGGTCGCCGACCGCGACGCAGACGGCCGCGACGACCTCATCGTCTCGGTCGGAATCGAAGGCGCCCTGCGCCCCTTCCCTGCCCCGGCGCGCGCCGCGTCCGAGGTCCGCGCCCCGCTCGTCTTCCTGGATCGCCCCGCCGGCCTCTCGCGCGACGCGGCCCAGCCCGGCGAGGCGCTGCGCGCCCTCGCTGCCTCCCTGCTCCGGGACGCGCGCTCCAAGTCGACCGCGCCGGCCGTGGCCGCCTCCGCCCAGCGGCTGCGCCGGCTCCACGCCGCCCTCTGCGTCGACGCTGCCAGCGGCGCCGGAGCGACCGCCGGCCGCGACGCCGCGCGCGCCGGCGAGGCCCTCGTCTGGACGGGCGCCGGCCCTGTGCGCTGCGGCGAGCCGGGGCTCGCGGCCGCCATCGACCACGCCGAGGCGGTCGCGGCGTCCACGCGGGGCGCGCCGATCGCGGCCATCGCGGCGCTCGACCGCGGCGGCGCCGAGGCGCGCACCAAGGAGGACGGCAAGCTCCTCGCGAAGCTCGCGCCGCCGGCGACCGCCGCCGCCGTGTACCGCACCGCCGCTGCCCCGCAGCCGACAAGGACCGGCACCTTCGGCCCGCTCGCGTTCGAGGCGAGCGGCGCCCTGCTGGTCCGCACCGCGCAGGGCGTCGTCCGCGTCGACCCCGCCACGTCGACCGAGTCCGCGACGGACATCCCTCCCTGGCCTGCCGCCGTCCACGCCGGCCCCGCGGAGCTCGTCGCCGTCGAGCGGCGCTGCGACGCGCCCACCTTGCTCGGGCTGTTCCGCAGCTCGCCCGATGCCGTCGGCGAGATGGAGGTCCCGCTCCCGCTGCTCCGCGGCCAGGGGCCTCGCGCCCGGCCCGGCGCGGCTCTGCCCGAGCGCTGCGCCGGGACCGAGCGCCTGCCCTTCGTTCCGCTGGCCGCGTCGGAGCGCGGCTTCGACATCGCCCTCGGCGCAGCGCTGATCTCGATCGACCTGCGGGCCGCCGCGCCGGCCTCGTCCGCGCTGTCGTTCCCGCTCACCACGCCCGCGCCTCAGGGCGCGGCGCGGTCGCCGGACGGCGCCACGCTGGCGGTCCCGGCCGCCGGCGGGCTCCTCGTGGCGACCGCGGGCGGCGCCGCGCGCCTCTGGACGGGCGGCGACCTCGCGCAGGCGACGGCGTGCGCGCCGGCCAACGGCGGAGCCCGCGTCGCGTGCGTCGCCGGCGCGGCCGCGGTGATCTTCGAAGCGAAGTGACCTCCGTCGTCCCTCGGACCCCGGAGGTCAGCCGGGGCTCACTTGTTGACGCGCTCCAGGTACTTGCCGTCGGCCGTGTCGATCTTGATCCACTCGCCCTCCTTCACGAAGAGCGGGACGTTGACGGTCGCGCCGGTCGACACCGTGGCGGGCTTGGTGGCGCCGCTCGCCGTGTCGCCCTTGACGCCCGGCTCGCTGCTCACGATCTGGAGCACCACGTGCGGGGGCATGCTGACGCCGATCGGCAGCCCGTTGAACAGGGTCACGTCGATCGACATCCCGTCGCTCAGCCACTTGGAGTCATCGCCGATCTTGTCGCCGGGGACCGTGAGCTGCTCGCCGGTCGACGGGTCCATGAACACGAAGTCGGTGCCTTCCGGATAGATGTACTGGAGGCTGCGCTCCTCCACGTCCGCCGGCTCCAGCTTCTCGCCCGATTTGTACGTGCGCTCGAGCACCGCGCCCGTCGCCATGTTCCGGATCTTGACGCGGGTGAACGCCTGCCCCTTTCCCGGCTTGACGAACTGGAAGTCGATGACCGAGTAGGGCTGGCCGTCGACCATAAACTTGAGGCCTTTTCGGATGTCGCTTGTGTCCATGGGGAGAGCTTCCTGGTAGCGTAAGGGCGGCCTGTCGGCGAGGCCGGGGATCCGCGTCCGCGGCACCCTGGCGCGGCTCGGGGGTCCGCGTTCGCGGCCCCTTCCACGGGTCGGGGGTCCGCGTTCGCGGCCCCCTTAGCACGAGCACAGCCTCCTGCACAGGGCACGGTTTCAGGACCTGAAAATGCACGACTTCGACGACGAGCTCAGGGAGATCAAGCGTGAGATCGTGGAATCCCGTGGGCTCATCATCAAGACGAACAACCTCACGAACGCCCTCGCAGCGGATCTGAAGAGCATCTCCAAGCGCCAGATGGCGTACGAGCGGCGCGCCTTCTGGAACAGCGCGAGCGCGAACCTGCTCTTCGTGATCGTGGTGATCGGCGTGGTCAAGCTCGCCTGGGACGCACGCGTGGACGCCGTCCAGGCCGAGACCAAGGGCGCGCGCGACCGCATCGCGAAGCACGAGGCCGATCTCAAGGAGATGCAGCAGCGGAGCGACGCGCGCGCCAAGGCCGAGAGCGACGCAGCGGCGTTCTACGAGCTCATCCGTGCCGAGCGGCGACAGGAGGTGATCGAGGGCTTCGAGGCGCTGCGCAAGGCGCCGCTCACCCGGGCCGAGCTCGCGTTCTTCTCGGACTCGGTCGACAAGGCGCGCTCGGAGCTCTCGATCAAATCGTACCAGACGGGCCTCGATCACATGCGGACGGGCCGCTGGCACGAGGCCGCGGTCGCCTTCGAGGACGCCATCCGGCAGAAGGAGACGGCGTCGCACACCCCGTCGGCCCGCCTCAACCTGGCGCGCGCCTACCGCAGGCTCAACCGGCAGCGCGACGCGATTCCGCTGCTCATGACGCTCTCCGAGGCGTCGCCCGATCGGGAGGTCATGGATGACGCGACCTTCCTCCTCGCCGAGTGCCTCCTCGACATCCAGGCCTGGAACGACGCGAAGACGACCTTGCGGTCGTTCATCCGCCGCTTCCCGGACAGCGCGTACATCAACGACGCGCGCCTCGCGCTGGCCGACGTCTCGCTCCGGCACTGACGCGCGCCGCCACGGCCGGCCGGCGTTCCCCCACGCGGCGCCGCGCGGGGGGACGACGTCAGGACCCGCGCCGCACGTCGATCCGGCGCGGCTCGTCCTTCTTCTCGAACCAGC
Source organism: Sorangium aterium (assembly GCF_028368935.1). Taxonomy (NCBI): domain Bacteria; kingdom Pseudomonadati; phylum Myxococcota; order Polyangiales; family Polyangiaceae; genus Sorangium; species Sorangium atrum. Next base: position 1,176,078 of record NZ_JAQNDK010000002.1, on the reverse strand, counting down.
TGGATCGGAGCTGCCGGCGGAGGCCTGACGCGAACAGGCAGTCGCGGAACGCGTTCTGCTCGAAGGTCACCGCGCTGTGCGCGAGCGGGACCTGGATGAAGATGGCGCGGCCGTCCAGGAGCTGCTTGCGCGTGAGCTCGCCCGGGCGCCGCTCGTGAAGGCAGGCGACGCCCTGGGTCTCGAGCGCGCGCGCGAGCTCGAGGTTGAGCCGCCGCACGTCGCCCGCGACGAAGTGGCTGATGAGCTTGTGCCTGTCCCGCCCCGATCGGCCCTTCCGCTCGAGCACCCAGTCGCGGAACGCGTCGACCTCGCCGTACAGCGCGTCGAACAGGTACACCTCGTTCACCTCGCAGCCGCCGTGGCGCAGGCACGCGGCCGCGACGCGGTATCCGCCCGAGTGCGCCGACAGGCAGAGCGTCCCGAGCCTCGCCTGCCGCGGGATGGCGCGATCGCCGAGCGCCCGCCGCGCCGAGGGGGTCGCGAGCACCGACGCGAGCTCGCCGCACAGCCGCCGGAGGCCGCCCTTCTGCCCCAGCTTGCCCGGGGGCGACTCCGCCGCGTTCACAGCGCACTGCGGCACCACGAGCACCGCGTTCTGCTTGCTCTCGTGGAGCTGCTCGCGGAGCTTGTGCGCCGCGATGGCCCGCTCCGCGGTCGTGACGTGGCCGTGGAAGTGGATCACGAGGTCGAGCTCATCGCTCTCCGGCGCGCGGTAATGGGCCGGCACGAAGACCATCGCCGTGGCGTCCTGGTAAGGAGCCCCGTCGCAGGGAAATGGCGCGTTCGACAGCTCGATCTTGAGCGTCACGCCGATCTCCGACGCCTCGACGGCCCTCACCCTGGAGGCAGCGCTGGCGAGCGCCGGCGCAAAGAGCCCCGGCGCGGCCAGGGCGCCGCCCGCCGCGCCGAGCGCTCGAAGGAAGGCCCGGCGGCCGAGCGCCGGTGGTGCGAATCGGGACATCTGGCGACCTCGTCCCGCGCCTATCACCGACGCTCGACCCCGGCCAAGAAACCGAAACGCCGCAGAGCGGCGGGCATCCGCTGCTCAGCTTTGGCTGACGGCCGCGCTGCTCACCTGCGCGAGCAGATCCTGGATGCGCCGGACGAGCTTCGCCGGCTCCTGCACCACGCCCTCGACGAGGAGGGCCTGGTCGAGGAGGAGCTCGGACCACTGCTTCACCCGCTCCGAGCCGGGCTCGCGCCCCGCCAGGATGTTGAGGTTCTTCACCACAGGGTGACCCGGGTTGAGCTCCAGGATCCGCTTGGACTCCTCGGCGTTCTGGTCGATGAGCTTCATGATCCGCTCGAGGTTCGCCCCTGGATCCCCCTCGGCGGCGACGAGGCAGCTCGCGCTGTCCGTCAGGCGCCGCGAGACGCGCACGTCCTTCACCCGGTCGCCCAGCGCCGCCTTGACCGCCGCCACGGCCGCGTCCACCGACTCCTCCGGCTCGTCCTTCTTCTCCGGCTCGGCGCCGAGATCGACGTCGCCGTGCATCACGCTCTTGAGGCGGCGCTTGTCGAACTCGTTCAGCGCCTTCACGAACCACTCGTCGACCGGATCCACGAGGAACAGCACGTCGTAGCCGCGCTTCCGGAACGCCTCGAGGTGCGGGCTCTGCTCGACCGCGTGGCGGCCGAGCCCCGTCACGTAATAGATCTCCTTCTGCGCCTCCGGCATCTTCGCGACGTAGTCGCGGAGCGAGATGAGCTTGCCGGCCTCCGTGTTCATCGACTCGAACCGGCACAGCTCGGCGATCGCGTCCTTGTTCTTCCAGTCGCTTGTGGCCCCCTCCTTGATGACCCGGCCGAACTCCTTCCAGAAGGCCGCATAGCGCTCGGGGTCCGACTCGGAGAGGTCCTTGAGCGACTTGAGCACCTGCTTGACGATCTGCTGCTCGATCTGGGAGAGCGTGCGGTTCTCCTGGAGCATCTCGCGCGAGACGTTGAGCGAGAGGTCCTCGGAGTCGACGACGCCGCGCAGGAAGCGCAGGTACATCGGCGTCAGCTTGTCGCAGTCCTCGACGATGAGGACCCGCTTCGCGTAGAGGCGCACGCCCCGGCGGTCCTTGTGGAACATGTCCGCCGGCGCCTTCTCGGGCACGTAGAGCAGGGCGTGGAACTGCACGGGCGCGTCGATCGACAGGTGCACGGTGAGCAGCGGATTCTCCCCCTCGTAGCCGCCGGTCACGTGCCGGAAGAACTCCGCGTGCTGCTCCTCGGTGATCTGCGACTTGGGCAGCGTCCAGAGCGCGGCCGAGCGGTTCGCGACCTCGTCGTTCACCTTGATGGGGAAATGAACGAAATCCGAGTACTTGCGGATGATCTCCTTGATCCGCCACACCTTCGTGTACTCGCGCGCGTCCTCCTTGAGGTGGAGGACGATCTTCGTGCCGGGGTGCTCGCGATCGCCGGAGGCCACGGTGAACGAGCCCGCGCCGGACGAGCGCCACAGGACGGGCTCCGCGCCCGGCAGCATCGAGCGGGTCTGCACGTCGACGCGCGAGGCGACCATGAACGCGGCGTAGAAGCCGACGCCGAACTGGCCGATGAGCTGGAGCTTGCCGCCGTCCTTCTTCTGCTTGGCGGCCTCAGCGTTGGCCTTCAGGAACTCCAGCGACCCCGAGCGGGCGATGGTGCCGAGGTTCTGCACCACCTCGTCCCGGGTCATGCCGATGCCGTTGTCCTCGATGGTGAGGGTCCGGGCGGCGTCGTCGAGCGTGATGAGGATCGCGGGCTCGCCGGCCTGTTCAGCGACCCCTTCGCGCGTGAGGGCCAGGAAGCGGGCCTTGTCGAGCGCGTCCGACGCGTTCGAGATGAGCTCGCGGAGGAAGACCTCCTGGTTTGCGTAGAGCGAGTTGATGACCAGCGCGAGGACCTGCTGCACCTCGGCCTGGAAGGGAAGCTCGACCGCGCCGGCGGCCTTGGCCTCCTCGGACGGGGTCGACGCGGGCGTCTCCGGGCCCGGAGCCGCACCCGAAGGCTCGGCAGAGGGCGTGGAACCGCTGGTTTCGGGGTTCGGGCTTTCCGTGTTCATGTCGGCGACCAAATGGATCCGATTTTCGAAAGGGCAATCCCCCGGCGCGCCGCGGGGCGCCGCGGAGCGCCCCCAAAACGCGCCGCGGTGTGTCGCCTCGCTCCGAGCGCGCTCCGCGGCCGCCTCCGGGCCCCCCCGGCCGGGTGAGGGGCTCCCCGGGCCGCGGGCCGACGCGGCGTCGAGGTCGGGATCTGCGCGCCGGGTCGTCACGTTCAGGTCGCTGTGCGCGAGCCCCGCATCCTTGCCCGGCTTTTCCGGTGGGTAAGGGTTTCTTCATCAGGTCGCCGGAGCTAGATTCACCAGCGTTACACCCTCGCGGTCGGAGAGATCTGTCGTGGTAGCACTTCTCCGTGCAGTACACCGTGTTCTCCCGGCGATCGGCGTGCTGGCCGGGGTGCTGGTGCTCGCGGGGTGCGGCGATCGGGGCAAGACGGCCGAGCAGGACCTCCTGAAGCGTCCGCCCGCTGTGCTCCAGTTCGACGGCTATGTCTACGTCCCGACCGAGACGAGCGATTTCAAGATCCTAGAGCGCGTGCGGGCGCAGACGCGCACGGTGTTCACGGGGCTGCGGAAGTCCCGGGTGATGGTGAGCCGGCGCGAGGTCCAGGGAGCGACCACGGACAACTTCGCCAAGGAGGCCGTGACCGTCGTCGACGCCGCGGGGCACCGCACCCTCGCGCTCCGCGTGCGGTATCGGTTCGTGGCACGGCCGGAGGTCGCGAACGGCATCGACGATCGCAAGGAGCTCCCGCTCGCGCTCCTGCACCGGGAGGATGACGAGGTCGCGGAGCGCATCTACGAGGAGTGCACGCCGCCCCAGGAGCGGAGGAAGGGGGGCGCCAGCGCCGTCGGCCTCGACTTCGATCCGTCCGTTCCGAGCTGCAAGGCCGCGATGGCCGCGGAGCAGGCGGCGATCGACGCGGCGCGCGCGAAGGTGCCCGAGCTCGCGGGCGGGCCGCCTGCCTCCGCCAAGGACACGGTGGTCCCGATCGAGGAGGTGCGGCGCCTGTACATCCCGACGCAGGTGACCATCGAGCTCCGCGATCGCAAGCCGGGCGAGGTCACGCCGCGCTTCGTCCCGGTGGATCGACCGGAGAAAGAGGACGCGCGGATCGCGACCGCGGAGCGGCCCGGCGGCGAGCACCCCGAGGGGCTCGAGCCGGCGGCGGTGCTCATCGACCCGGATCTCAAGGTGGAGCGGACGCCCGAGGAGAGGGCGATCGCCGAGGGGACCCTGCTGCCGAAGATGCCCACGACCGGCGGCACGGGCGCGGTGAGCGGCGAGAGGCGGATCGAGGTCGTGAGCCCCGCGGTGGCGCAGGCGCAGCAGCGCAAGGCGGAGGCCGCCGCGACCGCGAACGAGCGCTTCGAGATCCCCTTCGAGACGCTGACCGACCCGAAGTTCCTGGTGGTCTGGTTCAGCCTGCTGATGGCGTACCCGATCCTCCGGGGCGATCCGCGGAAGAAGCGCTGACGCGCGCCGCAGGCGCTGACGCGCGCCCCAAACGCTGGCGCGCGCCTCGCCGAGAGGGGCGACGGCGCAGCGCTCGGACCGGCGTGGGCAGAGGCCGCCGCGATCGCGGGGGTCGTCCGCTACGATGCCCGCCATGATGCTTCGGCTGATGAAGATGTTCGGCCTCGCCTTCGTGGAGACCACGACGGAACGCGCCCGCCGGGGGCCCGCGCGCCCGAGCTGGGGCTTCGGCTTCGAGTGGGTGGTCCGCTTTCTCCGCCGCGATTTCGCCTACGTGCTCGACCGGCCCTACCCGGACGTCAGGGCCGAGCTCGACGCGCGCCCGTACTCCCAGAAGGCCGTCCGGCGCGTGAAGCGCACGGACGACACCTTGAAGGGCGTCCCCGCGGTCTGGTTCGAGCCTCCTGGCGCGGCGTCGCGTGGCGTCGTCCTCTACCTCCACGGCGGCTCGTACCTGTTCGGCTCCACGAGGACCCACGCGGACCTCATGGCGCGGCTGGCGCTGGCGAGCGGCGCCCGCGTCGTGGGCATCGACTACCGGCTCGCGCCGGAGCACCGCTATCCAGCGCAGCTCGAGGACGCGCTCGCCGCCTTTGACGCGCTGGTCGAGCGCGGCCATGCGCCGGGGGAGCTCGCGCTCGCCGGCGACTCCGCCGGCGGCAACCTCGCGCTCGTCACGCAGCTCGCGCAGCGCGACCGCGGCGCGCAGGCGCGCTGCGCCGCGCTCATCTCTCCCTGGCTCGACCTCACCGCGAGCAGCGCCTCGGCGATCGCGAACGACTCGACCGATTACGGCACCCGGGAGGGTCTCCTGCGCCAGGCGCGCGATTTCGCGGGCGCGACCCCGCTGGACGATCCCCGGCTGTCACCGCTCCACGCGCGTCTGGAGGGGCTGGCCTCGCTGTTCATCCAGGTCGGCGACGCCGAGCGCCTCCACGACGAGGGCCAGGAGCTCGCGCGGCGCGCCCGCGAGGCGGGCGTCGACGTCACGCTCGACGTGCTGCGGGACATGCCCCACAACGGGCCGGTGCTGGCCGACTTCCACCCGGAGGGCGCGCGGGGCACGGACGCGCTGGGCGCGTATCTCCGAGCGCGCCTGTCGTCGAGCGCGGCAGCGGCGACGCGGCCTGACGCGGCCTGATGCGGAGCTCGCTCCGCGGCGCTGAGGGGCGAGGTGGTTGCCGTGAGCGGGCGGCGCGCGTAGGGGATCGCGCGGTGAGGCTCGCCTCGAGGGCCCACGGAGGAGACGATGACCCCTTCCCAGGACCTGGTCGAGCTGGCAGAGCGGCTCGCGGACGCCAGCGGCGCCGTGATCCGGCGCTACTTTCGCAAGGGCATCGAGGCCGACGACAAGGCGGACGCGAGCCCTGTCACGATCGCCGACCGCGAGGCCGAGGCGGCGATACGCGAGCTGCTCGCCGCGCGCGCGCCGGGACACGGGATCGTGGGAGAGGAGCTCGGCCGCCAGAACGAGGCAGCGGAGCTCGTGTGGGTGCTCGATCCCATCGACGGGACGAAGGCGTTCATCACGGGCAAGCCGCTCTTCGGCACGCTCATCGCCCTGCTGCACCGGGGGCGGCCGGTGCTCGGCGTCATCGACCAGCCCGTCCTCGGCGATCGCTGGCTCGGCGTCCTGGGCCGGCAGACGCTCTGGAACGGCGAGCCGGCGCGCGTCCGCGCGTGCGCGGGGCTGCCGCTCGCGCGCCTCTCCACCACGGGCCCGCAGTACTTCCCGCCGGCGAAGACCCGCGCCTTCGGGGAGGTCGCGTCCCGGGCCAAGCTCGTGAGCTACGGCGGGGATTGCTACCAGTATGGCCTCGTGGCGAGCGGCAGCATCGACGTGGTCGTCGAGTATGGCCTCAAGCTCCACGATTTCGCGGCGCTCGTCCCGGTGATCACCGGCGCCGGAGGGGTCATGACGGACTGGGAAGGGCGCCCGCTCGACGCCGCGAGCGCCGGTGACGTGGTGGCCGCCGGCGACCCGCGCACCCACGCCGAGGTGCTCGCCGCGCTCCGCGCCGGCGATCCCCGGCAGGGCGCGCGCTGACGCGCGCCGACGTTGGAGCGCCGGCGGCGCCTCACGCGCGGAGCCCTCGGAACTGGAGGGCGAGCGAGCTCTTCAGCACGGGATCCAGCGCCGCCGCGAGCGTCACGAAGCCGCTGAGCCAGGACAGGAGCGCCGCGAAGTAGAGGGCGAAGATGTTGTGCGCCGCGGCGAGCGGGTCGATGTCGCCCGCGACCTCGCCGCGCGCCTGCGCGTCGCGCACCAGGCTCGCGATGCGGTGCAGGAACGCGAACGTGAGCGCGTTCAGCCGCTCTCCGTTCGGACCCGACGCGCCGGGGAAGGCCTTCACGAACGCCTGCGAGACGAGCGGCTGCTCGCCGTACATCGCGAACAGCCGCTGGAACACGTGGATGAGCTGAGGGAGCAGGGGCTCTTTGCGCGGCAGCGCCTCGAACGCCGCGTCGACCGCGGCCGCGAGCCGGTCGTGCATCACCATCATGAGCAGGTCGGCCTTGTCGCGCGCGTGCACGAACACCGTCCCCGTCGCGACCTCCGCGCGCTCCGCCACCGCCTTGGTCGTCGTGTCGTCGTACCCGAGCTCGGTGAAGAGCGCCCACGCGGCGTCCCGGATCCGCCGGCGGGTGTCGAGCTTCTGCTGGGCGCGCCCGCCGCGCTCGGGGGCCGGCGCGGCCGGCGCGGCGGATCGCCTCCGGCGTTTCGTCGCGCTTGTAATGACCTTGCTCATCGACGAGGAACACTGTTGCCGAGGATGCCTCCCCGTCAAGCGGCGATCTCCTTGACAGAACGAGCGCGATGAATGACCATGGTCAGTGACTGAAGTCATCGAACGAGGGTGGTGCCATGGCTCTTGTGCATTACGACGAAGGCCTCACGATGCGGGAGGCGCGGGCGCTCTACTTCGAGGTGAACCGCTTCGGCGCGGACGGCGGGTACGGCGACGCGTGGGTCGACTTCAAGCTCGGTCCGCTCCCGGTCCCGTTTCCGAACACCCGGGCGCGCGTGCGCGCCGTGCGTTACCACGACCTTCACCACGTGCTGACGGGCTACGACACGAACGCGACCGGCGAGTTCGAGATCGCGGCGTGGGAGCTCGGCGCCGGCTGCAAGGGCTTCGTCGCGGCCTGGCAGCTCAACCTGGGCGGCCTCTTCGCGGGGCTCCTCTCAGCCCCGCGCCGGACGGTCCGCGCGTTCTTCCGCGGCCGCCGCAGCGAGAGCCTGTATGGCCGTCCGTTCGAGGATCTGCTCGATCGAGAGGTCGGCGCGCTGCGCAGGGAGATGCGCGTCGATGAGCGCTCTTCGTCCGGCTCCGGCCCTGCGGCGCTCGACGTGCTCCGGCTCGCGCTCGCGAGCCTCGCGGGGCTCGTTGTCGGCGTCCTCGGGTTCGCGGCGGTGCTCGTCGTGGCGCCGATCGGGATCGTGAACCTGGCGCTGCGCCGGCACCGCGCGCGCAGCGCCGCTGAAGCGGGGGCCTGAGGCGAGGAGCCTGCCGGCGTTCAACCCCCGAACAGATTACGAGGGTTCAACGAACCCCCAACACCTTCTCGCATACTCCACGACCACCTCTGCGATACCGTGCTCAATCGATGACACGTCCGCGCGAACAAAATCGCCCTTGAGAGGTCCACCGGAAGCAAGGACAGTAGTTGGGTCGTTATCGGACAGACCTCTACCACCATCAAGCTTTATCAGGATGATCGCCCCGTCGCCGCGCATGCGCTCCAAGATCGGGAGGACCGCATCGATCCCTCTCCACTGCGCTGGAACTGGGCTCAAACCAAGGTGGTTTGCTACCATTGGAATGAGTCCGTAGTCATCTGTGGCCATGAACCCCCCCGGGATGTGGCACAGTAGCCTCCTGTCAAACCGCAGCCTCGATAACCTTGACGAATGGGGTTCCGAAGAAGTCTGAACCGCCACGATCGTCGACAAACTCCGAGGCGAGTACAGTACGCCACAGGACCTGAGAATGCCTCGCGCACAGCATCTGTGCGCCCGTCCGGCCGCCGGCGCGCCCCCCTGCCGAAGCTCGACGCGCCCCCCGACGCACCCCGCCCTCCCCCTCGCCAGCTTGACCTGGCCGCCGCGACGCACGAGGATCCGCCTCGTGCCCCAGCGAAAGCGCTACCTCTTCGTCTGCGTCAACCGCCGCCCGGACGGCGTTCCCAAGGGCTCCTGCGCTCAGCGCGGCGCCGAGGGGATCCACGTGCAGCTCAAGGCCGCGCTCGCCGAGCGGGGGCTCGCGAAGGTCGAGGCGCGCGCCTGCTCCGCGAGCTGCCTCGACGTCTGCTGGGCAGGCCCCGTCATCGCCGTGGAGCCGGACGGCTACTTCTACGGCCGCGTGACCCCCGCCGACGTCCCGGAGATCGTCGACGCCCTCGCCTCGGGCCGCCGGGTCGAGCGGCTCGTGCTCCCGCCCGAGGACTACACGGAGGCGACCGCCGCCCCGCCGCTGCCGGCGCCGCCGCGCGGCGCCCCGCCGGAGCCGTGATGCGCGGCTTCGAGTTCTGCGAGACCATGGCCGGGAGCTTCCACCTGGTCGACTCGCCGTCCGACGAGCGGCCCATGTCGTTCACGATCCGCGCGCGCTCGCGCGGCCTCCTCGACTTCCTGCGCAAGCCCGAGGTCGAGATCGAGGGCGAGATCGACGCCGAGGGCTTCGCCGACCACCGCTACCTCTCCGGGCGGCTCGGCCTCGACGTCGCGCGCACCGGGACCCTGCCCTACTCCTTCGAGTTCACCGCCAACGACGGCCGCCGCTGCGCGTTCGCCGGCCGGAAGACCGTGCGCCCCGGCGATCTCATGACGTCGATGACCGTCCTGCCCGGCGTCCTCGTCGGCGACGGCGGCGCGCTGATCGGCGAGGCGCTCCTCCGCTTCGACCTGCGGAGCGACCTGCTCCGGTTCCTGAGGAGCTTCCGGGCCACGAGGTAGCCACCATGCAAAGGATCGAGCCCGCAGACAGCGCGGTCATCGTCATCGACGTCCAGGAGAAGCTCGCCGCCGCGATGCCGGCGCCCCAGATGGACGCGCTGACCCGCGCGGCCACGGTGCTGATCGAGGCGGCGCGGCGGCTCGGCGCGGCGATCATCGCCACCGAGCAGTACCCCGCGGGCCTCGGCCCGACCATCGCGCCCATCGCCGAGCGGCTGGCCCAGGCGGGCGCGCCCGTCATCCCCAAGATGGAGTTCTCCGCCTGCGGCTCCGCCGAGTTCGAGCGCGCCTTGCGCACGTCGACCGGGCGCGCGCCCCGCGCCGCCATCGTCGTCGGCGTGGAGGCGCACGTCTGCGTCTTCCAGACCGTGCGCGACCTCGCGGCGCGCGGCGTCCTCGTCCAGGTGCCGCTCGACGGCGTCGCCTCCCGCCGCGACGACCACCGGCTCGCCGGCCTCGATCTCTGCCGCGCCGCAGGCGCCACCATCACCACCGCGGAGACCGTCGTCTTCGACTGGCTCAAGATCGCCGGGACGGACGACTTCAAGCAGCTCTCGAAGCTCATCCGCTGACCGATCCCGCGATCTTCGCGGGCGGCGCGCGGGGACCAGGTCGGCGTGTCAGTTTGTCAGGCGCCGGCTCGGACGTTGTCAGACCCGTGCTCTCCTGGACATGCCGCCAACGCCTGTGACACAGTGGCGCATGGCTGACGATCTGGCACAAGTCCCCCCGAGCGCGCCGCCCGCTGGCCCCGCCGCGCCGCCGCCCGGCGCGCCGACGGTCCTCGTGGTCGATGACGAGCCGTCGAACGTCGCCTCCATCGAGAAGATCTTCCAGCGCGACGGCATGCGCGTCATCACGGCGGACAGCGCGAAGGCGGCGCTGGAGATCGTGCGCAGCCGCCGCGTCGAGGTCGTCCTGACCGACCTGATGATGCCGGGCGTCAGCGGCCTGGAGCTGCTCCGCGCGCTGAAGCAGCTCGCGCCCGACACCGAGGTCGTGATGATGACCGCCTACGGGACCGTCGAGACCGCGGTCCAGGCCATGCGCGAGGGCGCCTACGACTTCGTGGAGAAGCCGCTCAAGCGGATGACGATCATCAAGAGCGTGCGCAAGGCTGCAGAGCGCCAGTCGCTCGTCGCCGAGAACCGCTCGCTCCGGCAGGAGATCAAGCTGCTCACGAAGCGCGAGATCGTCGGATCGAGCCCGACGCTCCGCCGCGTGCTCGACATCGCGACCCAGGCGGCGCCCTCGAGCGCCACGGTGCTCGTGCTCGGCGAGAGCGGCACCGGCAAGGAGCTGCTCGCGCGCTTCATCCACGAGCGCAGCGCGCGCTCGCGGGGGCCGTTCGTCGCGGTCAACTGCGCGGCCATCCCGGAGACCATCCTCGAGGCCGAGCTCTTCGGCCACGAGCGCGGCGCGTTCACCGGCGCCCTCGCGAAGCGCGACGGCCGCTTCGCCAAGGCGGCCGGCGGCACGCTGTTCCTCGACGAGATCGGCGAGCTCTCGCCCGCCGTGCAGGTGAAGCTCCTCCGCGTGCTGCAGGAGGGCGAGTACGAGCCCGTCGGCGGCGACACGGTGCGCGCCGACGTGCGCCTGGTCGCGGCCACCAACAAGGACCTCCGCGCCGAGGTCGCCGCGGGCCGCTTCCGCGAGGACCTGTTCTACCGGCTCAACGTGATCGCGATCACGGCGCCCCCGCTCCGGACCCGCCGCGAGGACATCCCGCTCCTCGTCGACCACTTCCTCGGCATCTACTGCACGAAGAACAACCGCCCCCGCCTGGAGGCGCCGCGCGACGTGCTCGCGCGCTTGACCGACTACACGTGGCCGGGCAACGTGCGCGAGCTCGAGAACGTGATCGAGCGCGCCGTGGTCCTCTGCCGCGGCGACCAGCTCTCGGTCGACGACCTGCCCGACTTCATCCGCGAGGCCGCCCCCGCCGAGCCGAGCTCGCTCACCTTCTCGGTCGGCACGCCCCTCGACGAGGTGGAGCGCAGGCTCATCCGCGAGACGCTCCGCCACGCCCGCGGGGACAAATCCGTGGCCGCGCAGTTGCTCGGCATCTCGACGCGCACCATCTACCGAAAGCTCGGCGAGCTGGAGTGACGCCGCGCGCGCCGTCCCGCGGACACCGCGCGCGCCTGCGCGCCGGCCCCCGCGAAAATCCATTTGTCACTTTGGCAAAGGAGGCCGTCCGACACGCCTGGGGTTCGTCACCTTGGCGGGACAGCCTCCGAAATTTCGTGAAGACGCGGGAAACCACCGGCGATTGACCGCTGGCATGAAACTCGCCTAGAGGAGGATGGGCGCATGGGCATCGACGCGATCCTGAAGCGGTATTTCCCCTGGGTGCTGGGCGCACTGATCGCGCTCGCCGCCTACTTCCAGGCGTCGGGCATGGGTCAGCTCGTGGTCTCCAGCGTCGCGATCGACGCCCCGCCGGCGCCGCCCAGCCATCCGACGCGCCCGGCGTCGTTCGGGCCGACCGCGAGCAGCACGGACCACACGACGAGCGCCGCGGCGATCCTCTCGCGCAACCCGTTCGACTCGGTGACGGGGCCGCTCGACGGCAAGCCCGTCGAGCTCCCGACCGTCCAGCACGAGCTGCCCAACAAGGACCCGTACGCGGACCCGTCCTGCGACGGCGCCCGCGTCCTCCTCATCACGCAGGCCGACGATCCCGCGTGGTCGTTCGCGGCCATGACCGGCTCGGACGGCAAGGCGATCTTGCGGCGGCAGGGGGATGAGATCAGCGGGCAGACCGTTTACTACGTGGGGTGGGATCGGGTCTGGCTGACGTCCGGCAGCTCGCGGTGCCAGGCCATCGTTGGCAGCCGCGCCGTCGCCCGCGCCAGCGCCGCGCCGGCGCCGGCGCCCCCGACGACGTCGACGGGCGCGGCCTCGAAGCCCCCCGCCCGCGCCGGCAAGAAGATCCCGCCGGAGATCGCCTCGAAGATCCAGCGCGTGAGCGAGACGGAGTTCAACGTGGAGCGCAGCGCCGTCGACCACATCCTGGAGAACCAGGGCGAGCTGATGCGCTCCGCGCGCATCGTCCCCGAGAAGGAGGGAGACAAGGTGGTGGGCATCCGTCTCTTCGGGATTCGCCCGGACTCTCTGCTGGGGACGCTCGGGCTGGAGAACGGAGATCGGCTGTCCAGCATCAACGGGTTTGAGATGAGCGATCCGCAGAAGGCCCTCGAGGCCTACGCGCGGCTCCGGACGGCGGACCGGCTCACGGTGAGCATCAACCGCAAGGGCAAGCCGATGAACATCGACTTCAACATCAAGTGAGCGCTCCGGACTGAATCCAGGGACGAAAGCAGGGTAGCGGCATGGCGCGATGGATAGGGACGCTGAACGAGGGGAGCCTGCTCCGGCGGACGCTGATGGTGATCGGCACGTTCGTCCTCGGCTCCCTCACGTTCGTCGGGGTCATGAGCCTCGTCCTCGTGTCGGTCGCCAGGGCCGTCCTGCCGCCCCACGAGACGTCCCACGACAAGGAGTCCGCGGCGGACACGACGGAGGAGGCCGACAGCGAGGCCGCCGCCGGCGCGACCAAGACCGCCCTGGGCAAGACCTCCCGCTCGAAGCGGCCGCGGCCCCCCTCGCCGGCCGCGCGCGAGAGCGCGCCGAACGCTGACTGAGCGGCGCCGCCTCCCCTTACCAACCAACGCAGAGAATATCGAGTCGACTGATGGTGATGACGACCCTCGAGCGATCCTGCTGCCTCCGGAGGAGGCTCCTCGCCGCGCCGGTGGCGGCGCTCGTGCTCGCCGCCGCGGCGCCGCCCGCCGCAGCGCAGCCCGCGAACCGCGGCGCCCCCGTGCTGCGGACCCCCGGCCAGGTCCCGCCGGCGCCCGCCCGCCCCGCGCCTGCGCCGGGCGCGCCGGCCGCGCCGGCCGGAGGCGCCCCACCCGCCGGCGCGCCGGGCGCAGCCGCGCCCGCGGCAGGCGCTCCGGGCGACGCCGGCGACGACCCGCTCGCCGCGGTCAAGCAAGGGGTCCAGGAGATCGAGTTCAAGCCGAAGCCCGGCGGCTACAAGGTCAGCTTCAACCTCGACGAGGCCGACCTCCCCGAGCTCGTGAAGGCCATCAGCAACATCACCGGGCGCCGCTTCATCTACGGCGGCAAGCTCCGGCAGATCAAGGCCACGGTGTACGCGCCGGAGAAGGTGACCGTCGCCGAGGCGTACAGCGCGTTCCTGTCGATCCTCGCCTCGAACGATCTCACCGTCATCCCCCACGGCCGCTTCCTCAAGATCGTGGAGACGCCAGGCGCGGTGTCCGAGACGACGCCCGTGTTCGGGGCCGCCACGCCCGTGCCCGCGGAGGACCGGTTCGTCACCCGCATGTACCGGCTGTCGCATATCGACGCCAACGAGGCGGGCGGCGTCCTGAGCAAGTTCAAATCGAAGGACGGCGACGTCACCGTCTACCCGCCCGGCAACCTGCTCATCATCACGGACACCGGGTCGAACATCCAGCGCATGCTCCGGATCGTCGAGGAGATCGACGTCGGCGGCGCCGGCGATCAGCTCTGGGTGCAGCCCGTTCATTACGGCTCCGCGGCGGAGGTCGCGACCAAGCTGAACGAGATCGTCGACCCGAGCAGGGCCGGGGCGGGCGGCGGCAGGCCCGGCAGGGGCGGCGCCGGCGGCACCGGCGCCCGCATCATCGCGGACGACAGGACCAACTCCCTCGTCATCACCGCGACCGAGCCGGACTACCTGCGCGTCCTCGGCATCCTGAAGCGCCTCGACGTGCCGCAGACGGGCGAGGGGCAGGTCCACGTGCTGTCGCTCCAGCACGCCGGCTGCAAGGAGCTGTCGGCGACGCTGAACCAGATCCTCGGCGGCGGAGCGGGCGGGGGCGGAGCGGCCGTCGGCGGCAGGCCGGGCGCGCGCGCCGCCCAGGCGGTGCCGGGCTCGACCGACGACATCTTCGAGGGGCAGGTCAAGGTCACCTGCGACGAGGCGAGCAACAAGCTCCTCATCACGTCGTCACCCCACGACTACGCCCAGCTGCGCACCGTGATCGACCAGCTCGACGAGCCCCGGCGGCAGGTGTTCATCGAGGCCGTGATCATGGACGTGAACGTCAGCCGCTCGCTCGATTTCGGCATCGGCTACCACGCCGGCGCGCCGTTCGACGGCCTCAACCCCGACGACAGCGTCGTCTACGGCGGCAACAACATCCGCCAGTCCGTCATCGGCCTGCCGGCGCAGCTCGGCGCGCTCGCGCTGGGCGTCAAGGGACCGCGATCACGGGCTCGAACAACATCCTCGGGACGGGCATCTCGATCCCCGCGTTCGGCGTCGTCCTCCACGCGCTGGCCCAGGACGGCGACTCCAACGTCCTCGCGACGCCGCACATCCTCGCGACCGACAACGTGGCGGCCGAGATCTCGATCGGCCAGAACATCCCGCTGCAGACCAACGTGGGCGGCGGCGGGCTCAACCAGCTCGCGAGCCTGGCGGGCGGCGCGGGCGCGGCGGGCGGGCTCGGCGCGCTCGGCGGCCTGCTCGGCGGCCTCGGCGGCCTCGGCGGCGGCGCCGCCGCGCGCCAGGACGTCGGCACGAAGATCAAGGTCGTCCCTCACGTCAACGACTCGGATCAGGTGCGGCTGGAGCTCTCCGAGGAGATCTCCGACGCGGGCGCCCCCCTCGAGGGCGCGCTCGGCGCGATCCCCATCAACAAGCGCACCGCGAGCACAACGCTCGTCGTCCGGGACCAGCAGACCGTCGTGATCGGCGGCCTCATGCGCGACGGCATGACCACCTCGGAGACGAAGATCCCCGTGCTGGGCGACATCCCGGTGCTCGGGTTCCTCTTCCGGCAGCGGGTCAAGACGAAGACGAAGACGAACCTCCTCCTCGTGCTGACGCCCTACGTGATCCGCGACCAGGACGACCTCCGGACCATCTTCGAGCGCAAGATGCAGGAGCGGCAGGAGTTCATCGACCGTTACTTCGTCTTCAGCGAGAGCGCCGCGTGGGAGCCGCCGCGCGACTTCGGCCGCGCGAACGGGCTCCTCGAGGACATCCGCCAGTCGATGCTGGCCGAGGAAGAGCGAGCGCGCCTCGAGGAGGAGGCGCGCCCGAAGGGGCCGCGCGAGCACGTGCCGGTGGACCCGGTCGGCCTGCCGACGTTCGGCGGCAAGGCCACCGGCGCGGTGAATATGCAGCCCGGCATGGTCGACATGGAGGGCGAGCCGGCCCAGCTGCCGCCGCCGCCGAACGGCGCCCCGCCGCCGCGGCCCACGCGGCGGCCGCCGGGCGGACGGCAGATGGAGCGCGTGGAATGAGCCTGCAGCAGCAGCAGTACCTCGGCGAGATCCTGATCCGGCGGGGCGTCGTCCCCGCGGAGCGGCTGGTGCCGCTCTACGACACCGTCCGCGAGCGCGGTCAGCCGCTCGCGGACCTCATCGTCTCGTCCAACATCGCCGACGAGGCGAGCATCGCCAAGGCGCTCGCGGAGGAGTGCGAGGTCGGCCTCCTCCCGCGCATCGACATCGACGCGGTGCCGCTCGATCTCGCGAGCCGGGTGCCGATCACGTACGCCAAGCAGCACAAGATCCTGCCGCTCGCCGAGCACGACGGGGTCGTCTACTGCGCCGTCGCCGACCCCCTCGACACGACGGCGATCGACGACGTGCGGGCGCTGTTCGGCAAGCCCGTCGAGATCGCGGTCGCCACGAGCGACGTCGTGCTGAACGCGATCAACCGCATCTGGGAGCGCAAGGAGGACGGCGGCGCGAAGCTCGAGGGCGACACGGCGCTCGAGGAGGACAACCTCGTCGACATCATCGACTCGGACGACGACGCCCCGATCATCGCCTGGGTCAACGGCCTGTTCGCGCAGGCGGTCCGCGAGCGGGCGAGCGACATCCACATCGAGCCCGAGGAGCGCGACGTCGTCGTCCGCTACCGGATCGACGGCGAGCTCTACGTCGCGAAGCGCGCCTCGAAGCAGTTCATGGCGCCGATCATCGCCCGCGTGAAGATCATGGCGGCGCTCAACATCGCCGAGAAGCGGCTCCCGCAGGACGGCCGCATCACGCTGAAGATCGCGGGCAAGAGCGTCGACATCCGCGTCTCGACCGTGCCGACGAGCCGCGGCTTCGAGCGGATCGTGATGCGCATCCTGCACAAGGCGTCGGTCCTGCTCGGGCTCGACGACCTCGGCTTCGCGCCGCGCGAGTTCGCCATCATGGACGCGCTCATCCAGCGGCCGGACGGCATCATCCTCGTCACCGGCCCGACCGGCAGCGGCAAGACGACCACGCTCTACGCCTGCCTCAACCGGATCAACGAGCCCAGCCGGAACATCCTCACGGCCGAGGACCCGGTCGAGTACGAGATCGGCGGCATCCACCAGATCCACGTCCACCCCGGGATCGGGCTCACCTTCGCCTCGGCGCTCCGCGCGTTCCTCCGCCAGGATCCGGACGTGATCATGGTCGGCGAGATCCGCGACAAGGAGACCGCAGAGATCGCCATCCACGCGTCGCTCACCGGCCACCTGGTGCTCTCGACCCTCCACACGAACGACGCGGCCAGCGCGGTGACCCGCCTCGTCGAGATGGAGATCGAGCCCTTCCTCGTGCGGAGCAGCGTGATCGGCATCCTCGCCCAGCGCCTCGTGCGCCTGCTCTGCCCGGCGTGCAAGGTCCCCTACCGGCCCTCCGACTACGAGCTGCAGCAGCTCGGCCTCGACGAGGACCGGCTCGCCTGGAAGGCGCGGCGGAAGGTCTCGGCCCGCTACAGCGTGCACGGACAGAAATACGACTACATCGGGCAGGACATCGATCGGGCCGTGTTCTACAAGCCCGGGGGCTGCGACGCCTGCAACCAGAAGGGCTTCATCGGCCGGCGGGGCATCTACGAGCAGATGGTCATCGACGACGCCGTGGGTCCGCACATCCTGAAGAGCGCGGACGCGCAGACCATCAAGCGGGTCGCCATCTCCCAGGGGATGGATACGCTCCGGGACGACGGGGCGCGCAAGGTGCTCAAGGGCATCACCACCGTCGAGGAGGTCCTCGCGGCGACGCAGGAAGACGTCATCGTCGACGAGTAGGGAAGGCCGTGGCGGTATTCGAATACAAAGGCATCCTCGTCGGCACCGGAAAGCCGGTCAAAGGGGTCCGCGACGCGGAGAACGCGAAGGCCCTCCGGGTCGCCCTGCGCAAGGACGGCATCATGCTCACCGGCGCGACCGAGGAGCAGGCCGCGAAGGCGAAGGCGAAGCGCGATATCAAGATCTTCGCCTTCGCGGGCCGCCCCTCGACGTCGGACATCGCCGTGATGACCCGCCAGCTCGCGACGCTCATCGGCGCCGGCATCCCGCTCTTCGAGTCGCTCAACGCGCTCATCGAGCAGGTCGAGAAGGAGTCGCTGAAGAAGGTGCTCACGCAGGTGCGCGAGCAGGTGCGCGAAGGCACGAGCTTCGCCAAGGCGCTCGAGGCGCACCCCTCGGTCTTCCCGCCGCTCTACGTGAGCATGGTGCGCGCCGGCGAGGCGTCCGGCACGCTCGAGGGCGTGCTGACCCGCCTGACCACCTTCATGGAGAACCAGGCGAAGCTCGTCGGCAAGGTGACCGCCGCCCTCGCCTACCCCGCGCTGATGGCGCTCATCGGCATCGGGCTCATCTCGGTCCTCATGGTCGCGGTCGTGCCGAACGTGACAGGCATCTTCGCCTCCATGGACCAGGCGCTGCCCTGGTACACGGCGGCGCTCATCGGCACGTCGGCGTTCGCCTCGAGCTACTGGTGGCTCGTCCTGCTCGCGATCGTGGGCGCGGTGTACGGGTTCCGCCGCTGGGTGCGGACGCCGAAGGGCCGCCTCTCTTGGGACACGTTCGTGCTGCGGGCGCCCATCTTCGGCAAGCTCATCCAGATGCTGTCCATCGCGCGCTTCGCGCGGACCCTCGCGACCCTGCTGTCGTCGGGCGTCGCGCTCCTCAGCGCGATGGACATCGTCCGGAGCGTGCTCGGCAACGCCGCCCTGGAGAAGGTCATCGTCGACGCAATCGCGTCGATCCGCGAGGGCCAGAGCATCGCCGAGCCGCTGAAGCGGAGCGGCCGGTTCCCGCCGATCGTCACCCACATGATCGCCATCGGCGAGAGGAGCGGGCAGCTGGAGGCGATGCTGGAGAACGTGGCCAACGCCTACGACTCCGCCGTGGAGACCCGCGTCCAGGTGCTCACGAGCCTGCTCGAGCCGCTCATGATCGTCATCATGGGCGGCGCGGTCGCGTTCATCGCGATATCCATCCTCATGCCGCTCATCCAGATGTCGAGCTTCGTCGGGTAGGTGGCTATGGGGCGGCGCAGGCAGCGAGAGAGCACGATCTTCTTCCCCTGGGAGCGCGGCGGCGGGCTCTTCCGGCGGACCGGCATGGCGCGGGCGAGGCCCTTCGCCGCCGGCCTCGCGATGGTGATCCTCCTGCTGCTCCTCGGCGCGCGCGAGCGGCGGCTCGTGGGAATTCGCTCGACCCGCGCGACGTTGTCCGTGGTCCACGGGGCGATCACCCTGTACCGCGCCGATCACGAGCGGCGGTGCCCGGGTTCCCTGGAAGAGCTGAAGCGCGAGGGATACCTCGCGATCGACCCGGTCGACGCGTGGGGCAGGCCGCTCCGGCTCACCTGCCCTGGAAGGAAGGATCCGGACGGATACGATCTCATGAGCGACGGGCCGGACGGCGAAATAGGCGGCCTTGACAGGGTGGAGTGAGAGATGGAGACGAACAGAGCAAGCAGCGCAAGAAGGATTCGACGGCTGAGCCGGAAGCTCTCGCGGGGCGTGACCCTGGTCGAGGTGCTCATCGTCGTGACGATCATGGCGATCATCGCCGGCGGCGCCACGCTCGTGGTGTGGCCGAAGCTCAAGCAGTCGCGCGTCAAGAGCGCCTATACCGGGGCGACGGTCATCAAGACCGCCGCCGAGCAGTACCAGCAGCTCGGGGCGGGCGGCGAAGGGTGCCCGACGATCCAGGCGCTGGTCAGCGCGAAGCAGATCGACGGCAACAAGATCGACGATCCCTGGGGCCAGCCGTACAAGATCAAGTGTGACGAGAACAACGATATCCATGTCGTCTCGTCCGGCGACGACAAGAAAGAGAACACCCCGGACGACATCCGGGATGACATGAAGCAATCGGATCTCAACAAGATCGCGGAGATGTAGCGCCGCGCCGGGAGCAGGAGCGCCCATGACACGCCGCCGGACGAGGGGACTCACGCTGGTCGAGGTGCTGATCACCGTCACGGTGATCGCGCTCATCAGCGGCTCGGTCATGCTCGGCATGGGCGCGGTCACGAGCGCGCGGCTGAAGCGCAGCGCGGCGCTGCTCGCGGGCGCCGTCCGGGTCGCGTACGCCCACGCGAACGCGAAGTCGAAGCCGGTGCGGCTGGTGTTCGATTTCGAGGAGCGGATGATCGTGCTCGAGGAGTCCACCGGCGAGCTCCTCGTCGAGCGGAACGACCGGGCCGGCGGCGCCGCCGCGGCGACGGAGGCCGAGAAGGCGGCCACGGCGGAGGCCGAGGCGATCCTGAAGGGGCCGCGCGCGCCGCGGCCGTCGTTCGAGCCGGCGAAGGCGTACGGCTTCAACCCCGAGAAGGACAGGCCCGGCAAGGAGCTGTCGAGCGGCGTGCGCTTCCTCCAGGTGGAGACCGGGCACCAGGACGAGCCCGTGACGGAGGGGCGGGCCTATCTCTACTTCTGGCCCGGAGGCCAGACCGAGCACGCCGCGATCCAGCTCAGCCTCGGCGGCGGGGAGACCGAGGACGCGGTGATGACGGTGCTCGTCTCGCCGCTGACCGGCAAGACGGAGCTCAGGAAGGGCAAGGCGAGCATGCCCAGGCCGCGCGACGACGCCGAGGCGTCCGAGCGCGAGGACACGGGGTTTTGATGCGCGCCCGCGGCTTCACCCTGCTGGAAGTGATGGTGGCGGTGGCCATCCTCGGCCTCGGGCTGACGGCGATCCTCTCCGCGCAGGCCGGCGCCTTCTCGGCCGCGGCGCACGCGAGGAACCTCAGCCTCGCGAACGGGCTCGCGCGCTGCAAGATGACCGAGCTCGAGGAGCGGCTCGCCAAGGACGGCCTGCCGGCGCTCGACGAGGCCGACAGCGGGCCGTGCTGCGAGGGCGACGAGTCGCCCAACATCAAGTGCAGCTGGCGCATCGAGAAGCCCGAGATGCCCGAGCCCAAGTACGGCGATCTGGACCTCGACACCAACCTCGAGGGGCTCGGGGCGCTCGGCAAGCCGGGCGAGTCGAGCGGCACCGCGGCCCCGAGCGGCAACCTCGACGATCTCGCGCAATCGCTTGTCGGCGGCGGCGCGGGGGGCGGCGAGTCGGCCGGCGGGATCTCGGGGCTCCTGCAGCCGTTCGTCGACATGCTCGCGCCGACGCTCCAGCCCATCTTCGAGGCGAGCGCGCGGCGGGTGACGGTCAAGCTGACCTGGCAGCAGGGGTCTCGGGAGCACTCGTTCGAGCTCGTGCAGTGGGTCACGATCCCCCAGATGGGCCAGCCCGACGCGGGCACGGGCGAGGGAGGAGGTGGACCGTGACGGCGCGAAGGACGAGCTCTCTCCGCGGGCGCCGCCGCTCGCGCGCGGTGACCCTCCTCGAGGTCCTCGTCTCGGTCGGCATCCTGGCGCTGATCGGGACGCTCATCTACGGCGCGTTCGACGGCATGAGCCGCGCGCGCTCGGGCATCTCGCGGATGGGCGATCGCTACCACCAGGGCCGCGCGGCGATCGCGCGCATCTCGCGCGAGCTCCAGACGGCGTTCCTGTCCAGGCACCAGCCGGCCGACAAGAACATCGTCGCGCGGCTCACCGCGTTCGCCGGCGAGGACTCGTCGCCCGCCGACCGCGTCGATTTCACCGCGTTCGCGCACCGGAGGCTCCTCCGGAACGCGCACGAGTCCGATCAGTGCGAGATCGGCTATTTCGGCGCGCGCGACCCGGAGCACGACAGGCTCGATCTCGTGCGGCGAGAGGCGAGGACCATCGACACCGAGCCGACGAGGGGCGGAGTCGTCAACGTGCTCGCCGAGGACATCGAGAGCTTCAACCTCCAGTACCTCGACCCGATCACCGGGGAGTGGGTCGACTCGTGGGACTCGACGCAGCCGGCGGCGCAGCTCGACCGGCTCCCCTCGCAGGTGTGGGTGACGCTGGTCCTGAACGGCGGGCCTGGCGGGCAGCCGATCAAGTTCGAGTCGAAGGTGCCACTCCCGATGCAGGTCCCCATCGCCTTCGGGGCCAACTGAGCCATGAGCCGCCCGAGGAGCCCCCACGCCGAGGACCGCGCCGCAGACAGGCCGCGCTCCAGGCGCGCACGCGCGCGCCGCCGCCTCCGGAGGCGGCGCGACCGGCGCGGCGTGGCGCTGGTCATGGTGCTCGGCGCGATCACGGTGCTCACCGTGTTCCTGACCGAGCTCCAGGAGGAGACCTCGACCGAGCTCTCCGCGGCGCTCGCCGATCGCGACGCGCTGCGGGCCGAGTACTACGCGAAGAGCGCCGTGAACCTGTCGCGGATGCTCATCGCCTCCGAGCCGAGCGTCAGCACGGCGATCGGACCGATGCTCGCGATCGTCGGGATCAAGGGGAAGTTCCAGGTGCCGGTCTGGAAGTTCACCGACATGTTCCTCGGCCCCTTCAACGCGCAGCTCGCCGCGGGCGAGGGCAGCGCGGCGCCGCCCCCCGAGGCCGCGGGCGAGGGCAGCGCGGCGGGCAAGAACCTGGGGCTCACCGGCGGCGGCCGCTTCGAGCTCAAGATCGTCGACGAGGACTCGAAGATCAACGTCAACCGCGCAGCCGACGACGTGGGCGGCATCTCCGATCAGATCGCCGTGGGGAACCAGCTGCTCAGCCTGATGAGCGACGCGCAGTACAACGCGCTCTTCGAGGAGCGCGACGGAGACGGCCAGTTCTCGGACCGCGCGACCATCTGCAGCGCGCTCATCGACTGGGCCGACCCCGGCGACCAGACGTTCGCCTGCGACGCGACGTCGAACGCCCCGAGCTCCACCGGCGCAGAGGACAGCTTCTACCAGACGGTCGGCCTCGCCTATCAGCGCAAGAACGCCCCGTTCGACTCGATCGACGAGCTGCGGCTGGTCCGGGGCATGAACGACGACTTCTGGGCGACGTTCGTCGACCCGGATCCGAGCAACCCGGACAAGAGGGTCCTGACCGTCTGGGGCAGCCGGAAGCAGAAGGTGAACGTCTCGTCTGCGAACGCGCTGACGCTGCTCAGGCTCACGTGCACCGCCGATTTCGTGGATATCGCGACGACGACGCTCTGCACCGACGTGAACCAGCAGACGGCGTTCCTCACCGTGGCGTCGCTCGTGCAGAGCATGACCGGGGGGCTGCTCTTCCCCACACCGAAAGATTATGTCGATGCGATGACCCAGAAGGCGGGCAGCTCGCTCGGGGGGATGCTCGGGCAGCAGTTCAAGGCGATGGGCGTGGAAGCGGTGAAGTTCAAGCCGAACGTCACGAAGTCGCTCGGCAACAGGACCAACTTCCTGAGCATCTACGCCGATGGCATCGTCCCTGGAAACAAGCGTGAGACGCGCGTGCGCGTCCATGCGGTGGTCGACCTCACGGGGGCGACGCCGCTCAGCCAGAGCGGCAATGGCGGCAACGGTGGCAATGGCGGCAGCGGTGGCAGCGGTGGCAGCGGTGGCAGCGGTGGCAGCGGTGGCGCCGCTCCAACGCCGGAAACGTACGAGCAACAGGTACGATCGAACCCTGCCGGGACGATCATCTACTATCGCATCGAATAGGACACCCCTCCGGGAAGAAGCGCGCAAATGCACAGGCTGCTCGGGATAGATGCTGGGAAATCCGTGGTGCGGGCGGCGCTCATCCGCACCACGTACAGGAGGGTCTTCGTCGAGGCCCTCGGCGAGGCGGCCGTCACGGACGCCGTCTCCGAGGCCGAGGCCATCCGCGCCGCCGTGGGGCTCCATCGCCCCGACGCCGCGGCGATCGCGCTCTCCGGAGAGAAATCGTTCTACCGCCGCCTCGACCTGCCCGCGGCCGCGCAGAAGGAGGTCGAGAACGTCCTCGGCTTCGAGCTCGAGGCCACGGTGCCGTTCGAGATGGAAGACGCCGTCTTCGACCACCGCCTGCTGAAGCGATCGCCCGGCGTGGAGACGCTGCCGGTCTTCGCCGCCGTCGCGCGCACGGACGACGTGCGCGAGCGCATCGCCGTCGTGAAGGAGGCGCTCGGCTTCGAGCCGGAGCGGGTCGCGCTGGGCGCGGTGTCGCTCGCCAACCTCGAGGCGGTGATGCCGGAGCTCGCCGCGCCGTCACGCGAGGCGATGACCGGCGCGAGCGCGCCGATCGCCCTGCTCGACCTCGACTACCTCACGTCCGAGATCGTGATCGTCTCCGGCGGCGAGCCGGTCTTCGCCAGGACGCTGTCGCGCGGGACGGCCGGCCTCCCCGGCACCGCGCCGGCGCTCGCGCGCGAGCTGCGCCAGACGCTCGCGGCGTGGCGCAACCTCGGCGGCGAGCCGCTCGCGGGGATGTACCTCGTCGGCGGCGGCGCCACAGCGCAGGGCGCGGAGATGTTCCTGTCGACGCAGCTCGGCCTCACGATCCTGCCGCTCCCGACCCCTCGCATCGAGGGGCTCACGCCCGAGCAGGCCGCGGCGCTGCCCCGCTTCGCCAAGGCGCTCGGGCTCGCGCTCGGGCTGACGCCGAAGACCAAGGGGTTCAACCTCCGGAAGGGCGCGCTCGAGGCCGAGCGCAGCTACCCGTTCCTGCGCGAGAAGATCCCGATCCTCGCCGGCCTCGGCACCGTCATCGCGCTGAGCTTCGGCTTCTCCATCGTCGCGGAGCTGCGCACCCTCGACGCGGAGCGGGAGCTGCTCGCCGCCTCGCTCGCGACCGCCTCCCACGACGTGCTCGGCGAGGAGACGAGCGACCCGCAGAAGGCCCGCGAGCTGCTCGAGCAGGGCCCCGGCGCGGCCGACGAGGACCCGATGCCCCGCGTCGACGCCTTCGACGTCATGGTGCAGCTCTCGAAGGCCGTGCCGAAGGAGATCACGCACGACGTGCTCGAGCTCGACGTGAACCGCGGCCACGTGACCCTCCAGGGCGTCGTCCCGTCGGTGTCGGACGCGCAGATCATCGCGGATCACATGAAGGAGCACCGCTGCTTCCGCGACGTGAAGATCGGCCGCACGAGCCAGTTCACGGAGGGCAAGCACAAGTACGTCCTCGAGCTGGATCTCAAGTGCGAGGACAAGGCGAAGAAGAAGAAGACCGGCGCCGCTGACGCGGCGGAGAGCGCCTCGGCCGGCGCGCCGGAGAAGCCGGAGGGATCGCGATGACGCTCCGCGAGCGACTCGACAAGCTGGAGCCGCGCGAGCGCCGGCTCCTCACCATCCTCCTCGGATTCCTGGCGGTGATCGTCCTCTTGCTCGTGCCGATCGGGCTCGCGAGCGTCGCGTCCAGCAAGCGCGCCGAGAACCAGGAGATCCGCGATCTGCTCCAGTCGATCTACGAGGCCTCGGGGAAGGTCAGCGAGCGCAAGGCGCTGAAGGACGCGCTGCTCGCGCGCTATTCGCGGCCGGCGCCCGCGCTCGCCGGCTTCATCGAGGACGCGGCGAAGCAGCAGCAGCTCACCGCCGCCGAGTCGCAGGATCGCCCCGACGTCCCGCACGGCAAGAAGTACACAGAGCGGATCACGGTGGTGAAGATGCACAGGATCGGGATGCTCGGGCTCGCGAAGATGCTCGAGCACATCGAGGGCTCGGGCCACCCGGTCGCGGTGACGAAGCTGAACCTCAAGCCGCGCGCCGGCGAGCCGGACTCCTACGAGGTCGAGCTCGGCATCTCCGCGTTCGACCGGAAGGGCGAGCCCCCGCCGGCGACCCCCCCCGCGCCGTCGGCGCCCCCCGCCGCCGAAGAGGAGCAGGAGCCATGAAGGCGCGGCTCATCAAGATCGCGAGGTGGGCGGCTTATCCGCTCTTTTACCTCTTCTGTCTGGGCCTCTTCGGCTACCTCACGTTCCCCTACGACCGGCTCAAGGACCGGCTGATCGCCGAGTTCGACCGCACGCAGCAGAAGCGGGGCCCGAGCCAGGCGCAGCGCCTCGAGATCGACGAGCTCGACTCGTACTGGTTCACGGGGGTCGAGATGAAGGGCGTGCGGCTCATCCTGCCGCCGGGCGAGCTCGGCTCGGGCAGCAGGCCGAGCGGCGCCGCGGCCTTCGCCTCGGGCGACGCCGCCAAGGACAGCGCGCCGAAGCCGAGCGTCATCGAGATCGACGAGGCGCACGCGCGGCTGAAGATCCTGCCCCTCCTGATCGGGCGGATGCGGGTCTCGTTCTGGGCCAGCGTGTTCGGCGGCGAGATCGAGGGCGTGGTCCCGATGGGCCGATCGGGCGGCGACGTCCACGTCGAGGTCGCGAACGTGGAGCTCGCCAAGGTGGGTCCGCTCGGCGAGATCCTTGGCCTGCCGATCGCCGGCACGCTGAGCGCGAACCTCGATCTCAGCGCCCCCGAGGGCAAATTCAACAAGGCGAACGGCGCGCTCGAGGTCTCCGCCAAGGAGGTCTCGGTCGGCGACGGCAAGACGAAGATCCAGGGGCTCATCGCGCTCCCGGAGGCCAAGCTGGGGGAGCTGCTCCTGTCGGCGGAGGCGAAGGACGGCGTCCTCAAGGTCACGAAGATGTCCGCGAACGGCCAGGACCTCGAGCTCGACGGCGACGGCAAGGTCAACATGCGTGAGCCGTGGAACAACTCCACGGCGGATCTCTACGTGCGCTTCAAGTTCACCGATGCCTACCGATCGAAGAGCGATCTCACGAAATCGCTGCTCGGTGCGCCGGGGTCGAGCGTGCCCGGGCTGATCGAGATGCAGCAGCCCAAGATGAAGCGGTCCAAGCGAGCCGACGGCTTCTACGGCTGGCACGTCCACGGCCCGCTGAAGAAGCCCCGGTTCGACCCGCACGCGGCCGAGTCGCCCGCCGCTCGGGGCCGCACGCCTGGCGCCAGCCCGGCCACGACCACGAGGAAGCCCGGCGGCATCAACATGCCCCTCGGCGCCTCCGAGGCCGCCCCGAGGGACGGCGAGGAGCACGAGCCCCCCATGATGCCCCCGCCACCGCCCCCTCCCTCCACCGAGGACGAGTCGCCTACACGGCCGCCGTCTCCTCCGCCTGTAGACGGCGAGGGCACGCCTCCCGTTGAATAGAGCGAGGTGCAAAATTCGTGGGACACGGGCTCGGCCGCTGGGCCGGCGAGTGAGGCGTACGAAGCACGCCGCAGCGAGCCGAACGACGCGGACGAGCCCGTAGCGCACGAAGGCGCGCCCCGCTCCAGGACCCGGACTCACGCTCCAAGGACTCGGTGATGGGGGATCCCAGCTGGCAGCAGAACCGGCGCGTTTTGCTGATCGACGACGACGAGGCCATCCACGAGGATTTCCGCAGGATCCTCCGATCCGACGCGGAGGGCTCGACCCTCGCGAGCCCCCAGCCGGCGCTGCTCCGCGAGCCGCCCGCCCGGCGGCCGGTGAGGTTCGAGCTCACGTCCACGACCCGCGGGGAGGAGGGGCTGGCGAAGGTCCGCGAGGCGCAGCAGAGCGGCGCGCCGTACGCGCTCGTTTTCGTGGACGCGCGCATGCCGGGGTGGGACGGCGTCGAGACGCTCTCGCGCATCTGGAAGGAAGACGGCGCCATCCAGGCCGTCCTCTGCGCGGCGGACTCGGATGACTCGTGGGAGGAGATCGCCGCCCGGTTCGGGCAGACCGACAACCTCCTCATCCTCGCCAAGCCGTTCGGCCCGAGCGAGGTCCGCCAGATGGCCTTCGCGCTGACCGAGAAGTGGAACCAGCGCCGCGCCCTCGCCGAGGCCAACTACAAGGTGTCGACGCAGTACACCGTGACCAGGATCCTCGTCGAGTCGACGACGCTCGCGGAGGGCGTCCCGGCGCTCCTCGGCGCGCTCGGGGAGACGCTCGGCTTCCGGTTCGCCGCCCTGTGGCTCGGCGACGACGAGAGCAAAGGGCTGCGCTGCGAGCACACCTGGAGCGCCGCGCCCGACGACGCGATCGCGCTCGAGGCGGCGACCCGGGGCGCGCGCTTCGCCCGCGACGCCGGGCTGCCCGGCCGCGCGCTCGCCCAGGGGGAGCCGACCTGGTTCAGCGACCTCGACGCCGAGGCGGACGACCCGCGCGCGCGGGCGGCGCGGCACGCCGGCCTCCGCTTCGCGGTCGAGCTCCCCATCGCGGTCCGCGCCGACGCACAGGTCGCGGCCGTGCTGGAGCTCATGGACGCCGAGCCGCGCGCGCCCGATCCGGGGCTGCTCGACGTCCTGCTCGCGATCGCCGCCAAGGCCGGCCACTTCATCGGCAGCAAGCGCGTCGAGGCGGCCCTGCGCCGGAGCGAGGCGAACAACCGCGCGCTCCTCTACGCCATCCCCGACACGATCCTCCGGATCGACAGCAACGGCATCTGCCTGGACTTCAAGGCCTCCCGGGACCCGAGGCCGTCGCTCCGCGCGGGGGATCTCCTGCACAGGCACGTCGGCAACGTGTTCCCCGCCCACGTCGCCGAGCAGATCACCGGCCTCGTGGCGCGAGCGCTCGCGGACGAGGCGACGCACGTCTTCGAGTACCAGGAGCAGCTGGCGGGCAGCGCGCGCGACTACGAGGTCCGGATCGCCGGCAGCGATCGGGCGGAGGCG
Source organism: Sorangium aterium (assembly GCF_028368935.1). Taxonomy (NCBI): domain Bacteria; kingdom Pseudomonadati; phylum Myxococcota; order Polyangiales; family Polyangiaceae; genus Sorangium; species Sorangium atrum. Next base: position 1,147,893 of record NZ_JAQNDK010000002.1, on the reverse strand, counting down.
GTCGTCATCGTCCGGGACATCACGGAGCGAAAGCGCGCCGAGGCGGAGACCGAGGCGCGGCGCGCCCGGGAGGAGGCCCTCCGGGCGCAGAACGAGATCCTCGCGGCGCTGTCGACCCCGCTCATCCCGATCAGCGACGACATCGTCGTGATGCCGCTCGTCGGCGCCCTCGACCCGCAGCGGACGCGCCGCGTGCAGGAGACGCTGGTCCGCGGCGTCGCCGCCCGCCGCGCGCACGTCGCGATCCTCGACATCACCGGGGTGCCGCGGATCGACGGCCCGTGCGCCGACGCGCTCCTTGGCGCCGCGACGGCGGTGCGCCTGCTCGGCTCGGAGGTGATCATCACGGGCCTGAGCCCCGACGTGGCCAGGACGCTCGTCGAGATCGGCGTCGACATGAGCGGCATCGTCACGCACAACACCCTGCAGAACGGCATCGCCTCCGCGATGACCTCCGCGCGCGGACGTCGCCGGCGGCGCCGGGCGAGGGCGCGCCGGTAGCGGCGGCGTCGCGCGGCGTCCGGCTCAGCGCTTGCCGCTCTGCGCGGCGTGCCTGTCGAGGGCGGCGAGGACGCGGTCGTAGTCGGGCGGCAGCTCGACCGGCGGGTTGGCGAGCCGGCTCGTCACGTCCGCGAGCGCGCGCTCGTGGTATTTCACCTTGAACTCCGTGAACTTGAGGCCGTTCGCTGTCGAGACCACGACGACCCGCTGGCGCTTCTCCACGAGGCCCTTCTTCACGAGCTTCTCCAGCGCCGCGAGGGCGACCGCCGTGTGCGGGCAGGTGTACATCCCGGTGCGATCGGCGCGGGCCGCCGCGTCGCAGAGCTCGTCCTCGGTCACCTCTTCGGCGACGCCGTCCATCGCCTTGAGGGCCAGCATCGCCCTCGGCGCGCTCACCGGGTTGCCGATCTGGATCGCGCTCGCCAGCGTCTCCCCGGCCTTCATCGGCACGACCTCGCTCCGCCCCTCGGACCACGCCTTGAAGAGCGGGTTGGCCCGCGCCGCCTGCGCCACGCAGAGGCGCGGGAACCGCGTCGTCAGGCCGAGGTCCTTCAGCATCTTGAAGCCCGCGTAAAGCGCGTAGGCGTTGCCGAGGTTGCCGCTCGGGAGGATGACCCAGTCGGGCAGCGTCCAGTCGAACTGCTGCACGATCTCGATGGCCACGGTCTTCTGGCCCTCGAGCCGCAGGGCGTTCATCGAGTTCGCCAGGTAGACGACGCCGTCGGCCGAGAGGCGCTGCACGATGGCCATGCAGCCGTCGAAGTCGGTGTCCAGCGAGAGGACGAGCGCCCCCGACGCGATCGGCTGGACGAGCTGCGCCGTCGACACCTTGCCCCGCGGCAGCAGCACGACGACGGGCAGACCGGCCGCCGCGCCGTACGCCGCGAGCGACGCCGAGGTGTCCCCGGTCGACGCGCACGCGATCGCGCGCACCTCGAGGCCCTCGCGGATCGCCTTGTTCACCACCGAGACGAGCACCGTCATGCCGAGGTCCTTGAACGACCCCGTGTGGCTGTTGCCGCAGAGCTTCACCCAGACGTCATCGAGCCCGAGCGTGCGGCCGTAGCGGTCGGCCCAGAACAGGTTCGAGCCCCCCTCGTCCATCGACACGATGGCCTCGTCCGGTACCTGCGGAGCGACCCACTCCCGCTTGCCCCAGACCCCGGAGCCGTAGGGCCACACCGTGCGCTTGTAGCGCTCGTCGAAGAGCTTCATCCACGTCGCGGGGCTCCGGTCGCGGAGCGCGTCGATGTCGTGGGCTACGTCGAGCAGGCCGCCGCAGGTGGGGCAACGGTAGAGGGGCTGCGTCAGCGGGTAGCTCCCGGCGCAACCGGTCAGGCATCGGAATGCAGCAGAGTAGGCCATGGCAATACGGATCTCCTGGGTGGCGGGAAGCGCCCGCGGAAGGTGGTGTCGGTTCAGTCGAAGCGTGGGGCTTCCATGCCGAGCCGCCTATAGAAGTAGATCGCCGCGTTCCTGGCAAACGATCCCTGCGGGACATAGACGTCGCTGGGCTCCCGTAGCGGCTCGTCGGCCGAGAGCGGCCCGTCGCGATCGCCGGCCAGGCGCTCGAGATCCTCGAGGAACGCTTCCATCGAGGGATAGCGGTTGTCCGGGCGCTTCCGGATCGCCTTCAGGATCACGGACTCGAGCAGCGGGTCGAGGCTCCGGCGCTTCTCCGAGGGGCGGGGCGGCGGGGTCACGAGCTGCCGGGCGAGGAGCTCGGACTGCTCCGAGCGCGGGAACGGGAGCTCGCCGGTGAAGGCCCGGAACATGACGACGCCGAGCCCGTAGACGTCGGTGCGGGCGTCGGGCAGGTCGCTCACGACCTGCTCTGGCGCCATGTACTCGAGGGTGCCCACCGCGGTGCCTGTCGCCGTGATGAGATCGGCGGCCTGGATCTTCGCGAGGCCGAAATCGAGCACCTTGACCGCGTACGGGTCGCCCTGCGGGCCCACGAGGTAGATGTTGTCCGGCTTCACGTCGCGGTGGATGATCCCGGCGCGGTGCGCGGCGGCGAGCCCGGACGCGGCCTGGGAGAGCACCGGGATGGCGAGGTCCGCGTCCATGCGGCGCTCGCGCCGGAGCCAGTCGCCGAGCGACTCGCCGAAGAGGTACTCCATCACGAGGTAGGGGGCGCCGTCTTCCGAGCGCGCGCCGGCGTCGAGCACCCGGACGATGTTCGGGTGCCCGATCATCGCGGCGCTCTGCGCCTCGCGCACGAACCGCTCGCGCGTCCGCTCCGCCCGGGCGGCGAACTCCTCGAGGACCTTGATCGCGACCGGCTGGCCCGTCTCGATCTCGACCGCGAGGTAGACGCGCGCCATCGCCCCTTTGCCGAGGTAGCCGCGCACCTCGTAGCGCTCCCCGAGGCGGGTCCCGCGCAGCCGGGTCGGCTTGTACCGGAACAGGTCGACGCGCCGGCCCTCGGTGAGCTCCGCGCCGTCGTAGGGGCAGAACCGATGGCCCGCGTCGTACTCCCGGTGGCAGCGCGCGCAGAACATGGCCTCGCTTCGAATAGCGCTCCGCGCTCCGGCCACGCAAGCCCGCTCGGGAGAGGCCGCCCGGCCGAGGGGATTCTCCTTGCGAGCCGGTGTTGCCTCCGGCAATTTGCGAGGGTGGCGCCATCGTGTGCCGGGGGACGACATGCCGCTGCCGCCGACCTCACAACGCCTGCTCGATCCCGACGCCGTGCCGTATTTCCTGTGGGATCTGGGCATCACCGTCGCGGAGGCGCGTCGCATCCTCGCGCGCGAGGCTTCCCCGACCCGGGATGAGCTGATCGCCCGCATCCTCCGCGAGGCCAACAGCCGCGACGTATGGACGCTGCTCGATTGGCCTGCCATCGAGGAGGCGTGGCCTCGGATCGTGCACCGCCTGGGGCGCGCCCGTGGCGTCTGGACGATGATGCTCGAGCGTCGCCGGGAGCATGTCCGGACTACCGCGGCTGCCTGAGCTGGCCGAAAGCTTGGTCCTCGCGGCCCAGGACGCATCGCCCACGGTGCGGCTGGTCGGAGGCACAGGGCTCGCGTTGCTGCTCGATCACCGACGCTCCGACGATCTTGACCTCTTCTGCGGGTTGCGCGAGGACGTCGAGCCGATTGTCCGCGCGCTGGAGGCTGCGGCGGCCGCCTCGAGCGTCGGCGTCATGCGCGTGAGGTCTGCACCTGGCTTCGTGCGGCTCGAGGCTGTCTCTGGACCGGAGGTCCTCCGCGTCGATGTCGCGTCGGATGCGTCGCCGAGGCTGGTCGAGGCGGACACCTACGTCGGTCCTATCCGGGTCGAGGCGCTCCGGGATCAGCGCGCGAACAAGATCGTGGCGCTCCTGGGGCGGTCGGAGCTGCGCGATCTCATCGACCTGTTCTTCATCGACCGCGCCGGCTTCCCGATCCTCCAGGGCTTCGAGGATGCCCTGAAGAAAGATAGCGGAATGGATCCAGCGTGGTTCGCCTGGGCGGTGTCCCAGATTGAGCTGAAGCCGCTGCGCGGCATGGTCGTGCCGCTCCCAGAGCAGGAGTTGGAGGCGTTCAAGGAGTCGCTGCGCCGAGGAGCTCTGGACCGCGCCGGCGCTGGCGAGAGCGTCTGACGAAGCAAGATCCGAGGTGGCGGCGATGCGTTCGCGCGCGATCTCCAGGTTCGCGCGGGAGCCGCCTCGCGCCGCCCTACGCCGCCTTGCGCGGCGAGCGCCCCGTCAGCTTGGTGTACGCGTGATAGCCGAGCCAGCGGAGCGGCTCGGGCGGGACGCCCCGGAGGGGGGCCATGTAGAACGGCAGATCCCGCCACCGCGCGTCGTCGCCCGCGTAGATGTCGCAGAGCACGCGGCCCGCGAGGTTGGCGAGCGTCACGCCGTGGCCGCTGTAGCCGAGGGCGTAGTACACGTTCCGGTGCTCGCCGCGCACCCCCATGCTGCAGAGCCGGCTCATCGTGATGCCGAGGGTGCCCGTCCAGCGGTGCGCGATCCGCAGCCGCTCGGCCGCAGGGAAATAGCCGGTGAGCCGGCGCCGGATGGCCTCGAACGCCGGCCCGGCCGAGTCGGGGGTGCCCGGGTAGGAGGTCTTGTTCCCGTAGAGGTAGGCGTACGCTGCGTTGCTGCCCCCGCCGAACACCAGCTCACCGGCGGGCGTCATGCTGGCGTACGCGATCCGGTCGCGGTCGTCGCTGAAGCCGGCGACCTGCCCCCAGCCGAGCGCGGCGCGCGCCTCGGCGTCGAGCGGCTCGGTCGCGATCACGTGCGAGTGCAGCGGGAAGACGCCGCTCTTGAAGTAGCCGAGGCGCGGCGTGTAGCCGTTGGTGGCGAGCACGATGGCCGCGGCCCGGACGATGCCCCCCGGCGTGGTCAGCTCGATCGTGCGCCCCTCCCGGATCCCGAGCACCGGCGTGTCCTCGTGGACGGCGACCCCCCACGCGAGCAGCAGCGGGCGCAGGCCGCGCAGCAGGTCGACCCCGTTGAGCTGCCCCTCGGTCGCGTCCAGCACGGCCCCGGCCGCGCCCCGGACCCCGAGCCGCTTCGAGAGCGCCGCGCTGTCCAGGTACTGTAGCGAAATGCCCCAGCTGGCCAGCTGCTCCACCCGAGCGTGCGCCGCCTCGGCCCGGCGCGCGTCGGTGAGCACCTCCAGGCATCCGTCGCGGCGGTGGCGCACCGGGAGGTCGTGCTCCTGGATCATCCCGACGATGCCGTCGATCCCCGCGCGCGTCGTCTCGTACACGCGGCGCGTGAGCTCCGGATCACGAGAGCTCACCCCGTTAATCCAGTTCAGCATCATTCCCCCGTTGCGCCCGCTCGCGCCGTTCGCAAGGTGACGCGCCTCGAGGATCATGATGCGGAGGCTCGGAAATCGGCGGATTAGATGGTATGCGGTGGAGATCCCGGTGAACCCTCCTCCGATGATGGCCACGTCGGCCGCCGCGTCCGCGCGCAGCGGAGGGACGGGCTCATAGACCGGGCCCGCCTCGCTCCACACGGAGCGCGCGGAATCGATGTGCGAGCGGGTGTCGACGAGCGCTGCGCGAGCCACGATGATCACCTATCAGAGGAATGCGCCTCTGGCACCATGAACCCCGGGAGCCCTGCTTGAAGCGACGTGTCCGGCTCTGCATGAAGGATCTCTTCCACCAGGACGTGGTGGAGATGATCGAGCGCGAAACCCGCAAATACCAGATCTGGTCCATCGAGGATCCTTCCGACCCGGACTTCGACGCGGCGTATCAGATCCTCTGGGACTGCTTCGGTCCTCACGGAGAGATGGAGCGCAGGGAGGCGATCGAGGCGTTCCTCCGCGACGACCCGTTCACGCCCGAGCCGTCGGGCACGTACATGCGCTACTTCCTGCTCGTGGCGCGAGACGCGGACGGAAAGGTGCGCGGCGTACGCGACGGCACCGTGCTCATCAATCCAGCGTACGCGCCGGACCTCTGCGTCATCTACCTCGCTCATATCTTCATGCTCCCCGAGGCGCGCGGGACGGTGCTGTCGTACTGGCTGCGCATCTCGCCGGTCGAGCTCGCCATGCAGTACCTCACCGACCTCCACGCGATGGGGAAGATCACGCTCCCCGCGCCCTCGGCCCCGGGCAAGTACTTCGGGATGAACGTCGATCTCGCGGCCGAGGTCGAGTACTTCACGCCGGAAGAGCGCCTGTCGTGGCAGCGCATCCTGTTCTACGGCCGCGGCGGGTTCGACGCGATCAACCCGCGCCACTTCCCCTACCGACAGCCCGACTTCCGCGATCCCGACGTGATCCGCGCGACCGGCAACCAGCCGTCTCCCTTCATGGTCCTCGTGCGGCGCATGGGCCGCGAGCGGCAGGCGCAGCTGCCGATCGACGAGGCGAGGGCGCTCATGCGGCTCCTGTACGACGACTTCGCGGATCACTGCGCGCCGCACCTGCTCGAGAACAGCCTCCAGCTCGTCCTCGACCGGCTGGAGGAGCGGGCGAAGCGGAAGAGCTTCGTCGAGCTCCTGCCGCTGCCGACCGGGCCCAGGGACCTGCACCGGTTGAAGCCGCTCTTCCGGCACAACGTGTTCACGAAGTACTACCCGGACAGCCCCGACGTCCGCGGCTACCTGAACAGCGGCATCCGCGAGAAGCTGCTCGCGAACCCGCGCCACCTCGACGAGGAGCTCGCCCACATCGCCCGGGAGCTGGAGACCCGTCCGCCGTTCGTCTACGGGAGCCGGGACAAGACAGCGACCTGGGAGGGCACGCCGCTCTCGCCGGGCTCGGAGCCGATCCCGGACGGGGCCGACCCGGGCGAGATCACCCGCGAGGTGCCGGCGCCGGCGTCGACCCTGCCGCCGCGGTGATCACCACGGCGCCGCGCTGATCACGCCGCCCCGGGCGGAGCGGCGGCGCCGCTCCCGGGGCCGGCCGTCGCGGCCCGCGCGCGCAGGGCGCCCGCGCGGAGCTTTTGCACCGCCGCGGAGGCGGCCTCGTGGGCGTCGAGCGCGCCGCGCAGCACGAGCGCCCGCCCCTTGGCCGCGGCGGCCTCTCCCAGCGTCCCGTCGAGCACGCCCTCGGCGAGCCGGACGAGCGGGCCGATCTCGGCGAGGTTCCGCGCGAGCGCCCGGGCCTCCGTGGCGAGCCCGGACGCCGCCTCGCAGGGCGAGGCGCTCGCGATGGCCGCGGCCTCCTCGCAGAGCTCGTCCGCGACGGGGCCCATGTCGCGCCAGCACGACACGGCCGCGCGCAGGCTGGCCGGCGTGACGTGCGTCGCGCGCGACGCGGGCGACGCGTCGATCCCGCGCGCCGCGTCGACCCGCGGCCCCGCCTGCGCCGCGGCGATGACGGGCGAGAGGGCGAGGAGCGCGCGCTCCAGCGCGCGCGTGGCCTGCTCGACGCGGACGAGGCGCTCCTGCACGTCGGCGCTGGCCAGCGGGGCGTCGCCCAGCGTGAGCGCGGAGAGCCGGCCGGAGACGTCGATGGCGAGCTGCTCGAGGGCGCCGACGATGCGCTGGTCGAAGCGGCGCGGGACGACGTCGAGCACGCAGAGCGCTCCGAGCACGTGCCCGTGCGCGCGCACCGGCACGCCCGCGTACGCGCGGATGCCGTAGCTCTCGACGAGCTCCTTCGGGACGCGCTCGTCGCGCAGCGCGTCGTCGACGATGAGCGGCACCTCGTCGAGCACGACGAGCTGGCAGAACGAGTTGCTCCTCGACGTCGCGCAGCTCACGGCGAGCTCGAGGGGGAGCCCGTATTGCGCGCGCAGGAGCTGGACATGGCGCACGAGCAGGCTGACCACGGCGATCGGCGACCGGGCCAGCTTGGCGGCCCGCACCACGCAGGCGTCGAGGATGGCGTCCGCGTCGGCGCGCAGCACGGCGCCGCGCAGCTCGGCCAGGCGGGCGGGGTCGTTCAGGTCGGCCATCGCGCGATGCTACCCTGCCTGGCGGGGCGCAGGTCGGCCGAGGTCACCCCGGGCGCGCCGCCGCTCCCCTCGCCCGCGCCGCCGCGATGAAGGTGCGGAGGTGCACCTCGACCACCCGGCTCACGTCGGGCGTGTACCCACCCGCGAGCACCCACGCGATCGGGATGCCTCGCTCGAGCGCGGCCCGGAACACGATCGCGTCGCGCGCGTAGAGATCGTCGTGCGTCAGGTCGAGCGGCGAGTACGGGTCCTCGCGGAAGGGGTCCGCGCCGGCCTGGTACAGGATCAGGTCGGGCGCGGCGCGGTCGATCGCCGGGCCGAGGTGCCGCTCCAGGATCTCGAGGTAGGCGGCGCCGCCGCTCCCGCCCGGGACCGGGACGGACCAGCAGTTCTCCGTGTCCGGGGCGCGCTCGCCCTCGACGTCCCGGTACGCCCGGTTCTGCTTGTACCAGCTGCCGTAGATGGAGAGCTGGAACGCCCAGGGGCGCGACGCGAGCAGCGAGGCGGTGCCGTTGCCGTAGTGGAGGTCCATGTCGACCACCAGGCCGCGGCGGATGCGCCCCTCGGCGCGCGCGCGCTCCAGCGCGACGACGAGGCCGTTGAAGGTGCAGAAGCCCTCGCCGTGGCCCTCGTGCGCGTGGTGGAAGCCGCTCGCGAGGTTGCCCGCGACGCCGTCCTCGAGGGCCGCGGCGGCGGCGGCGACGCAGCCGCCGTTCGTGAAGCGCACCGCCCCGGCCAGCGCCGGCGACCACGGGAACTTCTGCGACTCGGCCAGCGCCCGGGGCTCGCCGGTCGCGATCGCCTGGACGTACGCGGGCGCATGGACGCGCAGGAGGTCCTCGTCACAGGCCGCCTCGGGCTCCTCGACGCGCGCGGGCAGGCCGCTCCGCTCGATCGCCTCGCGCACGAGGGCGAACTTGCGCATCGGCATGACATGCTCGCCGATGTCCGCGAAATAGCGCGGCGTGTGGAACACCCGGATCGGGGGCGAGGCGGCGGCGTCAGAGGTCACTTGCAGACCGACTCGAGGTGGTCGAGCGCCTCGCCGACGTGGCGCGAGGCGAAGATCAGCGCCGGCCGGAAGCGGAGCGTGCGATCGCCCGAGCCGCCCACCTCGAGGCCGCGGTTGCGGAGCGCGGTGAGCGCCGCGTCGCGGCGGGCGGCGTGGGGGAAGTCGACAGCGGCGAAGGTGCCGCTGCCCCGGGCGCCCGAGAGCACCCCGGGGTAGCGCCGGCAGAGGTCCTCGAGGCCGGCGACCAGGCGCTCGCCGGTCGCCCGCGTGTTCTCGAGGAGCCGGTCGCGCTCGATGACCTCGAGGATCACCTCGAGCTGCGCGCCGCGGAGCGGGTCGCCGAGCCAGGTGCTGAAGACGCGCAGCGGCTCGATCGGCGCGAGCTCCTCGCGGCAGTAGAAGCCGCCGAGCTGCATCTTCTTGGAGAACGTGACCATGTCCGGCGGCTCGGGCAGGTCCCACGCCTCGTGCGCCCAGAGCGCGCCGGTCCCGCCGCCGCACGTCTGCACCTCGTCGATGATGAGCGCGACGCCGCGCTCCGCGGTGAGGCGGCGGAGCGCCTGGAAGAAGGCCGGGCTCGCGTGGCGGTCGCCGCCCTCGCCCTGGATCGGCTCGACGATGACCGCGGCGACCTCGTCCGGGTGCGCGTCGAGCGCCGCCTCGACCGCCTCGAGCGAGCGCGCCTCGGCGGCGCGGTTCTGCTCGGCGTGCGCGGCGAGGGGGAAATGGCTCGCGGGGAACGGCGCGACGGGCCAGTCGAACGCGGGGATGTCGAGCTTGTGGATCGGCTTGCTCCGCGTCGCCGAGAGGGCGCCCATGCTGCGGCCGTGGAAGCCGCCCTCGAAGGAGAGCACCTTGAAGGCGTTCACGCCGGGCTGCCGGTTGAGCATGGTCGCGGCGAGGTCGCCGTCGCTCGGCTGCGCGCCGCCGCGCCGGCGCCGGGCGAGCCGGATGAACGCGGCCTTGAGCGCGTTCTCGACCGCCTCCGCGCCGGTCGTGAACGTGAAGACGCGCGTGTGCCCCTTCGGCGCGACGCGCATCAGCGTCTTCTCGACGAGGTCGACCCACTCGGGCGCGGGCGCGACGCCGAGCGCGGAGCGGTAGCCGGCGCACCAGTCGAAGCGGCCGTCGCGCCACGCGGCGAGCAGATCCGGGTGGTTGTAGCCGATGGGCACGGCGGCGATGTGCCCGTACACGTCGAGCAGCACGTTGCCGTCCACGTCGACCATGTAGTTGCCCAGGCTCTTGCGCGCGTCCTGATAGAAGTGGATCGGGCGCGCGTCCTGGTAGCGATGGTGACGGGCGCGGAGCGCCTCGGACGCAGGCCCCGGGATGGCGGTGCGCATCGAGGCGCGCTCGGGCTCGCCGGGGATGGGCGGAGGGGAGTGGGTCTGGGCGTTCATGGTCGGACTCCAATGCAACGGCAGCGGCGGAGCGTCACGCAGATCCGTCGGCCGCGGCGGCCGGCTCGACGCGCACCACGATCGATTTCGACGCGGGCGTGTGGCTCTTCTCGGCGATGCTGCCGAGCGGCACGAGCACGTTCGCCTCGGGGAAGTAGGCAGCGACGTTGCCGCGGGGGATCGTGTACAGCACGACGCGGAACGCGCGCGCGACGCGCTCCCCGTCGGAGAAGCGGCTCGTGACGTCGACGAGGTCCCCCTGGGCGAGCCCGCGCTCGGCCGCGTCCTCGGCGTTCATGAACACGACGCGGCGCCCGCCCCGGACGCCGCGGTAGCGGTCGTCGAGGCCGTAGATGGTCGTGTTGTACTGGTCGTGGCTGCGGATCGTCATCATCAGGAGCTCGCCCGGCTCGAGATCGTGCCGCGGGAGCGGGTGGATCACGAAGTTCGCCTTGCCCGTCGCCGTGCGGAACTCGCGCCGCGCCGCGGCGTTCGGCAGGGCGAAGCCGCGCGGGTCCCGGACGCGCGCGTTGAAGTCGTCGAACCCGTCGATCGTGCGCTCGATGAGATCGCGGATCCTGTCGTAATCGGCGGTGAGCTCCTCCCACGGCACGCGCGAGCGCGCGCCCAGGGCCGCGCGGGCGAGGCCCGCCACGATGGCCACCTCGCTCCGCAGCAGCTCCGAGGCCGGCGGGAGGCCGCCGCGCGAGCTCGAGACGACGCCCATCGAGTTCTCGACGGTCACGAACTGCAGGCCTCCAGCCTGCACGTCGCGCTCGGTGCGGCCCAGGCAAGGCAGGATGAGCGCGCGCCTGCCCGTCACGAGGTGGGCCCGGTTCAGCTTGGTCGAGACGTGCGCGGTGAGGTCGCACCGCGCGAGGGCGCGGGCGGTCAGGGCCGTGTCCGGCGTGGCCGAGAGGAAGTTGCCGCCGAGCGCGAAGAAGACGCGGGCGCGCCCCTCGGCCATCGCCGCGATCGCGGCGACGGTGTCGAGCCCGTGGCGGCGCGGCGGGGCGAAGCCGAAGTTCTGCTCGATCCGATCGAGGAGCTCCGCGGGCGGGCGCTCCCAGATGCCCATCGTCCGGTCGCCCTGCACGTTGCTGTGCCCGCGCACCGGGCACGCGCCCGCGCCGGGCCGCCCGATGTTGCCGCGAAGGAGCAGGAAGCTCATCACCTGCTGCACGTTGGCCACGCCGTTCTGGTGCTGCGTGAGGCCCATGGCCCAGCACGCGATCGTGCGCTCGGAGCGCATCGCGATCTCGGCCGCCGCCCGGATCCGGTCGCGCGGGACCCCGCTCTGCGCGACGATGTCGTCCCAGGGCGCGCCGCGCACGGCGCCCGCGAACGCCTCGAAGCCATGGGTGTGGCTCGCGATGAACGCGCGATCGAGCACGGCGCCCGGCCTCCGCTCCTCCTCTTCGAGCATCTCCTTGATGATCCCGGTGAAGAGCGCGACGTCGCCGTTGATGCGCACCTGGAGGAAGAGCGTCGAGAGCGGCACGCCGGAGCCGACGAGATCGAGCGGGTGCTGCGGGTGCTGGAAGCGCTCGTTGCCGGCCTCGGGGAGCGGGTTCACCGTCACGATCTCGCACCCGCGCAGCCGCGCCTCGCGCAGCGCCGAGAGCATGCGCGGGTGGTTCGTCCCCGGGTTCTGCCCGACGACGAAGATCGCGTCGGCCAGCTCGAAATCGTGGAGGGATACGGTCCCTTTGCCCACGCCGATGGCCTCGCGCAGGCCGACGCCGCTCGACTCGTGGCACATGTTCGAGCAGTCGGGCAGGTTGTTCGTCCCGAGCTCGCGCACGAACAGCTGGTAGAGGAACGCCGCCTCGTTGCTCGTGCGCCCCGACGTGTAGAAGAGGGCCTCGTCCGGCGAGCCGAGGGCGCGCAGCGACGAGGCGACGATGTCGAGCGCCTCGTCCCACGACACCGGGCGGTAATGCGACGCGCCCTCGTCGAGCAGCATCGGGTGGACGAGCCGCCCCTGCTTGCCGAGCCAGTGGTCCGACTGCCGCGAGAGCGCCTCGACGCTGTGCTCGCGGAAGAACTCGGGCGTGACGCGGCGGAGCGTCGCCTCCTCGGCGACCGCCTTGGCGCCGTTCTCGCAGAACTCCGCGATCGAGCGCTTCTCCTCGGGCTCGGGCCACGCGCAGCCGGGGCAGTCGAAGCCCTCGCCCTGGTTCACGCGGAGGAGCGTGCGCACGGCGCGCGCGACCCCCATCTCGCCGACCGCGTGCCGGAGCGTCGCGGCGACCGCCGGGAGCCCGCCGGCCGCCGCGCTGCGCTCGCCGATGCTGGGCGCCTCGGGCTCCAGAGGCGGCTCCGCCTGCACGTCGCGCGGCACGTCGCGGGCCGTCACGACGCGGCCTCCGCCGGGACCACGACCGGGACCTCGATGCGCTCCCGGCCCGCGTACACATTGAATCGCCCGTCGCGCGCGAAGCCGACGAGCGTCATCCCGTGCGCCGCGGCGAGCTCGGCGGCCAGGCTCGAGGGCGCGCCCACCGCGACCATCACCGGGATCGAGGCCCGGAGCGCCTTCTGAACGAGCTCGAACCCGGCGCGCCCGCTGACCATGAGCACCGCGCCCGGGTCGGGCAGCCGCCCCGCGAGCAGCGCGGCGCCGATCAGCTTGTCGACTGCGTTGTGGCGCCCGACGTCTTCGCGCAGGTCGGCGAGCGCGCCGCCCGCGTCGAAGAGGGCCGCCGCATGCAGCCCCCCGGTCCGCCCGAACACCGGCTGCGCGCCGCGGAGCCGCGCCGCGAGCCCGTGCACGACGTGCGGCGCGATCCGCGGGACGCTCCTCGCGAGCGGCGCGGGCGGCGCGCACGACGCGACGTCAATCGACGCCTTGCCGCAGACGCCGCAGCTCGCGTTCGCGACCGCGAGGGCGCGCTCGGTGCGCCCGAGATCGACGGCCACGTCATCGCCGAGCGTGACGCGCACGAGGTCGCCCGAGGGGCCAGAGCGCTCGTCGACGTCGACCACGTCGGCGGCACGGGAGATGATCCCCTCGGCGAACAGGAGCCCGATCGCGAGCTCGCGATCGTTGCCAGGCGTGCGCATCGTGATGCCGAGGCGTCGCGGGGCGCGGGCTCCCGACGCCATGGGGAGCGCCCCGCGGGGGCGCGCGACGACGACGATCTCGAGCGGCGCTTCGACGGCGAGCAGATCTTCGGCGTCCGAGGCAATCTCGCCCGTGATCGTGCGTATCGAGACGTGGGCTGTGCTGGACGGCATGGCGGGGTGGTTCCGGACTCCGTCATCCTAGCCTGCTGCGCCCAGCAGAGCAGGTCGCTCGGGAGGATGTGTTCGATGGTCTGCCAGCGCGGGCCATGAGGCGGCGATCACGCTGCTATCCTCCAGCCGACGGGACGATGACAGGAGGAGAGCCGGATGGAAGATTGGATCGTCGCGCGCCCGGGCCTGCTCGGGGGTAAGCCCTGCATCAAGGGCACCCGCATCAGCGTCGAACTCATCCTCGATCTGCTGGCGAGCGGCGCGACACGTGAGCAAATCCTGGAAGCTTACCCGCAGCTTCCTGCTGAAGGTCTCTCGGCGGCGCTGCGGTACGACGAGCGCAGCTTTCAGAGACCTTGATGCAGCCAGAGGTTCCTTGCGTCGAGCGCCGTTGTTGCCCGAGCCGCCCGACCCCTCAACCTCCCCACGCCGCGCAGAGCCTCTCGAGCTCCCGCTCGGGTACGTCGAGCGGCGCCTTGCCGCGCCACGCCGGCGGGAACAGCGGCATCACCGCGCTCCGGAGCACCGGCGCGAACCCCGCGACCTCCGCCGGCCCCCGCGGGATCCGGATCAGGGGCACGCGCTCGCCCGGGAACGCCGCCAGGCGCGCGAGCGCGTTCTCGCGGATCGGCGCGAGCTCGCTCTGGCTCACCTCGCGCGCGTGGACGGCCTGGTAATGGCGCAGGAACGACTCGGCCCGGGCGCGCGGGATCTCGTCGCGCTCCTCCTCGCCGACCTGGCGCACCACCGCGAGCAGCGGCAGCGGCACCGGCGTGACGCCGAGCGCCGCGATGTCGCGAAAATCCGGCTGCGCGTACGGGAGCACGTCTGGCGGGACGATCGCGAACCCCGCGCGCCCGTACGCGATGAGCCGCACCACCGTGTCGCGGTCGTCCGGATCGACGGCCTCCATCTCGGCGGCGAGCATCACCTCCGCGCCGCCGCCGCCGGCCCCGTGGCCCCCTGCGAGCCCCGCGTCGCCGATCGCGCGGCGCGCGAGCGCGACGGGCGCCGCGCGCAGCAAGGCGGCGAGCCCGGTGCGGCGGAAGGCCGGCAGGACGAGCGCGTGCGACAGGAGCGCCACGCAGCGCCGCGCCGCGCGGTCCAGCGTGACGTAGCAATCGCGCACGCCGGCGAGGTGCCCCTCCGCGTCGCGCGCGAGCAGCAGGTGGTACGTCGCGGAGATCGGCGCCCCCGCATCCGTGTGCGCCCCGGTGAGCCACGCCCAGAGCACCTCGCGGCGCTCGAGCTCGCCCTTCGGCCCGAAGACCGCGTCGAGCGCCCGGTAGCCCTCGTCGAACGCCGCGCCGTCCTGCGCCTCGTCCACGGAGAACTGCGCGAGCGCCCGCGCGACCTTCTCCGGCCCCTCCCCCGGGCAGACGTCGCGCGGATCGACGATCATCCGGCCATCTCGCGCAGCACCGCGTCGAAGACGCCGATCGCCTCGTCGACGTCCGAGACCGTCGTGATGAGGTGCGGCCGCAGCCGCACCGAGCGCGTCCCCGTGTAGCTCGCGAACACCCCGCGGCGGAGCGCGCGCGCGAGGAAATCGTCGCGCGCCGCGGTCGTCGGCAGGTCGAACGCGAGCAGGAAGCCGCGGCCGCGCGGCTCGCTCGCGAGCGCGGGGTAGCGCTCGCAGAGCTCCTCGAGCCGCGAGAGGAAATGGCGGCCCGTGGCGCGCACGTTGCCGAGCAGGTCCTCGGACTCGATCGCGCGGAGCGTCGCCAGCGCGATCGCGGACCGCGCGCGGTCGCCGTTGCGCGTCTGGTACATGCGCCCGAACTGCGCGACGTCGTACGCCGACGTCGCGAAGAACCCGCCCATCTGCATCTTCTTCCCGAAGCACATGAGATCGGGCGGGCGCGGCAGATCGAGCTGCTCGTGCGCCCACAGCGTGCCGGTGATCCCCATCCCGGTCTGCACCTCGTCCAGGATGAGCGCCGCCCCCGCCTTCCCGGCGAGCTCCTGCGCGCGGCGGAAGAAGGCCGGGCTCGCGTGCCGGTCGCCCCCCTCGGACTGCACGGGCTCGACGATCACGGCGGCCACCCGGCCGTCGTGCGCGTCGAGGATCCGCTCGAGCGCGGCGAGGGCCTCCGCCTCGGCGCGGTCGTTCTCGTCGGCGAAGCGCGCCAGCGGGAAGCGGCTCGCGGGGAAGGGCGCCGTCGGCCAGGGGAACGCAGGCAGGTCGGCCTTGTGGATCACCTTCGAGTGCGTGGCGGACATCGGCCCGAGGCCCCGACCGTGGAACGCCCCGGCGAACGACACGACCACCGCGTCGGTGCCCGCGTTGTCGAGGATGCTCTTCTGCAGATCCTCCGGCAGATCGAGCGGGTTCCTCGGCAGCCCGGCGGCCTCCCGCCGGCGCTCGCCGTGCCGGATGAACGCCGCCTTGATCGCGGACTCGACGCCCTCGCCCCCCGCGTCCACGCAGAAGACGCGCGCCATGCCGCGCGGCGCGAACCGCTGCTCGAGCGCCTCCACGAACTCGAACCAGGCCGGCGTCGTCACGAACGGCGTCGACGTCGGGTTCGCGACGGCGCGGATGAAGCCCTCGCGGTGCGCCACCTCGACCAGCGCGGGGTGGTTGTAGCCGAGCGCCCCGAGCGCGAAGTTCGCGAACAGGTCCAGGAACACGTTGCCGTCCACGTCGACGAGCGAGCACCCGCGGCTCGCCACGTCGTCCATCACGACCGCGCGGTACCTCGACTGCATGTCGAAGCCGCCGCGCGCCATCCAGGCCCGCGCCTTCGGTCCGGGCAGCTCGGTGACGACTCTTCGCGGAGGGACGGACGGGAGCGTGGGGCGATCGGAGAAATCCATAGGCAGCACGAGTATCCCGCACACCGGGGCAGGTGTCATCGCCGCTTGCCGCCCCCGGGTGCGCGGGTTTACGACGGGGGCATGGGTGACACGCGCGAGACGGTGAAGGGGCTTTGGATCGACAACGCCGAGAGGGAGGCGCTCTCCGGCGAGACGTTCGAGACCGCGAACCCCGCGACGGGCGGGGCGCTCGCGCGGCTCGCCCGCGGCCGCCGCGAGGACGTGGACGCGGCCGTGGCGTCCGCGCGCGCCGCGTTTCCGCGCTGGGCGGCGATGGATCCCAACGAGCGCGCGCGCATCCTGTGGAAGGCGGGGGAGCTGATCCTCGCGCGCTGCGAGGAGCTGGCGCGGCTCGAGGCGCTCGACACGGGCAAGCCGATCACGGCCGCGCGGACGATCGACGTGCCGCGCACGGCGGACACGTTCTTCTACTTCTCCGGGTGGGCGACGAAGCTCGGCGGCGAGACGATCCCGGTCCGGGGTCCGTTCCTGAACTACACCGTGCGCGAGCCGCTCGGCGTCATCGGCGCGATCATCCCCTGGAACTTCCCGCTCCTGCTCGCGGCGCGGAAGGTTGCGCCCGCGCTCGCGGTGGGCAATGTGGTGGTCGTCAAGCCGCCGGAGGAGGCGAGCCTCACGACGCTGGAGCTGGCGCGCATCCTCGCGGAGGCGGGGGTGCCGCCGGGGGTCGTCAACGTCGTCACGGGGCACGGCGAAGAGGCCGGGGCTGCGCTCGTCGAGCACCCGGGCGTCGCGAAGATCTCGTTCACGGGCGGCACGGAGACGGGCAGGACGATCATGCGCGCGGCGGCGGGCACGCTGAAGAAGCTGTCGCTGGAGCTGGGCGGCAAGAGCCCCAACATCGTCTTCGCGGACGCGGACGTGGAGAGCGCCGCGAAGGCGGCGGTGACGGCCATCTTCTACAACCAGGGCGAGCTCTGCACGGCGGGGAGCCGGCTCCTCGTGGAGCGGGCGGTGCACGACCGCGTGCTGGAGGTGGTCACGAGCGGCGCGCGCCGGCTGGTCTCTGGCGATCCGCTCGATCCGTCGACGCAGATGGGCCCCCTCGTCTCGGAGGCGCACTTCACGAAGGTGCTCGGCTACATCGACCGTGGCACGGCCGAGGGGGCGCGCCGCGAGACCGGCGGGCGCCGCGAGGGCCCGGGGTTCTTCGTCGAGCCGACGGTGTTCTCGGCGGTCTCCCCGTCGATGAGCCTCGCCCGCGAGGAGATCTTCGGCCCCGTGCTGGCGGTCCTCCCCTTCGACGACGTGGAGGAGGCCGCGCGCGTCGCGAACGCGACCGAGTTCGGCCTCGCGGCGGGCATCTGGACGCGCGACGTCGGCAAGGCGCACGCGCTGGCCGCGCGCCTCTCGGCGGGCACGGTCTGGATCAACACGTACAACCGCTTCGACGCGGCGAGCCCGTATGGCGGATACAAGCAGTCCGGCTTCGGGCGGGAGAACGGCCGCGCGGTGCTGGACGAGCTGACGCAGCTCAAATCGGTCTGGGTCTCGCTCGGCTGAACGGGACGCATCGGCGTTGACGACGCGCCCCGCTCTCGTCTCACTCTCCCGTCCTCGCCTCGGGCCGACTACTTCGGCGGAGGCGCGGCCTCCTTCGTGCCAGCGCCCGGCGGCTGCGCGCCGCCCTGGGTCCCTGTCGCGCCCGCGCCCGCCGTACCGAGCTTCTGCGAGAGCGCCTCCGCGTCCTTCAGGTGCTTCTCGATCGTCGGCCGGAGGTCCTTCTCGACCAGCGCCTTCAGATCGGCGTTCTTCGCGTCCGGCAGCGCCTTCCTGTCGAGGAAGTCGAGCGTGTTCTGGTGATCCTTGATCATGGTGGCCACGAACTGCTGATCGAAATCGGCCCCTTGCAGCGCCTTCAGCTGCTCGAGCGCGTGTTGCGTCTCGTCGGTGAGCTGCTTGCTCTTGTCCGAGTCCGCGGCCGTGATACCGAGCTTCTTGGCCAGCTTGGCCTGCTTCGCCTTGGCCTCGGTGTGGTGCTGGGTGATGACCTTGGCATAGGCCTTCACGTCCTTGCTCTTGGCCTTCGTCTGCGCGAGCTGGGCCTCGTCGATCTCCTTCTTGTTCGAGGCGTCGAGGACGGCGAGGATCTGCTCGTCGGTCAGCGGGGCCTCGACGGGCGCGCTCGGCGTCGTGGTCGCCCCCGCCTGCGGCTCGGTGCCGGGCTGTGGAGCCGGCGGCGCCGCGGGAGGCGCCGCCTCCGGCAGCGGCGGGGCGGCGGTCGGGGCCGGCTGCGGTGGTGCTTCGTTCGTGCTCGGGCTGCTCGCCGGAGGCGGGTTGGAGCAGCCGACGCCGACAGCGAGACCGATCGTCAGGACGAGAGCGTTGCGCGATGCGACCATGGGTAAAGACCTCCTCACGTGGATTCGAGTGCCGGCCCCCGTGCAAGATCCGGTGCACGCACGGGTGCACCCTTTTCTCCCGAATCCGCGCGACTGCTCCTCTCCCCCGCTGTGGCAAGTTGCTACAGGAGTGGGCGAATCTGCCTCATCAGTCCGCTTGCGGTCAGGCCGCTTGCGGTCAGGAGGATGCCTGTGGCGGACTCGACGGTTGCGCAGCAGCGCTGTCGCGCGACAGCCCCGGTAAGGCCGCGCGGCATGGCGCGATGACCTCGGCGATCACCTCGCGGCGCAGCGCCCCGAGCGCGCGCGCCGGGAGCAGGCCGAGCGCCTCGTGCACGGCGGGCCCGGGGGCCGGGTCGGCGGCGTAGCGGGCGGCGGCGCGGGAGAACGCCCGCTCCGCCGCGGAGCGCGCCGGCTCGCCGAAGGTCGCGAGCATCCACGAGAGCGCCTTCCACGAGAGCGCCGCGTGCCGCTCCTCGTCGTCGGCGATGCGCGCGAGCGTGGCCGCGAGCGCCGGATCCCCCGCGCGCTGCGAGAGCTCACGGCCCTCCGCCGCGCCCAGCGCCTCGCCAACGCAGCCCTCCTCGACGAGCGCCTCCACCACCTCGGCGACGCCGGCGCCGAGCGGCGCCGTGGCCGCCTCGAGCAGCGGCCCGGGGCCGATCGCCCGGCCGGCGAGGCGGGAGGCGACGCCGTAGGCGAGGCGCGCGTGCTCCATCTCGTCGAGCGCGGCGCGGTGCGCCTCGCCGACGAGGGCGGACGGCGCGCCGAGCGCGAGGAGCTGGAGGGAGAAGCGGGCGAAGCTCGCGATGGACGCGTGCTCGAGCGCGGCCATCGCGGCGTAGTGCGCCGCGGCGAGCTCACGCACCTCGGGCGAGAGCGACGCGACGTCGAGCTCGGCGGGAGCGCGCCAGTCGTCGCGCGCGGCGCCCTGCGCGGCGCGCGGCTGGCCGTCGACGACGAGCGGGCGGCCGATGGCGCAGGAGATCCCGGCGCACTCCCAGCGCACGCTCTCGCTCTCGGGGTCGGGGACGACGCAGGCGGCGCCGCGGTTCTCGTCGGATCGGCAGTCCGCGTCGCTCCGGCAGGTATCATCCTTCGTGCGACAGGCGAGCGTGACCTGCTCCCAGCAGCCATTGAAGTACGCTGACAGGCCGCAGGTGCTGCCCGGGCAATCGGCGTCGACCGAGCAGAGAGCCTTTGCGCAGACCGAGTGCTGCTCTCGGAGGGCGCCAGTCCCCTTGCACACGCAGGCCTCGGACGCGCCGCACTCCGCGTCGCTCTCGCAGGCGTACTCGCAGCCGCAATACGCGCCTATCTGCCCGAACGAGCTCACGCACTTTCCGCGGGGCCCCTCCTTGCAATCGGCGTCCGTCCTGCACTGGAACGTCCGCTCCGTGCCGCTGCACGCGCGCTGGTCGATGGTCGCGTCGCACCGGACCCGCGTGGCGCGGTGCACGGTGCCGTCCCGCTCCGTCACCCAGCCCACGCCGCGCGGCGGCCGGGGCCCGGGCGCGGCTTGTTCGTCCGGGACGCCGGCGTCGTGGGGCGCGGCCTGCGGCTCGCCGAGCGTGACGACCGCGATCTCGGGGCTCTTCGCGTTGGAGCAGCCGGCGGCGCCAGCGGCGAGGAGGAGGGTCATGCGGAGCGAGCGATGGCGTTCCATTCGCGGAAGGGTAGCAGAGGGGCGCGCGACGCCGGACCGGCCGACTCGCGGCCGCGCCGTCGCGGTGCGAGCGCGCTTCAACCGAGTCGAACGGTTCGGGCCTGGGCATCGATGCTCGCCGGACCTGCCGAGAAGCGCGCCCTCGGCGGGGAACGGCCCTTTCCGGTATTCGACACCAGAGCGAGCCGCCTCGGCGACTCGTGCCAGGTTTTCGGAGGGATCCTGTCCACTATTCCTCGGAACACCTGCTCGGAGCCGAGCGACTCTCCATGATCCATCTTCGGCGGAGCTGCCCTGCGCGCTCGTCCCTCACTTCGTCCGGAGCCGAGCAGCGAGATGAGCTGTTTTGCGGAGACATGATCGCGAAGCACGGCGCGAGGCCGCGCGCTGCTGCACAGGGCGCGGCGGCTACCTCCTCGCCCTGCGCCCGATCCCGCGCGCGTCGCGCCCGATCGGCTCGCCCAGCTCGAACGCCGGCTCGCCGGTCCTCGCCGTCCGCGCTTGCGGCTCGCCCGCCTCGAGCGGGCCGTGCGCGCGCTCGGCGTCGGCGATGGATGGATAGCGCTCCACGTCGCCGTCGACCCGGAAGCCCCCCTCGCACGCCGGACGCACCACGCGGCCGAGGACGAGCGCCTCGTCCCAGATGCCGCGGTGCTCGACCGCGATCGCAGCGCCCACGGCCACCTCGGAGAGCCGCGCGAGGGCGCCATCGGGCCGCTTCGGCGTGGGTCGCCACCGCAGGATCACGTCCTCGTGAAGAACCACAACGGCGCGATCGCCGGGCAGCTCGGAGACCCCGAGGGCAAAACGGACGCGGCATCCAGGAACGCTGGATCCAGCCGCAAGCTCGCCACCGGCAATGCCCTCCAGGTCGCCGGCCGCGCCCTCGAAGTCGCCGCGCTCAGCGCCCTCCAGGCCGCCGCGCGCAGCGCCCTCCCCCTCATCGCCCACCTCATGGATCGCAGCGATCTGCCCCGAACGCAGATCCTCGAGCACCGTCATGCGAGGTCCTCCCCCGGAGATGTCGGCCACGGTCACGGCTCCGTCAAGCCGGCCGCTCGCTACTTCGGCGCCGGCGCGCCCCTGCTGCCCGGCGGCGCCGCGGTCCCGGCCTCGCCCTTGCGCGCCAGGTTCAGCTGGATCCGCGCGGGGGACTCCGACGTGATCTCCACCGTCTGCGAGACGCCGTCGCTCGATCGCACGTCCACCGAGAGCGCCACCCCCGGCATCGGCCGCGCGATGACCTGGCTGCCCACGCCGAGCACCACGCCGTTCAGCCGCACCACCGCGGCGCTCGGTTCGATCTGCACCGCGATCGGATCCACGAGCGACCGCTGATCCCTCGGCCGGCTGAGCGCGACGAACATGAGCGACGCCACCGCGACCCCCGTGGACACCGCGGCCACGAGCCAGGGCAGCGCCACCGGGCGCAGCGCGTCGCCGCCGGCGCGCATCAGCCCGCCGAGCCCCCGCCGCGGCTCCGACCGCGCGCTCCGCCGGCCCTCGGAGGACGGCCCCGCGGTCAGCGTCGCGCCCGGCTTCGGCCGCCACCCCGCGCGCTGCTGCGGGGCGACGGCGGCCGCGATGCGCTGCCGCTCCTCCTCCATGCTCTCCCCGCAGCGCTCCAGGAGGAGCTCCGCCACGTGCGCGGGCGTCACGACGCCCGACCTGCGCATGAGGAAGTCCTCCAGCACGCTCGCCATCTCGCCCGCCGTCTGGAAGCGCTTCCGCGGATCGCGCGCGAGCGCCTTCACGATGATCTCCTCCAGATCACGCGGGCAATGCGGCGCGATCAACGTGGGCCGCGGCGGCTCCGGCACCCCGGTCTGCGGCAGCACGAGGTCGTGCAGCACCTGGAACGGGAGCGCGCCCGTCACCGCCTCGAAGAGCACCACGCCGAGCGAGAAGATGTCCGAGCGGCGATCGACCGGCTGGCCCTGCGCCTGCTCCGGCGACATGTACTCGCCCTTGCCCTTGATCTCGCCCGTCTGCGTCGTGTCGCCCAGGCGCTCGAACGCCTTCACGATCCCGAAATCGGCCACCTTCACCGTGCCGTCGCGATCGATGAGGATGTTCTGCGGGCAGACGTCGCGGTGCACGATGCCGAGCGGCTCCCCGCGGTCGTCGTGGAGCTCGTGCGCCGCGTGCAGCCCGTGCGCCGCGTCGGCCACGATGCGCGAGGCGATCGCCGGGGAGAGCGGCATCGGACGGAGGCCCGGCCGGAGCAGCTGCTGCATCGTCTGCCCGTCGATCCACTCCATCACGAGGAAGAGCACGCCGTCCGTGTCGCCGAGGTCGAGGATCTCGACCACGTTGCGGTGGTGGATCTTCGAGGCGAGGTTCGCCTCGTCGAGGAACATGCGCTGGAACTGCGGATCGCGCGCGAGCGCCGGGATCAGCGTCTTCAGCGCGACGACCTTGTGAAAGCCGCGGGAGCCCTCCATGCGCGCAGCCCAGACCTGGGCC
Source organism: Sorangium aterium (assembly GCF_028368935.1). Classification (NCBI taxonomy): domain Bacteria; kingdom Pseudomonadati; phylum Myxococcota; order Polyangiales; family Polyangiaceae; genus Sorangium; species Sorangium atrum. The sequence continues at coordinate 1,125,057 of NZ_JAQNDK010000002.1, read as the reverse complement.
ATCCCGCCCTCGCCGATGAGGCGCAGAAGCTCATATCGCCCGAGACGTTGCCCCGGACCGGGGTCCTCGGAGATCCGCATGGCTCACCAGATGCTGGTGCTCGGGGAGCCGCGCCCGCGGTCCCCAGGAGCAGCCCGGCCGCGGGTCGCGGCCCCTCTCTCCAGACGATCACCATAGCCAAGCGCGACCGCGCCGGAAAGGCTCGTGTGGCTCGCCAGCGCCCGCGACACCTCGATCGCGACGTCCGCAACGCCGGGATCCCCCGCGCCCGGCATCGGCGATACGACGCCCCGCGTCCTCCACGCCCCGCACACCGCGGCGCGCCGCGCACCGCACCCACGACGCCCCGCGCGCCGCACCCGCGACGCCCCGCGCGCCGCACCCGCGACGCCCCGCGCGCCGCACCCGCGACGCCCCGCGCACCGCACCCGCGACGCCCCGCGCGCCCTTCTCCCTCGCCCGCAATCCGCGTCGCTCCCCCGCCTCTCCCCTGCTATGGCCGGAGCACGATGACGAACGCGACAAGCGCTCCGCCCGCCCGCGCGGACCGGGCCCCCGCTTCCAAAGCCCTGTTCGACCGCGCCGCCGCCGTCCTGCCGGGCGGCGTGAACAGCCCCGTGCGCGCCTTCCGCGCCGTCGGCGGCGATCCCCTGTTCATCGCCCGCGCGGAGGGCGCGCGGCTGTTCGACGCCGACGGGGCCGAGTACATCGACTATGTCGGCTCCTGGGGGCCGGCCATCCTCGGCCACGCACACCCCGCCGTCATCGAGGCGGTCCGCGAGGCCGCGCTGGGCGGCCTCTCGTTCGGCGCGCCGACCGAGCTCGAGGTCCGCTTCGCCGAGAAGATCCGCGAGCTCTACCCGAGCATCGACATGCTCCGCTGCGTCTCGAGCGGCACCGAGGCCACGATGAGCGCCATCCGCGTCGCGCGCGGCTTCACGCGCCGAGACGCCATCATCAAGTTCGAGGGCTGCTACCACGGCCACGCCGATCACCTGCTCGTCAAGGCGGGCAGCGGGCTCGCCACCTTCGGCGCCCCCGACTCCGCCGGCGTCCCCGAGAGCATCGCCCGCACCACGCTGTCCCTGCCCTTCAACGACCCGGCCGCCCTCGAGGCCGCCTTCGCCGCGCGCGGCGGCGACATCGCCGCGGTCATCCTCGAGCCCGTGGTCGGCAACATGGGCTGCGTCCCGCCGGAGCCCGGGTTCCTCGCTCTCGTGATCGACCTCTGCCGCAAGCACGGCGCGCTCTCGATCTTCGACGAGGTGATGACCGGCTGCCGCCTCGCCCGCGGCGGCGCGCAGGAGCGCTTCGGCCTCCGGCCGGACCTGACGACGCTCGGCAAGATCGTCGGCGGCGGCATGCCCCTCGCGGCCTACGGCGGCCGCGCCGACGTGATGCGCGTCGTCTCGCCGCTCGGCCCCGTGTACCAGGCGGGCACGCTCAGCGGCAACCCGCTCGCGGTCACGGCGGGGCTCGCGACGCTCGAGCGCCTCACGCCCGCTCTCTACGAGCGGCTCGAGAAGCTCGGCGCGTCCCTCGAGGCGGGCCTCCGGGCCGCCGCCGAGGGCGCCGGCGCGGCCGCGTGCGTCCAGCGGGTCGGCTCGATGATCACGCTGTTCTTCACGAAGGGCCCGGTCCGCTCCTGGACCGACGCCGCCACGTCGGACACGAAGCGCTTCAGCGCCTTCCACGCGGCGATGCTCGCGCGAGGCATCTACTGGCCTCCGTCGCAGTACGAGGCGGCGTTCCTGAGCGGAGCGCACTCAGAAGAGGACATCGAGCGGACGATCGCCGCCTGCCGCGAGGCGCTCGCTGCCTGAGGACCGCGCCGGCCCCTGCCGGGAGGACCCGCGAGGGCGGGCCAGGACGGCGAAGGGCCGACCGCCGCGGCGATCGGCCCTCCCCGCGCCGGCGCGCGGACGGGTGTCGGAGCGGGTCAGTCCGCCGCGCGGACCCAGCCGTTTCTGTAGTAGTTCCCGCGGGCGGTCGGCCAGAGCAGGCAGTTCGTGGCCGATCCCGGCACCGTGTACACGTACGTGTTCGGCTCCGGGTCCGCCCCGTCCCACCCGATCTCGCGGAGCGACACGACGATCTCGATCGTCCCGTCGCCGTTCACGTCGGCCAGCGTCGGCACCGGCATCGCGCCGAGCCGCGGCAGCGGGATCTTGTGGAGGAGCTTGCCGCCGGCGTCGAGGACGAAGAGGTGGCTCCTGTTCTCCTCGGTCGAGTAGGTGTTGAACACGATCTCGGGGATGCCGTCGCCCGACAGATCCCCGACCACGACGCCGCCCGTGAGCACCTGCGTGTCGTCCGTGTAGGTGACGTCCCAGAACTCGGTCTTGTCGGCGTAGACCGCGTGGATCCGCCCGTCCAGGCCCGCGAAGATCATCTCGGGCCCCGCGTGCGTCGCGTCGAGATCGGCCACGGTCACCTGCTGCGTCATGGCCACGATGTTGCCGCCGAGATCCTCGCCGCCGGACAGGTAGTCCGCCGCGTAGAACGGGCTCTCCCATCCCTGGATGCGGCTCGCGTCGTTGTGGACCACCCACAGGCCGACGCCCTGGGACTGGTCCGACATGTCGACGTCCTCGGCCGCCCCGAGCATGATGATCTCCGGCGTGCCGTCGCCGTCGACGTCCGCGATCGCAGGGGCCGAGTTCTTGAAATAGGCCTGCAGGTCGCTGCTGTCGCCGAAGCCCTGCTGCGCGAGCTCGAGATCGTGCATGTACCGCACGCCCGGCGTCTTCGGGCGGCCCTCGAACATGGGATTCGCGTCGAAGGCCTCTCCCGTGCCGTGATAGAACCCGGCATAGGAGTTATCCATCGGCGAGACGATGTCCTGCGATCCATCGCCGTCGAGATCGCCGATGGCCAGGTTCTGGTCGTAGGCGCCCACGATCCAGCACTCGGCGTCGTCGCTGCGGCGCGCGTCGCAGCCGATCGTCTGGCTCTCGATCGGGGGGAAGCCCTGGACCGGCGACCCGCTCGCGTGGAAGGCCATCAGGATGTCGGAGTAGTCGGGGGACCTGTCGGTGCTCGCGGCGACGACGTCGAGCTGACCGTCGCCGTCGATGTCGCCCGCGGCGAGGGAGCGGATCTCGTCGTTCCAGGTGACGGGCCAGCCGCTCACCAGCCGGCCGCTCGCGTCGAGCATGTAGATCGTGGTGCGCGCCGCGAAGACCACCTCGAGCTGCCCGTCGCCGCGGAAGTCGGCGACGATCGGGCTCGCCCAGATGCGGCCGTTCTGACGCGACTCGATGTACCGCCACTTCTGCTCGCCGTCGGGGCCCCAGACGACGACGTTGCCGTTGTGCGTCACAAGGATCTCCTGCTCGCCGTCGCCGTCGAGATCGGCGACCACCGGCGACCCGAGCCACGCGCTCTCGTCGTCGTCGGAGAGCTGGAGGAGGAGCTGGGGCTCCGCGACGGCGGAGGAGCCGCTCGACCCCGGAGCGCACGACGCGGCGGCCGGCAGCGGCTTGGAGCCTCCACCGACGGGGGGGCGGTAGCCACCGGAGCCAGAGGACCCGGAGGAGCCGCTGCCGCTGGTGGGAGAGGTGCCGTCAAGGTTGCCGAGCTGCCCTTCGCAGGCCGCGAGGGCGAGGACGCTGGTGAAGAGAGCGATTCTACCGGGAATTACAAAACCTCGGTTGCAGACAAAGGACTTCATCATGCCAGGAAGCTTACCAGCGCTCCGGGCCCCACAAAGAGGTGGAAGCGGAAAATTGACGCAGTCGCGCACGCGCCGAACGGTACGTTACGCTCCTCCTTCTGGCGCGCAGGTGGCACACGTCATTGCAGGAGGGAGGCAAGTCCACGTCCGTGACGTAGCGCGCACGCTTTCACACCCCGTTCCCCGCTCCCCGCCTCCGCTCGCGCCCCCGCGCGACGTCGGAGGCGCATGGCGGGGGTATGGGTGCGGGTAGGTGCTGTGCTAGGCTCCGCCGCCATGAACGTATCGCGACGGCTTTGGATTGCCGGCGCCGCATGTGCCCTCCTGATGGGGACGACGGCGCTCGGCTGCAGCTCGAATCCCGCGCCCAAGACGGCCAAGGTGCAAGCCGGTGACATGCCCGAAGGCGGCGACTGGACGGGGGTCTATTACAGCGAGCTCTACGGCTACCTGCACCTCGTGCAGGACAACGACGCCATCGAGGGACGCTGGATCCGTCCCGTCAAGGATCGCTGGGGCGTGCTGCACGGGACGGTGACAGGCGACCTCATCAAGTTCACGTGGACCGAGCACACCATCGGCGCGATCGGGCAGAGCGCGACCAAGGAAGGCCGGGGGTACTTCAAGTACACGCGGCCGGAGGGCGAGAACGTCGACGACCGGCTGACGGGCGAGATCGGCCGCAACAAGGACGAGGTCGGCGAGCCCTGGGAAGCGGTCAAGCAGCGCAACATGCTCCCGGATCTGAAGTCGATCGGGGGCTCCGGCGCCACGGACATGGGCGGCGGCGACTGGGACAGCGCGAACCAGGAGGAAGGCGCGCCCGAGCCGCCCGCCTCTCCGTCCGACGAAGCACCTGCCGAGCCCCCCGGCCTCTGACATAACAGCCCCCGATGACCCAACCGCAGCCTCGAGGCATCCAGTTCCGTGAACCCCCCATCTTCGAGCGTGGCACGCCGGGCAGGACCGGCGCGTCGCTCCCCCCGCTCGACGTGCCCGAGGTCGAGCCCGCCGCCCACTACGGCGCGCTCGCCCGCAAGGAGCCAGCCGGCCTGCCGGAGGTGAGCGAGCCGGAGGCCTTCCGGCACTTCATCCGGCTCTCGCAGTGGAACTTCTGCATCGACGGGCAGATGTACCCGCTCGGGTCGTGCACGATGAAGTACAACCCGAAGATCAACGAGTGGGCCGCGCGCATCCCGGGCTTCGCGAAGCTGCACCCGATGACGCCCGACGAGCTCAGCCAGGGGTCGCTCGAGGTGATGTGGCGCCTGCAGGAGGCGCTCTGCGAGGTCAGCGGGATGGACGGCTGCTCGCTGCAGCCGTCGGCGGGCGCGCAGGGCGAGCTCGCCGGGCTGATGATGATGCGGGCGTTCCACGAGTCGAAGGGGCGCTCGCCGAGGAAGGTGTTCATCCCGGAGAGCGCCCACGGCACGAACCCGGCGAGCTGCGCGCTCAACGGGCTCGTGGCCGTCCGGATCGAGAAGACCGCCGACGGCATCACCCACCCCGAGCAGGTCCTCGCCGCGATCGAGCGCGAGGGGTCGGACGGCGACGTCTGCGGGCTGATGATCACGAACCCGAACACCCTCGGGGCCTACGAGACGCACCTGCCGGCGATCATCAAGCTCATCCACGACAAGGGCGGGCTCGTGTACGGGGACGGCGCGAACACGAACGCGATCATGGGGCACGCGCGCCCGGGCGACGTCGGCATGGACGTCATCCACATCAACCTGCACAAGACGTTCACGACCCCGCACGGCGGCGGCGGACCCGGCTCCGGGCCGGTCTGCTTCAAGAAGCACCTGGAGCCGTTCCAGCCCTCGCCCGTCCTCGTGCGGCGCGGCGACGCGTTCGCGTGGGACCGCGACCGGCCCCAGAGCGTCGGGCGGCTCCGGGCCTTCACGGGCAACTTCGGCATGTTCATCCGGGCGTACACGTACATCCGCGAGATGGGCGGCGACGGCCTCACGGCGGCGAGCAGCCTCGCCGTGCTCAACGCGCGCTACCTGTGGGCCAAGCTGAAGGACCACTACCTCGCGCCGGTGCCGCAGCCGTGCATGCACGAGGTGGTGCTCTCCGACAGCCAGCTGGAGAAGGAGACCGGGGTCAAGACGCTCGACGTGGCCAAGCGGCTGCTCGACTACGGCTTCCACGCGCCCACGGTCTACTTCCCGCTGGTCGTGCCCGGCGCCCTGATGATCGAGCCGACGGAGACGGAGACCCGCGAGACGCTCGACGAGTTCGTGGCCGCGATGCTCAGCATCCTCAAGGAGGCGCAGGAGACGCCGGAGGTCGTGAAGCAAGCGCCTCACGGCACGGTGGTCGGCCGCCTCGACGAGGCCCGCGCCGCGCGCCAGCCGCGCCTGCGATGGTCGAAGGCCTGAGCTCCCCGGAGGAGGCGGCCCGCGGTCGGCCTCCTCCGGCAGGCGGCGCCAGCCGGCCGTGCGCTCCAAATTCGCGAATCTCCGCCGGACGCGACTACAATGAGCGCCGAGGGACCGCGGTGAGGCACCTCACGGGACGAGCGACGCGTGGCCGATACCGTTGAGAACGAAGGGGACATCGAGACGATCAGCCAGACCACCCCGGTCTCGGTTGGAGACACCGTGCGCCTCGTGTTCCGCGCCTACGACGAGGCGACCCCGCCGTTCAACATCAAGATCCGCTCCCCCTCCGGGAAGATCATCATCGAGCGCGTGCTGCGCGATCTGCCCACCGGCAAGCCGCAGAGCGCCTCCCCCGTCGAGTTCAGCGCGTCGTCCCCCGGCGAGTACAAGATCGAGATCAAGCAGCTCTACGGCAAGGCGAAGGGCACGGCCGTCCTGCGCGTGAAGCCCTGAGGCGCGCCCGCCGGCCCCCCTCCCCTTCCCCCTACCGTCGCCGGAGCTCACCCGCACAGGAGACGGGTCCAGCTCGGTGTTTTCGGCGCGGAAGCGTACTCTTTACGCTGAGCACCGAAAACGCCGAGATGGGCCCGTATCCGAAGCGGGTGAGCCCGCTAGAAGCCAGGGAGGAGCATCCCTGTCATGCGGTCCGGGCTGACGATGCCCTGCTCGTGCATCCAGCCGTTCGCCGCCTCGACGGCGGCGCGGCCCTCGTCGCCCTTGAGCAGCTCGCCGTGGCGGCGCCGCGCAGCCGCTGCGTAGAGGGCCATGCCGGCGGCCTCGAAGCCGCGCGCCGCTTCGGCGAGCTGCTGGACGGCCACCTCCGCCTCGCCGCGGGCCGCGGCGATCGCGGCGCGCACCGCGGCCGCGAGCGGGTCGGCCCAGGGCATGTGCTCCGCGTCGATCTTGCGGGCGGCGCGCGTCGCCTCCTCGTACAGCGGCTCCGCGTCGGCCGGCGTGGACGCGGCGGCGGCGGCCAGCGCGGCGCAGGCCCGGAGGTGGGTGATGATGATGCGCACGGCCTGGATGCGCAGGACGAGCGAGCTCTCGAGGCCCGCCCGCTGCTCCGCGAAGAGGCGGTAGGTGGCCTCGCCCTCGCCCCGGTAAAGGCCGATGTGCGCGCGGGCGACGAGATCGAAGTAGCTCTGCAGCTGGAAGCCCGCCTTGGACCAGCTCCGGATGGCGTCCTGCGCCTGGCGCAGCGCGGAGTCGGGGTCGTCGCCGACGAGCCAGTAGGCGTTGCTCTGCGAGGAGCGGAGGCTCGTGGCGAGGTAACGGTCGCCGCGCTCGTCGGCCGCCTGCAGGTACATCGGGACCCGGCGCATGAACTCGCGCGTCTCGCCGCCGTACCAGAGCGCCCAGACCGAGAAGGTGTGCGCCCAGCTCCGCTCCCACGTGACGCCGGTGCAGCGCTCGCGAAAGATGGTGTCCGCCCGATCGAGATCGGCCACGCCCTGCTGCCAGCGGCCGAACAGCGTCGCCGTGACGCCGCCGACGAACCCGACGAGGCCGAGCGCGTGAGGCCTGCCGATGCGCGCCGCGATCGCGCTCGCGGTCGAGAGCAGATCGGCGACGCGGGACGCGGAAGGGCCGCCGTCGATCGCGAGGTAGGTCGCCTCGAAGGCGAGCGCGCGCGTCACGCGGTACGGCTCGCCCGCCTTGAGCGACAGGAGGAGGTTGCGCGCCTGGAAGTCGGCGCCGCGCGTGGGGTCGACGATGGCGAGCCCCATCGCCGCCGACCAGCACACGTCGATGCGCATGAGGTCCTCGGGCGAGACCTCGTCGGCGGGGCGCTCGACGAAGTTGAGCCCGCGCAGGCGCACCTGCGCGCGCCGCAGCATCAGCGACGCGACCGCGAGCTCCGGCGTCTTCGGCACCTGCATGCCGACCGCGCCGAGCACCGAGCGCAGGCCCGCCATGCCGGCGTCGACGTAGCCGGCGCGGAGCAGGTTCTCCGCGGCCCGGCGGCCGAGATCGATCGCCTCGGACTCCGGTGCGCCGTCGCTCGCGGCCATGTAGGCCTCCGCCGCCTTGGCGCCGCGGCCCGCGCTGCTCAGGGCGTCGCCGAGCTTGGCGAGTACGACCCGCCGCTCCGCCCCGCCGGGCAGGTGGAGGTCGATCGCCATGCGGTAGAGGCGCGCGGCGTGGTCGAACGCGAACGCGGCCTCGGCATGCTCGCCGGCGCGCACCGCGTAGCCGGCGGCGCGCTCGGGGTCCCCGGCGGCGCGCCAGTGCTCGGCCAGCGCCTCGAGCTCCGCGCGCCCCGAGGCCTCCAGCGCCAGCGCGAGCCGGCCGTGCCAGCTGCGCGCCGCCTGCTCGTCGAGCCGGCTCGCCACCGTCTCCCGGATGCGGTTGTGGAACGGCTCGAGGAACTCGTCCTGACCCGAGCCGCCGGTCCGCACGAGGTTCGCCGCGCGCAGGGCCGAGAGCACCCGCGTGAGCTCCCCGAAGTCCGCGGCCATGGCGTGCGCGGCCACCGACGTCAGCACCGGCGCGCCGGCGCACACGACGAGCTCGAGCAGCTGGCGCGCCCGCGGGTCGAGCCGGCTGATCCGCGCCCAGAGGACGTCGTCGAGGCGCACCGGGCCGCCGTCGGTGTCCGGGGACATCATCCGGTGGCGCAGGAGCGCGTCGATGAACAGCGGGTGGCCGCCGGCCTCCTGCGCGATCGCCTCGATGCTGAGCGGGCGGCCGACCGGGGCGCCCCGGAGGAGGAGCGCGCAGAGCTCCTGCGCCTCCGCGAGCGACAGGCGGTGGAGGATGATGTGCCCGAGCGAGTCGATCGGCACCCCGAGCTGCCGCGAGACGGGCGGCGCGGTCTCCGAGGCGGTCCGCACCGTGGCCACGAGCATCATCGCGCGCGGGCGCGAGGGGTCCACCTGCGCGCCCGACGACACCGGCCCATCGAGGCCGGCGAACGAGCCGGGCCTGCTCGCGGCGATGAAATCGGCCTCGGTCCACGGGCGCATCACCTCCGAGAGCAGCGCGACGCTGTCGGCGTCCGCCCACTGGAGATCGTCGATCGCGAGCACGAGCGGCCGCTCGGCCGCGAGCCGGCCGAGCAGCTCCCGCAGCGCGGCGAAGACGAGCGCGCGGATCTCGGGCGGGTCGATCGCCTTGCGCCGCGCGCGCGCCTCCGTGATCGCCGGGACGGTGCGGAGCACCGGGAACACGGTGCCGAGCAGGCCCGCGTTGGGCGGCAGGAGGGCCTTGACCTGCTCGGGGGGGCGGCGCACGAGGTGCCGGCTCAGCCCGTCGATGAGCTCGTCCACCGCCTTGTAGGGGACCGCCTCCCGCTCGTAGCAGCGCCCCGCGAGCACGAGCGCCTCCTTGTCGATGCGCTCCAGGAACCGGCGCAGGAGCGCGCTCTTGCCGACGCCCGACTCGCCCTCGATGAACCGCGTGACCGCGCGCCCGAGCTTCGCCTCCGCGAACGCGCCCTCGAGCGCGGCGAGCTCGCTGCGCCGGCCGACGAAGCCGATGCGCTGCGAGAGGACGGGCGGCTCCTCGATGAGCTCCTGCACTTGCAGCCGGCGCAGCACGTCGCGCGCCGTCGGCCGGGCGGCCGGGTCGATGCGGAGCATGTCCACGCAGAGCTCGTCGATGTCGGGGGGCATGTCCTCGACGAGCCGGCTCGGCGGCGGAGGCTCCGCCCGCCGCATCATGTCGAGCGCCGCCTTGGGCGCCGTCTGGAACGGGTAGACGCCGGTCAGCGCAAGGTAAAGCATGACCCCGACACTGTAGATGTCGGCCTCGGGCCCGGCCGCCTTGGCCTCGGCCTGCTCGGGCGCCATGTAATGGAGCGTTCCGACGACGGCCTGCTCGCGCCCTGCGCCGCTCGCGTCGGCGACGAAGCCGAAGTCGAGGAGGACCACCCGCTCTTCCGCGGTCACGAGCACGTTGGAAGGCTTGATATCGCGGTGAACCTTGTAAGCCGCATGCACCGCCGCGAGCCCCTGGGCGAGCTGCGCCAGGGCCGAGCGGAGGCGGGCCTCGTGAAAGGGGCGCTTGATCCGGGGCTGTGGCTCCGAGGCAGGGCCCTGCACCGCAGACCACATGGGGCTCGACGGCAGGGTGGAGCGGCGCCCGACGCCCGCGGGCTCGCCCCTCGGCCCGGCGTCGCCCTCCTCGTGGAGCCGCACGTGGACCACGAAGTCGACGCCGCGGATGAGCTCCATCGTGAAGAAGAGCTGCCCTTCTTCCTCGTGCAGCTCGCCGAGGCTGACCAGGTTCGGGTGCTGGATGTCCTGGAGCGCGCGGAACTCGTTCTTGAACCGGAGGCGCGCGTCGGCGCTCAGATTCCGGAGGATCTTGAGCGCGACCCGCCCCTTCCGCTCGCGATCGAAGGCCTCGTAGACAACCCCCATCCCGCCGCGGCCCACGACGCGAACGACCTGGAAGCGACGCGTGCCTCCAAACTCGGGTCTCGCGTTCCTCAGGCCCATGCGTGGGACCAAGAAATCACCGGCGCCGAGCGGTGGCAAGCAGTGCGTGGGGAACGCGTGGGCAGCGCGTGGGCAGCGCGTCGGGAGCGCGTTGAGAACGCGCGGCGAACGCGTGGGGAACGCGCGCCCGACGCGCGGCGAAGCGCGCCCGGACGGGCAGGGAAAGCGCGCTCCGAACGCATTGGGCGCGCTCCAGCGACGCGCAAACCCTGCGCGGCGCTGGAGCGCGCCGCGAGCAGGATCGGCAGAAAGGTGGCACGCCCAGGGGAAGGGCGGTAGCGTACGCCGCCTGCGAGCGAAAGAGCCCGGCCGGGCGCGCGCCGCTCAGCCGGTCAGCCCGGCGCGCACCCAGTTGACAACGGGAGGGCATCATGGTCTGCGTAGTACGCTCCGAGGCTTCGGAAGCGGTTCGGAAAGCGCCACGCGCAAAGGGTTTGCTGGGGTGATCCAGAGGTTGAGAGACTTCTTCTCGTCGCCGGGGCAGCGCAGCATGACGCCCCTGACCGAGAGCGCGGCCGAGCGCAACCCGGGATGTAGCCTCGTTGTAGAGAACGTCAGCAAGAGCTTCGGTAAGACACAGATACTGAACGACGTGTCGTTCACGGCGGAGGCCGGCGAGTTCGTCACGCTCCTCGGGCCTTCCGGCTGCGGCAAGACGACGCTGCTCCGCATCATCGCGGGGCTGGATCGCGCGGATCGGGGGCAAATCCGCCTCGCGGGCAGGGCGGTTGACCACCTGCCGGCGAACCGCAGGCCGGTGAACACCGTGTTCCAGAACTACGCGCTGTTCCCGCATCTGACCGTGTTCGAGAACGTCGCCTTCGGCCTGAGGTCGCGCAGCTTCCCTGATCCCGAGGTGCGCGAGCGCGTGCGTTCGAGCCTCTCGATGCTGAAGCTCGATGACCTCGCGGAGCGGTATCCGCACCAGATCTCGGGCGGTCAGAAGCAGCGAGTCGCGCTCGCGCGCGCCGTCGTCAACGAGCCTGAGGTGCTGCTGCTCGACGAGCCGATGTCCGCGCTCGACGCGAAGCTGCGCGCCGAGGTCCAGCTCGACCTGCGCCGGCTCCAGCGCGCGCTCGGGAAGACGTTCGTGCTCGTCACGCACGATCAGGACGAGGCGATGACCGTCTCGGACCGCATCGTGCTGATGAACAAGGGCCGCATCGAGCAGCAGGGGGCGACGGCCGAGGTGTACGAGCGGCCGCAGAGCCGCTTCGCCGCCGAGTTCTTCGGCGCGGCCAACCTCATCTCTGCGCAGCGCGTCGGCGCCACGCTGGTCTTCACGACGGTGGGCGCGCTGCGGGTGCAGACCAAGCCTCAGTGGGAGTACGGCACGCTCGCGATCCACCCCGAGTGGATCGAGCTCTGCGAGAACGAGCCGGCGGAGAACGGCGTGCGCGGCGTGGTGAAGGAGAGCTTCTACCGCGGCGATCACGTGGAGCTCATCATCGAGCCCGGGCCGCTGCGCGTGCAGCTCAGCCCCCGCTCGCGGCTCAAGCCCGGCTCCTCGGTCTGGCTCGCCCTGCCCGCCGAGCGGCTCGAGGTGCTCAGTGACTGAGCCCACGGTCTGGTATGGCCAGCTGACGACGCGGCGCAGGCTCCTCGCGCGGGGGTCGCTGCTCATCGTGGGCGGCGTCTCCTGGCTGTCCGTCTTCCTCCTCTTGCCGAGCCTGGCGCTCCTCGTCGTGTCGTTCCTCAAGCGCGACGCGGACGGCGCCCTGCTCTGGGAGCTGTCGTTCGAGTCGTTCGAGCGCATCTTCGGCTCCGCGTCCGGCGAGAACGCGCGCATCCTCATCAGGAGCATCGTCCTCGCGCTGGTCGTGACGACCGCCTCCGTGATGCTCGCGTATCCGATGGCCTTCTTCATCGCTCGCGGCTCGCGGAGCCGGCGGTTCTTCTGGCTCGCGCTCATCATCGTCCCGCTCTGCACGAACCTCGTGATCCGCACGTTCAGCTGGAAGCTCCTCCTGTCGGCGCAGCTGCTGCCTGCCAAGCTCGCCGCCTGGCTCGGGTGGATCGACCCGGGCCGCGACGTCTATCCCAGCTGGACGGCGGTCACGATCGGCCTCGTCGCGGCCTCCCTCCCGTTCGCGGTGGTCCCCCTCTACACGAGCATCGATCGTCTCGACTGGTCGCTCGTCGAGGCCGCGCAGGATCTCTATGCGTCGCGGCTGCGCATCTTCCTCGCGGCGATCCTGCCGCAGACCCTCCCCGGCCTCAGCGTTGCAGTCCTCCTCACGTACGTCCCAGCGATGAGTGTCTTCGTGGTGAGCGACATGCTCGGCGGCGCGAAGCACTGGCTGATTGGGAACCTCATCCAGCACCAGTTCGGCCCGGGGCGAAACATCCCTTACGGCGCGGCGCTCAGCCTGGTGCTCATCGTTCTGACGCTGGGCGGAGTGTCCCTCTACCGCCGGAATGGGCGCTCCGTGGAGATCCTGTGAAGCTCGGCCGGGGCCTCTGGCGCGCGCTGACGACGATCGCCGCCTTCTTCGGCTTCGCGCTCCTCTACCTGCCGCTCTTCGCGGTCGCCGTCTACTCGTTCAACGCCGCGGAGCGGGGCCTGCTCTGGACCGGCTTCTCGGTTCGCTGGTACCTCGATCTCTTCGCCGATCCCGAGACCAACCGGCGTGCCCTGGAGATCCGCGAGGTCGCCGTGAACACCCTGATGCTCGGCGGCGCCTCCACGCTCATCGCGACGGTCCTCGGGACGCTGCTCGCCCTGGGGATGCACTTTCCGTGGCCGACCTCCGTGAGTCGCGTGCTCGAGTCGATCGTCGACATCCCGGCGGTCGCTCCCGACATCACGTTCGCGGCGGTGCTGGTCATGGCGTTCAACGTGCTCCGCCGCGTGGTGGACCATTGGTTCGAGCCCAGCATGACGACGATGATCATCGGTCATGTCACGTTCGAGATCGCGTTCGTGACGCTCATCGTCCGCAGTCGGCTCATCGCCATCGGGCCGACGCTGAGCGAGGCCGCGATGGACCTCTATGCGTCGCCCTGGATCCACTTCCGGAGGGTCACGCTCCCCCTCCTGTGGCCGGCGATCGTGGGGGGCGCCATGCTGGCGTTCACGCTGTCGCTCAACGACTTCGTGATCAGCTTCTTCACGTCCGGCCCACGCTCGGTCACGCTCCCGCTCTACGTCTACCAATCTCAGATGCGCGGCGTGCGGACCGACCTGTTCGCGATTTCAACGCTCCTCCTGATCGGCGTGGCGGTGTCCATCGTGCTCCTGGAGCGGCTGACCCGCTGGAGGCACAATTGAGCCGCCGGCCCGGGCTCGCAGACGAGGCCGCGGAGGCGGCGGAGATCCGCGCGCCGGGCGCCGGGCGGCTGAGGAGCACGCGCGCCGCGCGAGCCCGGCGGACTCCTGCGCGTCAGCGCAGCGATGCAGCGCGCTTGTTCACCTTGGCGCCGGGCCTGACCAGCGCTCCATCTCCCTCGGGCTCCCTCGGGCTCGCGCGCAGCCGGGCACCGGGGCGCCGAGCTCGAGCGCTTGCCTGACCGCGTCTCCTGCGGGGCGCCGGGCCCGGACCGCGCGCCGCCCCGGGCTCTGCTCACTCTGTCATGCGCTCCGCGCAGGGCGCCTACACAGCGGCGTCGACGCGGGCGTGAGGTCCTCGGCCGCCTGTGCGAACAGGTTGGATCGGCTGACGGCTTACGGTAAGCTGACCCGGCAATGCGGCTGTTTCGTCCCAAGCTCGCCGGGTCTTTGCGTGACGGCTGGACCTGGCGGACGGCGCTTTGCGCTCCACTTCGACCGTTGGGAATCGAGATCGAAAGATGAGCTTTCGTCGCTCCGCACTCCTACTCATACTCGTAGCACTCCTCACATTCTCCGGTCGGCCTGCCTGGGCGGATGATCTGGCCGATGAGGCCGATCTGCACTTCAGGATCGCCACGGAGCGCTATTCGGCGCGTGACTACCGAGGCGCCCTGGAGCACTTCCTGGTGTCGAACCGGCTCGTCCCGAACCGAAACGTCATCTTCAACATCGCCCGAACTTACGAGGCTCTCCAGGAGTATCCAGACGCATTTCGCTACTATGTTCAGGCGCTCGATCTCGAGCCCAACGCCGCGCGCAGGCCGGCCATCGAGGAGGCGCTCGCGCGCATCCGGCCCAACGTCGCCGTCATCAACGTGACGACGGATCCGCCGGGAGCGACGGTGTACATCAACCGCCGCGATCTCGGCGGCCGCGGCAACACGCCCCGCCTCCTCGGCTTCCAGCCCGGCAAGCACAAGATCATCGTCGACCTCGAGGGGTATGAGCCGGCGGAGGTCGAGAACGTCGAGGCGAAGATCGGCGAGCAAACGAACGTCGCGGTCAAGCTGAAGCGCATCGTCGGCACGGTGCGCGTGGTCGGTGAGACGGCGGGCACGATCGTGCGGGTCAACGACGCGAGCGGCCCTCCGGCGTGCACCGCGCCGTGCGATCTCACGCTGCCTCCCGGCCGGCACCGCCTCTACCTTGCGCAGGAGGGTTATCAGCCGTCGGAGCAGGACGTGAACGTGGCGGCCTCGAGCACGGTGACCGCGCGTTACCGGCTCAACCCGCTCACCGGCAGCCTCGTCGTCAACGCGGACGAGCGCGACGCGCTCGTCGAGGTCGACGGAAAGCCGATGGGCTTCACGCCCGCGGTCCTCAACGTGCAGAGCGGCCAGCGCCGCGTGCGCGTCTCGCTGCGCGGCTTCCGCCCCGTCGAGCAGTCAGCCAACGTGGTGGCCGGACAGCAGACCCGAATCGACATCTCCCTCCGGCAGCTCGAGGAGGTCGAGGCCGCGTCGCGTACGGCAGAGGCCGTCGAGGACGCGCCCGGCTCGGTCACGATCATCTCGGGCCAGGAGCTCCGCGCGATGGGGTATCCGACCGTCGCAGAGGCCTTGAGGGGCATGCGCGGCGTCTACACGACGTACGACGGCACCTACTCCTGGGTCGGCATCCGCGGGATCAGCATCCCCGGCGACTACAGCAACCGCGTGCTCGTCCTGCTCAACGGGCACTCGATCAACGACACGTGGGACGGCCTCGCGTTCGCCGATCAAGCGGCGCGCACCGACCTGGAGGACGTCGAGCGGATCGAGGTCGTCCGTGGCCCGGGCTCGCTGCTCTACGGTACGGGCGCGTTCGTCGGCGTCATCAACATCGTGACCAAGGGCCGCCCGACGTCGTTCGGCGCGGGCGTCGGCGTGGGCGCGGCGCAGCACGGCTTCATCCGGGGTCGCGCCCAGGTGCAGGTGCCCTTCGGGCGTGACTCCGGCATGTGGCTGTCGGTCGCCGGCGGCCACGGTCAAGGGCGAGACTACTACCTGCCGATCCCGGCCGGACTCGAGGACAAGTGGAAGAATAGGGATGCCAACTCCCGCGACGCGGACCACTTCAATGTCGGGACGGTCCAGGGGCGGCTCTGGTACAAGTCCCTCTCGGCGCAGGTGTCCTACAACGAGCGCAAGAAGGCGCTCCCGAGCGGCGCCAACTACACCATGGTCGGCGACGACAGGACGTTTTACCGCGACAGGCGCGGGTTCGCCGAGCTCACGTTCTCGCCGCGGTTCTCCGATAGCTTCTCGATGACGACCCGCGTGGGCGTCGACATGCAGCTCTACGATGACACGCTGTGGCTGGTCGACGCCGGGACCGAGACGACCCATGACGTCGAGCAGTACCAGGACACGTGGCTGCTCGCGGATCAGCGCTTCGAGGTCTCACCGCTCCGCGAGCTGAAGGTCACCGTCGGCGCCGAGGGCCAGATACACCTGCTCGGCAGGCAGCGCATCGAGGAGAACCGGTGCGGTGTTACTCCGTGCATCGACGAGCTCGTCCTGCCCGTCGGCGGCCTCGACCCCGACAACGAGGATCTGTTCGACTCGCATCCTTACCAGATCCTCGCCGGCTACGGCGTTGTCGACTTCGTACCGTCCGACCGCATCCGCGTCTCCGCGGGCGCTCGTATCGATTACTACAATTATGGAAAGGACGGTCTCAGCTTCAACTCCGGGATCAGCCCGCGTATCGCGCTCGTCCTCAAGCCCTACGAAGGGGGCAACCTGAAGGTCACCGGCGGCCGCGCGTTCCGCGCTCCGCCCATCTACGAGCTCTTCCTGACGGTGCCCTCGAGCAACTTCAATCCAGGGTACGATCCAGAGGAGTCGGACGAAGAGCGGATCGGTCCCGAGAGCGTGCTCTCGGGAGAGGTCGAGTTCACGCACCGGCTCTCGTCCACGCTGTCCCTGCTCGGCGCGGGGTACGTGAACTACATGACCGACATGATCGCGCAGACCGGCGAGTTCACGCTGGAGGTGCCGGGGAGGTACGACAACACCAAGGATCCGATCCTCGTGATGGGCGCGGAGGCCGAGCTGCGCCGCGAGTGGCGCCAGGGCTGGATGGCCTCTGTCTCCTACTCCTATTCACGGGCGAGGTACCTCAGGGAAGGAGACGTCGACGAGGTGCTCAAGAAGGTGCCCAACTCGCCGGAGCACATGGCCGCCGTCAAGGGGACCGTGCCGCTGTTCGGAAAGGCCCTGATGCTGTCGACGCGCCTCACCGTCGAGTCGTCGCGCCTCGACAAGACGCTGACGGAGACCGATCCCGCGGTGATCTGGGACGTCGTCCTCTCCGGTCAGGCGGACGTGGCCGGCCTCCGCTACAACATGGGCGTCTACAACGTCGCGGACTGGGAGTACGAGGCCCCCATCTCGCCCCAGTTCACGGCGACCAGGATGCCGCAGGCAGGCCGCACCTTCCTCCTCTCGGCCAACCTGAACTTCTGATCATCGCGCGGCCGTCCTGGCCGCGCGCTCTCCACCTCACCCCCATCACCTCTCGGCGCTCGCCCGCACAGCCCCGCTCGACCGCAGCGCAGGGCGGCGAGCGCAGCGCCTAGCCTCGCGCCAAGCGGGCCATCGAACGGCGTCGCCTCAGCGGCCTCATCCATTCCGGGCGTGGCGCAAACCACACTCGCTGCACCGTTCCACTCTGGCAGGAGCTTCACCGCTGCACGCGGTTCGCGCCACGCGCGAATTCAACATCTCGCGTGAACCCAGCGCCTGGCCCGGCCTCGCGCGTTATGCAGCGCTCTCGGACACTTCCTTGCTCGACGCAAATCGTGCGCCGGGGCGCAAATCACGCACGATCCTCCGCGTTCCACGATCGAGGCGCGATGGTGTGGAGCGGTACGCTCGCCTCATGGCCGTCGTCGACAAAGCGGCGATCCGACGGTGCGCGGCCACGTAACCACGTAACCGAGACCCGTAACCGAGACGAAGTGACCACATCATCGGATGCCCGCACCTCTTGTGGCAATCGGCGCGGTCATGATTTTGCTTGAAAGCAAAACATCGCTTGTCCATCATGGTCACTCGTGACTATCTGCTCCTCGACCTCGGATCACGCGGCACACGGCGCGCGCGGTCCGGAGCGACGGCGGAACAACGGGCGCGCCGCTCGGCGGATCGCGCCGCGACCAGGAGCGACCAGGAGAGCGATCGGCGCCGATTTTCGCGCCGACCCCTAGGTCACGAGAGGAGCGCGCGTCGGGTATTCCACCCGCGGCGCGCCATCTTGACGGCGTTTTTGCCAACCTGACCATCGTCAGCCAGCCCGAGCAAGAGGTCCATGCTGTCCGACCGCCCGATCGATGTCCCCGAGCAATCGTTCGCATCCGTCTACGACCGGCGTCGTCTCGCGGCGGCAGGGGAGATGCTGCCCCGGCTGTGGGACACTCTACCTGAATGGCCGAGCGTCGGCGGCGGGCGCCGCGTCATCGTGCTCGGCGGCGGGATCTCAGGGCTGTGCACCGCATGGTCGCTGCGGAAGGCCGGGTTCGACCCGATCATCCTCGAGCGGAATGACCGTGTGGGCGGCCGCTTCTACACGCTCCGGAACCACTTCGGCGACCAGCACGCCGAGCTCGGCGTCACCCGGATCGCCGACACCCACGTCCTCACGCTCGCCTATGCGCGCCACTTCGGGCTGGAGATCCTCGAGTATCCGCTCGATGCGACGCAGCTGTACTACGTCATGGGCCATCGCTTCCTGAGCACGTCCCGGGGCAAGGCGCACTATCCTGCTGACTTTCCGCTCACCCCGGAAGAGCGGGACATCGACGCTGAGTCCCTCAACCTGCAGCTCGCGGCGAAGGCGTTCTCGGCGATCGGAGACCCGCGGGACACGCAGTGGCCACCGGCGACCGTCCGCAAGGACTTCTCGGGCGAGACGTTCTACCGCAGCCTGGACCGGACCGGGGCCTCGCACGCCGCGAGGGAGATCTGCCGCGCGTACGAGGGCACGGAGATCGAGATGTTCAGCGGCCTCGCCTGGTCGGCGAACCAGCGGCTCGACGCCAAGTGGTTCCACACCTACGCGATCGCCGGCGGGAACGACCGCCTGACCACCGCGTTCGCCGACGATCTCGGCGATCGCATCCTCAAGGGGGCCCATGTGCAGCGGGTGATCTCCCGCGAGGACGGCGTGACCGTCGAGTTCCTCAGGAACGGGGACCCCGAGACGATCGAGGGCGACTTCGTTGTGTGCGCGCTCCCTCACCGCATCCTGCTCGAGGTCGCGTTCGACCCGCCGCTCTCCGGCCCCAAGCACCGCGCCGCGTCGGAGATCCCGATGTTCACAGTCACCCGCCTCAACTTCCAGTTCTCGCACCGGTTCTGGGCGGATGAGGGCATCATCGGGCTGCTCGCGGCATGCACGACCACGCCCATCGAGCGTCTGTGGGACCTGACCTCGCTCCAGCCGGGCACCTCCGGCATCCTCACGGCGTACGTGCAGGACCGCAACGCCGCGGCGCTCGACGAGCTGCCCACCGCGGCCGATCGCATCGAGTTCGGGCTCAAGACGATGGAGTCGTTCTTCCCGAAAGCCCGGGAGTACTTCCAGAAGGGTCTGTCGTTCTCGTGGCACCACCAGCCGTACACGCGAGGCGGCTGGCCCGCGTTCCGGCCTGATCAGACCGACCTGATCGCGGATCTCCAGCGCGGGGAAGGGCGCGTCGTCTTCGCCGGCGATCACACGTGCCTCTACACGGGCTGGGCGCAAGGGGCCCTCGAGTCGGCGCACTTCGCCACCGCCGAGGTGATCGCGGCGGCGCGCGGGTCGATCGAGCCGACCACCTGAGCGAGCTCGCCACGCGCTCGCCCGGCGCGACGTTCACGGAGCCCCATCGAACGCACGTCGCAGAGGGCATCGGCGTTAGCCAAGCTCGTTCGGTCACGCTCAGGGCACGAAGCCCGCCCCCACCATCGGCCACCCACGCGAACGTGGACGTGAACGTGGTCGTGAACGTGAACGTGAACGTGAACGTGAACGTGGTCGTGGTCGTGGTCGTGGTCGTGGTCGTTCACGACCTACCGTTGACGACCACGACCACGACCACGACCACGACCACGACCACGTAAACGTAAACGTAAACGTTCGGAAGTAGGAGAACGCGGCGCGAAGCTTGGTTAATGCCTATGCGCCGCAGAGGGGGGTATAACATCGCTGGTATGGCTCGCCTCCTCCACATCATCGGAGTCCAGTCCCGGCCCGTGCCCGGCGACCCTGCTGCGACGCTCGAGAAGCTCGAGCGCGAGGTACAGACGCTGGGGGTCTCGTTCCCCGAGGCGCAGCTCTACCTGTTTCCCGAGCTGTGGCTCACGGGGGATCACCCGTTCCGCCACACTTCCCCGTCGCACGAGCTCGCCCAGCCGATCCCGGGGCCGCTCACGAGGCGGCTCGGCGCGATCGCGCGCCGGGCCGGGAGGTGGCTCTGCGCCGGGTCGATCTACGAGCGCGCGGGCGACAAGCTGCACAATACCGCGCTCGTCTTCTCGCCGAGCGGCAAGCTCGTCGCGCGGTACCGCAAGCTCTATCCCTGGATGCCCTTCGAGACCTGTGCGCCGGGCGATGAGCCCGCGCCCGTGTTCGACATCCCGCGCGTCGGCCGGCTGGGGCTCATGATCTGTTACGACGGCTGGTATCCCGAGGTCGCGCGCGGCCTGGCGCTGCGCGGCGCCGAGGTGATCCTGCACCCGACGCTCACCACGACGCCGGATCGCGAG
Source organism: Sorangium aterium (assembly GCF_028368935.1). Classification (NCBI taxonomy): domain Bacteria; kingdom Pseudomonadati; phylum Myxococcota; order Polyangiales; family Polyangiaceae; genus Sorangium; species Sorangium atrum. The sequence continues at coordinate 1,104,487 of NZ_JAQNDK010000002.1, read as the reverse complement.
GAGGAGCTCGTGCTCGCCCGGGCCCGCGCGATCGAGAACCAGTGTTATGTGGTGAACGTGAACGCCGCGGTGGAGATCGGCGGCGGGCGCTCCATCGCGGTCGATCCCGAGGGCCGCGTCCTCTTCCTGGGCGGCTCCGGGGAGGAGTACCTCGGGGAGGTGCTCGATCTCGACCGCGTCCAGACGGTCCGCGCGCACGGCACGCGCGGGCTGAACCGCGTGCTCCGCCAGTTCACCGAAGACTCGCCAGAAGCGGTATTCGCGCCGTACCGAGCGCGGGCTCCGCGCCGCCAGACACGCCGCTGACCGCTGCTACACACGACGCAGAGCGGCGGTCACCCGCACAGGAGACGGGCCCAGATCGTCGTTTTCGGCGCGGAAGCGCACTCCTGTGCGCCGAGCACCGAAAACGACGAGATGGGCCCGTATCCGAAGCGGGTGACCGCCGCTCTAACGCCGCTCTCCCTCGGCCGGCTCCCTTGCTTTCTCGGACGGCTCCCTTGCTTTCTGAGCGCCAGGCCGGCACGCGATGAGCCCGAGCCCCTCGTGGGCTATGGTCGCACCCGCGAGCGCCGTGATCTCACCCACGTCGTACGCGGGCGCGACCTCCACGACGTCCATGCCGACGAGCGCGATGCCCTGGAGCCCACGCAGGATCTCCAGCGCGACAGCGGTCGACATCCCCCCGCAGACCGGCGTGCCGGTGCCGGGCGCGAAGCTCGGATCGAGGAAATCGATGTCGAACGTCAGGTAAACCTCGTGGTCCCCGACGATGTTACGCACGTGCTCGATCACCGCCCTCGCGCCATGGCGATGAACCCAGGGCGCGTCGAGCACCTGGAAGCCGAGCGTATCGGCGTTGTAGGTGCGGAGCCCGATCTGCGCCGAGCGGCTGGGCTCCACGAGGCCCTCCCGCGCCGCGTGGAAGAACATGGTGCCGTGATCGACCCGCCCCGATCCGACCTCGTCGCTCCACGTGTCGGAGTGAGCGTCGAAATGGATCAGCGAGAGCTTGCCGCGGCGCTTGGACACGGCGCGCAGGATCGGGTAGCTCACGAAATGATCCCCCCCGATCGAGAGGGGCGTCACCCCGGCGTCGAGGATGCGGCCGATGTGCTCCTCGATGGCGGCAGGGCTCTCCTCCGGACGCCCGTAATCCCAGACGCAGTCGCCATAGTCGACAACGGCGAGCCGGTCGAGCGGGTCGAACTCGTAGCCGTAAGGGCGGTTCCACGCGAGCTGCGCCGAGGCCTCCCTCACCGCGCGCGGACCGAAGCGCGTCCCTGGACGGTTGCTGGTCGCCGTGTCGAGCGGGATGCCGGTGACCGCCACATCGACGCCGGTCAGATCGCGCGTGTACTTGCGACGCAGGAAGGAGAGCGCGCCGCTGTAGGTCGGCTCGCGCCGGACGCCATAGAGGCTATCGGCCGTGAACGCGTTGTCGACGATCATACCTCTCGCGCGAGAAGTGGTCTTGGAGCGATGATCTTCCATGGGGGTCCTTACGTTCAGATCGACGCACTCCAGCTCGGGCGTGCGCTCGACACCGGCGCGTCGCGCAGGATTGGCATCGGCGTGATCTGAGGCTGAACACCTCGTTGGCGCCATCGCCTCGCGGTCAGTTCGACTTCACGGCCGCCCAGACCTCGTCGTAGAGCTTGGCCGCCTCACCGAGATCGCGATGGGCCTCCAGGCGGGTCGCCAGGTCGCCCGTCGGGTAGATGAGCTGGTTCGTCCGATCTTCGACCGGCAGCTGGGCCTGCGAGGCGCTGTTCGGGGTCGCGTACTTCGTCATCATCGAGAGCTGCGCGCCGCCCTCGGGGGTCAGCATGTAATTGATGAACTTGTGGGCCAGCTCGGGGTGGGGCGACTTGGTGGGCACGGTCATCACGTCGACCCAGATCACGGAGCCTTCCTTCGGAATGACGAGGGCGAGGCGATCCTTGTCCTCCCAGACCACCTTCTGCGCGTCCCCGTTCCAGACGACCGCCATGTCGACGGAGCCGCCCTTCACGTCCTGCGTCGCGCCGATGCCGCCCTTGAAGCCGAGGCACTTCGGATTGCTCTTGGCCTCCTTGAGGATGCGCCCAGCCTCCCGGATCTCTTCGGGCTTCGACGTGTTGCTGGAAAAACCCTTGTACTTCAGCGCCGCGCCGACCATGTCGCGCATCTCGTCGATCAGCACGAACGTCCCCGGCGTCTTCTGGGCGTCGAAGAGCACGCCCCACGTCGGATCCATGTTCGGGATCTTCTTCTTGTTGTAGATGATCGCGACAGTGCCCCACTGGTAGGGGATAGAATACTTGTTGTTCTCGTCGAAGTTCGGGCCCGAGAACCGCGACTCGAGGTTCTTGAGGTTGGGGAGCAGGGCGTGATCCAGGGGGCGGATGAGCCCGCGGCGCGCGAGCCGCCCGCTGGCGTGGGCCGCCATCACGACGACGTCGTACTGCGCGTCGGCGCCCGCATAGGCGAGCTTGCTCTCCATCTCCTCGGTGGAGTCGTAGATCGTGAGCCGCAGACGTGCGTTGTTCTGCGTCTCGAAGTCCTTGATGCTCTTGTCGTCCAGGTAGTTCGGGAAGATGAGGACGCTGAGCTCGGAGGGCTGAGCTGCAGGTTCCTTGGCGCCCGAATCCTCGCGCTTCTCAGCAGGGGCCTTGTTGTTATTGCAGGCGACAACCGATAGAATGCCCCACAGAATGGCTAGTACCATCAGGGGTCGACGTTGAGTTTGCATAAGTTGTCCTTTCTCCAGCTGCTCAAGGCGGACAGGCCTGCGGGTGTTCGCTGGCGCGATGCTGGCCTCTGAGATCTCCCGGAGCGCCAACCAGCGGAGCGCGTCTGCGGACCGAGGCCCCCATCGGCCGGTAGGACGCGCGCGGGACGCCGGGCAGCCCCGGCCGCAACCCTGGGGTTCGTGGATTGCAAGCGAGCGTCCCCTTGTCAAGGGAAATGTGATGCGCAGTAAGCAACACGACTGGCCTTCTCATTCGGAGCGAAACCACGACTGTTCGCAAGCTTAGGCGAATCGTACATTTCGTGGCTCTGAATCCGAAAGAGATCGTCGAAATTGCATTCAAATGTGTGTTCGCCGCGCATCCACGCGCATCCGGGATAGCGATTACACGGGATTGTTCTCCCCCAGGTGAAACGGCGCGCGGCACGGCAATGCATGTTTCGACGCGACCGGAACACAGGACCGCAATGCTCGCAGGCTGCGCTCGGTGATCGTGCGCATCGTGCGCATCGTGCGCATCGTGCGCATCGTGCTCGTCGTGCTCGATCGGAACGGCCGGATCCAGGTGCTCACGCGTGCAGCATTGAAAAGCGGGAACGCCGGCCCCCCGGCGCGCGGCGCGCACCGGGGAGAGGCGTCCTGCCATCGCACCATGCTGCAAGCGAGTCTCCACGGGAACGCGACACTCCAAGCCGACTCGACGAGCCTAGTTGAACAGCGATTTCACGGGCCCCGTCGAGTGCACGATCCTCCGGGCCAGCAGCGTGACCACGTTGTGATGGAAGGCCGCGGCCAGCTCGGGCGCCTCCGCCGTCATTCGCTGCAGCGCCTCCTCCGAGAGCCGGTAGAGCGTGGACTGCCGGCTGGCGGTGACCGTCGCCGACCGCTTCTCTCCCATGTAGAGCCCGGACTCGCCGACGACCGACCCCGGCCCCATCGTGCGGAGCCGCTTCACCTTCTTCCCGTCGATCTCGAGCCAGGCCGTGAGCTCTCCGCTCTCGATGAGGTAGAGCTCCTTCGAGACATCTCCGGCCCGGAACAGATCGAACCCATCCGGGAGCTCCACGCGCTCGAGGTAGCCGAGAAAACGCAGCATTTCATCGCGACCGCCGAAGACGTCCTGGAGATCGTAGAACAGCATCGGAGGCGGCAGCATGCTGGGCGGCGCCTCCGCGATGATGTCCTTCTCACACGCCTCGAGGCCTCGATCCAGATCCGGGTAGATCTGGCAGACGTCGTCGTCGCCCCGGACGAAGACCTCACCCCGCTCGAGGTGATTGCGGATGTCCACACGCACCTCCGTGAAGAAGAGCTTGACGCCGTTCGCCTTGGCGAGCCTGCGGAGCCGGAGGAAGCTCGCGATGGCGGACGAGTCGATGCCGTTGACGTGGCGGAAGTCGAGGAGCAGATAGCGCACCTCACCGTCGTCGCTCTGGATGCGCTGCTGGGCGGTCGAGAGGAGATTGTACGCCGTCCCGAAGAAGATATACCCTTGGAGCTGGAGCACGTAGAGCTGCTTGGCGCGCTCCGTCAGGGTCATCTCCTCGCCGTCGCTGCGAGCGACGTTGCTGCGCAGGTGGAGCCCGGAGATGGCGTTGCGCACCACCTCGATGCGGCTGTAGCTGAGCGCGAAGAGGATGAACGAGACGCCGAGCCCCACGCCGATGCCGACGAGGAAGCCCCGGACGGCGACGACAAGGAGGATCACCACGATGACGAAGTACTCGATGCGCCGCAGCCGGAACCAGCCCTCGTAAAGCGTGTTGATGAGGAAGTGGAAGCCCAGATAGGCGATCAGGCCCCCGAGGACGGGGCGCGGGAAGTACAGGATGGCGTCGGCGCCGACGAAGAGCACGACGCAGCTGATCGCCGCCGCGACCAGCCCCGAGACGCGGCTGTTCGAGCCGGCCTTGAAGCTCATCGACGACTCGGCCAGCGACAAGTAGCCGACCATGCCGCCAAACAGGCCCGTGACGATGTTCGCGACGCCCGTGGCCCGCAGCTCGCGGTCGAGATCGATCTCCTGCTCCGTCGCGAGCTCGACGCCGGACGCGCTGAGCAACACGGTGATGGCGGCCATGATCGTGACGGCGGCCATGTTGCCCGCGCTGCCGAACAGGACCCCCCAGTCCACCTTCCCGAGGTCCGAGGCGGCGATCGGCGGCCAGAGCGACGCGGCCGGGAACGGGCCGAGGAGCCAGCCGCTGTCGAGCACCTGCTGCACGCTGACGCCGGCGAGCCCCACCGAGACGTAGAACACGACGATCGAGCCCCCGAGCAGCACGGGGAGGAGCAGGAGCGACGAGAACCGCCGCAGCACCAGGAGGAGCAGGACGCCGAACACGAGGCCCGGGAGGACCCGCTTCAAGAGCTCCGGATCCATCGCCACGGCCGGAAAGATGTCGAGCGCCGATGGCTGGCCGGACATCACCGAGATCGAGCCCTGGAGGAGGAGCCAGCCGGCGCCTGCGATGAAGCCGCCGGCCACGGGGTACGGGATGAAGCGGACCAGGATGCCGAGCCGTAAGAGGCCGAGCAGCAGGAAGAAGCCGCCCGCGACCACCGAGGTGATCGCGATGGCGGCCACGATCGTCGGGAACGGGCTCGCCGTCGGGTCCTTCTGCGCGATGCCCGTCGTGATCGCCGCCGCCATCGAGGCGAGAATGACGGCTGCGTCCTCCTGCGGCGCGGCGATCACCGGCTTGTAGGAGCTGAGCAGGGAGACGATCACGCCGACGATGACGGAGCTGATCAGGATGATGCCGATCCCTCTCGAGAGGTAATCGGCCAGCCCGTGGTTGAATATCAGCGCGCCAAGAGAGATATCGAACGAGACGACCAGCGTCCCCGAGACCATTCCGGCGATCACGGCGGGCATGAGCTTGGAAGGCTTCGCCTTCTCAAGGAGCTCCTCGTTCAACAGCGCAGGTGACTCCTTTGTTGCCTGTCGTGTCATGCTCTTGGGAGACCTCTTGATCGATTGTCAGCGGAATTCGCAGGGCGGCGAGGGCCGGGGCACGCCGGCGCCGCGCGGGCCGGCGGGGCCTCTGCGCCGCGATCTAGGGAGCGCGCGACGACGTCGGACGGCGGGGCCGCTTTCGCGTGGGCGGAGGGCACGGCAGCGTCCCCCACCGGCTCAAGAGGCCCCCAGCTCACGCTCGATGGCAGCGGCCTGCTCCTGCAGGGCCTCCGCCTCGCCGAGGTGGCCGCTCAGCCGGTGCAGCTTCGCGAACTCCCCAAGGAGCCTCGCCTCCTCGCGCCGGTTCCCGATCTGCCGCTCGACCGTGATCGCGCGCGAGTAGAGCGTGCGGGCGGCGTCGTACCGGCCCTGGACGGCGTAGGCCATCCCGAGGCTCGCGAGCGTGAGCCCCTCGGCCGGCAGGTTGCCCGCCTCGCGCGCGGCGCGCAGCCCCTCTTCCCAGTACGTGCGCGCGTCGTCCGGCTGCTGCATCGCCCAGTGCGTGCGGCCCAGGCCGAGGAAGCCGAGCGCCTCGGACCCGCGATCGCCGAGCTTCTGGGCGTCGGTGAGCACGCGGATGTGCTCCTGCCGCGCCTCCTGGTACCGCCCCCTCGCCTCGAGGACGTCGCGCGCGAACTCGTACCGCACGACGACGCTCTCGGGCGTGGGCTCCGGCGAGAGCTTGAAGTAGACGCGGTAGAGGCGCGTCGCCTCCTCGTGGGCGTAGCGCGCCGCCGCCTTGCGGGCGCCCGCGAGGAAGTAGCGGCGCGCGTGGTCCACCTTGCCCGCGCGGCGCCAGTGGCGGCCGAGCGCGACGAGCTGGTCCTCGAGGTCGTCGCCGTAGAGGCTCTCGATCGCCTCGGCCGCGAGCCGGTGGAGCTCCTGGAGCCGCGCGCGGGACTGCATCTCGTAGGCCGCGTTGCGGAGGAGCGCGTTGCTGAACTGGAAGCGCCGCTCCGTCATCTGCGACCAGATGCACTGCGCCTCGCCGATGCGCACGTGCTCCTCGAGCACGGACGCGTCGGGGAGCATCAGCGCGAGCACGCGCAGGTCGAACTCGCGCCCGAGGACGGCCGCGGCGACGATCGTCTGCTTCACCTTCGCGTCGAGCCGGTCGAGGCGCGAGATGAGCAGGCTGTTCACGTTCTTCGGCGGCATGAACGTGTTCGAGATCGAGATGGAGCTCGAGCTCGATCCGTAGCGCCCGTCCTCGAGCCAGTAGGCGAGGATCTCCTGCGCGAAGAACGGGTTGCCGCCGGCCGTCTCGCAGAGGAGCGTCGCGAGCATGTCCGGCATCGGGCCGCCGAAGAACGGGACCGCGAGCGCGAGGAGCTGCTCGCGCGGCAGCGGCTTCAGCTCGATGACGTTCTCGGAGATGCCCGGGTCGAGCGGGATGCGGACGGGGGTGCCGTCGTCCTTGCGCCGCGTCGTACAGATGATCGCGATGGGCAGCCCCCGGCACGCGCGCGCGATCACGCGCACCGCCTCGAGCGAGTCCTCGTCGGCCCAGTGGGCGTCCTCGAGGTGCAGGATCACCGGCTGGAGCGACGCCTCGGCGAGGAAGACGAAGCTCAGCGCCGACAGCGTGCTCGTGTACCGGAGCTTCGGGTGCAGGCGCTCGTACGGCGAGTCCTCCCAGCGGATGCCGATGAGCGCGGCGAACACCGAGCGCGCGCGATCGAGCTCGCGCTTCAGCGCGGCCTGGCTCTCGGGCAGGCGCTCGAGGAGGTACTCGAACGCGTCATCGAAGTTCGTGAGCTTCTCTTCCTTGCCGAGCGCGGAGGACTCCCAGAAGTACTCCTTCAGCGCGAACTCGAACGCGTTCAGCGAGCTCTGGAGCGTCTGGTCGCAGCGCGCGTCGATCCACAGGAAGGGCCGGTCGCTCTGGTGCTCCTCGCACCGGTGGCGGAAGCGCTGCACGAGGTAGCTCTTCCCGAGCCCCGGCTCGCCGTCGATGTACGTGATCCCGGCCGGCTTGCCCTCGAAGATCGGCCCGACGTAGCGCGCGAGCTGCTCGATCTCCGCCTCGCGGCCGATGAGGCCGAGGTCGTAGAACTCCTTCTGGACCGAGATGCGGCGGCGCTCCAGCGAGTAGACGAGGATGGGCAGATCGAAGCCCTTGAACCGGAAGATGTTCTCCGTCGTCCACTGGTAGCTCGTCTCGCCGGCGCGGAAGACCTGCTCGTCGGCCCAGATCGCCGACCAGGGGGCCTTCGCGACGAGGCGCGCGGCGAGGTTCGTCGCGCGGCCGATGCACGCGAACTCGTGCCGCTCGGTGCCGCCGTTGAAGCCGGCGTACCGGACGTCGCGCGTGATCCCCGCGCGGAGGCGCATCTGCCGGAGGCCGCGCTTCTTCAGCTCCAGCGCGAAGTCGAGCGCGCGATCGTTGTCGTTCTCGTGGGTGATCGGGGCGCCGAAGTGGATCAGCGCGGCGATGCCGAGATCGCCCGCGTCGATGCCCGTGAAGGTGCCGCCGTAGAGCTCGGAGAGCTCGTGCAGGAGGCGCGTGAGCTCCGCGAAGCTCGGGATCTGCTCGAACGAGAGGAAGACGCTCGTGACGTTGCGGAACTCGCCCTCCGGGGGCATGTCCGCGACGCCCCTCGCAACGAACGCGGTGCCCTCGCCGCGCGGCGGGTTCCTCGGGACCTGCGGCATCCTGGGCGCCGGCACGTCGCCGAGCTTGTAGACGCCCTCGCCGTGGTACTTCGCGCTCGCGGGCGGGATGCGATCGCAGAGCGCGCGGTCGAGGAGGATGTCGCCCTTCAGCGCTTGCCGCTCGATCGCGACGCACGCGGCGAGCGCCTGCCCGTGGAAGTGGTAGTACGCGCGCTCCGGGGAGATGCGGACGATGCCCCACTCGACCGAGCCCCACGCGAGCCCCATCCGGAACGAGAACGGGAAGCTGCCGAAGGGCGTGTCGCGCTCGGGGTGCTCCGCGAACAGGTCGCGCATCGCGAGCGCCGCGCCGAGCACGTACTCGGCGACCTTGCGGTCCGGCGTGTCCTGGAACAGCGCCGTGAACGCGTCGCCCGCGAAGTTCGTGATGAAGCCCCCGGCGTGGTGGACCGCTGCGATGAGCGGGTCGAAGTAGTACCGGAGCGTGCCGGCGAGCGTCTCCGCGCCCGCGCGGCCGTGCTGCATCAGCTTCTCCGTGAGCTCGGTGAAGCCGGGGATGTCGATCATCAGCACCGCCCCCGTGAAGCTGCCCTCGGTGTTGCCGAGAGCGTCTTGCTGGATGATGAAGTCGGGGACGAGCGGGTTCATTTCCTTGCTCCTCAGCAACGGATCCCGCTTGGAATCGGCCTGGGAAGCGCGTCTGCGGGACGCAGAGCCTGGAGTCTACTGCCGGCGGGAACGGATGAATACCGGGATCTTCGATCGATCGTTCGGGCGCTGGTTCGGGCGGCCTTGGAGGGCCCGGTTCGCCGCTGGATTTGACGTTCCTCGCGCTGCGCGGGCTGGCGAGCGTGCGCGTGTCCGTGCGCGCACTCCTGCGCATATTCCGGAGAATGCGGCACATCGTCTCCTTCACCGTTGCCGTGCGCACCGCGCAGGGGGTGCTCGCCCACGGAAAGTCTGGAACAAGGTGCCTCCACCCCGGCGGGGACATCCGCCCAGAGCGGCCGCGCGGTGAAGACAGACGGGGAGACGACGATGTGGAGTGTGGGGCGCTGGAGGGTCATCGTTCGATCTGGATATCCAGCGGCCGAGGAGAAGGGGGCGGGGGCGGAGCGTCGGGAGCGGGCGTGGGCCTCGCGGCCGGCCGGCCAGCGTAGGGGCGAGGCGCCGGGGAGGCCGGGGGCGGCGTGGGCGCGGCAGGCGTGCTCGTCGGCGCCGCCGCGGCCTGCTTCGTGAGCGTGGCGACCAGGCGCACGGACTGATCGGAGGGGCCCTGGACGATCGAGTACGGCTCGTAGCCCTCGTGGCGCACGGTCAGCCGGCGTGGGTTGGCGCGCACGGAGCTGTTCGAGAGCGACAGCTGGAGCGGCGTGTTCCCGAGCGGCTTGCCGTCTTCCAGCACCTCGGCGCCGGACGGCATGGACTCGACCATCAGCACGAACGACCCGACGTCGGCGGGCGGCGGCGCGACCTGCGGCTTCGCCGGTTGCGCGGCGGCCGGCGCCGGCGGCGGCTCGCTCGAGCGCATCTGCGACATCGCGACCCCGATGCCCGCGACGGCGAGGACGCCCACCGCGACGAGCACGATGCCCTTGCGGCCCTGCGGCGCGGCGTCGGCCGGGCGCGAGGCGGCGCCGAGCGAGGCGTCGTCCACCTGCGAGGTCGTGCCGCCGGACGTCGACGAGGGCGACGACGAGCTGGCGGGGATCGCCGTCATCACGCGCACGGGCGGCATCGGCGTCGGCATCCTGCCGGTGCCGGTGGAGTCCATGGTCACGAGGCCCGTCGAGCCGAACGCCGGGGACAGGCCCATCGCCTGCGCGCACTCGCCGAGCCCGCGGATGAGGGCCTCCATGTTGGCCGGTCGGCCGTCCGGATCCTTCGACAGGCAGCGCAGCACGAACGCCTCGAGCGGCTCGGGCACGTCGGCCTCGGGGTTGCGCTCTTTCATCCGCGGCACGGGCTGCTGCAGGTGAGCGATCAGGATCTGGACCGAGTTCTGCGCCTCGAACGGGACCTTCCCGCAGAGCATCTGATAGAGGATCACGCCCAGCGAGTACACGTCCGTCCGCAGATCGACCTTGCCGTGCGAGATCTGCTCCGGCGACATGAAGCGCGGTGAGCCGAGGAACGAGCCCTGCTGCGTGAGCTCCTCCGAGTCGTCGGCGAGCACCTTCACGAGGCCGAAATCGAGGATCTTGACGAGCTCTCCGGTGTCCTCGCCGGGGACGAGCATGACGTTCGACGGCTTCAGATCGCGGTGCACCACGCCGTGCTTGTGCGCCTCGCGCAGCCCGCGCGCGATCTGCCGGGCGATGCCCATCGAGTCGGGCGCCGGGAGGCGGCCCGCCTTGCGCAGCCGCCGGAAGAGCGTCTCGCCCTCGAGGAACTCCATGGCCATGAAGTACCGCTCGGGCTCCATGTTCTCGACTCGGCCGTAGTCGAAGACCGTGACGATGTTCGGGTGCTGGAGCCTGGCGAGGATGCTCGCCTCGAGGAAGAAGCGCTTATGAAAGTTGGGGTCGATTTGATTCGATGAGTTCGTGGGCGTCAGGACCTTGATCGCGACCTGGCGCTCGAGCGCGATCTGCTCGCCGCGATAGATGACGCCCATGCCGCCCGTCGCGAGGAGGGAGTGGATCTTGAACTTCTGATTCAAGACCTTTCCCAGCAGCGGATCGGACTCACCGCTGGCCGAGGCACCGTCCGAAAGCTTCTCCGCCGTGCTCATGGCCTCTGTCTCTTTCCCCTTCCCATCCCGCTGGCCCCCACTGCTGGCAGTCGGGGAAAGCGTACCCCGAGCCCGTCACGCGCTGCCTAACGCTCGACTTACGTTCGACTTACGTACTGGTTCACGTGCTGGTCAACGTTCAGGTCGACGTGCCGCCAATCGTTCCGGCTTACGTTCTCGCTCACGTTCCGGCTTACGTTCTCGCTTACGTTCTCGCTTACGTTCTGATGCAAATTCTGGTACCCGCCTCGCCGCGGCACCTCTCGCGCTCGTCGGGTTGGCTTTCGGACCGGCTGCGGCACGTTTGAGCTCAGCCTACCGTAAGCCGCGAGCCGATCCAACCCAGCTGCTGAAGATGACATGGGTTGGCTACCCAACCACACGCTGTGGGCGTGCCCCCCCGGCCGGGACGCTCGGTCCCTGAACGAGCTTGCTGCATGGGCGGATGTACCCGTACTCTGACCGGGTCCCCGATGCCGCCGCAGCACTTCATCCGATGCCAGGCGTGCGGGTTGCCGCACCCGTCGGACACCGAGAGGTGCCCGGTGCACGGCACGGCGCTCACGCCGAGCGTCGCCCCGCCCTCCTCGACGCGGGTACCGCCGACGAGCAGGGGCGAGTCGGGGTGGCCGGTGGACGGGCCGCTGCCGCCCGACATCGATCCCGATCAGCCGCGGCCGACGAAGGAAGCGCCGCTCGTCGGCCGCCTGCTGCACGACCGCTACCGCATCCTCGGCGTCATCGCGAAGGGCGGGATGGGGATGGTCTACGACGCGATCCACATCGGCCTGCGGCGCCGGGTCGCGATCAAGACGCTCCGCGGCCAGTACGCTCAGAGCAAGACGGCCATCGCGCGCTTCCACAACGAGGCCGCCGTCGCCGGCCGCTTCGGCCACCCGAACATCGTCGAGGTCTACGATCTGGGCGTGCTCGACGACGGCACGCCCTACCTCGTGATGGAGCGGCTCGAGGGCGAGACCATCACCGAGCGGCTCGCGCGCGAGCGCCCCATGCCCATTCCCGTCGTGCTGGACGTGGCCGTCCAGGTGCTCAGCGCGCTCGTCGTCACGCACACCGAGGGCATCCTCCACCGCGATCTCAAGCCGGACAACATCTGTCTCGTCGGCGGCGGCCGCGGCCCGCTCACCGTGAAGGTGCTCGATTTCGGCGTCGCCGAGGCGTTCAACACGGGGGCGGCGGCGCCGTCGATCCTCGTCTCGATGGCCGCCGCGGGGAGCCACGCGATCGCCGGCACGCCCGCGTTCATGGCGCCGGAGCAGGCGCAAGGCGTCCGCGATCTCGACGCGCGCGCGGACCTCTACTCGGTGGGCATGCTGCTCTACGTGATGCTCACCGGGCAGCTGCCGTTCAAGGCGCCGACGGCCGCCGCCCTGCTCGCGGAGATCCAGCGGGTGAAGCCGATCCGCCCGCGCATGCTGCGGCCCGAGGTGCCCCACTCGCTCGACGTCGCGACGATGCGCGCGCTCGCGCTCGACCGCGAGGAGCGCTTCCCGAGCGCGGCCTCGATGATGGACGCGCTCGAGCAGGTGCAGATCGAGGCGGCGATCGGCGGCAACGCGCCGGCCGAGCCGGAGGCGGAGCCGGTCGATCCGGACTCGGAGAAGGTGGAATACTTCTACCGGAAGAGCGTGCTCCCGCCGCCGATGGAAGAATGAACGGCGTGAGCGGCACATGCGGCACATTGAAGATGCGCGCCGTCGTCATCCGCGAGCCGGGCGGGCCGGAGGTCCTCGAGGTGCGGGAGGTCGATGCGCCCGACGTGCCCGACGGGCACGTGCGCGTCGCCGTCCGCTTCGCCGGGGTGAACCGCGCCGATCTGCTCCAGCGGCTGGGCCTTTACCCGGCGCCGCCAGGCGCGCCGCAGGACGTGCCGGGGCTCGAGTACTCCGGCGTGGTCGAGGCCACGGGGAAGGGCGCGCGCCGCTTCGCGCCGGGCGATCGCGTCTTCGGCCTCCTCGCGGGCGGCGCCTACGCCGAGCGGGTCGTCGCGCACGAGCGCGAGGTCGCGCCGGTGCCGGAAGGGCTCACGGACGAGGAGGCGGCCGCGGTCCCCGAGGCGTTCGTGACCGCCTACGACGCGCTCGTGACGCGCGCCCGGCTCGCGCCCGGCGAGCGCGCGCTCGTTCACGCGGTCGGCAGCGGCGTGGGCACGGCCGGCCTCCAGATCGCCCGCGCGCTCGGGTGCTTCGTCGTCGGGACGTCGCGCACGCAGGACAAGCTGGATCGCTGCCGCGAGCTCGGGCTGCACGCCGGGATCGCGGCGTCGGGCGCGAGGTTCGCGGACGAGGTGCTGAAGGCGACCGGAGGCGCGGGGGTCGACGTGGTCCTCGAGCTCGTCGGAGGCGCGTACGTCGGCGAGGACCTCAAGGCGTGCGCGTCCAAGGCCCGCATCGCGCTCGTCGGGCTGACGGCCGGCGCGTCCACGGAGCTCGACCTGCGCGAGCTCCTCCGGAAGCGCGTCGAGCTCATCGGCACCGTGCTCCGCTCGCGCCCGCTCGAGGAGAAGATCGCGGCGGCGCAGGTGCTCGAGCGGAACATCTCCCCGTGGCTCGCGAGCCGCGCCGTGCGGCCGGTCGTGGACCGGGTCTTTCCGATCGGCGATGCCGCCGCGGCACATATTTACGTCGCCAGCAACGCGTCGTTCGGGAAGGTGCTGCTCCAGCTCGGCGGGTGAGCGAGCGCCGCGGTCACGCGCCGCGGCCGGTGAGGCGAGCGAGCGCGCCGGCCTCCGCGTCGTGCGCCTCGGCCTCCTCGGACGGCGTCCACGACATGTCGACCTCGAGGCGGTACGAGCCCTCGAACGCGTGCGGCGGCGAGCCGCCCCACTCCTCGGGCGAGAGCATCGAGAGGTAAGGGACGCCGTCGCCGCGCCGGTAGAGGTGGTAGACGTGGCCGGGCCGCTTCTTGAAGGTGCACGCCGCCCGGTGGAGCTCGCCGTCGCGCTGCGCCGCCTCGAGGACCCGCCGCGCCTCCTCCTGGAGCGACCGGATCTGCCGCGCGATCTGCGCGAGCTTGCCGCCGGTGACCGCGCCGAGCAGCGCGTCCGCCTGCTGGATCTCCCGCGCCACGTCGACGAGCTCGTGCGGCGGGGAGAGCCGGCTCAGGGGATACGGCGAGGTGCGGGAGGGCCCCTCATGGCGGCCGCCGCCGTGCTTCGTGTAGCCGTCGTCGCTCATGCGGTCCACGTCGTCATGGATCGTCCACGGCCCGGCGTCACGGGTCCGGGCACCCGTCCTCATCCGCGACGCCGTCCTCGTCTTCCTTCTGCGTCGGGCAGCGGTCCTCCTCGTCGACGACGCCGTCTTCGTCGTTGTCCCCTTCGGGGCACCCGTCGTCGTCCTGGAAGCCGTCGCGGTCCTCCGGGAGCTCGCGGCACTGATCGACGTCGTCCGGCACGCCGTCCTTGTCGGCGTCGTGCACGCGCGGGGTCCAGGCCACCGAGAGGACGGCGCGCAGCGGCGCGGTGCCGACGCCCCCGGCCAGCGCCGTCTCGACGCCGGCCAGGAACGAGACGTCGCCCAGCGCGTAGCGCGCAGCGAGGCCGAGCTCCAGCGCGGCCGCCTCCTGGCTCGCGAACGGCGCGATCGGCGAGAGCGGGAGGTGCCCGTGCGCCTCGAGGAAGAACGTGGCGCGCCCTTCCGGGTCGATGCCCAGGATCTGGGGCCGGAACGAGAGGCCGAGGCCGAAGGGGAGCTCGTGGCCGAACACCGTGGGGCACGGATCGCCGCCCGCGGCGGAGACCGGGGTCGCCTCGCACCCGAAGCGGGCCTCGCCGGCGCGGAGCTTGACGCCCGCCGCGAGGTGCGCGCCGAACGCGATCAGGCGGTACTCGGCGAGGAGCCTGAGCTCGTTCGTGACGCCCCCCTCGCCCACGAACGACGCCTCGTCCCCCGTGGGCAGCGTGAAGCGCTCGTGCAGCGCGAGCGCGAAGCCGCCCAGATCGCCGCCGATGGGCTGCACGAGGGTGAACTTGCCGACGAGGCCGAGATCGCCGAGCGCCTGCGCCGGGAGCCACGTGTCGCCGAGCACCCGCGTGGCGTCGGACGTGGGGTCGTCGCCGCTCTGGTGGAGGACCACGGGCAGCGTGAGCCCCACGAGCAGGCGCCGCGCGACGCCCACGCCGGCCGCGAAATCGGCGCTCACCTGGTGGCGGATGACGTCGAAGCGGACCTTCCCCGAGGCGGGATCGCGGAGCACGAGGGGACGGTAGGCGTACGAGGCCCAGAGGCTCGCGCTCCACTCGCCCGTGTCCGGGGTCGCGGCGGGCTCGAGGTAGACGCCGGCCCCGGGGTCGATCGAGGCGCGGAACCCGCGGAGATCGGCCGACGGCTGCGCGGCTGCGAGCGGGGCCACAGACGCGGCGAGCAGCGAGGACAGGGCGATGGCGCTCGGTCGCATGGCCGGTGGAGACTAGACCAGCGCACGGGAAGCGCACGGGAAAGTGGGCCCGTCGTCCGCCCGCCCCGCGCTCCGCGCCGGCCGCGCCCCGCGCTCGCGGCGGCGCAGCGGTCGACGCGGAGCGCCGGGCGAAACACGGGGCGCGGCGCGCGGGCGACCCCCGAAACATCGCGTTCCGCCGCGGGTTGTGCGATAGCGGGGGCATGGACTCCATCCGGATCCGGGGCGGTAAGCCGCTCTCCGGCAAGATCCGCATCAGCGGCGCGAAGAACGCCGCGCTGCCGATCCTCTGCGCGACGCTGCTCTCCGATGGGGAGAGCCTGCTCCGCAACGTGCCCGCGCTGCGCGACATCGACACGACCTCGGCGCTGCTCCGGTTCCTCGGGCGCAACGTCGAGACCGCGCCGCCGCTCGTGAAGGTCGGCGCCGGCGACAACGTGCGGCCCGAGGCCCCCTACGAGCTCGTCAAGCAGATGCGCGCGAGCGTCATGGTCCTCGGCCCGCTGCTCGCGCGCTTCGGCCGCGCCAAGGTGTCGCTCCCCGGCGGCTGCCAGATCGGGACGCGCCCGGTGGATCAGCACCTCAAGGGCCTCGAGGCGCTCGGCGCGACGATCCGGCTGTCCCGCGGCTACATCGTCGCGGAGTGCAAGCGGCTCCGCGGCGCCGAGGTCGTGTTCGATCTGCCGACGGTGACCGGCACCGAGAACCTGATGATGGCCGCGGCGCTAGCGAAGGGGCGGACCACGCTGGTGAACTGCGCGCGCGAGCCCGAGGTCGAGGAGCTCGGCCGGGTGCTCAACAAGATGGGCGCGCGCGTGAGCGGCGCCGGCACGGACGTCATCCACATCGAGGGCGCGGACGAGCTGGAGCCGTTCGACCACGCGATCATCTCCGATCGGATCGAGGCCGGCACGTACATGGTCGCGGCGGCCGCGGCCGGCGGCGACGTGCTGATCGAGAACGCGCCGCTCGAGGACCTCGAGGCGGTCGCGGCGAAGCTCCGCCAGGCGGGCGTCGAGGTGGGCCGCGAGGGCGATTGCGTGCGCGTCCGCCGCGAGGGGCGGCCGCTGCGCGCCGTCGACGTGACGACGGCGCCGCACCCAGGCTTCCCGACCGACATGCAGGCGCAGTTCATGGTCCTGATGTGCCTCGCGCAGGGCACGTCGCGCATCGTCGAGACCATCTTCGAGAACCGCTTCATGCACGTCCCCGAGCTCTCGCGGATGGGGGCGCACATCGACGTGGACGGCCACACGGCGCACGTGCACGGCGGCGCGCCGCTGTCGGGCGCGACCGTGATGGCCACCGATCTGCGCGCGAGCGCGTCGCTCGTCATCGCCGGGCTCGTGGCGACCGAGGGCGAGACCGAGGTGCTGCGCGTCTACCACCTGGATCGCGGCTACGAGTTCATGGAGCGCAAGCTCGCGCAGCTCGGCGCCGACACGGCGCGCGTCGAGGGGCGGGCCGGATGACGAGGCCCCTCACCATCGCCGTCCCCAAGGGGCGGATCCTGAAGGACCTCATCCCGCTCGTGCGGCGCGCGGGCCTCGACAGCGCGCCCCTCGAGGCGAGCGATCGCCGCCTGGTCCGGCCGACCGCGGACGGCGCGATCCGGTACGTGTTCCTGAAGCCGGACGACGTCCCGACCTACGTCGAGTACGGCGCCGCCGATCTCGGGGTCTCCGGCCGCGACACGCTCCTCGAGCGCCGCCACGATCTCTACACGCCGCTCGATCTCGGCATCGGCCGCTGCCGCCTCGTCGTGGCCGGGCCCGAGCAGACGGAGGTGCCCGATCTGCCGCGCGTCGCCACGAAGTACCCGCGGATCGCCGGGGATCACTTCGCGAGCAAGGGCGTGGTGGCGGAGATCATCCCCGTCCACGGCTCGGTGGAGCTCGCGCCGCTCGTCGGGCTCTCTCACCTCATCGTCGATATCGTCGAGACGGGCTCGACGCTGCGCGAGAACCGCCTCGAGGTGCTCGAGACGGTCACGGAGGTGAGCACCCTGCTCGTCGCGAACCGCGCGTCCTACAAGCTGCGGAGCGACGCCATCCGCCCGCTGGTCGAGCGCCTGCGGGCCGCGACGGCCGGCGCGGGGCGGTGATCGCCGCGGGGGCGCTCGTCGCCGCTCGCTGATCGAGGACTGCCGCCGTCCGGAGACCCAGAGAGAGGAGGCCCAGCTGCTACCGCACCTCGCCGCGCTCCCGGCCGACATCGACACCTGGGTGGGAGGAGGGACCAGCGTCGTCGCGGGCGTGCACCGCGACGCGCCCGCGGCCCTTCGCTTCGACGCGCTCGCGCAGGCCGAGGTCGGGCTGCGGCTCGCGAGCGGCTCGCTGTACTTCCGGCTCGATCTCGACGTGCAGGCGACCACGGCGCCGCTCGGCCTGCCGGCGTTCGGGCTGCCGGCGTTCGTCTACCCCACGTGGTCCTTGGCGACGCCGGGGATCAAGATCGGCCCGCCCGAGTGGGCGATGCTCCAGATTGGCCGCGAGGATCACCACCTCCGGCTGGGCATCGTCACGCACCCGATTGGCATCGAGGACTGGGACGGCTGGATCAACACCTTCCCGACGACCTCGACCATGATCAGCACCGTCCCGGGCCGGATGCTCGGCGTCGAGCCCGGGCTCGTCCTCGGCGAGGGATACGAGATCAACCTCTTCGGCGGCTTCGATCTCGACGTCGACGCGCCGACGTTCGGCGCCGGTCTCACCACGATGCAGCCGCTCTGGTCGACCTGGTCGGGTATCGCGCTGTATCCGTCGATCGATTTCTACTCGGTGGTCGTCGCCCTGGAGCTCTACCCGGCCGAGGCGCTGACCGTGTCGCTCGACGGCAGCGTCGGGCTGGTCGGCGCGGCGGACGAGGCGGGAGCGATCGAGCTGAAGCCCTGGGTGGGAGGCGAGATCATCGCCAATGTCCTCCCGAAGATGGCAATCCATCCGAGCTTTCGAATCCAGGCTCTCCACGAGCCCGGGAGCGCCCTCTCTGCCTTTCTGTTCGCGCCTCAGCCGAGCGTCTCCGCGAGCGCCGGGCTCACCTACACGCCGTTCGATGAGCTCAAGATCAGCCTCGAAGGCAAGGTCTCCCAGGTCGAGGACGACGTCCTGTCCGGCCTGTTCGCCCTCGTGGCGCTCCGCCGGCCTGAGCCGCCGCCCTACGCCGCCAAGTGAGGCCACGGAAGCGGCGCTGTGGCGCCGTGATCCGCCCGCGCCAGGGCGCAGCGCCGCCGCCTGAGAGCGCCGCGGCCCGAGAGCGACGGAGGCCGGCGACGTCAGGCACCACCAAGGCAGACGACGTCGAGCGCCGCGCCGCCGCACTTTTCCATGGATGGGTGAGTCGGCGCGAAACACTCGAAACGTAACGTGCCGGAACGTAACGAAACGTAACGCATGACTTCACACGCGCCCGCGCGCGGGCGCGTCCGCTCCACCGACGTCCGTCGCCCCTGTTTTTCGAGTCTCGCGCTGGCGCGGCCTTGTGATAGGGTGGCGGCCCCTCTCATGAAAATCCACGAGTATCAAGGCAAGCAGCTCTTCGCTCGCTACGGAGTGCCGGTACCGAAAGGGGAGCCCGCTTTCCAGGCGAGCGAGGTGGCGCCGATCGCCGATCGGCTGATCGCCCAGACAGGTAACCCGGTCGTCGTCGTGAAGGCGCAGATCCACGCGGGCGGCCGCGGCAAGGGCGGCGGCGTCAAGGTCGCGAAGGGCGGCAGCGCGGAGGCGACGGCCCTCGCCGAGAAGATCCTCGGCATGCAGCTCGTCACCAAGCAAACGGGCCCCGAGGGGCAGAAGGTCCGGCGGCTCTACATCGAGCAGGGCCTCGACATCGCGCGCGAGCTCTACTTCGCGATGCTCGTCGATCGCGAGCGCCGCCGCGTCGCGGTGATCGCCTCGACCGAGGGCGGCATGGACATCGAGGAGGTGGCCCACAGCACGCCGGAGAAGATCTACAAGCTCTTCATCGATCCGGTGCTCGGCCTCGCCCCGTACCAGGGGCGGCAGCTCGCGCTCGCGCTCGGGCTCACCGCGAAGGAGACGCAGCGCCAGTTCCTGAAGCTCGTGGCCTCGCTCTACGCCTGCTTCACCGCGGAGGACTGCTCTCTGCTCGAGATCAACCCGCTCGTCGTGACCGGCGCCGGCGACGTCTTCGCGCTCGACGCGAAGGTGAGCTTCGACGACAACGCCGAGTTCCGGCACGCCGAGTGGAACGCGATGCGTGACGTCGACGAGGAGGACCCGGTCGAGCTCCAGGCGAAGCGGGCCGGGCTGTCCTACGTGTCGCTCGACGGCGACATCGGCTGCCTCGTGAACGGCGCCGGGCTCGCGATGGCGACGATGGATATCATCCTCCATTACGGCGGAAAGCCGGCGAACTTCCTGGACGTGGGCGGCGGCGCCACGCAGGAGCAGGTGAAGACCGCGTTCCAGATCATCCTCCGGAGCGAGCGGGTCCGCGGCATCTTCGTGAACATCTTCGGCGGCATCATGCGCTGCGACGTCGTCGCGGCCGGTGTCATCGCCGCGGCGAAGGAGCTCGGGCTCAAGGTGCCTCTCGTGGTGCGCCTCGAGGGGACGAACGTCGAGGCCGGCCGCAAGCTGCTCGACGAGAGCGGGCTGACCATCCAGTCGGCGAGCTCCATGGGCGACGGCGCGCAGAAGATCGTCGCCGCCACGCGCGGCGGCAAGGCCGGCGCCTAGGGCGCCCGCGGGCATCGGGCCTCGAACCCAGTTGAGCAGCGAGCCAGCGGCGGTGGCCGAGCTCCTGTCCACGTTGAAGGTAGAGTAATCAAGCGATGAGCATCCTCGTCAACAAGGACACGCGGGTCGTCTTCCAGGGCATCACGGGCGCCTACGGGTCGCAGCACGCCCGCGCCTGCATCGAGTACGGGACGAAGGTCGTCGCCGGCGTGACGCCGGGCCGGGGCGGCCAGCGATTCGAAGACAAGGTGCCGATCTTCGACACGGTCGAGCAGGCCGTGCGCAACGAGGGCGCCGAGGTTTCGTGCATCTTCGTGCCGCCGGTCGGCGCGGCGGACGCGATCACCGAGGCCGTCGATGCGGGCTGCAAGCTCGTCATCTGCATCACGGACGGCGTGCCGGTGCTCGACATGATCCGCGTCCGTCGCTTCCTCGAGGGGAAGCCGGCGCGGCTCATCGGGCCAAACTGTCCCGGCGTGATCACCCCGGGAGAGTGCAAGATCGGGATCATGCCGGGCCATATCCACAAGAAGGGCCACATCGGCGTCCTCTCCCGCTCGGGCACGCTGACCTACGAGGCGGTCGGCCAGCTGAGCGCCCTCGGCATCGGCCAGTCGAGCTGCGTGGGCATCGGCGGCGATCCGGTCGGCGGCATGGACTTCATCGACGTGCTCGAGCTCTTCAACCAGGATCCCGACACCCACGGTGTGGTGCTGATCGGCGAGATCGGCGGGACGGCTGAGCAGCGCGCGGCGGCCTGGATCAAGAAGAACATGAAGAAGCCGGTGGCGGCGTTCATCGCCGGCCGCGCGGCGCCTCCGGGCAAGCGCATGGGCCACGCTGGCGCGATCATCGCGGGCGGCGAGGGCACGGCGGCCGAGAAGATCGCGGCGCTCGAGGCGGCGGGGGCCAAGGTGGCCGCGACGCCGGCCGAGATGGGCGTCGCGATGCAGGCGGCGCTGGCGGCGGCGCGCTGATCTGATTGCCCGGCCCGGGGCGAGGGTGCTCGTCGGGTGGGGTGGGGGCCCCGCCGAACTCGCCCGAGGCATCTCTCCTCCAGCGAAGCTGGAGGAGAGATGCCTCGGGCTCAGACATCGGCCCATCCCCCACCCCACCCGACGAGCACCCTCGCCCCGGGCCTACCGATATCCTTTTTTGGCCCACCTCGGATATCGGCAATCCCCAGGGACTATCGCTGTCGTTGTCGACGCACGTCGGGCGTCGGCTCATTCCTCGATAAGCACATTGGGTACAGGGTGACGGAGGTCGCGTGAGCGATGCGCTCTTCAACCGCTTCTCGACGCAAGCAGCGGTTTTCCTACGCCGCTTCGATCACGCGTCGAGCGATATCGTCCGCCGCTCGGCCGCGCTCTTCATCGCAGCCTCGATGACACGGATCACGTCGCGCGCCTCCTCGGCGCGCACCGGCGGCGGGGCGCCGTCGAGGATCGCCGCCGCGATGGCCTCGTAATAGGCCTCGTAGGCGCCGGGCAGGCTCTCGATCGTGCGGCGCTCGCCGCTTGCCGTGACGAGCGTGCCGAACCAGCGCGGGTCCTCCCGCCCCCACTCCGGCACGCCCGGGCGCGTGCCTGCCTTGAGGGCGTCCTCCTGGCCGTCGATGCCGTACTTGAGGAAGCTCCCGCCGTCGCCGTGGACCGCGAAGCGCGGCCCCGGCTCGGGCACCAGCGTCGAGGAGCGCACGATCACCCGGCGCCTGCCGTAGTCGAGCGTCAGGTGGAAATAGTCCACCGTGCGCGCCCCGGACCGCTGCGCCTGGAGGTCGGCCGTGACCGCGCGCGGCAGGCCGAAGAGCACGAGCGCCTGGTCGATCAGGTGCGCGCCGAGGTCGTACAGGATCCCCGAGCCAGGCGCCTCCTGCTCTCGCCAGCCCTGCTTGATGGCGGGGCGGAACCGGTCGAAGTGCGCCTCGTACGAGGCCACCTCGCCGAGCAGGCCCTGCTCGATGCAGCTGCGCACGGTGCGGAAGTCCGCGTCCCAGCGGCGGTTCTGGAAGACCGAGAGGAGCCGGCCACGGCGCGCAGCCAGCGCAATGAGCTCGCCCGCCTCGGCGCTCGTGATCGTGAACGGCTTGTCGACGACCACGTGCTTGCCCGCCTCCAGCGCGGCGCGCGCGAGCGGGAAGTGGGTCTCGTTGGGCGAAGCGATGACCACGAGGTCGATCCCCGGCTCGGCGATCAACACCTCGGGCGTCGGATGCACGGCGACGCCCGAGTGGTCGGCCATGACCTGGCCCTCCCGGCGGGTCGCGATGGCGGCGAGGCGCAGCCGAGGGATGGACCGTATCAGCGGGGCGTGAAAAACGGCGCCAGCAAGACCATAGCCGACGAGGCCGACAAAGATGCGTTGGGACATGGCAGGACGGGCTCGTCCGGGACGCTAGCCCGAAGAAGCGCTCGGGGGAAGCCCGGCCGCGAAAACGCCGAGGAGCCTCCAGAGGCGCATGACGGCGGCTGGCGAGCCACCACAGGCATCCGCAACCACGATCGCGCCTGGCGGGCCACCACAGGCATCCTCCACGCTCGGCACGTCGCGCTCGGCATGTTCGCTGTCGCGCTCGGCATGTTCGCTGTCGCGCTCGGCACGTTCGCTGTCGCGCTCGGTGATATGCCCAGAGCATCCACGTCGCTCGTCATCCCACGAGGCGCTCCGCACAAGGCATCTTCGAAGCGTACGAGCTCACGACGGAGGCCCGCGCGAGCGACGAGCACGGGAGAAGTGGTCATCGTGCATCCGATGTCGTCGCCCGTGCTACCCATCGCCGTGGAACGAGTCAGTTCGCACAGACGCGGCGCGGCGGTTGCGATAGCCTCCTGCGCTTGGAGACTTTGATGCAAGCCAAGAGCATCCTTTCCGTGGTGGCCCTGACCACCTTGATCGCCGGCAGCCCCTTCGCGGCAGGGTGCAAGACCACCGCCGAGGCCAGCGTGACCGAGGAGTCGGTCGAGGCTGTCCCCGTGGCCATCGAAGATCCGCTGACCGAGGAGCACGACGGCGGCTCGGTCGGGTGGGATTTCGCGCCCGATGGCACCGTGAAGGCGATCGTGAAGGCGCCTGACGGCAAACCCATCGACAAGGACGTGAGCGGCACGCTCACGTGGAAAGGGCCGAACGGCGACGCGCAGGCCCCGCTGGCGCTCGACGCGAAGACTGGGCTCCTCGTCGCGACAGGGCCCAAGCTCGAGGCCGATCTCACCGAGGTGAAGTACAACATCGTCGTCGCCGGGAAGCCGTGGAACGGCACGCTCCACCTGCCCTCAGGGGGCACGAAGGTCATCGTCGAGGGCGCGAGAAAGGCCGAGAAGAGGCCCATCCCCCCGGGCAAGACGGGCCCGAACGGCGGCGTGATCCAGGTGGTCGGCGACGACACGATCGAGGTGGTCGCGGACAAGGCCTCCGGCCAGGTCAGGGTCTACGTCCTCGACGCGGACCTGAAGCCGGTCCCCGTCGGCGACCGCAAGATCAAGCTCGGCTTCGTGGGACAGGGCTCCGAGCTCGTCGTGCTCACCCCCGGCCCGGGCGGCCTGTACTGCGTCGGCAAGGTCGCGGCAAAGGTCAACCCGGTGAAGCTCACCGTCGTCGTGGCGCACCCGACGCACGCCGACGTGGTGCTCGTCGGCTATCGCCCCGGCGTGCACGTCATCGTCGGCCCGAGCGCGCCTGCCCTCAACGTCGTGGTGGCGACGACGTGGAACGTGGATGTGAAGGTCAAGACGGCTCCAGGCGTGGTGGTGGTCCACGATGACGACGACGACGATGACGACGGCCGACCGGTCCACATCCACGTGCACGGCAAGCACAAGCACCACAAGCACGGGCACGCGCACGGGCACTGGAAGTGACCTCGCGCGGCGCTGGGCGGCCTACCTCACCGCCGAGGTCGACGCCGCCTCCCTCGCCGTCTTCCGCGCGAGCTATGGCGCCCTGATCGCATGGGAGGTCGTCCGGTACGCCCTCCACGATCGGATCTACCGCTATTACATCGAGCCAGGCTTCTTCTTCAGCTTCGTCCCCTTCGTCCGTCCGTGGGGCGGGACAGGGATGTACTGGCACTTCGGCGCCCTCTTCGTCCTCGCGCTGCTCTGCGCCGCCGGGCTCTTCTACCGGGTGAGCGCCGCGCTGCTCTGCGCCGCGCTCACGTACGTCTTCCTCCTCGACAAGGCACAATACCTCAACCACCTCTATCTCCTCTGCCTCCTCGGCCTGCTGCTCGCCGCCGCCCCGGCGCACCGCGCGCTCTCGCTGGATCGCCGCCGCGCGCGCCGCGCCTCGCCGGGCGGCGCGCCGCGTGACACGCCGACGGAGTCCGTGCCGCGCTTCTATCTCTTCGCCCTGAAGGCCCAGATCGCCATCGTCTACTTCTACGGGGGCGTCGCGAAGCTGAACGGCGACTGGCTCCGGGGGCAGCCGCTCACCATGTGGCTCGCCGAGCACGGCGACGCGCCCCTCGTCGGGCCGCTCCTGGCCTCATCGACAACAGGGCTCGCGCTCTCGTATGCGGGGCTCTTCATCGACCTCTCGATGGGCTTCCTGCTCTTCTCCCGGCGCACCTTCCCCTTCGGCGCGGCGCTCGCCGTGGCGTTCAACCTCTCCAACGCCCTCCTGTTCAAGATCGGTATCTTCCCCTACGCGATGATCGCCGCGCTCGCGCTGTTCGGCGATCCCTCGTGGCCGAGGCGGCGCCTGCCCTTCCTGTTCGAGGAAGCAAACGCCCCCGGCGACGAAGCCGGCGTCCCCTCGCCCGCCGCGCCGCGCCGGCCCACGCTGCCGCTCGCGCTGCTCCACGGGTATCTCCTGTTCCACCTCGTGGTGCCGCTCCGCCACTGGGCCTATCCGGGCGACGTCGCCTGGAACGAGGCCGGACACCGATTCTCGTGGCGCATGAAGCTGCGCGACAAGAGCGTGAGTGAGCTCGGCATTCACGTGCTGGATCCGAGGACCGGTGTGCGGGAGCCGCTCGACGTCGAGGCGTGGCTCACGAGCCGCCAGGTCGGGGAGATGTGCACGCGGCCCGACATGCTCGTCGACTTCGCGCACCACGTGGCCGATCGCCTGCAAGAGGACTCCGGGGTGCGGCCCATCATCACGGCCAGGGTCGTCGCGTCGCTCAACGGAGGTCCCCCCCGCGACCTCGTCGATCCGACGCTCGACCTCGCGTCGCAGCCGCGCGGCCTCCTCGCGCTCGTGCAACCACCCTAGCTCCGCGTCGCCAGGCTGTTCCTTGCTTGCGCACACACCGTAGGCCCTCGTCCACGTTGCAGCGTGACACAGCACACGCCGAGCCCCCTTCTTTGCACTCCCTGGGTGAATCCACAGAAGACCGCCTTATACTGGTCTTCCCCGGACGTAATCGCCCGCACGATGCGCGCGGACGAGGCCATCACGAGGTGGAGCGCTAGCACGTCATGACCACCACAGCACCGTTCGATCTGCCAGGACACGTCGTCGAGCAGCTGATCCATGAGGGCGGCAAGACCCACGTTTACCGCGGCCGCCGCGCCGCGGATCAGCGGCCGGTCGTCATCAAGACGCTGAAGGGGGAGCACCCGAGCGTCCGCGATCTCGCGCTGCTGCGGCACGAGTTCGGCCTCCTGCGCGATCTGGACCTCGAGTCCGTGGTGAGGGTGTGCTCGCTCGAGAGGACGCGCGGCGGCCTCGCCCTCGTCACGGAGGAGGTCGAGGGCACGACGCTGAGGGCGATCCTCGACGATCGCCGGCTGGATCTCCGCGCGGCGCTGGCGCTCTCGGCGGCCATCGCCGACGCCATCGGCGCGGTGCACCGCTGTCACGTCACGCACAAGGACATCAATCCCAGCAACATCATCGTCAGCTCGGACCTGCGCCGCGCCACGCTCATCGACTTCGGCGCCTCGTCGCGGCTCAAGCAGGAGCTTCAACAGTCGACCTCGGCGTCCACCCTGCAAGGCACGCTCGCGTACATGTCGCCCGAGCAGACAGGGCGCATGAACAGGGGCATCGATTACCGCGCCGACCTCTACTCGTTCGGTGTCACGCTGTACGAGATGCTGACCGGAGCCCTGCCGTTCCCGGACGGCGATCCGGTGGACGTCCTCTACAGCCACATCGCGCGGCAGCCCGCGCCGCCGCACGAGCGCAGCGAGGACGTCCCCCAGCCGGTCTCCGAGATCGTCATGAAGCTCCTCGCCAAGGCGCCCGAGGACCGTTACCAGAGCGCGTACGGCGTCAAGGCAGACCTCGCGGAGTGCCTGCGCTCCCTCGAGCAGACGGGCCGGGTCCACCCCTTCCCCATCGGTCAGCGCGATCGCAGCCACGAGCTGCGCGTCCCGCAGAAGATCTACGGCCGGGACGAGGAGCGGGACCGGCTCCTGGCCGCCTTCGAGCGGGCCCGCGCGGGCGCCGCGGAGCTCGTGCTCGTCTCCGGCTACTCCGGCGTCGGCAAGAGCGCGCTGGTCCACGAGACCTACAAGGCCATCGCCAGGGTCGGAGGCCACTTCGCCCACGGCAAGTTCGATCAGCTGAACCGCGGCGTGCCCTGCGCCTCGGTCGTCCAGGCGTTCAGGGGGCTCGTGCAGCAGCTCCTCTCCGAGCGGACAGACGCGCTGGCCCACTGGAGAGCGGAGCTCGGCGCGGCGCTCGGCCCGAACGCCGGGCTCCTCGTCGACCTCATCCCCGAGCTCGCGCTCATCGTCGGCGAGGCGCCCCCCGTCGCGGCGCTCGGCCCCTCCGAGTCGCAGAACCGCTTCGACATGGTGTTCCGGAGCTTCCTTGGCGTGTTCGCCGCTCCGTCGCGCCCGCTCGTCCTGTTCCTCGACGACCTCCAGTGGGCGGACCCGGCGTCGCTCAGGCTGCTGCGGCTCCTGCTCACCGACGCCGATACACGCCATCTCCTGGTCGTCGGGGCGTACCGCGACAACGAGGTGAGCCCGGCGCACCCGCTCGTCATCACCCTCGACGCCATCCGCGCCGCGGGCGCGGCCGTGACCGACATCCCCCTCGCGCCGCTCTCGCACGACGACGTGACGGCGCTCGCCTCGGACGCCCTCGGCCGCGCGGCGCAGGACGTCGCCCAGCTCTCCGAGCTCCTCCACGACAAGACGCTGGGCAACCCGTTCTTCCTCGGGCAGTTCCTGCGCATGCTGGGCGACGACGGGCTCCTCCGGTGCGACGCGGAGACCGGCAGATGGACATGGGATCTCGCAGCCATCGAGTCGCGGGCCGTGACGGACAACGTCGCCGACTTCATGATCGCCAAGCTGCAGAGGCTCGCGCCGCCCACCCAGCGCGCCCTGACGCTCGCCGCGTGCATCGGGCACCGGTTCGACCTGCGCACGCTCGCGACGATCTCCGAGCAGCCGGCCTCGCGGGCGGCGCAGGATCTCTGGGAGGCCATGCAGGAAGGGGTCCTGCTCCCCATCGACGCCGACTACCGGCTCGTGCACCCGGAAGACCCGTCCCACGGCGAGACGGCGACCGACGCGTCGCTCGCCGTCTCCTACCAGTTCTTGCACGATCGCGTCCAGCAGGCGGCCTATGCCCTCATCGCGGACGAGCACAGGTGCGCCGCCCACCTGCGCGTCGGCCGCCTGATGCTGGCCAGCCAGCGCGGCGAGCCGCAGGAAGAGCAGCTCTTCGACACGGTAAACCATCTTAACTATGGCGCCGCCCTCATCGCCGATCCCGGCGAGCGCGATCTGCTCGCGCGCCTGAACCTGCGCGCCGGGAGGAAGGCCAAGGGCTCGACCGCGTACGGGGCCGCGGCGGAGTACTTCAGCGCCGGGCGGAGCGCGCTCGGGGACGACGGCGCCTCGGGCGATCACGCGCTGCGCTGGGCGCTCACGCTGGAGGCGGCCGAGTGCGAGTACCTGTGCGGTCGCTTCACCGAGGCCGAGGCGCTGTTCCAGAGGCTACTCGAGGTGGCGGCGTCGAACCTCGATCGGGCGCGGGTCCAGAGCCTGCGGATGAAGCTCTATCAGGTCGCCGGCCGCTACGACGAGGGCGTCACCGTCGGGCAGGAGGCGCTGCGCCTGTTCGGCGTCGAGATCCCCGGGGCGAGCGAGGAGATCGGCGCCGCCGTCTCCGCCGAGGTCGCGCAGATCCCGGAGAGCATGGCGGGCAGGAGCATCGAGGACATCCTGCACGCGCCGCTGCTCGCCGACGAGCAGATGCGCGCGGTCATCAACCTGCTCGCCGACTGCGCCCCCTGCGCGTACATCGGGCGGCCGGGCGTGTTCCCGCTCATCGCGCTGAAGATGCTGAACCTGTCGCTGCGGCACGGCAACACCGAGGCGTCGTGCTTCGCCTACAGCGTTTACGGGTTCATGCTCGTCGCGGCGTTCGGCGATATCCCGTCGGGATTCCGCTTCTCGGAGATGTCGATCCGGCTGAACGAGAAGCTCGGGGACGTCTCGCTGCGGGGGACGCTGCTGCACCTCCACGGCGATCACATCAACTTCTGGGTCCAGCACATCCGGAACGATCTCCCCATCCTGGAGCGGGCGTTCCTCGCGTGCATCGAGGCCGGCGACCTCGTGTACGCGAGCTATCTGGCCTTCGAGACCGTCTGGCAGGTCTACGAGAAGGGAGATCCGCTGGCGGAGGTCCACCGCGTCGCCGAGCGCTTCGCGTCGTTCGCGCGCAAGACAGGCAATCACGCCGTCCTCGAGACGATCCGGCTGGAGCAGCAGTTCCTGCGCAGCCTGAAGGGGCTCACGGCGGCCGACGCCTCGCTGAGCGAGGAGGGCTTTGCCGAATTCTCGGAAGAAGCGTGCCTGGCCGCGCTCACCCGGGCGAGCTTCGGGTGCGGTATCGCCTTTTACCACATCATCCGGCTCATCCTCCTCTATTCCCACGGCCGCCCCGCGGAGGCGCTCGCCGCGGCGGAGGCGGCGCGCCCGGTGCTCGGGGCCGTCATGGCGATGCCGATCGAGGCGACCTACCACTTCTATCTCGCGCTCACGCTGGTCGCGCTCGGCGAGCACGACGAGCGCGAGCGCGAGCGGCACGCCGGGGCGCTCTCCGCGTCGCTCGAGAAGCTCGAGCTCTGGGCCCGCCATTGCCCCGACAACTTCCGCGTGAAGCACGCCCTCGTCCTGGCCGAGGCGGCGCGCGCCTCCGGCCGCGACGTCGAGGCGATGGGGCTCTATGACGACGCCATCGACGCCGCCCGTCAGAGCGAGTTCGTGCAGTACGAGGCGCTCGCGTCGGAGCTGGCGGGCCTTTACTACGCTCGCAAGGGCCGGCGGCGCATCGCCACGCTCTACCTGGACGCGGCGACGCACGCCTACCGGCAGTGGGGGGCAGAACGAAAGGCCACGGAGCTCGTCCGGCAGCACGGGCTCGACCCGCTCCCCATCGCTCGAGGGCCCGCGGCGGAGCACGAGAAGGCCGCCGCGAGATCGAGCAGCATGTCGGTGAGCCACCCGCTCCTCCACAAGCTCGCCGACGTCGCGGCGGTGCTGCAGACGACGCAGGCGATCTCCAGCGAGCTCGTGCTCGGGAAGGCGCTCGACCGCGTGATGCGCGCCGTCCTCGCGAGCGCCGGCGGCCAGCGCGGCTTCCTGGTGCTCGCGCGCGAGGAGCGGTTGTTCATCGAGGCGTCCGTCACCATCGATCCTGCGTCGATCGAGGTGGAGCTCCGGCGTCCGCTGGAGGAGTCCTCGGCCCTGCCGGCCAGCGTGGTCCATTACGTGGCGCGGACGCGAGAGCTGCTCATCCTGGACGACGCCGCGGCGAGCCCTCGCTTCGCGGCGGATCCCTACCTCGCCGCGCACCGGCCCAAGTCGGTGATGGGCCTCCCGCTCGTCCACCAGAACCGGCTCACGGGCGTGCTGTACGTCGAGAACACGCTCGCGAGCGGGGCGTTTACCCCGGAGCAGACGGAGCTGCTCCGCCTCCTGGGCGCGCAGGTCGCGGCGGCGCTCGAGAACGCGCTGCTCTACGGCCGGCTGCAGGAGGCCTCCGAGAGGCAGCGCGCCATGAACGATCGGCTCGAGAGCGAGGTGCAGCGGCGCACCGAGGAGCTGTTCTCGGTCAACGAGCGCCTGTCGCAGAAGGCAGATGAGCTGAACCGGGCCAATGAGCTCTTGCTCGAGGAGCTCCGCGAGCGCGAGCGCGCCGAGCAGGCCCGGGCAGCGCTCCAGGAGGAGATCATCGGGGTGCAGCGGCTGCGCCTCTCGGAGATGGCGACGCCCATCATCCCGATCACCGATCGCGTCCTGGTCATGCCGCTCATCGGGACGATGGACGCGGCGCGCGCCGCGCAGGTGCTGGAGGCGACCCTCGCCGGCGTGGAGCGCCACAACCCGTCGATCGTGATCATCGACATCACCGGCCTGAAGCACGTCGACGCTGGGGTCGCCGACTCGCTGATCCGCACGGCCTCGGCGCTTCGGCTGCTCGGCGCGCAGGCGATCTTGACCGGGATGCAGCCGGAGGTCGCCCGCGCGCTCACGCAGGGCGGGATCGACCTCCGCGGCATCATCACGCGCTCGACGCTCCAGAGCGCCATCGCCCACGCGATCACGCCGTCCCCTGCCGCGCGATCCCGCTGAGCGCGCTGCGCTCCGCAGGCGCCCCCCGCCCGCTGGTGAGGTTTGCGCGGCCGCGCGCGCGGCCATTGTTTGGGCGCTACGGCGACGCCTCTTTGTCCTCGCAGCGGCCCAGCACGAAGATCCCGCAGACGCGCTCTTTCGCCAGGCACTGCTGCCCTTCCGGGCACTGCGACGGATCGAGCACGGCAGGGTCGCACGGCCTCGCGCAGAACGGGGGCGGCCCGCGCGGGGCGTCGTAGACGCCGTTCCCGTCGCGATCGAGGAAGATGGGGTTCGTGACCGCGTAGGGCGCCACCGGGTACCAGTCGGGGACCGGGGGCGACGCCGTGAAGAACCGGGAGAGCGCCTTGACCTGCGTGAACGCGAGGCTCGCGACCCGGGGCAGCTGGAGCTCACCGAACGACACAGGGAGCGCGACCGGCGTGAGGAGGTCCTCGTCGCGCAGGCCCATCGCCACCACCACGACCCAGCCGTCCGACGGCGGCGCCGGCAACATGAGCCGCTCGTCGACGTCCACGATCGCCGACGGCCCCGAACGCGGCTCGAGCACCCGGACCAGGCGGCCGCTCACGTAGACCTCGACGCGATCCACGCCGAACCAGCTCGCCGTCTCGATCCTCAGGTCGAGCGGCACCGCGTCGCCCTCGACGCGCGCCACGCCGCCGAACGTCGCGCCGCCGACGCTCGCGCGGATGAAGGGCCCGTAGGTCGCGAACGCGCTGCCGGCGCGGAGCGACGCCGTCGCCTCGGCGAGATCGAGCGCGGCCGGCTGGTCGGTCCGCGAGCGGAAATAGGTGCGCGGGAAGCCCGGCTCCAGCGAGGCGCCGTGGCTGTCGCTGCTCCCTACCTGCGTCGGCGAGAAGCCGTGGTCGAGGTAGCGGAACAGGTCGTCGACCTGGCCCGCGTGGAAGGTGCACGGCCGATCCGCGTCCTCCGGCGGGACTGCGCCGCCCTCGCCTCCCAGGCAGAGCGCCTCCCCGTCGGCCGCGGTCCTGTCGAAGTCCCAGACGGCGTCCTGCTCCTCGGGCGTCCTCGTCAGGATCCGCTTGGTCACGCTCCAGGCCAGCGCCGAGCGGGCGCGCTGCTGGCACACCGCGTACCGCTCGCCGGGCTTGCACGCCGGCAGGCCGCCGGGAAGCTCGGCGCACGCCGCGCGGAGCGACGCCTCGTCGTGCGCGGCGTCGATCTGGGACAGGCACCGGTTGAAATCGACGACCTCCTGCACGGTGGGGGTCCGGAGCAGATCGAACCGCTTCGCGTTGAAGACCTCCATCGCGTCGAAATCGCAGCTGCCCGCCTGGAACAGCGGGTTGCTCGCCTCGAGCGTCGGGATCGACCGGCGCAGCGTGAAGGGGTCGACGCCGAGCTGGTCGATGTACCCGATGAACCCGTCGCGCGGGTGGGCGACGATCACGAGCGCGTCCTCGCCCTCCGCCGCCGTGCCGCGCACCCCGTCGATCACGTCCCCGCCCGCGCGGCAGACCCAGTCGAAGACGCCGTGATCCGGCACGTCGAGCTCGTCGTAGCGGAGCGGGAAGCCGATGAAGTGCCCGAGCTCGAGCGTCGAGACCTCGGCGCCGACCGCCGTCTTCAGGTGCGGCTCGAGCTGGAGCTGCCTCACCGCGGGCTCGAGATCCGTGTGCACGTCGTGGTCGGTGGCCACCGCGACGTCGAGCCCCTCGACGACCGCCGAGGTCACCCGCTCCTCGAGCGGCAGGCCGCTGTCGAAGCTCGGGCGCTGGTGCAGGTGCATGTCGATCGACATCCAGCCCGTCGAGTCGACCTCGCGCGGCACGACCGCCTCGATCCGCCGCACCTCTCCGGCGCGCACCTCGAGGTCGGGGACCTCGAACCGGCCGAACTCGGGCCCGCGCGTGGCGAGGACGCGGTAGCGCCCGGGCTCGATCTCGACAGCGCCCTCGCCCGTCGCCGAACGCTCGATCTGCCGGACGCCGCTGCCGAGGCGGCCATGGCCGAGGTAGACCCGCCTCGTTCCGTCGCCCTCGAGCGGCTGCCCCGCGGCGTCGAGCGCGACGAACGTCAGCTTGGCGGGCGCGAGCCGGCCTCCCTCGTCGACCACCCGGTACGCGATCCGCGCGGGGCTCGGCAGCTCCGCCGCCACCGAGACCGTGGCCCCGGCGCCGAGCGCCACGCGGATCGGCGCCGACACGGCGGTGCCCTCGGGGTTCTCGGCGACGAGCAGGTAGCCGCCCGGCGGGAGCCGCGCGTGGAAGTCGCCGTCCTCCACCGGATCGAGCCCGAGGTCGGCGTCGATGGAGCTGAGCAGCCCCACGTCCCCCGAGCGCGCGAGGTTCGCCTCGACCAGCGCGTCGACGCTCGCGAAGGCGGCGCCCGGGTCGGGGTCGCGGAAGACGTGGACGCGCGCGTTCGGCACGGGCGCGCCCGTCGACCGCCACCGCACGGCGCCCTCGAGCGCGCCGGTCGGCGTGCCCCGGGCGCCGTACACCACCTCGGCGACGCTCGCGACGTCGCCCTCGCCCACGGCGAAGTAGCGCTCGTAGGTGAAAGCTCGCTTCCGGTCGCACGCCTCGTCGTCGGAGTCCGCCGCGAGGCAGCTCCGGCCCGCGCTCAGGAAGGCCGTCGCCGCGCTCGTGAAGACGGGGACGTTGACCGTGGAGGGCGGGCCGCCCTCTCTGGCCTTCGTGAAATAGCCGTAGCTGACGTCGCCGCCCGCCGCGGCGACGAAATCGAAGCTGAGCGGCTGCTGGAACGTGTCCCGGCCGGAGAAGAGGGCGTCGAACACCGCCTTCTCCTCGTCGAAGCCCATGCCGGGGCCGAAGATGTCGTTCTGGTTGCCGAAGAAGACGAAATCTCCGGCGACGATGCCGCCCTTCCGCTCGGGATCTCCGTTCCGTTCGTCGCCAAGGATGCCCCTGAAGATGTCCGAAGGACCCGTGTAGTTGTCGAGCGAGAGCGGCTCTCCGCAGGCGCACGTGGGGCAGCCGTCGGCGCCTGCCGCGAGGCCGTCCTCGCACTCGAGCGCGCACGAGGCGACGCTCGGGCACCCGAGCACTTTGTCCGGCAGGAGGAGCGTCGTGCGGATCGTGACGAACCGCTTGCCCGGGCGCAGGACGTAGTCGGTGCGGAAGCGCATCGCCGGCTTGAGGCCGTCGAACAGGAGGCCGAGGAGGTCCTCCTGGGTCTTCAGGACGCCGAGCGCGTGGAAGAGGAAGCCGCCGTCGCCCTCGACCCGGACGATCGCCTCCTGCCCGTCCGAGCCGTCGTTGACCACGAAGACCTCGGTGGCGCCCGGGTCGGGCACGAGCAGGTTGGCGACCGGGAACGACTCGGCGAAGCGGTCGCGGCCCGACGCGCTCGCGAAGCGCGGATCGGGGCGGCGCAGGTCGGCGTCGACAAGCGAGCCGCCGTAGACGCCCGGCCCCGGCGAGTGGCGCGGGCCGAGGATCGCGACCCGGATCTCGTCGTTCTCCAGGAGGAAATCGCCGACATCGGCCATCGCCACCGGGCCGCCGACCAGCTCGAACCGGTTCTCGATCGGCTTGGCGCGCAGGAGGTTCGGCTCGTCGCAACCGACCAGGCCAACCAGGCCAACCAGGCCGACCAGGCCGAACAACGCGAGGGCGGAGCGGCGTTTTCGCATGGCGGGCCGCTAGAACGACAAGCGGGTTGAAGCCGCATGCAAACAGCAAGAAGTCGAACCGCCAAGGCGCCATGAGACGCCAAGATGTTTGTGTTTTTCTTGGCGTCTCATGGCGCCTTGGCGGTTCATCTCTCTGGTTTCCTAGCTGTTCGGTGCTCTAGAGGTTGAGCTGCAGCTGGAGCGCCACGGCGTCGTTGTCGAGCGCGACGCCGTGGCGCTCCTGCCGGTGGGTGAAGTCGGCCTGCGCCTTGAGGGTGTTGTCGATGAAGTGGTAACTCGCGCCGGCGGTGAGGGCCCAGCTGTCCGTCTCGTCCGAGAGATCGAGGTTGGGATCGAGCCACTCGAACCGCGCGTTCACGCCGAGCTTGATGCGCCTCACGAAATAGCCGACCTCGCCGACGAGCCCTATCGACGTGACCGGGGCGAGCTGGCCGAGCGGCTGCGTCGGGGTGCTCTCGGGGTTGCTCTGGTTCCAGAGGAGCTCGGCGAGCGCGTGTGCGCCCTCGACGTGGACAAGGAGGTCGGCGCCGATGCCATGGATGTCGCGCGTCCCGCCGTCGCTGAAGAAGTAGCTCGCCCCTGCGCCGACGCGGAGGCGCGAGACGGCGAGGTCCTGCACCGAGCGAGGGAGGGGGCCGAGCGGCTCGGTGGCGAGCCGCGCGACATAGGCGATGTGGTCGAAGCGGTTGCCGAGGCTCGCGGCGTTTTCGACATAGCCGGCGAAGAACTGATCCGAGCGCTGGAAGCCGTTGAACATGCCGGCGAAGTAGCTGAACGCCCTGCCCCGGAAGTGCCCCTCGACGTGGAGGCCGACCTGGCGCGAGGGCGCCATGGCGCGCACGGTGAGGGGCCGCTCGATGAGCGCGCCCTCGCCGGCGCCCGCCATCGCGGAGCGGCTGAACGGCACGTCGTGCGCGCCGAAATAGAGGTTCGCGAACGGGAAGTGGGCGTAGCCGATCCACGCCTCGGAGAGCCGCGCCGAGCCGTCCGCGCCCCCGGCGAGCTCGCCCGAGACCGCGAACGGCACATATCCGGCGAGCCTCCCCGCGAAGCCGACGCGGGCGCGCCGCAGGCGGAAGCCCTGCCCCTCTGCGACGTCGCCCGCCTGGAGGAAGGCGTCCTCGCCCACGTAGGGAACGGCCTGCGCCTGCACGAGAACGATGGGCGAGAGCACGAGGCGGCCGATCGTGAGCTGGAATGGCGATCCGCCCGCGCCGCCTGCGACAGGCGCGACGTCCGACCCGGCAGAGGACGGAGCGCCCGGGGCCGTGGCGGGCGGCGCGGCTCCGGCAGACGGCGCGGCCCCGGCGGACGGTGCGGTGCCCGGCGGCGCGGCGCCTGCCGGCGACGTGCTGGCGGCGGGTGCGCCGGGTGCGGCGACAGCGGACGGCGCAGCGCCGGCGGGCGGTGCGCCCGGCGTGGCCGCGGAGGTGCCGGGCGCCGCGACGGCAGGTGGCGTGGCCGGCGTGGCGCCGGGCGGCGCGGCCCCGGCAGGTGGCGTGGCCGGCGCGGCGCCGGGGGGAGCCGCGGTGGGCGGCGGCGCGACAGGGAGGGTCGGCGCGGCGGGCGGGGGAACCGGAAGCGCGTCGGCGGCCGGAGGCTGGACCGGCAGCCGCTGGGCGGGTTGCGCGCTGGCCTGCGGACACCCGAGCGCCACGGCGGCCACGAGGACAGCGGCGATCGCAGCGCCGTCCGGCGCCGAGCTGCGTCCGCGGCGCCATGGCCGGGCACATCGAGGATCCGCACCGCGACGAGTCCATGCGCAAGGTGTCATTGGCGTCCGAGCTGGCCGGCGGGCGAGAGGAATCGCAACGAACACGGCGACAGCGCCGCTGGCAGGCGCCTTCGTCTATCCCACGTGTCGACAGGGTGTCAACGCGCCGCCTCGCACCCGCGCGCACCAGGCATGTTGCCCTTTCCGTGCACCTGCGATGGGCGTACACTGATTGCTCCCGAACCCCGCGGCGATCGACGTCGATCGCCGCCCGTTCCCGGAGGCGGGCTCGCCCCGCCGCCGCGCGGAAGGCCGGAGTGACCGGCGCTCCGCGCGGTCGACCTCTCGCTGGATGTCCGTCAGCCGCGTCAAGGCGCGCAAAGGAGGTGGTGAATGAGGGTGTGCAGGAGAGCGCACGGAGCTGCCGTGGCGCTGCTTGCGGTGCTGGTTGCGCCTGGCCTGGCGCAGGCGCAGGAGGTGGTGCCGCCGCCCCGGACGCCCGTGGAGCGGCCTGCGTCGGTGCTGTCCGACGCACAGTTCAAGGCGCGGTTGGAGGCGCTCGCAGCGGAGCTTCCATCCGCGCAGATGGGACGTAACTGGAAGCGTGTGGTCGACGAGGCGCTGCAGCGGGTGAGCGACCTGCCGCAGGCGAGCGCGCCGGCGCTTCCGTCCTCGGACATTCTTGTGGATCCGGGGGCGCAGGTGGGGATCGACGACCCGACTCAGGGGTTTCCGGAGGCGGGCGCGACATTCGAGTTTGGCCCCTATGAGGTCACGCTCGCCCCGGTGGTGCTGCCCGTGTCGCCGGTGGTCTGGAACCTGCCTGGCGAGCAGGGGATCCTTCCCGGCGCGCATGTCCGGCTGCCGTGGGCCGTTCCTTAGTCCAGCCTCCGGATTGAAAAGAATTCAGACCGGAGGGTCGTTTACGTAGTCGTGGTCGTGGTCGTGGTCGTGGTCGTGGTCGTCAACGGTAGGCCGTAAACGACCACGACCACGACCACGACCACGTAAACGACCACGTAAACGACCACGTAAACGACCACGGCCACGACCACGACCACGGCCACGTAAACGTTCGCGTTGGTGACCGATGGTGGGGCGGAGGGGAGCGGGCTTCGTGCGCGGAGCGTGACCGAACGAGCTTGGTTAACGCCTAGGCCCCCCTCTCCGAGCGCTGGGCAACTCGGTACGATCTCTTCTCCTTGGCATCCCCGTCCACCGCAACCTCACCCGTTCCCGGAAGGCCCGATCATCCTCTCTGGTCGAACGATCTCGTCGAACTTCTCCCCGTCGAGGATCCCGAGCGCGACCGCCGCCTCGCGGAGGGTGCTCCCTTCCGCGTGCGCCTTCTTGGCGATCTTCGCTGCGTTGTCGTAGCCCACGTGCGGGTTCAGCGCGGTCACCAGCATCAGGCTCTCGCGCAGGTTCCGCTCGATGCGCTCGCGGTTCGGCTCGATGCCCCGCGCGCAGTGCTCCTCGAACGACGCGCAGCCGTCGGCGAGCAGCCGGATCGACTGCAGCACGTTGTGCACGATGAGCGGCTTGTAGACGTTGAGCTCGAAGTTGCCGCTCGCCCCGCCGACGCCGACCGCGACGTCGTTGCCGAGCACCTGAGCGCACAGCATCGTCATCGCCTCCGCCTGGGTGGGATTCACCTTTCCCGGCATGATCGAGCTGCCCGGCTCGTTCTCCGGGATCGAGATCTCGCCGATCCCGCAGCGCGGCCCGCTCGCGAGCCAGCGGACGTCGTTCGCTATCTTGGTCAGGCTGCAGGCGAGCACCTTCAGCGCGCCGTGCGCCGCGACGAGGGCGTCGTGCGACGCGAGCGCCTGGAACTTGTTCGGCGCCGTGACGAAGGGCGCCCCCGTGAGCTCGGCGATCCTGGCGGCGACCTTCACCGGAAACTCCGGGTGGGCGTTGAGCCCCGTCCCGACCGCCGTGCCCCCGAGCGCGAGCTCGTGGAGCGGCGGGAGCGCGCGCTCGATCGCGGCGATGCCGGCGTCGAGCTGCGCCACGTAGCCGGAGAACTCCTGCCCGAGCGTGAGCGGCGTCGCGTCCTGCAGGTGCGTGCGGCCGATCTTGACGATGTCCGCGAACGCCGCGCTCTTCTGCGCCAGGGTGTCCCGCAGCCGGCGGACCTCCGGGAGCAGGCGGCGCTCGATCTGGAGCGCGGCGACGACGTGCATGGCCGTCGGGAACACGTCGTTCGAGCTCTGCGACCTGTTCACGTCGTCGTTCGGGTGGACCGGCGATTTCGAGCCCATCACGCCGCCGCTCATCTCGATCGCGCGGTTCCCGATGACCTCGTTCACGTTCATGTTGGTCTGGGTGCCGCTCCCCGTCTGCCAGACGACGAGCGGGAAGTGGTCGTCGAGCTTGCCCTCGATGACCTCGTCGGCCGCCGCGACGATGAGCGCGCACCTGTCCGCCGGCAGGAGCCCCAGATCGCGGTTGACGAGCGCCGCCGCCTTTTTCACGGTGGCGAGCGCGGCGATCATCTCCCGCGGGAAGCGCTCGCCCCCGATCCGGAAGTTCTCGAGGGAACGCTGCGTCTGCGCCCCCCAGTAGCGGTCGTCCTGCACCGCGATCGGCCCGAAGCTGTCCTTCTCGATGCGCGTCCCCATGGCCGCGTCTTAGCGGCGGCGGACGCGCCCCTCAAGCGGCGCGAAGCCCTGTCGCCGGCGCGTGCGCAGACGCGTAAGCGCGTAGGCACATTCGCGCCGCGGGGCCAAAAAGCGGGCGTGCTCTTGTTTTCCCGCCTGTTTTTTGCGAAGTTCCGGGCCGCGCACGCGCGAGAAACACGGAGATCAGCATGGCCGGCATGGACACAGTACCGCGGGAGCTGCTGCAGGCTGCCTACAGGCGCAACCCGATTCACCTGCTCAAGATCCCGCTTCATTTCGGCATCTGGGCCGCGGTCACGTGGGTGCTCTACGCGACGCAGCACCACCCGCTCGCCATCCCGATCGGGGTCGCCTGCTCGTGGTTGATCGCCAACCTCGTCCGCGGCCTCGGCGCCGTGGCGCACGACGCCGTCCACGGCAGCTGCTCGCGCTCGAAGCTCGCCTCGTACGTCATCGCCCTGCTCTGCTGGGCGCCGACCGGCATGAGCGTGACGCTGTACACGAACTACCACCTTCATCATCACAAGATCGCGAACACGTACCCTGACGTCGACAACTTCGTCGTCACGGACTACACGCGGAACCCCGTCCTCGCGAGGCTCCTGCTCCTCGCCGTGTACACGTTCGCCTATCCGCTCTACTTCCTCGGCTGCATGGCGCGGTACGTGAAGCGGCTGTCGCCGCTCCAGCGCGTCAGGATGAACCTGGAGCTGCTCGGCTTCTACGGCCTCATGGCCTTCTTCTTCTGGGTCATGCCGCGCCAGGTGTTCTTCTTCTTCTACATCCTGCCGTTCGTCTTCGGCGCCATCCTCGCCAGCGTGACCTCGATGATCGAGCACTACGAGATGCTCCCGGGGGAGGACGCCTACAGCTCTCGCACCTACGGGACGGGCGCGCGCGTCACGAACTTCCTCTGGAACAACGTCACGTACCACAACGAGCACCACAAGTTCCCGGGCATCCCGTTCTACAACCTGCGCAGCTTCCACGAGGCGGCGTATCCCTACTACGACGAGCGGGTGAAGTCGGCGTGCCACCCGACGATCGTCGGCGTCGCCCTCTCGCTGTACGGCCGTATCCTGAAGCTCGACATCGCGAAGCTCGACGAGCGGTACCGCGACCTCAACAAGGACGACGAGCGGCGGAAGATGATGGCGCTGAACGGCATCCAGCCCGGCGCGACCGCCTGAGCGTCCCGCGCCGCGCGGCCGAAACCCGCGCGGCGCGCCGTCGATCATCCGCAAAACCCAACGATGGACGGTCCCTGAGGGCGCAGCGAGGCCGCGTGCGCCCGACAGGCCGGCCTCAGTCCGCGGCGAAGCAGTAGAATCGGCCCGCGCCGCCCACCGCCACGAGCTGCTGCTGGCTGCACCCGGAGGGAGCGTGCACGGAGTTCCACGAGTTGTACGGGGCTCCGCCGTTCATGTTCGGACCGAGCCCGTCGGAGTGTCCCACCTGCGGCCCGGGCGTGGCGGTGGACGACGTCCAATCGTTGCACGTGTCGGCGAGGGCCGTACCGTCCGCTGCAGAGCCGGTGAGCATGTCGTGCTCGATCGGCGAGGGAGAGCCCTGCCACTGGCCGTTGATGCGGTTGCCTTCGTGATCGACGAAGAGCTCCGGGTTGCCCCCGGGCAACGCGTGCAGCGCCTCGACACTGGCGGCCACCGTGACGCCCTTGGCGTTGACCCAGGGCCCCTTGCCGATGCGATCACGGGCATTCTCCGTGCTCGTGCTCAGGTACGCGCGCCACGTGCGACCGCCGGCGCCCACTTCGGCCGCCAGCGCCTGGCAGGTCGCGTCCGCGCCGGCGATCCCTCCGAGATCGCCGCCGCTGTCGCTCGGGGTGGAAACGAAGAAACCCAGGGATGAGGTGCCCGGGTCCCCGCCGGCCCCGGTAGCGGGCCCGCCAGCGGTCCCTGCGCCGCCCTCGCCGGCGCCGCCCGAGCCGCTCGTCGATCCCGCCCCACCAGCGCCGCCTTCTCCGACGCTCGAGCTCCCCGACCCGCCGCTGCCCCCGGTACCACCGCTCGAGGCGCTGCTGGTCGAAGCGCTGCTGCTGCTGGCCTGGTCATTACTCGTACCGCCAGAATCGGATTCATCCGAGCAGGCCGTAGAGGTGACGAGGAATGCTGCGGAAAGGACGAGGTAGATCTTGTGCACGGCAGAGCTCCTGAATGGGCGAATGGCGCGCACGATACCGACAGCTCGCCCCGTGCCGCAACCTCGAGCGCGAAAATGCGCGAGACGCGCAGGAATGCGCGAACATGCCAGCGGGATTGAGACAGGCCGAACGAGGAGGCAGCGCGATGGGCCTCGCGGCTGCCCGATCGGGTCAACGTGCTCTCCTGTGCGCCCGTGGAGAGGACGATGCGCATTTCCACTGCTGTTGTCCCGCTATTACGCTCGCTCGCATGGCGCGCACAGCCCCCGTCCCGAATATCCCCGCGATCCCCGGCATGAACCCCGGCGTCTTCATCATGGGCGGCGGCGGCAGCGGCGGCGGCGGCAATGGCAAGGGTGGCAAGGGGAGCGGCAAGGACCAGGGCGCCGACGGCTCCAACGGGGGTAACGGCGCCGACGGAGGGGGGAAGTCGGCCTGCGGCGGCGCGGGCGGCGACGGCTCCGGCTGCCCGAACCACCACGGGTCGAAGAAGAGCGGGAAGGTGTCGAAGGGCGACCCCGTCGACGTCGCCACCGGCCGCGTGTTCACCGATCCCGTGGTCGACCTCGAGCTGCTCGGTCCCCTCGGCTTACGGGTCGTGCGCCGCTACAGCACGAGCGCCCGCGAGCGCGACGTCGGCCTCGGCTTCGGCTGGGTGCACTCCTTCTCGTGGGCCGTCGAGGTGCGGCGCCAGACCACCGTGCTGTGGACCGACACGGGCGCGGAGCTCTCGTTCGACCCCATCGCCGAGGGGGACGCGGGCATTGGCCCCGACGGCTGGGTGCTGA
Organism: Sorangium aterium; assembly: GCF_028368935.1. NCBI lineage: Bacteria > Pseudomonadati > Myxococcota > Polyangiales > Polyangiaceae > Sorangium > Sorangium atrum. Next base: position 1,062,863 of record NZ_JAQNDK010000002.1, on the reverse strand, counting down.
CCCGCGACGCCAGCGGGTTCGTGCTCGATGACGCCGCCGGCACGTTCTATCTCTTCTCCGAGCGCGACGGCGCGACATACCGCCTCTCCGCCGTGCGCGACGCCCATGGCAACACGACGCGGCTCACCTACCGCGAGGGGCGCGTCGAGTCGCTCACCGACGCCGCCGGCCGCGTCGTGCGCCTGCGGCGCGCGCCCGACGGCCGCATCGCCGCGCTCGAGTGCAAGAACGCGCCCGAGCGAGGGAGATGGGTGGCCCTCCGGGGCTATACCTACGACGAGCACGGCGACCTCGTCGCCGATACGGACGCGGAAGGCTGCGTCAGCCGCTACACCTACGACGATCACCGGCTGACGTCGCGCACGGATCCCGAGGACCTCACCTTCCATTTCCGGTACGACGAGCGTGGTCGCTGCGTCGAGACCTGGGGCGATCACCCCGATCCGGGGCGCCTCGGCCTCGCAGAGGGCGTGCCCGATACGCTCGCCGACGGCACGAAGGCCTGGGGGATCTACCACTGCAAGCTCGTCTACGGCGACGACGGGTACTCGGAAGTGGTCGACTCGATCACCGTGCACCGCTACTTCGCCAACGAGTTCGGAAAGCTCGACAAGGCCGTATCCGGCGGGGCCGTCTACTGCCGCACCTACGACGAGAACGGCAATCTCCGCTCGTTCACCGACCCGCTCGGAGCCACCACGACCTGGGTCCGCGACGCCCGCGGCCGCACGCTCCGAGTGAGCGACCCGCTGGGCCGCACCACCATTATCGAGCGCGAACCGGACGGGCACATCCGCCGCGTCACCGACCCGGCCGGCGGCGTCACGGAGGTGACGCGCACCGCGGGCGCCCTGTACTGGACCGATCCGATCGGCGCGACCTTCGAGGTGCGCATCGAGGCGCGCGGGCTCATCACGGAGACCGTCGCGCCGAACAGCGCGCGCACGCGCTTCGCCCACGACGCGCAGGGCAACGTGATCCAGAAGATCGACGGGACAGGCGCCGTCACCGAGCACGTCTACGATTATTGGGGACGTTGCCTGTCGGTGCGCGACGCGCTCGGGCACATCACGTCGTACGCCTACAACGACCGGGGCGATCGCATCGCCATGCGCCACCCGGACGGGGGCGTGACCCGCTATGCCCACGATCGCAACGGGGACGTCGTGCGCGTCGACCACCCGGACGGCACCTCGACGCGCTTCGATCGGGGAGGCCTGCACAAGGTCTGCGCGATCCGCCGCCCGAACGGCGAGGTGAACCGGCTCGGCTACGATCGCGAGGGTCGCCTCGTGCGGGCCGAGAACGCGCGGGGGGACGTGTACCTCATGCGCTACGACACAGCGGGCCGCATGGTGTACGAGCGGACGTTCGCCGGGCTGGAGAAGCACTACCGGCACGACATGGCCGGACAGCTCATCCTCGAGAAGACCGGCGCGGGCGAGATGACCGAGTTCACCTACGACGCGGCCGGACAGCTGGTCCAGCGCACCCTGCCGGACGGCGCCACGGAGTCGTTCGAGTACGACCATTGCGGCCAGCTGATCGCCGCCGTCACGCCCGCCGGGGAGCTCACGTTCACGCGCAACGCCGTGGGCTGGGTGGTTGAAGAGCGGCAGCTCGCCTCGGGCGATCTGTTTACCGTGCGGCGGACGTATGATCTCATGGGGAACGTCGTGCAGAGGACGACTTCGCTGGGCCACGCGGTCGCCTTCGCGCGGGACGCCTGCGGCCGGGCCACGCAGGTGGTGCTGGACGGGCGCACCGCGGTCGGGGTCGCGCACGACGCGCTCGGGCGCGAGATCGCCCGCGCGCTGCCGGATGGCGGGCGCATCCAGGTCGTCTACGACGCGCTCGGCCGCATGGCGCAGCGCTGGGTGGGCCACCCCGGACAGGCCAGCGCGGGCGCCGGTCGGCCCGACTGGGTCGGCCCTCGCCCGCCGGGGACGACGGTGTACCAGGCGTTCCGCTATGGGCCGTGCTCGGAGCTCGTCGAGTCGTGGGACGACACGCTCGGCCGGAGGCTGTTCGAGCACGACCCCGCGGGGCAGCTCCTGGGGGTCCGCGACGAGCGGGGCCAGGGGCAGCGCTTTGCTTACGACGCCGCGGGCAATCTTCACGAGCCGGACGGCGAGCAGCGCGCTTACGGCGCCGGGAACCGTCTTGTGCAGAAGGGCGGCACCACGTACGCATGGGACGAGTCGGGCAGGCTCACGAGCGCGCGCGACGCGGAGGGGCGGTTGACGCGGTACACGTGGAACGCCCTCGGGCTGCTCGCCGCGGTCGAGAGGCCCGACGGGAGGGTGGTCGAGCACAGCTACGATCCGTTCGCACGGCGCATCGGGAAGCGCACGTTCGAGCGAGCGTCCGACGGGCGGAGGCGCGAGGTGTCGAGCGTGCGCTTCGTGTGGGACGGCGGCGTGCTGGTCCACGAGATCAGGCGCGTGGCGCAGGCGGCGGGGGATCCCGTGGTGGAGGAGCGCACGTACTGCTTCGAGGAGGCCCGGTACGCCCCCTGGGCCCACCGCGACACGCGCATGGCGGGCGGGCGGCGCGAGGAGAGCCCGTGGTTCCATTACCTCAACGACGACGTGGGCGCGCCGGAGCGCCTGGTCGGCCCGGCGGGCGAGGTGGTGTGCGAGCTCGACCGATCCGCGTTCGGCGCGAAGGTGAAAGAGGGCGGGCGGACCACCACGCCGCTCCGCTTCCCGGGCCAGTACGAGGACGAGGAGACGGGGCTCGTCTACAACCGCTACCGTTACTTCGATCCCGCGATGGGGCGGTACCTGAGCGCGGACCCGGCGGGGCTCGACGGCGGCTTCAACGGCTTCGACTACGCAGGCAACGCGCCGACGCGGTTCGTCGATCCGAGCGGGCTGATGCCGTTCTCGACCGTCCGGAACGCGGCCGGGGACAACCCCGGGGGGAAGGATTTTACCGATCCGAAGAACCGTCGCGGGGTGCCGGGCGATATCGAGGGCAAGAGCCAGGGCCAGCGCGGCGGGGCGAAGGCAGAGGCCCAGCGTGAGCAGTTCGGCAAGGACGACGCGATCACCGAGGCCGTCAAGAACGCGCAGAAGGCGCGCAACGAGACCCAGACAGGGGACACAACATGCGCGGAGGTGGACGCGCTTCACAAGATGGCGCGCCAGATCCGCAACGAAGGGGACGCACAGCGAACAGCGCAGGGGAAGCGTAAAATGACCAATGAAGAGGTGCGCGCCGAGCTTCAGAAGCGCTTCAGGAACGGCGCAACGATCGAGACCACGAACGAGGATGGCGAGGGCATGGCGCCCTGCCCCATGTGCGCGCAGATCTTCCGCGAGCTCGGCCTCCACCCGGCCAACATCGGGGACGACGCAAAGGCCGGCGTGATCGGCCCAAACGACGAGACGGAAACCAAGATGAACAAGATGGGCCGGTGGGACGGGAACATCACGCAGAGCGGCGAGAGGAGGCGCTCTCGACAACGGAACATCCGGACGACGCGCTCCACAACCCCCCCGTTCACCACCTGACGCACGCGATGATGACACCCCGGCCCCCAATCCCCGCCCCCGCGCCCGTCGAGCGCGCCTGTCGCTGCGCCTGGGACGAGGCGTTGTGCGCCACGCTCGACCCCGGAGAGCAAGGCGCGCTGGCCACGCTCTGCCGGTGGATCGAGGAGCCAGACCGGCCCTATGCAATCTTGCACGGCCCGCGCCCCAGCCGACGCGCGGTCGTGGCTGCCCACCTGGTCCGTACACAGCGGGAAGTCACCACTTACGCTGGGACCCTTGTGCCGATCGCGCCTGATCTCAGGCTCGAACGCGACCTGGTCGCGTTGCTCACCTCGCGGCTGCTCGCCGGTTACGGTGGCGGGTCTCCTCGGTGGCTGCGCATGCGGATTGCGGAAGAGCACCTGCGCGTGGGACAGACGGAGGGCGAGCCGCCGCTGCTGCTCGCGATCACCGACGTGGAGGAGGCGGAGCCGCTCGTCGCCTGGCCGGCGCTGTTCTCCGCTGTAGGTCCCCGCATCAAGGTGCTCGCCACCGTCGAGGGCAACGACGCTACGGCCCACGCGTGGATCCCACGCCTCGGCTTCGATCCGGCGCGCACGCGGATCCATCCGCTGCCAGCGCGACCCTGGCCCGCGCCGGGCGATCCAGCGGAGATCGTCGCGACCGCCGGCGCGGTGCCAGCGCGGCTCCTCGGCCTGCTCTCCGTCGCCTACGGCCGGCTTCGCGAGGACGAGATCACGACCGCCCTCGGAGCCCCGCTCGACGGCGCCCTCGCCGGGATCGAGCCGCTCCTCACGGCCATCGATGGCACCTACGCATTCCGCACGAACGCGGCCCGGCGCGAGGTGGAGGAGCGCCTCGACCGCGGCGCGCGGGACGCGTCGATCCGCCGCCTGCTGTCGCTCCCGCCGGACGGCTATCCGTGCGCCTACGTGCGCGCGCACCTCGAGCAGGCCGCCGCGCCGCTCCAGGCATTCGCCGCGCTGGTCACCGAGGAGCACCTCGCCCGCTGGATGGCTCGGCCCGAGGGCTATCTCGGCTTCGTCGCCGATCTCGAGCGTGTGCGCCGCCACGCCGTGGAGGCGCTTCCGGCGGCTCACGAAGCCATGGCGCTCGCGGTGCGTGCGGCCCTGGTCGAGGCGAGCGTGAACTCATACGCCGACCGCGAGGACCACGATGCTCCCGTGGGCGTCGAGCCGATGACTCGGCAAACGCCGATCGCGGATGCGCGAGATCAGGCCAGGGCGCTCACCGCGCTCGGCGCGGCGATGACGGCCGGCCCGGCGCGCGCCGAGGTGCTCGCGTGGACCGAAGACGCCGCACGACGCATCCCGGAGGCCGACTTCCGCGGCGACGCATTCCTGAGCCTCGCCGAGGTCGTCGGGGGCGAGGCGGGATACGCGTTCGCGCGGGAAGCGCTCGCCGCGTTTCGGACCACGGAGAACGCGGAGGATCGAGCGCACCAGATGCTCTTCATGGCGAAGGGGTTGCCTCCGGACGAAGGGATCGCCGTCGCGCGCGAGGCGCTCAGAAGCCTCCGCGACGGCGCCGGAGATCCTGGCCGTGCCGAGGTCTTCGTCAGCGATTTTCCGCGCGCCGTCGCCGAGGCGCTCTGGCCCGACGCGGAGGAGCTGCCTGCGCCCGCGCGAGCGCAGGTGCTCGCCGCGCTCGCGCGGGCCCTTGGCGATCCCGAGCGCGTGCGCACCGCGTTCGCCGCGCTGGAGCAGCACCCCGACCCATACAACCTGGACGAGCACTGGAGGCTCACGCAGCTCGTGCCGTTCCTCGACGCCCCGGAGGCCCGCCGCGCAGCGGCGCTCGCGCCCCAGTTCGGTGAACGGGCCGCCAAGCTCTTCGAGGAGCTGATCCCGCGCCTCATCGCGCTGGGCGATCCCGCCGACGACCTGCTCGAAGCGCTGTCAGTCGCGTCGCGCGTGCGGGCGCTGGCCCGGAGCCTCCCCTTCGCCGCGGAGCCGGCGCGGCTGCGGGCGCGCATCGACGAGGCCGTTCGGAAGGCCGAGCCGCTCGAGCGCTACGGGCTACTCTTCGACGTGGGCCCCTGGTTCGCAGCGACGGGCGACAGCGACGCGGTGCTCGACTGGATCGCGCCGCTCAGTGACGCCCACCACCAGGTCGCCCTCGGCTTCCTGGCACGCTACGATCCCGCGCACGCGCCCGAGCTCACGCGCCGCGCCCTTTCCCTCGCCTTGCGCCTCGGCGCCGACGAGCCGGACCGCCTGCTCGAGCTGCTCCCGCTTGCCCGCCATTTCCCGGCCGAAGAGGCCGTCGCGGCGCTCGGTCTCCTGCTCGACGCGCTCGCCGCAGACATCCGATCTGCCGCGCTCGCGGGCGACGGCGTGAGCCTCGTGAAGCTTGCGCCGCTCATCGCTGCGCTCGCGGGCGACGATGGCCTAGCCGGCGCGGCGCGCGTGGTGGTGCAGGTCGCGGCGTGGTTCCCCTGAGCGCCGCTATCGGCGCGGAAAGCCTCACGCCGACGCGCCCCCGGTGGCGCGGTAAAAGCTTCCGCGAGGGGAGACGGCGCGCCAGCTCCGCAACGAAGGATGCGCCCAGCGAACGTCGCAACGGAAGCCCAATCTGACCGATCAACGGCAAGCGACGCATGCGATGACGACACCTCCGCCCCGGATCCCCGCCCCCGTGCCCATCGAGCGCGCCTGCCGCTCCGCCTGGGACGATGCGTCGCGCACCACGCTCGACCCCGCAGAGCAAGCCGCGCTCGCCGCGCTCGGTCGATGGCTCGACGAGCCGGAGCTGCCCTATGCGATCCTGCATGGCCCGCGTTCGAGCCGGCGCGCGGTCGTGGCCGCCCACATCGTCCGCGCGTCCCAGGAGAGCCCGGCATGGAACGCGCAGCTCGCTCCCATCGGCCTTGATCTCAGGCTCGAACGCGACCTGGTCGCGCTGCTCACCTCGCGACTGCGCGCCGATTATGTGGGCGGCCCACCTCGGCTATTGCGCACGCGGATCTCGGAAGAGCATCTGCGCGTGGGGCCGACCGAGGGCGAGCCCTCGCTGGTGCTCGCGATCACCGACGTCGAGGAAGCGGAGCCGCTCGTCGCCTGGCCAGCGCTGTTCTCCGCCGTGGGTCCCCGCGTCAAGGTGCTCGCCACCGTCGAGGGCGACGACGCCGCGGCCCGCGCGTGGATCCAGCGCCTCGGCTTCGATCCGGCGCGCACGCGGATCCATCCACTGCCGGCGCGGCCCTGGCCTGCGCAGGGCGATCCCGCGGAGTTCCTCGCGACCGCGGGCGCCGCATCAGCCAAGCTCCTCGGCCTGCTCTCCGTCGCCTACGGCCGGCTTCGTGAGGACGAGATCACCGCCGCCCTCGGAGCCCCGATCGACGGCGCCCTCGCCGGGATCGAGCCGCTCGTCGCAGCCTTCGAGGGCACGTACGCGTTCCGCTCGAACGCGGCCCGCCGTGAGGTGGAGGAGCGCCTCGACCGCTGCGCGCGGGACGCGTCACTCCGCCGCCTGCTGTCGCTCCCGCCGGACGGCTATCCGTGCGCCTACGCGCGCGCCCACCTCGAGCAGGCCGCCGCGCCGCTCCAGGCATTCGCCGCGCTGGTCACCGAGGAGCACCTCGCCCGCTGGATGGCTCGGCCCGAGGGCTGCCTCGGCTTCGTCGCCGACCTCGAGCGCGTGCGCCGCCGCGCCGTCGAGCCGCTTCCAATGGGTCACGAGGCGACGGCCCTCGCGGTGCGCGCGGCTCTGGTCGAGGCGAGCATGAACTCGTACACCCGCCGCGAGGACCACGATGCCCCGGTGGGCGTCGAACCGTTCGCTCGGAAGACGCCGATCGCGGACGAGCGAGATCAGGCCAGGGCGCTCACCGCGCTCGGCGCGGCGATGACTGCCGGCCCGGCGCGCGCCGAGGTGCTCGCGTGGGCCACGGACGCCGCACGGCGCACCCCGGACGTCGAGTTCCGCGGGGATGGCCTCCTGAGCCTCGCCGAAATCGTCGGGGGCGAGGCGGGATACGCGTTCGCGCGGGAAGCGCTCGCCGCGTATCGGACCACGGAGAACGCGGAGGAGCGAGCGCACCAGATGCTCTTCGTGGCGAAGTGGTTGCCACCAGAGGAAGGGATCGCCGTCGTGCGCGAGGCGCTCGCCGTCCTCCGTGACGGCGGCGGAGATCCTGGCGATCTCGATCTGTTCGCCGACCGCTACCCGCGCGCCGTCGCCGAGGCGCTCTGGCCCGACGCGGAGGCGCTGCCTGGGCCCGCGCGGGCGCGAGCGCTCGCCGGGCTCGCGCGGGCCCTCGGCGATCCCGATCGCGTGCGCGCCGCCTTCGCCGCGGTGGAGCAGCACGTCAACCCGTACGACCTGCTGATACAACGGACTCTCGCGCAGCTCGTGCCGCTCCTCGCCGCTCCGGAGGCCCGCTGCGCCGCCGCGCTCGCGCCCCAATTCGGCGAGCAAGCCGCCGAGCTCCTCGAGAGCCTGATCCCGCGCCTCCGGGCGCTGGGTGATCCCGCCGAGGACCTGCTCGAGGCGCTGCCGGAAGCGGCGCGCGTGCGGGCGCTGGCCCGCAGCCTCCCGTTCGCCGCGGAGCCGGCGCGGCTGCTGGCGCGGATCGACGAGGCCATCCAGCAGGCCGAGCCGCGCGAGCGCGGCTGGATGCTCTTCGACGTCTGCCCCTGGTTCGCGGCGACGGGCCACAGCGACGCGCTCCTCGCCGAGGTCGCGCTGCTCAGCGACGGTGGCCGCCTGACCGCCCTCGGCATCCTGGCGCGCCACGATCCCGCGCACGCCCCCGAGTTCACGCGCCAGGCCCTCCCACTGGCCCTGCGCTTCGGCGCCGACGAGCCGAGCCGCCTGCTCGACCTGGTCCCGCTGGCCCGCCATTTCCCGCCCGAGGGCGCCGCCGCGGCGTTCGGCCTCCTGCTCGACGCGCTCGCTGGCGACTTCCGCCACGCCGCGCTCGCGGGCGACGGCGTGAGCCTCGATCGGCTCGCGCCGCTCATCGCGGCGCTCGCGGGCGACGAGGGCCTGGCCGGCGCGGCGCGCGAGGTGGTGCGGGTCGCCTTGTGGTTCCCCTGAGCGCCGCGGTGCTCGCGGGCTGCCGTCATGGACTTCCGAGCGCCCGCGTGCCCTGGTGGCGCGGCGTCGGCGCCCTCGGCGGCAGCTAACGCCGAAGCTCGGCACGGACCGGCTATCGCTTCTGCTGCACCATCGCCTTCACGACCGCGTCGACCGCCGTGACCAGCGAGCGCCTGAAGGCATGGAGCCGCTGCTCCGCCGCCGATCCCTTCGCTGCCGGCTGGTTGGGAGCGCAGCTGAACCAGGACATCGACAGCCCGAGGAGGATGACGAACAGGTCCTCGGCGCATGGCTTCTGCGCCGTCCCGAGGTCGTGGGCCGCGGCGAGCTCCTGGACCTTGGCGGTCGCGACGTCGTGCGGCACCTCGTCGGGCAGCTCGAGCTGCCTCCACATCATCATCCGCACGCTCTTCGGGTTCTCGACGAGGTGATCGAAGACGCCGACGACGAAGGCCGGGAGGTCCGACGGGTCGAAGGGCACGGCGTCGAACGCGCTCTGGCACCGCGCCTCGAGCACGCTGCGGAACAGGCCCTCCTTGGACCCGAAATAGGCGTAGATGGCCTGCTTGTTCGCCGAGGCCCGCTCGGCGATGCGGTCCACCCGCGCGCCGGCCAGCCCTCGCTCGGCGAACTCATCGAGCGCAGCGTCGAGGAGCCTCTTCTTGGTCGCCGCCGAATCGTAAGGCATTGGTGGATCGTACCTATGGTGCACACGCCGACGCGCAGGGCAAGAGCACAGCGATGCTCCGCCCGGTTGACAAGGCCGAGGCCGCTCCCTAAGTTTAAACCATCCAGTTGGTTCTAACGTGAGGCGCGCCGACGATGTCGCTGCGAGGTCGTAGAGATCGCAGGCGCGGGCGCTGCCGCAGCACCAGGGCGCTGCCGGCCGCGGCGCGGTGACGAAAAGGACGCGCAGAGAACGGAAGAAGGGACCGAGCGATGGCGGATCCGCAACCGAACAAGAACGACGACGTCAGCGCGCTCTTCAAGCCATTCGAGCTGAAGGGGCTGACGCTCAAGAATCGATTCGTCATGGCGCCGATGACGCGCCAGAGATCGCCGGGCAACGCGCCGGGCGAACCGAACGTCGAGTACTACACCCGGCGCGCCGCCGGAGGCGTCGGGCTGATCCTGTCGGAAGGAACGGTCGTCGAGCGGCCGGGCAAGCTTCACCTCCGCGACGTCCCCCACTTCTACGGCGAGCGGGCGCTGGACGGCTGGAAAAAGGTCATCGACAGCGTGCACAGGGCGGGAGGGAAGATGGCGCCCCAGCTATGGCACGTCGGGCTCGCGAAGCAGGATCCGAACGGCCACGAGGAGCCCGCGGCCCTGGAAGGCCCGGCCAACATGTCCCGCGACGACGTGCACGCCACCGTGCGGGCCTTCGGCAAGGCCGCGGCCGACGCGAAGCGCCTCGGCTTCGATGCCATCGAGCTCCATGGCGCCCACGGGTACCTCATCGATCAGTTCTTCTACGAGGTGACGAACCAGCGCACCGACGAGTATGGAGGAAAGACCATCGGCGAGAGGAATCGCTTCGCCGTGGAGGTCCTCGAGGCCGTTCGAGAGGCCGTCGGGCCAGAGATGGTGGTGATCCTCCGCCTCTCGCAGTGGAAGGTCGGCGCGTACGATAACAAGATCGCGAAGACGCCGAAGGAAATGGAGCAGTGGCTATTGCCGCTCGTAGAGGCGGGCGCCGATGTGCTCCACCTCTCCCAGCGGCGCTACTGGGAGCCCGAGTTCGCCGGCTCCGATCTGAACGCCGCGGGATGGGCGAAGAAGATCACCGGCAAGCCCACCATCACCGTGGGGTCGGTCGGCCTGTCCGGCGATCTCTTCGGGAACTTCGCAGGCGAGGCCTCCGCGCCCCAGGGGCTCGGTGAGCTCGTGCGCCGCTTCGAGCGCGGTGATTTCGATCTCGTCGCCGTCGGGCGCCCCCTGCTCGGCGACCCGGCCTGGGTGGAGAAGATCAAGGCCGGCCGGACCTCGGAGCTGACGGAGTTCACCAAGGAGAGCCTTGGCCGGTACTTTTGAGTCGGACCGTCATCGATGAGGCTTTCCCGCAGGAGCTAAGGGTATAACGCATGAAGATTGCCATTGTCGGCGCCGGTAGGATTGGAAGCACCTTTGCCTTTCAGCTCGCGCGAGCGGGGCACGAGGTGACGGTGATCGCCCGTGGAGAGCGGCTGGAGCAGCTGCGGCGGGACGAGGCGATCGTGAGCGCCACGGGGGAGCGCGCGGCGGTGCGCGTGAGCGCTGCGCTCGACGCGACGGCAGCGTGGGATCTGGTCCTCGTGACGGTGCTCGCGCACCAGGTGGACGCGGTGCTCCCTGCGCTGGCCGAGAGCGCGGCGAGGTCCGTGATGTTCATGTTCAACACCTTCGAGCCGCTGGGCCGCCTCCGAGATGCGGTGGGCCCGGCGCGCTTCGCCTTCGGCTTCCCTGCGATCCTGGCGACCCTCGAGGACGGCAAGCTGACGTCGAAGGTCGTCACCCGAGGCATGGTCACCACGGTGACGGACGCGGCGTGGGCGAAGGTCTTCACGGACGCCGGCATTCCCGCCGTCGTGCACTCCGATATGGAGAGCTGGCTGCGCACGCACGCGGCGCTCGCCGCGCCGGTGATGGTGGCTTTCATCACGGCGCACGCGCGAAAGGCAGGCGTGTCGTGGGCAGAGGCGATGAACCTCGCGCGCGCCACGGAGGAAGGGCTCCGCGTGGTCCGTCGCCTTGGAAACACCATCACGCCGGAGCCGATGGTGATGCTGAGCCGCTTACCAACGCCGGCGGTGGCCGCGCTCCTGTGGGGGCTCAGCAGGATCGACGCCGCCCGCAAGACGGGCGCCGTCGGGCCTGGCGAGCCGCGCGCGCTGATCGACGCGATGGCCGCCGCGGCGCCTGGTCAAACGCCGACGCTGCTCGCGATCAGACCCTGACGTGCGACCGCGGCAGGAGCTCGTTCTGATGCGAGGCATCGGCATGGCCGAGATGCCGACGCATGCACGTACGGCGAGCACGGTCCGAGCTGGTCATGAGGATCGGCTCGCCTCCCGCGGAACGTAGCGCGCGGCGAGCTGCCGCCAGATAAGCCAGCTGACGAGCTCGGCCACGGCCCAGGTGGCGGCAATGGCGATCGCCAGCACGACCATCGCCCGGACGTCGAGCCGCTCGAGCCCGAGGACGCGCCGCAGCGCGGGGACGAGGATCGTCAGCAGTTGCAGCAGGATCCCGAGGCCGATCGACAGATGCAGGGTGAGATTGTGCCGCGACGGGCGCACCATTCGACGCGAGGGGTACGCGGAGACGAGCTTGACGATTGACTCGTACAGGAAGAGGACGCTCTGGATGGCGACGGGCCCGTACCCCCAGCGCGGCACGAGCGTCATCAGCAGGATCCCGATCGAGCCCTTGAGCCCTCCCGTGGCCAGGATAAACGCAGCCGATGGTCCATCGAGCAGCGGGCTCTTCGGCGGGCGCGGCGGTCGGCTCATGACATCGGGGTTGCGGTCGAGGGCCAGCGCCAGCGCGGGCGGGCCGTCGCCGACGAAGTTGATCCACAGGATCTGGAACGCCGTGAGTGGCAAGAGGAGCATGCCCGATTCGTCCCGGAGACCGAGGACGTACGAGCCGATCACGCCGGTGACCACGAGCAGCACGAGCGCGACATTGGTCGAGAAGGTGTACCGGATGAACTTCTGGATGTTCTCGTGGATGCCGCGTCCCTCCTCGATGGCGCCCACGATCGAGGCGAAGTTGTCGTCGAGCAGCACGAGATCGGCCACCTCGCGGGCGACGTCACTGCCGCGCTGCCCCATCGCGATCCCCACGTCTGCCCGCTTCAGCGCGGGTGCGTCGTTCACGCCGTCGCCCGTCACGGCGACGATGTTCCCATCCGCTTTCAGCGCCTCCACGAGACGGAGCTTGTCCTCCGGGCTCATGCGGGCGAACACGCCCACCCGGCGCACGGCTCGCCGCAGATCCTCGACCGGGAGGCGCTCGATGTCGGCCCCGGTGAGCATCTCCGTGCTCGCCATCCCGACGGCCTCGGCGACGGCGCGGGCCGTCGCCGGGTGATCGCCGGTGATCATCAGGACCCGCACGCCCGCCTCCTGCACCTTGCGTATCGCCTCGGGTACCTCCCGCCGCGGCGGGTCCCAGAGCATCACGAGGCCGAGGAATTCGAGGGCGTCTTCCCGCTCGCCCGGGGCGCGTGCCAGGGCGAGGACGCGGTAACCCCGCGCGGCCCCCTCCTCCGCTCGCTGGGCCCACCGCGCTCGACCTTCGGGCGACAGCTCCGCGCGCGCGAGCAGCACCTCGGGCGCGCCCTTGAAGTAGCTCACCGGCCCGGTCGGGGATGCGACGGTGACCCGCATGAACTTCCAGGCGCTGTCGAACGGACGGCTTGCGAGCCTGGGGTGCGCTTGCCGCACCGCGAGCGCATCGATCCTTCGCGAGCGCGCGTACTCGAGCAGCCCGAGCTCCAGCGGATCGCCCGCGCCGGCCTGCGCGTCGGCGTCGTTCGCGAACACCAAGACGGCAAGAGCCGCCTCGGGATCGTCGGACTCGAGGGCGGCCACCGACATGCGGTTGTCGGTCAGCGTGCCAGTCTTGTCGGTCGCGATCACCGTGACCGAACCGAGGGCCTCGACCGCGCTCAGGCGCCGTACGACAGCGTGCCGCCGCGCCATGTGCTGGACCCCGAGGGCGAGCGTCGCTGTCACCACCGCCGGCATGCCCTCGGGCACGGCGGCGACCCCGAGCGCGACCGCGAAGATCATGACCTCCACGAAGTGCGCGAGACCCTCGGCGATGAGCCCCAGGGCGAGGAGCAACGCCGCGAGTGTTCCCACCCAGCGGGTGATCCTGTCGCCGAGCACGTCGAGACGACGCTCGAGCGGCGTCTTGTCGGCCTGGATCTGGCCGAGCACCGCGGCGAGCCGCCCCATGGTGCTCCGGGCGCCGGTCCCGGTAACGCGGAGGAAGCCCGTGCCCCGAGCGAGGAGCGTCCCGCTGTAGACCTCGGCGCCCAGCGATTTGTCGACCGGGATCGACTCGCCCGTCAGCACCGACTCGTCGATCATGACGCCGAGCCCCTCGAGCAAGGTCCCGTCGGCCGGGATCCGCTCGCCCGCTTCGACGCGGACGACGTCTCCTGGGACGAGCTGGCGGCTTGGGATGTGCACGAGGCGCCCATCACGAAGCGTCCAGGCGACGGGGGCGGCGAGGATCTTGAGCCGCGCGAGCGCGTGCTCCGAACGGTACTCCTGGAGCACCCCGAGCACCGCGTTGAGCACGAGCACGGCCGCGATGGCCAGCGCCTCGACGGGCCACCCTCGCCTGCCCCCGTAGAGCCAGGCGCCGAGATCGAACACGAGGGCGAAGAGCAAGATGAAGTTGAGCGGGCCTCGGAACTGTCGGACAAACCGCCTCCAGAGCGGCAGAGGTGCGGACTCCGGGATTGCGTTGGGGCCGAACTCCTCCAGGCGACGTGCCGCTTCCACCTGGGTGAGACCCGTCAAGCCTTGCTCAGCGTCCACGCCTGCCGCGGCCGGCGCAGCGTCGCCCTGCGCGCTCAATCGCGTCTCCGCTCAATGAGCTCGCCATCCGGGGACACCTGCACCGTGGTCTTCGATCCATCCGCCCTCTTCACCTCGTCCTGGACGACGGGTGCGTTGTTCTTCGTGGTCTCGTGCACCCTCGTCACCTGGCCGCCCTCGAGGAACTGCTCGATCGTCTTCTGCGCCGGGGCGGACCGATCCGACATACGCACGTCGTCGACCGCGAACGCGAGGACAGGAAACCCGAGGGCGAGGGTCGACGCCAGGAGTAGGGCTTTGAACGGGTATTCATGACGACACCTCCCGTCGCTGCGCTCGGCGGATCGCTGAGCCGGGCGTTCACTTCGCCGACCGGCCCTGCCGCGGCGACCGTTGCATGCGCGGGACCACCGCGATGCGCCTTCGTTGCTCGGTGTGTGTGTCCGTTATCGTCGTCGACGAGGGGACGCGCGGCAGCCGTGCTCGCGCATCGTCCGCACGAAACGTCCTCGATGCTCGTGGTAACGGGCAGGGTGGCGAGCTCGTCCGACGTCTGTCGTGCGCAAGGCTCGAACCTGAGCTTCACCGCGTGCAGCGGAGGGCCTCGGGCGTCTTGACGAGGCACGGACCACGACGACGATCACCACGTCGAACCGCGGAGACCTACGTGATGGCCGACCCCTCCCCGCCCGACTCTTCGGGGCCGCTCCCGTCCTCGGAAATGCGCGCGCCGGAGCCGCCTCCAACCGCGGTCCTGCCGGCGGCCCCTCCGGAGCCCGCGCGGGAGCGACGGGCGCTCGCGGCGCTGGCGATCGCCGCGGTCGCGGCCATGGTGTGGATCACCCACCCGGTGGGGATCGGCATCCTCCTCGGCACGCTCAACGCCTTCACGATGCAGCCGTTCTACGAGCGGATGCGGGCGCGCGGGCGTCGACCCGCGGTGGCGGCGGCGGTCGCGGTCGCGCTGTCGTCGATCGTGATCGTCGCGGTGCTGGCCGGGATCTCGTCGCTGCTCGTGGGCCGGGGCGTGGGACTGGCGGGGGCGCTCATCGCCGCGCTCTCCCCCGGGGCCCCGGCCCGTGAGCTCCTCGTGGAGTGGACCCGGCGCCTCGAACCGCTCGGGCTCCGCGCCGACGATCTTCCCGCCCGGCTGCGCGACGCCGCGGCCGAGCTCGCCGCCCGCGCCGCCGGCATCGCGGCGTTCGTCGCCTCGGCCAGCTTCAGCGCTCTGCTCGGCTTCTTCTTCCTGTCGATGACCACCTACTTCGTCCTTCGGCACTGGACCTCGCTCGCGCGCCGCGCGGAAGACGTGCTCCCGCTGCACCCACGCCACACCCGCGCGTTGCTCGACGAGTTCCGGGTCGTCGGCCGGACGACGCTCCTCGGCACCGTGCTCACCGGAATCGCGCAGGGGTTTCTCGCGGCGATCGGCTACCTCATCACGGGGATGCCCGAGGCGGCGTTCTTCGGCGCCGCGACGGCGGTGGCCTCGCTGATCCCCGCGGTCGGCACGCTGCTCGTCTGGGGGCCGGCGGGCGTGTACCTGATCCTCACGCACCACATCGCCATGGGGATCGTCGAGCTCGCGTGGGGGGCGCTGGTGGTGGGGGGCGTCTCCGACTACGTGATCCGCCCGCGGCTCGTGGGCCGGGGATCGAGCATGCCAGCGCTCTTCACGTTCGGCGCGCTGTTCGGTGGGGTGGAGACGTTCGGGCTGATCGGGCTCTTGCTCGGGCCGCTGGTGATGGCGCTGGCGATCTCGACGCTGCGGATCTACGTGGCGGAGACGAAGGGGAGGCGCACGGACGGCGAGGCTCGGAGGTGATCGAGGTGCGAGATCGACGCTCAATCGTCCATCCTGCTCCTGGCCGCCGCCCCGGGGCAGGGCTCGACGCCGCGCGCAAGCTTCCGGTTCACCACCGCCCCCACGAGGAGCGCTGCCGTGAACAAGTACAGGCCGATCATGGTCACGCCGATCACCGCGAGCCCCGCCAGGTAGGCGCCGCCATCTCCCGCTTTGGCGATGTAGAACGCATAGGCGAAGCCGAACAGGATCTCGAGCGCGACGGCGAGCAGCGCACCGGGGAGGATCGGCACGCCACGCCGGGCCCGGGGCGGGATGCCGACCCGGTACAGGGCACAGACGTACGCGAGGACGATCCCCGCGCTGACGCAGAAGCGGAGAAGGCGGCTCGCCAGGGTCGGGGCTTCGGTCGCCCGCAGCGGCGGGATCCACCGCCCGAGCCCACCCATCGCGCCTTGGAGCGCGGGGCCCAGGGACGCGAGGAGAGCAACCGCGACCGGCAGGACGATGCACATGCCGATGGCGAGCAGGCGCTTCTTCCACCAGGGACGCGAGATCCCGGTCCCGATCTCGAGGGAGTCGAAGATCGAGTGCACGCCGCTCGAGGCGAGCCAGATGAAGACCGTTGTGGTCCCGACGCCCACCGAACCCTCGTTCCAGGTGGCGAGGTTGATCAGCTCGGCGCTGACGAGCTGGCGGGCCGCTGCCGGGAGCGGGCTCAACAGCTGCACGACCGCGCTCCAGTTGCTCGTCGAGAAGCGCCCGGCAAGGAGACCCGCGACAGCGGCGAGCGGCACGAGCGAGAGAAATAGCCAGAACGCCGTCTCGGCGGCGAGGCCGAGGACCCTCGTGCGATCCAGGCAGACGAGCACGTCCTTCGACCAGGCGCCGGCGCGTGAAAACCGCCGCTTCCATCCCGCCAGCTTCAAGATGTGCGGCCGACGCATCGATGCCTCCCACCTCGGGGCTCCATGGGCTCCTCTTCTGCATCCGGAACCGCCCCTCCGCGTCCTCCTCCCGTAGCTCGCCCTCGTACAGCCGCGCGACGGAGCCTTTCGCGGAACGCGTACGGATATCCTGTTAGCGTCGCGCGTCGTGTGCTCGCGCCCCGACATGGCCGGCGAAGGCGCGTCGCCGTCACGCCGCGCGCCCGCGCGAGAGGAGCTCGCGCCACCGCTGCGCGGAGACCCGCGCCGGCTCCGTCGTGTCCACGAACCTCTCGAGCACTCGCACGAATTTCTCCGGATCTTCGCAATGCGGGTAGTGCCCGACGGCCTCGAAGAGATCGAGGCGGCTGCCCGGCATCGATGCGTGCGCGTCGCGGGCGTGGGTGACGGGGATCACCGGGTCGTGGGTCCCCCACACGATCAGCGTCGGCACCTCCGCCGTCAGGTACAGCCGGTCGTGCGCGCTCACGCGCTGGCCGGCGCGGTCGATCACCGAGCGCAGGGTCTGGACGAACGCGCGCCGGGCGTCCGCGTCCGCGAGCGACGAACAGGAGTTGACGAACTCGACGAGCACCGGGCCGGGGCGCTGGCCGCGCCGCTCCAGGAAGCGCAGGGCGGCGCGCGCGAGGAAGCGCTCCGGGCGGAGAACGAAGCGGAGGAGCGCGCGGGAGAGCGGCCGGCAGCCGATCGGCAGCGCCAGCTCGGCCCCGGGCAGGCTCAGCGCCCGCAGGAGCGCGTTCACCTCGATCCCGAGGCCGCCGCTGCCGACGAGGACGAGCCGCTCGCAGCACTCGGGGAACTGGTAGACCGTCTGCATGGCGACGCCGCCGCCGAACGAGTGCCCGACGAGGGTGCCGCGGTCGTGTCCGAGCGCCGCCATGAGATCGCGGATGCTGCTCGCATACGCGCCGAGCGAGTAGTCGGTCCGCGGCTTGGCGGAGGCGCCGTGGCCCAGCAGATCCGGCGCGACGACGGTGAACCGCCGGGCGAGCGCGGGGATCACTTGCCGCCACGTCGCCGAGCTCCCGGCCATGCCATGGATGAGCACCAGGAGCGGGCCCCGGCCTTCCCGGCGGAAGGCGATGTCGTGCCCGTGGATCGTGGTGTGGTGCAGCTCCATGACACGAAGCGTAACGCGGTTCCGGCCTGTGTCAGATCCGACCTATGCGGGTCGCGCCCCGTAGAGCAGGCACTCGTCCCTCAGCCCGAGCCGCGTCTCTTTGCCGCCTTGTCCTCCATGTCGAGCCGCTTCGCGTCCTCGTCGTAACGCTCCTCGTCGGCGCGGATCTCCGCCTCGGTCTGCTCGCGGATCGGCGGGCGCACTGCCTCCGGTTTGTCTTCGCCGAAGATGGCCTTGGCCGCTCCCCGGCCGAGGCCGTAACCGAGCCATGCTGTGAACCATGACATGGCCAGCCCTCCTTCCTGGGTTCCTGAGGCGTCGTGCGCGCCCCCCTCGAGGTCGCTTCCGACGTGGTCGGCCCCCTGCTTCAGCTTGTCCCACTTATCGTCGGTCGTCTCGGCGATCTCGTGGAGCTTGGCCTCTCCGACGTCGAGCGCCGCGTGCGGGGTGTCGAGGTGAGGCTTCGCCCGAGCTTGGCCGCTCGCTGATGTGGGTCTTCGAAAGTGGTGGCGGGGGCTGCTCGAAGCGCACTACGTCATGAGGAACGAGTTCGGGAAGCTTGTCTGGAAGATGTACAAGGAAGGGACGATTCAGATCTTGAACTTGAAACCGGACGAGCGAAGCGTGAAGGACGATCATGTGCTCGCGGTGTTTCTGCTGTCGAAGGCGAGATATCCCACCTCGTCGAGGACGAGAAGGCCGACCTTCGCGCAGTGCTTCAGCCGATTGTCGAGCGCTCGCGCCGACTCCTGGGCTCCGAGGCGCGCCAGGGTGCGCGGCGACCACGATATGCGCGGTAAGGCGGCTCGCGCTGTCTTGATGCGGCGAGGGGACGTCGCCCCGGGAATGCGAGCGGTTGCGGATGTGCGCAATGCCAGCTGCCCTCGCACAACCGGATCCGGTTACGGGGAGGCTGCCAGCTGCCCTCGCACAACCGGATCCGGTTACGGGGAGGCTGCCAGCTGCCCTCGCACAACCGGATCCGGTTACGGGGAGGCTGCCAGCTGCCCTCGCACAACCGGATCCGGTTACGGGGAGGCTGCCAGCTGCCCTCGCACAACCGGATCCGGTTACGGGGAGGCTGCCAGCTGCCCTCGCACAACCGGATCCGGTTACGGGGAGGCTGCCAGCTGCCCTCGCACAACCGGATCCGGTTACCGGAAGGCCGCCAGCTGCCCCGGCCAGCACCGATCCCTGTGGCGGCGCGAGAGGTGGCGCTCCTGTCAGGCTCTCCGAACGCCGCCGCAGACGTCGTGCGGCTGGGCCGAGGCGCTCCCTACTGCCCGCCGGGCACGCAGATCGCCGTCGCCGAGCCCGCGCCCATGCACGAGAAGCCCGCCGCGCAGTCGGTGTTCGCCGCGCAGGGGAAGGCGCACTTGCCCACGGCCGTGTTGCACTTGTGTGTGCCGCAGACCATGTCGTTCGTACACGGCAGAGCCAGCGGGCCCGGCTGCCCTGTCGTCGCCGGAGCGGTCGTGCCCGGCTGCTGATACTGCCCAGGCTGCTGGTACTGCCCGGGTTGCTGGTACTGGCCGGGTTGCTGGTACTGCCCGGGCTGCTGGTACTGACCAGGCTGCTGGTACTGACCAGGCTGCTGGTACTGCCCGGGCTGCTGGTTGTAGGCGTTGTACTGCTGATTCGACGGATCCTCGGCGTCTCGGCCCCGGCTGCACGCGGAGGTCAGGAGCCCGAGGCCTCCGAGGGCAAGGACGACCGACGCGGCCGAGCGCGCGCTGGTGAACCACATGGATCGCTTCATCAAGGTCTCCTCGAGATGCGGGGCTCTCCCCGCGTGAGCGACGGGCCGGTGCCGGCCCGCCGCTGAGATCTGAGCCCCGGCCCCCGGAGGAGGAACCGCAGGCCCTTCGCCGGCGAGCGCCGCGTCGCGGGGCCCGCTGGGCACGAGCGTACCCCCGGTCGGCGGCCGTGCGCCCCTCAAAAAGGACGCGCCACGGCGCGCTCACCGCGGAGCCGCATCCTTGCAGCAACGAAACCCTTGCTCGTAGCCGTAGTCCTCTTCCTTGTGGAACCCCACCGTCGGGCGGCAGCGGCCGCGCATGGGGCCCCACCAGCCGCCCTTCAGCCCGCTCCGCTCCGGCGACTTGTGGCCGGGCCGGACGACCCACTCGTTGATGTTGCCGTTGAGATCGTAGACGCCGAACGGCGACACACACGCCGGCATCGAGCCCGCAGGCTTGCGCTGATCGAGCCGCTCGAGCTCCGCCTTGCACTTGGGGTGCCGCATGCACCGCTCGTAGTGGTAGAGCGTGACCTCGCGCTGGCGAAAGGGCCGATCGATGTTGCACTTGGTCGCGTCGCGGACGTAGCCGTACGTGTACGGGAGCATCTCCTCTCCCTCGCAGGCGAAGTTGAACTCGTCCTCCGTGCAGAGGCGCTTCCCGACGCCGTTGCACGCCTTGACGGCCTGGCGCCACGAGACGAGCACCGCCGGGAGCTCGCCCTTCCTGTTGGGCCACTCGTAGCGGTCGACGCAGAACCGCATCGGCGCGCGCTTCTTCGAGAGACACTCGGTCGGCCGCCTGTACTCGAGGCACCGCTCGCTGACGCTGGTCGGGCCCTCGGCCTCGTTGTAGGCCGTCGCCCGTCGCTCCTGGTCCTTCTCGTACTCCTTGTGGTGCTTCAGGCAGATCTGGTCGACCACGGGGCAGTAGTCGCCTTCGACGAGGACCATGTCGCCCGGGCACCCCTCGGAGCTGCCGGGCAGCCCCGCGTCCGGAGCGCCGCCGTCGAGGGCTTCCGCCGCGGCGTCCGGCGAGCCACCGTCGAGGGCTTCCGCTGCGGCGTCCGGCGAGCCGCCGTCGAGGGCTGCCGCCGCGGCGTCCGGCTCCGCCGCAGCGTACGACATCGCTGCCCCGGCATCCGGCAGCTCCGCCGGGGTGTACGCCAGCTCCACCGCGGCGTCCGGCGGCTCTGCCGGGGTGTACGCCAGCGCCGCCGCGGCGTCCGACAGCTCTGCCGCAGCGGCGTCGGGCGGCGCGGGCTCGGCATCCGCAGCTGCGCCGGCGCGCTCGGGCCCCCCGGGTGTCGCGGCGTCGACCGCCGCAGGCGGCGGGCTGTCGCAGCCGAGGAGCGCCGCAGCGAGGCCGCAGAGGAACGCGAGGCGGACCGCGCAGGGCCCGCTCGGGGCCCTGCGCCGTCGAGGTGGCGCGACCGGCGGCGCGGCGCGGCGAGGGCGCCGGCTCATCGGCCGGGAGCGGGGATGACCTTGAGCGGCACCCGGGTCCCGCCGCGATCCACCTCGATCTCGACCTCGCGGCCCGGCTCGAGATCGCCGAGCGCGAACATGAAGTCGTGGATGTTGGTGACGGCGTGGGCGCCGATGCGCACGATCACGTCCCCCGCCTGCATGCCGGCGCGGGAGGCCGGCGCGTCGGGCCGCACGCCCGTGAGCTTCACGCCGGGCCCCTGGTACGCGTAGTCCGGCATCGTGCCGAGCGACGCGCGGAAGCCGCCGCGCATGCTGCGGTGCGGGTCGGCGGGCGGGTCGGTGAAGGCGAGCCGCGCGTCGCGCCGCGACAGGGCGAGCGCCATCCGCGCCGCGAGCACCGAGCACCGCGAGACGCCCGCGGCGTTGATCTTGTCCGCCGTGTCGCTCGGCCGGTGGTAGTCCTCGTGGACGCCCGTGAACAGGAAGGCGATCGGGACGCGCGACGCCGTGAACGACGCGTGATCGCTCGCGCCGAAGCCCTCGACGCCGAACTGGAGCGTGAGGCCGAGCCCGCGGGCGGCGTCGTCCACGATCGGCTGCCAGTCGGGCGAGGTCCCCAGGCCGTCGACGAGGAGCTTGTCGTCCCGCATCCGGCCGACCATGTCGGCGTTGATCATGGCCACGACCGGCTTCATCCCCGCGAGCGGGGCCGGCGGGTGATCGACGAAGTGGCGCGAGCCGATGGTGCCGAGCTCCTCGGCGCCGAACGCGATGAACAGGAGGTTCCGCGCCGGCCGCTCGGGGAATGAGGCGAACCGCCGCGCCACCTCCAGGAGCATCGCGGTCCCCGAGGCGTTGTCGTCGGCGCCCGGGTGGACCGCGTGCACGCCCGGCGCGCGCGAGAACGACGTGCCCCCGTAGCCGAGGTGATCGTAGTGGGCGCCGATGACGACGTACTCACCGGCGTGCGGCGAGCCGTCCTTCGCCGAGAGCAGGCCGATCACGTTCGACGCCGGCGCCATCCGCGCGGTGACCTTGGTCGTGATCTCGACGGTCGTGCCGTCGAGCGGCTTCGGCGCGACCGCCTTGGTCGCGGCCGGCTTCACGGCCGCCTGCTTCTCCGGGGCCGCGCCTGCGGGCTTCACCGGCGGCGCGAGCCCGGCCGCCGGGAAGAGCGCGCGGGCCGCGGAGCGCGTGATCACCACGGCCGGGATGCCCATGCTCGCCGCGTCGTCCGGCACCCGCGGGAGCTCGTCGCCCGCCGCGACAAGGATCACCCCGGCGGCCTTGTGCTCGCGGGCGGTGCGGAGCTTGTAACGGACGCTGCCGAAGTCGCGGAGCGCGTCCGCCGGCCGCGCAGGATGATGAGGATCGTCGGGCGCAGCGCCGCCATGCGCTGCACCGGCATGAGCTGCACCCCCGTGCGGACCCGCGGGCGCAGCGCCGCCGTGCGCGCCGGCGTGCGCCGCTCCACCCGAGCCGCCGTCCAGCGTGGGCACGCCGTCGAGCACGATCGCGATCTTCCCCTCGATCTCCCGGCCGGCGTAGTCGTCCCAGGAGAGCGCCGGCGCGGTCACTCCATGGCCGACGAGCACCGCGGCCCCGGACACCGTCCCGCTCGCGCTCCCGTCGGCCGTGACCAGCTTGCCGGCCTCGACGCTCTGCTTCCGGCCCGCGCGCTGCACCGCGAGGGCCGCGGGCGCCACGTCGGCGCCGACCCGCGCGTCGAACACCTGGCGGTACGCCTTCGCGTCGCTCCCCGGCCCGCCCAGCGGCGAGAGCTTGAGCTCGGCGAACCGGCGCGCGATGAACTCGGCCGCCAGATCGGCGCCGGGCTCGCCGGTCCCGCGCCCCGCGAGCTCGGGCGACGCGAGGTACGCGACGTCCGCCGCGATCCGCGCCTCCGCGGCGGGATCGAGATCGATCGAGGCCGGCGCGGCGGGCGCCGGCGCGGCAGGCTTCGAGGCCGGCGGCGCGGCAGGCTGGCGAGGCGGCGCTGCCGGCGGAGCGCACGCGGCGACCGCGGCGAGGAGGCCGGCGGCGAGGCCGCGGCGAAGACCCCATGCGCGGGACGACAGCGGGGCCGCGGCGCGCCAGGCGCTCACCACGGCGACGCCTTCTGCGCCGCGCGGACCAGCTCGAGCGCGCGACGGCCGATGTACTCCTCCACGTCGGCGGGCGCGATGTGGCGGTCCTTCGCGAAATCGAACTCGCGCGGCTTGCCGTCGCCGAACGTCACCCGGACGATCGCGGACTCCCGCAGGAGCTCCAGGGAGAGGCTGAAATCGCCGAGCGCGAGCCGGTGCTTGTCCTGCTCCTGGGTGAGCACGATGGACTGCCCCTTCTCCTGCAGCCTCTCGTGCGCGAACTTCAGCGACTCGGCCCCCAGCGACACGGCCGACTCCGCGGCCGCGAGCGCCTCGGCGACCCGCTTCTTGTGCCGCGCGAGCTCCTCGGCCTCGCGCTCCGCCTTCGATTTCACGGCTTCGATGAGCTCATCACGCCAGGTAGGCACAGTGCACCTCGGCGCGAACACTCTTCCGAAACGTGCGTTTTGTCCAGCCCGACACGCGCCGGTCACCCGGCCCCCCTGGCCAGACCGACGCGCGCCGGAGACGGAAATGGGCGCGCTGCCAGCACAAAAACAGGAAGCCCGGGAGCTCCGGAGAGGACGACCTCCTCCTCGAGCGCTCCCGGGCTCCCTGCCCCTGCATCGCGCGCCGCGGCTCCGTGCGCGGGCGCGGTCCGCGAGATCGGCCGCGCCGCGCCCCGCGCCGCTACTGCGTGTCGTCGCCCCCGGCCTTCGCCGGGGCGAACTTGCTCAGGTCCTCGGCCACGGTGGCCTTCGGGTTCATGAGCTCGTGGAACGCGCGCTTCGCGAGCGCGCCGGTCTCGCCCTGCTCGTGCCGCAGCGCCATGAGCACGCCCTTCTCCTTCATGAACTTGAGCGTGTCGATCGCGCCCTTCTTCTTCGCGCCGTCGCCGCTCTTGGCCTCCTGGTAGAGCCGGTAGCGCAGCACGACGCGCGTCTCCGAGTGCGGGCCGTTGTCGTACTTCAGGTTGTCGAACTGGGCCTGGAGCCGCTGCCGCGCCCACTCCTGCGGCGCGTCGGCGACCTTCACCCGCGTGATCGCCTCGGCGTTGGCGACGTACCGGTAGAGGTTGCCGCGCTTGAAGTCCTCGTCCGACCAGTAGCCGAAGGCGCGGTAGTAGTGGTCCTTCAGGTCGTCGAGCGCGGACTTGTCGAAGTCGGCGTACATCGCGATCGTCCGCGCCGCGGTGTCGCTCGTGCCGCCGAGGATGAGCGCGAGCGCCGCGGCGTTCCGGACCTCGACGTCCTTCAGCTTCTCGAACAGCTGCCCCTGCACCGCCTCGTCGAAGCCGCCGATGCCGATGGCGCGCGCGATGGCCATGCGCACCCCGGGGTCGACGTCGGCCGCGAGGAGCGGGACGAGCTCGGCGGCCGCGCCGGGCACTGGCCGGAGCGCGAGCGACGACGCGTAGCAGGCGCCGATGAGCTGCTTGCGCGGCTCCTTCTTGCTCGCGAACTCCTTCGCCTTCTTCGCCACCTCGATCATCGTCTTGTCGTCGGCGCACCAGGCGACGGCCTCGCAGGCGGCCTGGCGGGCCTCCTCGTGCCACGTCTCGTCCTCGATGAGCTTCGTCAGCCTCTCCACCGCGCGCGGATCGCCCCACTCGGCGAGCCCCTGCGACGCGCCGTAGGCGACCGCGCGGAGCGCCATCCCCAGCATCGCGAGCCCGGCGCCCTGGAGCGCGTCCTGGGTGATGTCCAGCTTCGGGTCCTTCTTGCGGTTGAACTGATCGAGGAGCTTCGGGTAGGAGGGCTCGTCCTTCATGCGCCCGATGTACCGGAGCGCGCTCTGCGCGGTCTCGAACGCCGCGGGGAACGGCGGCTGCTGCCCCTCCTTGGGGAGCGGATCCGTCGGGAAGGCCCAGTCGCGCATGTCCTTCAGGATCTTCTCGGAGCGGACCGTGGCGAGGAAGCGCAGGCCGTTCGCGTGCGGCTGCGGGCGATCCTTGAGCCACAGGATGACCGGGGCCTCGGCCGCGGCCTTGAGCTCGGCGGCCTTGTCCGCGTGGATCACGGCGAGATCGGCGAGCATGCGGGCGCCGACGACGCGGGGCAGATCGGTGCGCGACAGGTGCCCGCCCTCGTCCGCCTCCCAGAACTTCTCGAGCTTGTAGAGCTTGAGCGGGTCGGCCAGCATCCGCTCGCCGATGAACTTGGCGGCGCGGATGTCGCCGACCTCGGCGAGTCGCGTCCCCGCCTCGCCCTGCCAGTGCAGCGGCGGCTTCCTGGCCTCGATCCACTTCACGAGCGGGTCGGCCGCCCGAGGATCGGCGAGCTCGCGCAGCATCTCCATGATCTGCTTCGTCTGGAACCAGGTCGTCTCCTCGGGATCCTGCTTCACGCTGTCGAGCGCGAGGACGAGCCCCTCGCCGCCGATGCCGTCGCGCAGCGCCTCGAGGAAGCGCTGGCGGCTGGTCTTGTCGGCGTTCGCGAGGGCCTCGAGGAGCGGGGCGCGCGCCGTCTCGTCGCCGATCCTCCCGAGGCCATTCGCGGCCTCGCGCGCGACCTCGACGTCCTTGTCCTTCACGAGCGTGATGAGCGCGCTCGTCCACTTGGGCTCGGCGTTGCGCGACAGGACGGTCGCGACCAGCTGCCGCACCGACGAGCTCTCGTCGGTCGCGAGCTTCGAGAGCTCCTCGAGCGACACGAGGCCGGCGAGCTTCTCGGGGTCGAAGGCGATGCCGCCGCCGAGCCGCTCGACCTTCGAGAGGAACCCCTTCCTGTACTGGTCCATCGCGTCCTTGAACGCGGCGGGCTCCTTCAGCTCGACGAGGGCCCAGACGATCTGGGGCCGGTCGCTCTCGTCCGCGACCTTGAGCGCCTCGAGCAGCGCGTGCTTGGCGCCGTCGGCCTTGGGCGAGCCGTAGTACGCGAGCACCTGCGCGGCGACGCCCTTCACGCGGTGGTCCGAGAGCGCGAGCGCGTTCTGCGCGTGCGTGACGCCCTCCGGGTCGTCGGCCCACGCGAGCTGCATGAGCGCCTCCTGCTGGAGCGACAGCTCGGAGCTCGCGGCGGCCCACTTGCGCCAGAGGGGCAGCTGGTCCTTCTTGGGCAGGACGAAGATGTTCTTCTTCTCCTTGGAGACGGCGTCGACCGTCATCTTCTGGCTGTCCTGCTTGACGCCGAGCCAGATGGCGCCCGCGGCGCCGAGCGCGACGACGAGGCCGACCACGATCGACACGGGGCTGAACCGGCCGCGCTTGAAGTTGCCGTCGTCCGCGAAGCCGCCGCCCGCGGGCGCCGGCGGGGCGCCGGGCAGATCGTTGTCATCGGGGGGCCACTTGGCCGCCTGCTTGGCCGGAAGGGGCCCCGGCGGCGGGCGCCGTCCGCGCGGCCCCGCGGGATTCTCTCGTGAAAGATTCGGACGATCGAGCATGGTTCCTCCAGCGCGCGGGCGACGACGTGACCCGAACGGCGGTGGCATCGCGCGGCGTGCCGCGCTGCGCCCCCGACCCCTCCCGGAAGCGGCGGCGTCGCGCGGCGTGCCGCGCTGCGCCCCCTACCCCGGGCCAGGCGGCGAAGCGCCCGGCCGGTCGAGGCGCCGGACCGTACCAGAGCCGCTCGGACGTAGGCCCAAAGATTTGCTATGAAGCCCAGGGCCCGTATGGCCGAACCCCAGCCCAATTCCGGCAAGATTCTCTATCCTGCAGTCGCGTTGCTCATCGCCCTGAGCGCGCTCTTCGGACTTGTGATCCTGCCGCGCCTCGCCCCCGGGGTCGGGGGCATGGTCGGCGCGGAGGCCCCCGACGTGACGCTGCCGGTCGCGGCCAACGGCGAGCCCGGCGCGCGCATGCAGATCGCCGAGCTGAAGGGCCAGCCGGTGATCCTGGACTTCTGGGCCACGTGGTGCGGTCCCTGCGCGGTCCAGGCGCCGATCCTCGACCGGATCGCGCGCCGCTACGAGAAGAAGGGGCTCGTGGTGCTCGGCATCAACGTGGACGACCCGCCCCAGGTGGCCAGCCAGTACGCCGTCAAGAAGGGCCTCTCGTATCCGATCCTCATCGACGACGCGAAGGAGGCCTCGGCTCGTTACGGGGTGGACAAGCTGCCGAGCCTCGTGGTGATCGACCGGCAGGGGAAGGTCGCGGCCTACCTGACGGGCGTCGTCGACGAGGCGAGCCTCTCCGAGATCATCGCGGCCGCCCTCTGATCTAGCTCGACGTGCCCCGCTCGCTCCACGTGCCCCGCTCGCTCCACGTGCCCCGCTCGCTCCACGTGCCCCGCTCGCTCCACGTGCCCCCTCCCTCCCGTCCCTTGCACCTTGTGCTGGCGGCGCTCGCCGCCGCCGCGCCCGCCTGCTCCCGCGGCGACGCCGATCGCGGCCGCGACGCCGGCGCGCCGCCTTCAGGCCCGGCGGCCTCCGCCCCGGAGGCGCCTGCCCCTCGGGCCTCCGGCGAGGCCGGCGCGCCCGATGCGGCCGGCGGCGACGCTGGCGCGCCCGGGGCGGTCGGCGATCCGATGGCGATCCACTACGAGGCGCGCGAGGATCTGGTGCGGCTCTTCTCGCTGAAGGAGTTCTCGGAGCGAGAGCGGAAGTTCAAGAACCCCGAGCTCTTCCTGGAGAAGAACTTCGGCGGCGGCTCGCCTGCCCGGCTCAACCAGGGCAACAAGGAGCTCGCGCGGCACACGCGATCGAAGGAGCAGTGCCTGGAGGGCCTCCGGGGCGTCGTCCTCCAGACGGAGGAGCAGCGCGCCCGCTGCGGCGGCCAGGAGAACATGGTGCCCGTGTACCGGCGCGGGAAGCCGGCGTCGGCCGAGTTCTGCATCGACATCTTCGAGTTCCCCAACAAGCCGTGCGAGCTGCCGATGGTGTGGGCGAGCCCGACGCAGGCGGCGACCGTGTGCAGCCTGCAGGGCAAGCGCCTCTGCACAGAGGACGAGTGGAGCCTCGCGTGTCGCGGCGATCCAGAGGGCGGCAAGCCGAGGACGTACGCTTACGGCGACGAGCTCGATCTCGCCATCTGCCACACGCAGACGCCGCACCGCGACATCGACGGCAAGCCGTGCGACGGCGACACCGCGCGCTCCGCCTACCAGACCTGCGCGACCGACACCGAGCCTGCGGGGTCCTTCCCCGCGTGCCGCTCGCGGTTCGGGGTGTTCGATCAGCACGGCAACGTGGCCGAGATCATGACCCGCCGGGACCGCGACGACGGCAAGCTGTACAGCCAGCTCAAGGGGAGCGCCTGGTTCTACGTCGAGGTCGCCCGCGAGCACGACGCCCCGAGGCCGAAGGGCCGGGAGACCTACCCCGATCACTGCGCCTACAGCCCGCGCTGGCACGTCGAGCCGATGGAGGACGCGTGGCACGCGAATTACCACCTCGGGCTGAGGTGCTGTAAGACGATCCGCTGACGCGCCCCGCCCTGCGCGCGCGGCTGGCTCGCGCCAGCGTGCCGCCGGCGCGATCTTCCACCAGGCGGGTGGAGCACACCCGCGGGGTTGCGCCCGGCATCGTCGGGGCCGTCGACCTCCGCGGCGCGCGGCAGAGTGTCCGTGCGTCATCCGCCCGACGCCTTACCGGCGCGGTGCGGGACCGCTCGCCCCGCGAAGGGTTATACGACCTGCAGGGTCGGCTTTCCTCGCTTGCGCACGGCTTCCGGGACCTGCCCGAACTGCTCACCATCCAGGTGAAGCCACGAAAGCTTCGGTAGAGTCCATATCTCTTTGGGCAGAACCGAAAAGGGGTTGTCGACAACCCAGAGCTCGACGAGCTCTTTCATCTGCCCCACTTCCCGTGGCAAAAGCTTCAGCTGATTGCCGCTCAGCTCCAGCTTGCGCAGCCTCGGGAGGGCGAAGAGCTCCCGAGGCAGTCGCTCAAGCTTGTTGAAGCCGATATCGAGCTCCTCGAGCGCGATGAGCGTGGAGATCGAGGCCGGAACGTCCTTGATGGCGTTGTCGCTCGCGTTCAAGCTACGCAGGCTGGTCAGGCCGCACAGCTCCGAGGGGAACCACTTCAGCTGATTCCGGCTCAGATCCAGCTTCGCGAGCTGGTCGAGCCCCACGAGCGACGGCGTTAACTGTCTCAACGCGTTGCGGGACAGGTCGAGCTCCTCCAGCGTGGTGAGGGTCCCGATCTCCTCGGGCAGATCGTCTAGGCCCAGCCCGCGAAGATTGAGCGTCTTGCTCCCTTGAGCCGCGGCGGCGGAGATCCGCTTGAGCGCGTCATTCACGGCGCCCTCTCGATCCAGGGGACCACCGGAGGATGATGCGCTTCTCGCAGCCCTCTTCATTTCTTTCTCTCGTTCTTCTGTTGCTGACGCAGCTTTTCATAGGTAGCATCCGACTTACTGCTGAATGCGACACCATAATATCCCTGTGTCGTCGCGGCCTTCGGGTTGGCAGCAGCACCCAAGTCGTGGTCGTATCCTGTAGCGACCTCCTTGCCCGCCGTCCCCTTCCCCTTGACCTTGCACGAGCCGTTTGTGTTGCCCTTGTAGGTGACCTTGTTTTGCACCCCCTCTGGCTGCTCCCACATGTACTCCACAGTCGAGTTCGCGTCGGCCGCCGCGCGCATCAGCGCCGCATGACAGGTGGGGCACGGCGGGAACTTGCCTTCGAGCTTGTACTTGCGCTGCCGGCGCGGTAGCTCCCGCGCTTGCTGCGTCTTTCCGAACGCAAGCAATTCCTGGGCGAATTTCTGCTCGCCACATCCGTTGTTGCGCGGATTGAGGCCTGCCGGGGGAGCGTTCAGCCCCGGCGATGTCACGCCGCCGGACGGGAATCCGCCCGGGTTGCCCGCAAAGTTCTGGAACGCCGCCGGCGCACCCGTCAGCTGGGCGATGACCAGCCCCAGAGGGTCAGGCCAGCCGATCGGATTGTGGCCGTAGGCGAACAGGTTGAGCCCACCGAAGTAGCCGATGGGGTCAGGGCTGATGTACCTGCCAATCTCAGGGTCGTAGTAGCGATAGCGATTGTAGTGAAGACCGGTCTCGGCATCATCATACTGGCCAGGATGACGAAATTGCGTCGTCTCCTTCGAGCCGGGAGCAGGCCGCGCCTTCCCGAAGACGGAGCGCTCGAGCCTCCCCAGCAGCCGACCGGTCGCATCGATTAGATCCGTCGGCGCGCCAATGACGTCCTCTACATAGTAGACCCACGCGCCGCCTGCGGTGTCGCGGTGCCCGAGCGGCATCGGGTCATCGGAGTCCTCGAACAGGTATGTGCGGACAGACTCCGGCACCCCAGAATCACTGATCTTCACCTCGTGGATCAATGACATGAGGTCCCAGACATAGTGGTATCGAGCAGTGACGCGGCCATGCCTTAGTGTGCGCTTGACGACGCGACGCGCGAACGCGTCGTACAGGAACTCCACGCGCAGTCCGTCGGGACGATCGACGCTCTCCAGAAGACCATACGCGTTCCAGCTGTAGCGCCATGTCTCCAGCGTCGGAGATGCCGGGCTTCGCACCGTCTTCTTGATAAGGTAGCCCCGCGCGTCGTAGGTGTACTGGGTGTTCCCGCGCGTCGTGAGGACGTTGCCCTGCGCGTAGCTGCGCTCGAGACCGCGGGCGCCGATCTCGTTGTAATTAGAGCACGGATCGACGTGAAACGTTTCCCGCGTTCCATCGGCACGCTGCCTGCAAACGAGTCGCTTTCTGGCGTCGTACTCGAACACATCGGACAGGCCGCCCGCGGTGGACATGCTACGGAGCTCGTCAACGGCGGTGTACTCGTAGCGGTGATCGACCATATGTGCGCGACCGACCCCGATCCACTCCGGCTCATCGCTTCGTTGACCGTCCTGCAGCCTCTCGACGTGGCGGCGCCGCAGGCGGTTGGCGGCGTCTCGTGCGTCGAGAATGGCTCCACCGGCGGCGAGATCGATGCGCTGAACGGAGCCGAGCGGGCTTCGCGTGATAGACAGGACGCGACCGTCGCGGTCCTCCAGCGCTGCGACGCGACCGTTCGCGTCTCGCTTCACGCGCAACTCGTGGCCGAGCGACGTCCGAAGCGCTAAACGATCTCCGGCTTCGTTGCGCCAGCTCTGAACGACGTAGGTCGCCCCTTCCACGGTGATGGATTCCTTGGTAATCCGGCCCGCCGCGTCACGCTCGAACGTGAGCTCGACCTCCGCGGAGGACGCGAACATCAGCTCGCCGCGCGGGTCATACTCGAAGCGCCGCGCGGAGTTGTCGTGTGCGACGTGCTCCAGGATCTGCCCCGCCGGACTGAGCTTCAGCTCATGCAGACCGTCGCCTTCGTCGTATCCCGTGATGCGCCCGAGCAGATCGCGTTGGTAGCGGACGCTCGCGCCATGAAACTGGCGCTCCGAGGAGAGGTTCCCGTCTGCCAAGTACGAGCGCTCGGATTTCTCGCCTCGCTCGTTCAGATGGTACAGCAGCCATCCCTCGCGGTTGTAGAACGCGCGCAGCTCGGAGCCATCGGGATGCAGGACACGCGTGAGCCAATTCAACCCACCGTATTCATACGTCGTTGTGCTGCCGTTCGGCTCGGTGGTTGAGACCAGGTTGCCCATCCCGTCATAGCGACAACTTGTGGTTCGGCCGAGCTGGTCCACGATGTGCGTCACCCGCCCCGATCGGGTGTAGCGCAGATGTATTTCGTAACCGAGCGGATTCACGATCCGAAGCAGGCGTCCCCAGTAGTCGTACATGAACTGGTAACGCGCCCCGTTCGGAAACGTACGAGCGGTGCAGTTACCGTGATAGTCGTACTCGAACAGATGCCGCCCACCACGTTCATCGACGACCTCACGCGCGAGACCTCGTTCAATATGATTGAACTGAATCAACCCATTTACCTGATCGCGCATCAAGACGACTTCGCCGAAGCGGTCGCGGTGAATCGCCGTGCTGCCTCCGCCGGGGTCGACGATCTCGATTTCTCGGCCTAGCGTGTCGCGCCGGACGTGGAGGACTTGGGCGTCGGGATTCGTTTCCATCCCAATCTCATCCATCTCATCGTATTTCCAAGTCCACGTCGCCCCTGTCGGATCGGTGAGCGAAATCATGCGTTCTCGCTCGTCGAAGACACGCGCCGTAACTCCGCCTCGAGCGTTCACGGCTTTGCCGATTTCATCGGCAGGACCACGAAAAAAGCGCTGCAGCCGCACAGAATCGACAACCTCGGTGTAGTCGCCATCATATACAAATCGACAATGATAGATACCTTTCGCTGGGTGCCCGTCACGTAGGACAGGCGGCGCTTCGGAAGCCAGCGCGGCATCGGCGTGTCCCGGATAGTTTCCCCAGGTCTCGATGCAGCTACCCTCGTCGTCGTAGACGAAGTGAAAAACGATCCCGCTCGGATATTCGAGGCGCTGTAGGCGATGATGTTCGTCGTACCCGTAGCGGGTCGAGTAACCATCGGCGTCAATGGCCTCGATCAGGTCGCCATGAGCATTGTATTCGAAGCGGGCGAAGATGAGCGAGTCCCCGTTCGGATCTGGCACGGCGATCGAGCGGATTCGACCTTCCTGGGTGCTGTGGAAGACGATGGTGCGCCCTGCCGAGTCCATAACGCATACCAGGCGCCCGGCCTCATAGTTCAGACGCAGCCAGCCACGGGCTCGATAATTGACCGCGACCAGCCTGTATACGGCGGACGTCGGCTCTGTCTTGGCGAAGTGATGGATGAACTCGTTGCCGGGCCGTACCGCATAGCCCATCTCAGTGCGTAGAATCCCCCAAGGCCCGACAGACGCCTGCTCGCCGGTGCCGTCCAGCGCCGGAAGGGTCTCCACGCCGCCGTCGCCTGACCGCAGAACGAGTCCGCGTCGGGTCTCTTCCAGCGTCCAGGCCAAGCTATGTCTCCAGCCGAATCCCAGTCCTACGTCCTCGTCGCGTCGAGCAGAGGAATATGCACGGGTGATATCGAGGTTGAAGAACCCCGGCAAGAAGAGGTCCGTCTCAGGGCTTGTGAAGACCTCTCCCGAAATGACGTCGACGGGGTCTCCTCTGGAGATACTTCGGCTGCAGTTGGTGCATCCGCCGTTCGCGCCGGGGCTGCATCCTTTTGCGTCCTTGCCACCACCGCTGGCATCTCCCTTGCCATTCTTACCGCCTGCGCCTCGCTCCCCGCCACGCCCTCGCCCACCTTTTCCGCGGCCTCCGCCGCCTCCTCCGCCTCCACCAGCGATGAAGACGCCCGGGTTCATGCCGGGAATTGCGGGGATATTGGGGACGGGTGCGGTGCGTGCCATCGCTGTGTTTCCGGGATATCCGTGGTAGGCGGATCGTCGCACTCATGCTAATCAGGCCAGCGCAGCGACGCGACAACAAAACAAATAATGCATTCTCCTGAGGACGGAAGCCGCCTGCTCGTGGCGGATGCACCGGCCCCGCCGCCCTGCCCAGCACAGGAGCGCCGCCCTCGACTGGGTCCTCACGTTCAGCGACATCAACATGCTCGTGGACATGGGGGACGCGAGCGCACGGAGGCCGATTGCCGCGCGCTGCTCGAGGCAGCGGCGCTCGGCGTGACGTGCGTGCGCTAGACGCCGAGCTTCTTCCGGATCTTCGAGGTGGTCCGGGCCTGAGCCCCCTCGCGACGGCGACCCGTCCCGTTGCCGAGGCGCACCGCGATGATCTCCGCCAAAGGCTTCCAGAGACTCGCGCTGTCGCTGCCCGAGGCCGAGGAGCACGATGCCACCTCGGGCTGAGGTGCTGCAAGACGATCCGCCGACGCGCCCCGCCCCGCGCGCGCGGCTGGCTCACGCCCGCGTCGACGTGTACCCTTCTCCCGCGATGGCGATGCAATCGCTGGCGCCTCGTGCACGGATCGCCCGCGGCAAGTCCGGTGAGGGCCGCTGGGAGATCGCGACGCGGCCCCCGGCGCCGCACCTCCGGCCTTACATCCGCGACTACAGCGGCTACACGGAGGAGACGCCCGGGCCGCTGCGGCGGCGAGAGCTCCCGGCGCCGCAGATCGTCGTGATCATCGAGTTCGGACCGCCGCTGCGCGTGTTCGACGCGGGGAGCGATCGCCGTCATTCCTCGCACCCCGGCGGCTTCGTCGCGGGCCTCGACGCCACCTTCACGATCACCGAGCACGACGGGTTCCAGCGCGGGCTCCAGGTGAACCTCACCCCCATCGGGGCGCGGCTCTTCTTCGGGGTGCCCATGGAGGAGCTGACCGGGCGCGTGATCTCGGCGCGCGATCTGCTCCCGAGGAAGCACGCCCGGCTGGCGGAGCGCCTCGAGGAGCTCCCGACCTGGGACGCGCGCTTCGATCTGATCGAGCGGGCGCTCGGCGAGCGCGTGGACGAGGCGCGGATCGAGGTCGGCGTGGTCTCGTGGGCGTTCCGCCGGATCGAGGAGCGCGGGGGCGCTGTCGACATGCGCGCCCTCGCGCGCGAGCTCGGCTACAGCCAGAAGCACGTGATCGGCCTGTTCCGCGAGCACGTCGGCATCCCGCCCAAGCTCCTCGCGCGGCTCGTGCGCTTCGATCGCCTGGTGCGGCACCTCAAGACGGGCGCCACGGGGACGTGGGCGGAGCTCGCCCAGCGGTTCGGCTACTACGACCAGGCGCACCTCGCGCGCGACGTGAAGCAGTTCAGCGGGACGACCCCGACCCGGACGCGCGCGGCGCTGATCGACGTCGCCGGCATGAGCCCGTAGCGGGCGAGCGCTCTTTGGGGCTCCGGGCGTCGCGCGCGCCGGGGTGGGACGTGGGACTCCCGAACCGCGGCGCGGGCGGCGATTGCGTGAAAAAGCTGCGCTCGCCGATCGCGGAGGAAAGGAATCTTCTCGTCGAACGTAGACCGTTCTGAGCAGCGCAGTCGCCCGGAAGGCGCCCGCGCCCAGCGCTTTCAGGCGCTGTGGCGTCGCCTGGAGGGCCGCGCGGAAGTGCTCAAGGTGAACGTCCTCGTTCAAGGAGATCTCGACATGACACGGATGAAGATTCTCGGGTTTGTGATGGCTGGTCTCGCGCTCGTGGCTTGCGGCGGTGATGAGGGTGATGGCGATGGCGGTAGCGGGAGCGACATCGAAGGCAAGCAGCTCGGCGCGCTGACGGCCGAGGAGGCCGACGGCCTGTGCGACGACCTCCGCGGGCAGACCAACACGATCTCGAAGGAGGACGAGTGCGAGGCCGAGGGGGTGGTTGGCTCGTTGTTCGGAATCGAGTGCGAGACCACCAAGCAGGAGTGCATCAGCGCTGCGGAGGAGTCCGAGCTGACGGGCGAGCTCGATTCGTGCGGAGCGTCCCAGTTCACCGGCTGCACCGCCACGGTCGCGGAGCTCAGGGCCTGCATGACCGCCGTGGTAGGCACCATCAAGGCGCTCACGTGCGAATCGACGCTCGCTGACATCGCGCAGAAGCCCGCTGCGTGCGCCGCGGCCGAAGAGAAGTGCCCGGCGTTCTTCGGGCGACAGGACGAGGAAGACGAGAGCGAGGCCGAAGGCCCCTGAGCGGAGCGCCCGCCCCGCCGCGCGGCTCGGCCTCGCTGGCAGGAGCCCGCGGCGGGGTAAAATCTTTACAAGACCGCCGGCGTCGCGTTCTTCAGGATAAGCTTCGAAGGAGCGAACACCATGTCGAGCGGGTCTCCCACGCCTTCCACGCCTCCCCCTCCCACGCATGTTCCTTCTGCGTTCCGTTCCGAGGACTTCCAGAGGCTCGCGCTGTCGCTTCCCGAGGCCGAGGAGCAGGACCACTGGGGCAAACCGTCGTTCCGCGTGCGAGGGAAGATCTTCGCGACCCACTGGGTGGCGGAGGAGCACGCGGTCCTCAAGCTGTCGCTGGAGGAACAAGACAGCCTGGTGCAGGCGCAGCCCGACGTCTTCTCCGTGACGCCGTGGGGGCACCAGGGCTGGACGCGGGTGGAGCTCCGCCGCGTCGATCGGGCGCTCCTGGAAGAGCTGCTCGTGGGCGCATGGCGTCGCGTGGCGCCGAAGCGCGTGGTCGCGCAGTGGGACGCCGGCCGCAACGGGAAGCCGACGGCGCCTCCGGACGCACCCTCACGCCCGGCGAGACGTCGGCGCGCCCCCTGACGCGCGCCGATACACTCGGGCGAAGAGCGCCTCGACCGCGCGCGGCAGGGCTCGCGCCCGAGGCCGCCGTCTATTTCTCTCCAGCAGGAAGAAAGATTGAACCGCGGTCGTAGTAGGTCCGGCCCGCGCGCCTGCCCGGCCGACGATGCAGCCCGCTCGCTTCCTTGGCGGAGCCGTCCTCGAGCGCCGCGCGGACACGCTGGTGAACATTCTCGATGAGGGAGCGCTCGATGACACGGATGAAGCTTCTTGGATTGCTGATGGCTGGCCTCGCGCTCGCGGCTTGCGGCGGCGACGACGACGGGGGCAACGGGGACACCGGGAGCCAGAGCGGAGGTGACCTCGACGGCAAGCAGCTCGGCCAGCTGACGGCCGCGGACTCCCAGGCGGTGTGCCAGGATCTCGCCGCGTCGATCAATGTCACGAAGGAAGACCTGTGCGAGGTCGCCGGCGCGTTCGCCGGCGCCTTCGGGGGTGACTGCGAGGCCACCAAGGCCGAGTGCATGAGCGCCCCGGAGCAGCCCTCGCAGGGCGACGGCGGGTGCTCCACCGAGGGCTTCGCGGGCTGTACCGCGACGGTGGCGGAGTACAAGGCCTGCATGAAGGCCCAGGCCGACGGCGTCAAGGCGATCACGTGCGCAACGCCGCCCGACACCTCCGGGGAGCCCCCGGCAGGGTGCGCGGCCCTCACCGAGAAGTGCCCGGAGATCGTCGGCTCCGGGGAGACCGACGGCGAGGGCTCCTGAGGTCGCCCAGCGCCCCGCTGACCGATCGTCCTCGGGCGCCACGACGCCGAAGCGCGCGATGAGCGCCACGACGTCGGCCACGGACGGCCCGGGGCCCTTGGCCTCGTCGCCATCGCGGTGAAGCTCCCTGTCCGGAGCCGCGCCCGTTACGCCTCCTTTCCGACCAGGCCATGACATGCGGTGGGCCGAGCACCACCACGAGCTGCACGCGACCGGCGCGCCTCGAGCGCCATCCCGCGCTGTCCGCCGATCCGAGCTCCACCGACGAGAGGGTCGCCCGCGTGACACGCGAGGCCGACGCGGCGATCCGGCTGGGGACGCTGCCTGAGAGCGCGGAGCGTGGGTATCGTCAGGCGAACGGGGTGCCTGCGGGTCCTGAACGGCCACGAGCGCACCTCCCTTGTCAAGGAGAGCTCGAATGAGACGGATGACGCTTCTCGGGGTCCTGGCGGCTGGGCTCGCGCTCGTGGCGTGCGGTGACGAGGGGGGCGAGACCGGAATCGCCCTCGACGAGAACCAGCAGCTCGGCGAGCTGACGAGCGAAGAGGCCAGCCAGGTGTGCGACGATCTCAAACAGCCGATGAAGCTCGCGAAAGCAGACCAGTGCGATCTCGTCGGACTGCTCAACTCCCGCGAGATAGAGGCCTGCGTGGCCATCTGGCGGCAGTGCCTTATCTCTCCAGGTGAACCTCTGACGTCGAGCAGGTGCTTCACGTACGAGTTCGAGGGGTGCGCCGTCACGGTTGCGGAGGCCAAGACATGCCTGATCGCCATGGCCGGCACCCTCAAGGAGCTCTCGTGCGGGTCCGACTTCGACCTCTTGCAGCCTCCTGAGGAGTGCGCGGGCGTCCGCGCGAAGTGCCCGTCGATCCTCGAGAACGGCGAAGGCTTCTGAGGTCTCCCCTCGCCCCGCTTACCGGCCGCTCTCGATCCAGCCGCGTCGCCGCATCGCCTCGCGCCAATACCCTCGGTCGTCGAGCGCGAGCGTCGAGCTGTCGCGGCTCCTCGCATCCTACATCCGAGCACCTGCAGCGGTCCGCGCCCGGATCCGCGCCGGCCGTGCATGCCGGACCTTGACAGGTGACCATTTGGTAACATATCAAGGGGGTGACGGACGACGATCGCGTCTTCAAGGCGCTGGCCGATCCCACCCGGC
Source organism: Sorangium aterium (assembly GCF_028368935.1). NCBI lineage: Bacteria > Pseudomonadati > Myxococcota > Polyangiales > Polyangiaceae > Sorangium > Sorangium atrum. The sequence goes on along the minus strand of NZ_JAQNDK010000002.1, from coordinate 1,024,775 downwards.
GCTCTCTCCTCGACCGGCTCTTCGCGCGTGACGGCCTCACGCTCACGGAGCTCGAGTCCGAGCTCGAGATGTCGCGGTTCGGCGTGATGAAGCACCTTCGTGTGCTCGAAGCCGCGGGGCTCGTCGTCACGGTTCGATCGGGCCGGAAGAAGCTTCACTACCTGAACCCGGTCCCCATTCGCCAGATCCACGATCGTTGGATCGACAAGTACACAGAGGGGCGCATTTCGGCGCTCGTCGATCTGAAGAAGCAGCTGGAGGAGAACAATGACGACGAAGAGTGAGAAGCCGGTCCACGTCTACCGAGTCCACATCAAGGCGACGCCCGAGGCCGTCTGGGATGCGATCACGAAGCCCGAGTGGATCGAGAAATACGGTTACTGCGCTCGCGCGGAGTACGATCTGCGCCCCGGCGGCAAATACCAGGCGTTCGCGAACGCGGAGATGGCCCAGCACGGCGGCCCCAAGGTCATCATCGATGGAGAGGTCATCGAGGCCGACCCTCCGCGAAAGCTCGTTCAGACGTGGCGCATCCTCTGGGATCCCGAGATGAAGGAGGAAGGCTTCAGGCGACTGACCTGGGAGATCGAGGTGAGCCCCTACGGCATCACGTCGCTGACCGTGACCCACGAGGTCGGCGACGCGCCCAAGACGGCTGCCATCACCTCGGGCGCGATCAAGGAAGCCGGCGGAGGCTGGAGCTACATCCTGAGCGATCTGAAGACGCTGCTCGAGACAGGCAAGACGCTCTCGGCAGCTTGAAAGCGCTGCGCCGCGCGTTCGGACAGCCGATCGCGCCGTCGGCCCGCGTCACCTGGCGCGGGCCCAGCGCCAGAGCTCGCGGAGGCTCGGCGTCGCTCCATGGGAGAGCACGCCTATCCGGAAGATCCTTGCGGCGACCCAGATGAAGAGCAGCACGGTCGCGCCGGTGCCGCCGATGGCGACGAGGATCTGCCAGAGCGGCGGCTCGGAGACGAGGACCCGGACGAACATCACCATCGGGGCGTAGATCGGGATCATCGAGAGCACGACGGCGAGCGTCGAGCCGGGGTGACCGGCGATGACCACGAGGAAGAACGGCGGCGCGGAGAGCGCCATCGAGATAGGGCTCATCAGCTGCTGCGCGGCCTTCTCGGAGCTCGCGGCCGCGCCCCCGACGGCATAGACAGCCACGTTCACGAGATATCCCAGGAGAAAGAACACGACGAAGTACACGGCGACCATGGGACGAAGCAGGGTCTCGGCGTCGATGAGGCGCGGCCCTCCCAGCGCGCCGATCGCGGCGCCCGCGACAGCCGCCATCCCGAGCCACACGACGATCTGCGTGAGGCCGGCGGCGGCGAGGCCGAGGATCCTCCCGGACAGGAGCTCGAACGGCGTCACCGAGGAAAGGAGGATCTCCATGATACGATCCGACTTCTCCTGCACGATGCGGCGCAAGATCTCGCGACCGTTCAAGAGGATCGCGACGAAGAGCAGGCCGCCGAAGCCGAAGGCGACGAGCATGTCGAGGTCGCCGCCGGGGCCCCCGGGGCCGCTCGAGGAGAGAGGCGCCGGATCGAACGCAGGGGGCGACAGGAGGCCCTCGATCTCGGCGGCGTCGCGGCCGCGCGCCGTCCACCGCGCCACGGCGACGCCGCGCGCCATCGCCGCCGCGGCGTGCTCGACGGCGTCGAGGTCAGCCCCCCTCGCGTAGAGCGCGCCCCTCGCGCCAGGGTCCTCGAGCATCGCGGGCGGGAGCACCACCACGCCGTCCACGCCGTGCCCTCCCGCCTCGACGCCCGCCCTCGCGCCGTCGAGCAGCGCCGCGACGGCCGCGCTCGTGGCGGCGGCGTCCCCGGGGGCGACGTAGGTGAGCCGCAGCCGGGCGGCCCTCGGGAGCACCGCGCTGCCCATCGCGGCGCCGAGCGACCTCGCTGCGGACCGCGCCGACGCCTCCTCGGCGAGGCCCGCAGAGGCGGCCTCCACGACCCCGCGGAGCCGGCCTGTCCCGTCGACAACGACGACCGAGCGGTCGCCGACGCCGACGGCGACGATGAGCGCAGGGAGCAGGCCCACCGCCGCGAAGAGGACCGGCAGGAGGAGCGTCGTGAGGGCGAAGGACGCGGTCTTCACTGCGGCGACGTACTCACGCTTCAAGACGACGAGGATGCGGCTCACGAGGCGCCTCCAGCGCCGCGCCCCGGCCCGCGCGCGCCCTGTGGGCGAGCGGCGGCGGGGCGCCCTCGCCGACGACGCGAGAGAAGATGTCACCGAGCGACGGCGACGAGACCTCGAACCGCCGCACCCGGAGGCGCGAGATCGCCGCCGAGAGCGCCCGCTGCGCGTCGCCGGCGTCGCGCAGCACGAGCTCCGCCGCGCCGGGCTCGATCCGCGCGCTCACCACGCCGTCGACGCCGAGGAGGAAGGTGCCGTCGCCGTCGAACTCGATCCGCGCGGTGTTGCCGGCGAAGGACGCCTTCACCTCGCCGACGGGGCCCTCCAGGACGACGCGCCCCCGATCGACGACGACGACGTGGTCGGCCAGGCTCTCGGCGAGCGGCATGACGTGGGTCGAGAGCAACAGGGTCTTTCCGGCGGCGCGGAGCTCCCCGAAGAGCCGCTTCACGACCACGGCGTTGACGGGGTCGAGGCCCGACATGGGCTCGTCGAGGACGAGGATCTCCGGGTCGTGGACGAGCGCGCCGCAGAGCTGCACCTTCTGCTGGTTGCCCTTCGACAGCGTCTCGATCCGCGCGCGCGCGACGTGCGTGAGCTCGAGCGACCGGAGGAGCCGCGCGGCGCTCTCGCGCGCGCGGCGCGGGCGGACGCCCTTGAGCTCGCCGAGGAAGGCCAGGTGCTCGGCGACAGGCATCTGCTTGTACAGGCCTCGCTCCTCCGGGAGGTAGCCGACGCGATCGCGGATCGCGACGCTGTCGCTCCTGCCTCCGAGCACCTCGACCGCGCCCTCGTCGGGGAGGAGGATGCCTGTCACGAGGCGCATCGTCGTCGTCTTCCCAGCGCCGTTCCGGCCAAGGAGCGCGGTGGCGCCGCCGCGCCGCACCTCGAACGACACGGCGTCGATGGCCCTGCGCGACGCGAAGACCTTCGTCGCCCCCCGGAGCGAGATCGCGGGCCTCATCGGCGCTCCGGGGCCGAGGCGCTCGCGGCGCGGTCGCCGGGCGCGGCGCGGCGATAACACACCTCGCGCAGCGCCACGCGCTTGAACTCGTCCGCGTCGGCGAAGCCGGCGGAGCGCAGCGCGCCCGCCGGATCGGGCGGCACGGGCGCGCCCAGGCATCGCTCGAAATACCACCGGATCAGGTCGCCTTCGCCCATCCCGGCGTCGGAGAAGGCGGGGTTCGACAGGCCGAGCTCGGCGAGGCGCTGCTGCTTGTCGCGGGCCCGAGAGAGCAGCTCCGCGTACTCGCCGGAGACCGAGAGGTGGTCGCGGACGTGGCCTTGCGCCACCTCGTCCGTCGCCTTCTCGACCCAGCCGATGAGCGCCTCGTCGCGGAGCAGCCGCGTCAGCTCGCCCCAGCCGACGCTGAACCGACGCATCCACGCCTTCACGTCGTCAGGCTCATAGAGCCGCCGCTCGCGGCGGAAGGCGTCGGACGTCCGCTCCAGCGCGGCGTTGTCCACGGTGAGGCCGCGCCGCTCGGCCTCCTGCAGCGCGAGGTACCGGAGCATGGCGCCGCGCTTCGCCCGGCCGTAGGCCGCCGCGTCGAGGCGGAGCTCGTCGAGGATGCCGTCGAGGGCGACCGTCTCGTACGGCGACGGGTCGCCGGCGCTCGGGCGCTCCGCGGCGACCATCTCGCCGGCGGCCTGCTCGGCGCGGCACCAGAACTCGGTGACCTCGAACCTGTACGAGACGGTCTTCAGCGAGAAGCCCGCCTCGGCGCGCGCGCGGAGGTGCCGGAGCAGCGCGATCGCGTCGTCGCGCTTCTGGTTGACGCGCCCCTTCGGGAGGAAGTCGCGCAGCGACGCGAGCTCGCCTTGCGGGACGCCATGGCGGGACGCGGCGTCGAGGATCACGGGATAGGCGCGGTCGGGATAGTAAAGAGACTTCGCGATCGCCGTGAGGGCGTCGCGCGTGGCGGCGGTGATCACGCCCGCGGCCGCCGCGGCGTCGAACGTCCTGCGGAGGTTGACCATCGCCTCGGAGCCGGCGCGAAAGCCGCTGTCCGCGGGGCCGTGGACGACGGCCACCTCGTCGTCGTCCTCGATGAGGCCGTCGCGGTACCCCTCGAAGATGGCGCCCACGCCTTCCATGCCGAAGGCGGAGAGCTCGGCGGCGCGCAGCGCCCCCATGCTGGAGCTCCCGAAGACGTGGATGCCCTGCGCCATCGCGAAGAGGATCTCCTTGTGCCAGACCGCCGGGACCCGCTCGAAGTAGCCGTCGATGATCGCGATCGCGCTCGGGCGCTTCGCGCAGGCCCGGTAGACGTCGCCCTGCGAGACCGGCGGCAGATAGATGGCGTCGAGCTCCGCCCGCGCGGCCTCGAGCGAGAGGGTCGGACCGATGAAGACGATGATGCTCATGCGATCTCCTTCCGGCTCGCAGCGCTCCCGCTCCGGCGCTCGAGCGCGCGGCGGAACCGGCGGCCAGGGATGTAGTTGGGGAACGAGTGGATCCCTTCGAGCCCCGGAATCACGATCTTGACGACGGGGATGCCGAACTCCGGCTTCGTGAGATCGAAGGCGACGACGCTGTCGATCCCGACCGCGCGCAGCCGCTCGAGCTGCCAGGCGACGTCGTCCTCGAACGTGTCGCCCGCGAACGTGGGCCCCGCGGAGAACGGGCGCTCTCCGCGCGCCGTCAGCAGCCGGCGGAGGTGCCGGACCTGATCGGGGCTCCGGTGGCGGTCGTACTCGGTCCGGAGGAGGTCGTCGCGCGCGCCCGAGATGACCGTGAGCCGGGTCTGCGCGGCCTCGGTGAGGGCGCGCAGCAGCGCGACGGCGCGCGACGGATGGCAGCCTTGCCCGCCGGAGCCGTGGAGCGCCCGGACGGCATCCTCCGTCCGCTCGGCGATCAGGCACTCGTACGAGGGGATACCGACGTCGGAGGTGGTCTCCCACGCGCCGACGGCGACCCCGGCGGCCGAGAATTTCTCGAGCACCTCGCGGCAGCCGGGGTCATCGATGCTGTCGAGATCGAGCCGCCTCGCGTCCCGCTCCTCGTCGGTGAGGGCCCCCCACACGGCCGTTGCGTCGCGCTCGACCACCTCGCAGATACCGTAGCTCACCGCCTCGAGGAGCCCGTTTCCCGACGAGAGCCCGTTGGTCGAACAGCAGAAGATACCCGGGTTGACGCGGCCCACCGCGGTGGCGTTGACGTGCACGAGCTCGTAGGGGACCCACACAGGGGCGCCGCGCATGAGGTCGTAGCCCTCGGCCCAGAGGAGCGAGGTGTCCTCGTCGAGCGGCGCGCTCGAGGTCCGCGGCAGCGCGGAGACGTCGGCTATCGCGTGGGAGCGCGAGAGCTCGCGAGAGGAGCCGAGGAGCAGCGGCCGGACGATGTTCTCGCCGTGATAGGCCTCGATCGACTCCATCAGCCCAGAGACCTTCGCCGCCGCGAGCGTCAGCCCCTTTCCCTGGCTGACCGAGAGAGAGCGCGAGTTGGGGCGACAGACGACGACGACCGGTATCCCGATCGCGTCGAGCCCCGTGACGTTGGCTACCCGCGTGATCCCCATCGCCGGCATGAAGCCCTTGATTCGATCGAAGGTCTCCTCGGGCGAGGCCGCGCGGTGGGTGCCGTTCATGAAGCGCTTCTTCTCGGGGCCCGAGAGCCCAGGCATGGGCGGAAGCTTTGTCTGAGTCTCCACGATGCTTCTCCTTCGCTCTGCGCCCGCGGCGGGCGCGGCTCGAGTTCGTTCAGGGACTTTGCAAACCGAGGACCACCGGCCTGTCGCGGCGGCCGTCGCCGCGGCAGGCGTCGCGCCGCGCGCGGGCGATCGCCGTGACGAGCCGCCGCTCCTCCGGCGGCACGCCCACGGTGAGCTCCGCGGCGCGCGCGAGCGCGGCCGCCCTGCCGGCGTCGTCCCCCGCGGCGGCGGCGACGTCGGCCTCGAGGTGCGCCGCGGCGAGCGCGAGCAGGGGCGCGCTCTGCGGGGCGGCTCCACCGAGCGCGGCGAGGCGCGCGCGCAGGCGATCGAGGTGCGCCCCCGCCGCTGCGGCCTCGCCCCGCGCGAGGGCCGACTCGGCGCGCGCGTGGAGCACGGCGAGCGCGCCGTAGGGCGAGCGCCACACGCGGGCGCGCGCGGGCAGCGCGCCGTCGAGCCACGCGCGGACCGGGGCGGCGTCGCGGCGCGCGAGGCCGAGCGAGATCGCGTTCTGCGCGGCGAGCGACGCGAGGTCGAAGAGGCCGATCCACGCCGCGTGACGGGCCGCGATGTCGAAGAGCGCAGCCGCCTCGGCGAGCTCGCCCGCGGCCGCGACGCTGCTCGCGAGGCGCACGCGCACCATGAGGGCGCGGCGGAAATCGGCGAGCTCCTCGGCGAAGGCGAGCGCCCGGCGCTGGTGCGCGAGGCCGCGCTCGTGCTCGCCGCTGGCCGCGTGCGCGGCCCCGCGCCACGCGTGCGCGGCGGCGAGGCACTGCGGCGGCGCGTCGCCGCGCGGCGCGGCGAGCAGGGCGTCGAGCCGCGCCTCGTGCTCGGCGCGGCGCGCGTCGGTGGCGCACACGAGCGCGGCGTCGAGCTCCGCCCAGCAGCGCTCCGCGGCGGACGCGCCGGGCGCAAAGCGATGCTGAGCGACCTCGTCCCGGAGCGCGTCGAGCGCGGCGGTCTCGCCCAGGTTGTGGAGCGCGGCGATGAGGACGCGCCGCGCGAGCGCGCGGCGGCGCTCCGGGAGGCCGAGGCGGAGCGCCGCCTCCGCGGCCTTCCGCGCGAGGGCCGGGCGCGACATGCGGAGCGTCGTCCTCGCGAGGGCCACGAGCGCGTCGGCCCGCGCCGCGGGCGAGAGGCCGGGCGACGCAAGGGCGTCGCCGAGGATCGCGGCGGCCTCGTGCAGCGCGCCGGCGCGGCAGAGCGCTTCGCCCCGCGCGACCGTCGCGGGCCCCGGCGTCAGCGCGGGGGCGGCCGCTTCGCCTTCGGGCGCGCGCGCGGTCGCGGGCGCGACGCGGAGGAGCCCCGGCCCCTCCTCGATCTCGGCCACGATCGCGGCCCACCCGGGGCTCGGGCGCCCGCTCGCGGTGAGGACGAGGGCGAGCGGCTCCGTCTCCAGGGCGCGCGTGAGGAACGCGACGGCGTGCTGCGTGTCGGCGTCGGCGCCGTCGACGTCGCGGAGGACGAGCACCGTGGGCTCGAGCGTGTGCTCCGCGAGGAAGACGCGGAGCGCCTCGGCCACGGAAGCCGGGTCGGGCGGCAGCGGGCACTCCGGCGCGTCGTGCGCGGCCTCGATGCGGCCGAGGGCAGCGAGGAGCGCGCCGCCCGCCGGGTGGGCGTCCGCCAGGGCGCGCAGCAGCGCGAACGGCGCGGGCACCCCGGCGGGCGCGGCGGGCGCGATGAACCGGAGGCCGTCGTGGCGGGCCGCGTCGCGGAGCGCGTCGAGCGCGGCGCCTTCGCCGGGGTCGAGGAGCGCGGTGACGGGCCGGCGCTGCTCGGCCGCGCGGGCGAGGCGCTGCCACGCCTCGCCCGGCGAGACGCTCGGCGGGCGAGCCCGCGGCGGCTCGCGCGGGGCGCCTGCCTCGGCGAGCGCGTCCGCCTCGGCGAGCGCATCGGCCACCCACACCTCGAAGGCGAGCGTGAGCCCGAGGCGGTTATGGAACGTGTGGGCGAGGTTGGTCACGACGGCCCCGAGCGGCACGCCGAGCGCTCCGCGCCGCGACGCCTCGGCGAGCTCGGGCAGATCGGCGTCGAACGCGGTGAGGAGCGCGCGCTCGTCGTCGACGAGCTCGCCGAGCGCGGCGAGCCCCTCTCCCCGCACGAGCGCGCGCACCAGCGCGACCGACTCGGCGTCCGGTGCTTCGCAGGCGAGCTCCACGCCCGAGATGGCGCGGGCGAACGTGCGCCAGTGCCGCGCGTACCCCGCGAGGAACGACCGCCGCGCGTCCCCCGCGACGCCCGCGCGCGCGAGCAGCGCGTCGAGCGCGCACACGGCGACGAGGGCGCGCGCCCGCGGCCGCCCCGCCGTCTTCCGGATGCAGCCGAGCGCGAACCTGCTCGACGCGAAGAACTGCCGCTCCGCGATCTCCATCCCCACGGGCCCTCCGTGCTTCTCGAGCTCCGGCTCGTACGCGGCGGCCTCCGCGCGCGACACGGCGGTGCAGCACGCCGCCGCGGCGTCCACGCGCGCCGCCACGTCGACGGGGTCGCGCCCGGGGGCCACGCGCACGCGCAGCCGCAGGTGGTCGCCTCCCTCGGCGTACCGGAGGAAGAAGAAACGATCGATCGCGCCGCTCTGCTCGAGCCCGCTCACGAGCGGATCGATCGACCCGAGGAGGAGCGCGTCGGTCCCCTCGCCCTCGGGGCCCCGACCGTGGAACAGCTTCCGGTAGATCCAGCTCATCGCGCGCTCCTCTCGCCGTCGATCTCGACGAGCAGCTCCGCCGCGTGCGGCCTCCCGTCGAGGCGCAGCCACGACGCCTCGGGCTCCGGCAGGAGCTCGGTGAAGACGAGGTACCCGCTCCTCCCGTCGCTGGGACCGCCGAGCAGGCGAGCCAGCCCGATCAGCGTGAACGGGCTCTCCCAGTCGACGTACATGTTCGTCTCGGTGAAGCCGAAGCCGGCCGCCTCCCGCCCGACGTACCGGGCGAACCCCCGGGCCGGGATCTCGCGCTCGCGCCGCAGGCGCGCGATCGCGCGGAAGTACGACGCGTACGGCTGCTTCGGCTCCTTGCGCGGGACCGCGCTCACCGGGATCGCCCACCGCGCGCGCTCCACCACGACGCGACCGACCGTGAGGCGCGGGCGCCGCGGGGCCAGCGCGACGCCCCGGGCGAGATCGAGGCGATCGAGCACGTTGTAGAGATCCGCCCGCTCCGCGACCGTGTCGTCGCGGAGCCGCGGCGAGAGCGCGCGGAGCAGGAAGTGCGGATCGGGGAGCGCGGCGTCCCGCAGGAAGCCGAGGTGGATCGGCTCGATGTCGCGGCCGAGGCGGCGCGATCGGAGCCGGAGCTCGACCGCCGCCGCGTCGAAGCGGAGGGAGAGATCGCGGAGCGGGAGGACCTTGTCGCCGGGCGCGCTCGGCTCCCACGGGAGCTCGAGCGCCCACTCCGTGAGGCGCGGATGCACCTGGAAGTTGAGGCCGAGCGTGGGCGAAAGCTCGACGGGGAGCGGACCGTCCTCCTGCGCCAGGCGGCGGCGGATCGCATCGAGGGCCTCGGGGGCGCGCCCCGCGGCGTCCGCGAGGTAGCGCGACAGGTACTTCGCGCGCCCGGCCTGCGCGCCGTTGAGCACGACGCGCGGCTCCCCGCCGTCGCGCGGGCAGGGAGGCGCGATCTGGAGGAAGAGCGCCATCGACGACGGCGCGTCCGGGGCGGCGAGCCCCTCGAAGAGCCCCGGATCGAGGCGCACGGCATCGCCCGTCGCCGCGGCGGCGACGCGGCCGAGCTCCGCGTCGATCCAGCGGATCGGCTCGGATGCGCCGCGGATGCGCGCGACGCGCTGCGGGTCCTCGAGGATCTCGGTCACGAAGCCGCCGATGTCGTCGCAGACGCCGTCACGACCGAACCGCTCGACGAACGCCGCGCAGAGCCGGCGGTGCGCGGCCCCGCAGGCGCTCGCGCGGACGAAGCGCACGACCGGCTCGAGCGCCGCGGCGAGCGCCCCGCGCGTGGCAGGGAGCTCCGCGCCGAAGGCGCCGTCCACCATGACATCCTCGAGCACGGCCGAGCGCCCGCGACCGCGGCCGAGCTCGGCGGCGAGGCGCGCGCGCGCCTCGACGTCGGCGGTCGCGTAGTCCTCGAGGCGCCGCGCGACCGAGCGGAGCTCGTCCGGCGCGCCCGCGCACCCGATCTCGCCAAGGGCGTCTGCCGCGGCGCGCAGCGCTGCAGGGGTCGGACCCATCGGGACGCTCGCCGGCTCGAGCATGCCCGCCTCGACGAGCTGCTCGAGGACGTCGCGGCACGCTCGCTCGTCGGCGTCGTCCGACGCGAGCGCCCGGGCGGCGTCCTCGAGCGTGCGCCCCTGGGCGCCCTCGACGAGGCGGGCGACGGCGGGGGTCCACCCGAGCGACATCAGCTCGCCCGACCCTGCGCGCGAGAACACGACCGACGACGCGGCGCCCGCCGCGAAGCGCCGGAGCGGGTTCATCCGGAGCGGCAGGCGCGCGCGTGCGTGGGCGTGAGCCGCCGGCTGAGAAGACATCGCGCGCGCGACGAGCTCCCCGGCGTGCGCGAGCGCGAGCTGCGGGAGGCTGCGCCACCGCGCCTCCCCGGGCGTGCGCGGCGCGTGCGGCGCGTGCGGCGCGTCGCCGACGCCTGGGGGCGACGCGGAGAGGTCGAGCAGCGCGACGCCCGCGAACCCCGCGAACGGCGTCGTCCGCGCCGTGGCGCGGAAGACGTAACGCGCGATCGTGGCCTCGCGGATCTGCTGCGCCGAGGTGAGCGGCGCGCCGCTCGGGATCTCCGCGAGCTTCTGCGCCGTGGTCCAGTGATCGGCGCTCGAGAGCAGGATCCCCCCGAGCAGGCGCGAGCTCCCGAGCGTCTGGCGGAAGCGCTCCGACGCGGCGATCCACTCCGCGGCGAACGTCGCCTCGTAGCGCTCCTCCAGCGCGGCGCACCGGGCCGCGCGCGCGTCGACGAGCGCGAGGGCGGCGCGCGCCCCTTCCGGCGGCGCGGTCCTCGCGCCCTCGAGCGCGCCGGCCGCCACGGCCTTTCCGTTGAACAGCCGCCGCTTCACCTCGAGCGCCGCGCGGCGCAGCGCCTCGTCGTCGCACCCGCGCACGACGTCGAACATGCGCGCCGCCGCGTCCGCCCGCGCGGCCGCGAGCTCGATCTCGGCCACGGCGAGCTCGCGCTCGACCGCGGGGCTCTCGCGAAGGCGCAGCCCGACGAGCGCGTCGGCCGGCATCCCCGCGACGCGCAGCGCGCCCCACGACGCGACATGGAACCCGCGGCTCATCGCGGCTGCCCTCCGCGAGGCGCCTCGCGGGAGGTCGGCTGGCGGTGCCCTCCGACGGCGAACGCGAAGAACGCCGTATGATCGCGGCCGTCGAGCCCGAGGACCTCGTCGACCACCGCGGGGGCGAAGCCGCCGGTCGCCGTGTAGGTGAGCCCGAGCGTCTCCGCGACGAGGTACAGGCGGTCGGTGAGCCACCCCGCCGCGAACGCCGCGCCCCGGTAGCCGCGATCGCCGAACGCCACGAGCCACCGTCCGATCGGGACCACCAGGAAGAGCACCGCCGCGCCCATGGCGTGCTCGCGCTGGAGGATCGCGGTCTCGGCCATCCGCGCGCGCGACGCCGGACCGATCGGCGCGAGGAGATGCTCGCCGCGGTCGTACCGGTGCGCGCCGGGCGGGACACCGTCGACGTCGAAGACCACCGGAAACAGCAGCGGATCGAGCGTCGCGTCCGCGAGCCCCGCCGGCCGCGCCGCGGCGGCCGCGAGCAGCGTCCCGAGCGTCGCCGCGTCGAGGGCTCCCGCCGAAAGCCTTCCGCTCCGCCGCGCGGCGATGACCGACGCGAGCGAGCGCTGGACCGACTCGAGCGCGCGCGGCGCGGGCAGCGCGAGGGCGCGCTCCGCGTCCCCGGGCAGCGGCGACGGCGCGGGCAGCGCCGGCTCCGGCGACGGCCGCGTCTCGGGGTAGCGGCTCGCGACGACGAGCTCGGCGACCCCGCGCAGGGGCTGGGTCGCCGCCGCGAGCGTGGACGAGATCCTGTGATCAGCGAGAGACATCGCGGGCCTCCGTGGCTGCGCCCCTGAGCGCGATGAGGAGATGCGGTGCGAGATCGATGCCATCGACGCCGACGACACCTGCGACGACCTCGTCGTCGAACGTCCAGACCGCCGTCGCCGCGAGGCCGAGCTCCTGGGCGAGGAGCTCCACGCGGTGGGCCATCAACCCGGCGTCGAGCAGCGCGTAGGTGTACCCGCGCGCGTAGTACTTGGAGCACGCCCGCGCGACCGAGCCGACGACGACGATCACGGCGCCCGCGGACTCCACGGCCGCGGCGTGCTCGGCGCTCCCGCCCGCGAGCGCGGCGCGCGCGAGGGCGCCCGCGACCACGCCGGCGCGGAGCGGCGCGAGCGCTCGCGCTGCGAGCTCGAACCGGTGGACGCCCGCCGCGATCCCGGGGACCCGCGCCACGGCGACGTACGCCTCCGCCGAGCCGAGGTTCCCGGCCGACGCCGTGTTGCGACGCACGTGCGCCTCGCCCTCGGCGCGGCGCTCGACGCGCCCGCCGAAGCTCAGCTCGAGCAGCGCGCCGAGCGCGCCCGCGTCGAGCGTCCCCGTCGCGCCGCGCCTGCGCGACAGCGCGGCCCCCGCCGGCGCGCCGAACGCCGCGCCGAGCGGCGCGGTGACCTGCGTGCCAGCGCCCTCCGGAGGCCGCCGCGGCGACGGCGCGGCCGGCGTGCTCTGCAGCTTCCGCACCTCCGGGCTGATGTGCGCCTGCATCCCCGCGTGCTGGCCGATGTGCCACGGCTGGACGACCGTCGTGTTGTGGAACATCCGCGCGAGGCTCTCCGCGTGGCCGGACGGGAGCGTCGCCGTCCGCGGCGGCGCGTCGCCGCCGCAGAGCGGACAGCCGGGCAGCCTGGTCATGAAGGGGTGGAGCGCCGTCTCGCCGGCGCCGGGCCGCCACACCTCGACGTGCTCCAGCGGGGCCACCGCGAGCAGCCCGCTCGCGTGGAAGATCACGTGCTGCGCGACCCGGCTCACGAGCGCGCGCCCCCAGAGCGCGCGAGCGGCGCCGTCGTCGAGCGCCGGATCCGCCGCGGCAGCGCCGATCTGAAGCCGGACGCACGCCGGGCACGCGGACGCCCCGGGGATCGTGAGCGGCCCGATCGTCCACGTGCCGGCGTTCGCCGCGAGCATCGGGACGCGCGCCGCGATGCACGCGCGCGCCGCCGCCTCGAGCGCCTCCTGGTCGCCGATCACCACGGCCAGATCGACCTCGCCCTGCGCGAGCTCCCCGGCGCTCGCGGCGAGGCGGACGTCGGCGACGCCCGCCTCGCGGAGCATCGTCACGAGCATCCCCGCGAGCGGCGCGTCGCCGTCCCCCAGCGCGCGCACGCGCGCGCCTTCGAGCGCCCGCTGCGCTTCCCCCCGGCTGCGGTTGCGCCCGGTCCGGCGGAGGTACCTGCTGAAGAACGCGCGCTGCGCCCGGCGCGGCTCGTCGGCCCCGGCGCCCTCGCCCTCCTCGAGCATGCCGTGCATGTGCATCAGGTGGATCGCGTCCCGCAGGTCGGAGGCGACGACGCCCGGAAACGCGGCCTCGACGTCGCCGACGGTGCGCGTCCCGTCGAGCAGCGGCACGAGGTTCTCCATCACCCACGGGAGCGACGCTCCCTGGATGATCTGCGCCTCGCCGCCGACGACGTGGAGCGCTCCGCCCGGGAGCGTCACGCGGAGGAGATCCTCGACGAAGCGCGGGCGCTCCGGGCAGCGGAGCTCCCAGTAAAGCTCGGCGAAGCGGCTGAGATCGCGGGCCTCGTAGGCATCATCGGACGGGCTCATCGGCCACCTCCCACGCCGGACGATCCGGCGATCGCGAGCGGGTGCTCGGCGAAGTACCCCGCGAGCGACGCCCCGCGCCCCGCCGCGTGCTCGCCGGCGGCGCACCGCCCGCACAGCCCGACCCGGGCGAAGCGCCGCGCGCGGAGCGCGCCCGACGTGACGTCGCACTCCCAGAAGCGCCCCATGCGCGCGGCTCCGGCGCGAGGCGGCTCCGGCGCGCCGCGCTCCTTGAAGAGCGCGAGCGCCTCCGCGGCGAGCAGCGCCGCGGCCTGCTCGGTGACGGCCGCGAGCTCGCCCTGGAACCAGGGGCGAAGGTCGCCCGAGGCCCCGAGCGCCTCGAGGGCGTCGTGCGCCGCGAGGTCCAGCGCGACCGAGCGCACGCGCCGCGTGAAGCAGGCGAAGCACGGCGTGCGGCCGGGGACGATCGACGGCCCGATCCGGAGCTCGTGCGCGAGCAGCGTGCCCGACGTCCACGCGACCCGCGCCGCGAACGCCGCCGCGTCGAGCGCGAGCGCCGCCGCGGGCCGGGGGCGATCGGTCGCGAGGACGATCACCGCGTCGGGCAGCGCCTCCGGCGCGCCCGTGCCCAGCGCCGACGTCGTGACCCGCGCCCCTGCGCCGGTCAGGAGCTCCGCGCAGCGGGCGCCGAGCTCTCCGTCACGGATGACGTGCACAGCGGGCGCGCCGGCGGCGCGCTCCGAGGCCGGGCTCTCAGGCGAACGGGATCGGATCATCGGTGATCGACTCCTCTGTGCGAGCGCCGTACCCGAGCCTCTCCGGCGCGTCGTACAAGCGAGGGTGCGCGAGGTACCGCGCGTGGTGGGTGAAGCTGATGGGCAGGAGCTCGGGCACGATCACCTTCACGACGACGATCCCGAAGTCGCGGACCTCGGGCATCGTCACGTCGACGGCGACCACCTCCATGCCGAGCGCGGCGAGCCGCGCGACGATCGCCGCGAGCGGGTCGTCGCCCTCGATCGGGCGGGGGAACGCGGTCGCGACAGGCGCCTCCCGCGTGGCGAACGCGAACCGCGCCGGCCCGTCGGGCCCCGCGTAGAGGCGCCCGAACGACTCGGGTGTCTGATCGGCGTCGGTGAAGAACGACGCCCGGGTGACCGGCGGAGCGGGCTCGCTCAGCGCCACCCGCAGGCTCCCCACCTCTTCGAGGACGCGCGCCGCCGCGGCCTCGCCGTCGGGGCGGCAGGCCGCCATCGCGATCGCGTGCGGCGCGCTGTGCGCGCACGTCTGCACGGCGCCGATCACGGGGACGCCGACGTCGGTCGTGAGATCGAGGAGCGCCGTCTCCGTGCCCGCGGCCTCGGCGCTGCGAAGGAGCGCCGCGACGAGCGGGCTCCGCGCGCTCCCGGGCGCGATGCGCGGCATCCGGAGCTGGTGCAGCCAGAACAGCGCGAGGCTGTCGCGCTCGATCACCTCGCACAGGCCGGAGAGGATCGCCTGCCGGAAGCTCGCGCCCGCCGCGAACCCCGTCGAGAGCGGGAAGAGCGCGTGATCGCGGATCGGCAGCGGCAACCCCATGTACGTCGCCGTGAGCGGCACCCAGATCGGGCGCTCGTGGGTGAGCGAGAAGCCGCGCACCCAGAGCTCGTCGCGATCCGGATCGGGCTCGCGCAGGCGGAAGGTCGACGGCGCGCGGGCCCGCTCGCGCGCAGAGCAGCGCGGCAGCCGCGCGGGGTCGAGCGCGCGATCGCCGAGCGAGCGCGGCGTCGCGCGCAGCACCCCCTCGGTCGGGTACATGACGCCGCAGTAGCGCTCGAGGGCCTCGCAGACGGCCCGGATCTGGGCGGTGGTCTCGTCGACGGCCGTGCCGGAGCCGGTGAGCGACCCGAGCTCCGAGCCCGTGCGGGACGGGCCCGGGTGGAGCGCCGCGGGCCTGCCGAGGAACGCGGTGAAGCCGTGCATCTGCCCCTCGAAGCCGGGGGGAAAAATGAAGCGCCGGACACGGCGGATGATCCCGCAGCGCTCGTCGATGAGCGGCGCGAGGCGATCGATGAGCGAGATCTCCGGCATGGCGACGGCTCCTTGAGCGGGGCGGGCGGCGCCCCAGGAGCCCGGACGCGCAACACGCGTCCGGGCCGCCCAGGGCGCGCCTACGGGTTCACTTCTTGTCGGCGCCGAGCTCGACGCCCTTGGCGATCGCGGCCGAGACGAGGGCGTCCTGGCCCATGACGTCGATCGCCTTGTCGTGCATGCGGATGACGCTCTCGAGCTGCCCCTCGTCGAGGCTGTCGAAGGACGAATTCGACGAGACGCTGATCGAGCTGACCGAGGAGAAGCACCCGCTCGTACAGGCGGAGCTCAGCGGCACGGCCTGGAGCGTCTCGTTGCTCTTCTCGCTGATCTTCTTGAGGGTGAGCTCGAGGCGCTGCACGCCGGCCTTCGTGTCGACGACGTCGGTCGCGCCGGCGGTCGTCTGCGTCTCGAACATCGACTCGGTATTCTGGATGGTGAGCATGGCAATCTCCTTACAGACGTTGACTACGTATCGACGCGCGCGGTCGCTCGCGAAGATTCGCGAACGACCGCGCGCGCCCTCTCGGATGCGCTCCGAAGAGTCCTTGAGGTCCAAGGCGGCATGTCGCCCGTGACACCCCGTGATCGTCGAGCCGGACAGCGAGCGTGCCTTCCGGCGCCGCTCCAGCCCCGAAGCTCGCGGTTCTTCCAACCTTCAAGCAACGCGCATGCCGCGGGGCCCGAGCTCACGACCGCAGCCCGGGACCGGCGGAGCGGCGCCCGGGGCGCGGGCGGCATCCCCACGATGCTGCCCTCGATGCGCAACTACGCGCGCAAGTGAGCGAGGTTTCGCTCAACATGCGCATGCGTGTCTCCGAGGGCGCCTCGGGCACGAGGAGCGCGTATCGTTCCCGCGAGGCACCGAAGCACCATGCGTCAACACCGGCTCGCCCTCTCTCTCCTGCAGATCGCGCTGCTCACGGCGTGCGTGCAGCGCCTTGAACCTGACGACGGCGCCGGGACGGACGCCGGGCCCGCGTTCCCGTGCCCACCGGGCGCGGTGGAGACCGCCACGGGCTGCGAGCCGGCGGGGGTCCCGCCCGGGCGGTGCGGGAGCGGCTTCACGCCCGACGGAGCGCAGGGCTGCGTGCCCGTCCTGCCGGCGGAGGCGGGCCCGCCAGGTCAGATGGCCGTCCCCGGCGAGGCGGCGTGGCGTGAGGTCGCTCCCTGCGGGACGGGCCCGTGGGGCGACGCGCCGATCGATGAAACGACCGAGTTCGTCGACGCGTCCTACGCCGGGGCGGACAGCGACGGCACGGAGGCCAGGCCGTGGACGACGATCCAGGACGCGATCGACCGCGCGGCCGAGGGCTCGGTGATCGCGATCGCGGAAGGCAGCTATGTCGAAGAGCTGCTGATCTCAGGGCAGCCCGTGCGGCTCTGGGGCCGGTGCCCCGCGCGCGTCGAGATCGTCGGGCCGCCAGCGGCGATCGCCGTCCAGGTCGACAGGGGCGCGAGCGCCACGGAGATCCACGACCTCGCTGTCCGCGGGCAGGGCATGGGCCTCGGTGTGGCGAACGCGCGCGAGGTCTTGGTCGAGCGGGTCTGGATCCACGATACCAGCGATGTCGGCGTCCTCGCCGCAGGCCTGGAGTTCAAAACGAGCCTGACCTTGCGCGGGGCGCTCGTGGAGCACACGACGGGCGCGGGCATGGTCGTGGCCGACGCCGCCGTGACGCTGGAGGGCACGGTCCTGCGCGATATCGATCTCGCCACCGGGGACCCGGGGCACCCGTTCGACGGCCATGCGATCGCGATGCAGGTCGAGTCGTTCGAGCGCCGGGCGAGCGTGACGGCGCGCTCCGTCGTCATCGAGCGCGTCGGGGGGCTCGGTATCAGGTTCTCCGGGGCGGACGGCGTCATCGAGGACAGCGTCGTCCGCGACGTCGCCTGGCTCGCCGCGGAGCTGCCGGGCACCGGGCTCGCGGCGACCCACATCCCGAGCTTCGATCCGGGGACCCTCACGGTCCGGGGCAGCGTCCTGGAGCGGAACCACACCGCCGCCATCGCGATGATCGGCGCGGAGGCGACCATCGAGGCGACGGTCGTGCGCGACACGGGCCTGGCGCTGACGGAGGGCGATCCTGGCCACGGCATGGGCCTCTACACCGAGCCGAGCCGCGTCGACGACCGCCCCGCGCGCGTGGCGCTGCGGCACGTCCTCGTCGAGCGGAGCCGCGAGAGGGGGGTCGTCGTCAACGGCTCCGACGTCGAGATCGATGGCCTCCTCGTGCGGGAGATCCTCCCCGGCGCGCCGGACTACGGCGCGGGGCTCGAGATCGCGCACGATCAGCGGCGCGCGAGCGCCCAGGTGCGCGGCAGCGCGGTGGAAGGCAGCTACGGGATGGGGATCGCCGTCTTCGGGGCCGACGCGACCCTGGACTCGACCGTGGTGCGCGACACGAGGCCGCTGCCGTCGAACGAGGAAGTCGGCCGGGGCGTCAACGTCCAGTCGCTGCCCGACCTCGGCGAGCGCGGGAGCGCGCGCCTGAGCAACGTCCTGATCGAGCGGAGCAGGGACGGCGGCATCTTCCTCAGCGACTCGGACGCGACCGTCGACTCGACGACGATCACGGACACCCTGGGCCGCGCGCTCGACGGCGGGAACGGCCACGGCTACGGCATCATCGCCTACAACAACGAGACGGGTCAGGCGGACGCCCTCGTCCGGGACAGCGTGATCGAGCGGAGCACCGCGGCCGGCATCTACAACGTCGGCGCGACGGTGCGGCTCGCGTCGACGACCTTCACGTGCGAGCCGCTCTACCTCGTGAGGTACGTCGATGAGCGCTCCCCGGCGGTCTACGAGGATCTGGGCGGGAACGTCTGTGGCTGCGATGGCCGCACCATCGACTGCAAGGCGGAGCCGACGCGCCTCGAGCCCCCCCGCGCGCTGCCGCCGCCTCCGCCTCTGCCCGAAAGCGAGGACTGAGGGCCCCCGTCGAGGTCTGCGAGGCGTCGCATAGGCGTGAGTCTCCGTGGGCCTTCGGCGCCGCGGCGCTCGCTGGTCTCGAGCTTGCATGAGCAGGAGCAGCGAGCATCGCATCGCCCAGGTTGCCGACGAGGAGCGGGACGGTCTGCTCGCGTCGCCCGAGGCGATCCTCGAAAGAAGGGGACTACGTCATGTTCTCGAACCAGCACTTCAGCCGATCGGTTTCCATCATGTCAGCACGGGAGGGACGGCGTGGTGCGCGCACGCTGGGATTGATGCTCACGGCGCTGAGCCTCACGGGCACCGCGTTTGCCCTGCCCCCTTTGCCGCCGCCCGGCGAGGGCGGGCCGGTGATCGACCCTGTGGATCCCTCGACACAGCCGCCCGCGGCACCTTCCGGTATCAGCGTCGGCACGCGCACCGCGACGACGGTGGCGCTGTCCTTCCGCGACTCTTCGCCCTACGAAACAGGCTATCAACTGCAGCGGCGCGGCGGGGGCTCGACCAGCTGGGTAACGCGGCGCAGCTTTGGCGCCCTGAGCTCTGGCGCGACAGCCAGTTTCACCGATTCGGGCCTCACCCCGGATACGTCCTATTGCTATCGTGTGCGCGCGTACAACGAGTACGGCCAGCGCTTCTCGCCGGAGCGCTGCGTATTCTCGCGCGACGGCCGGGGGTATCGAGTCTGGCGGGCGCAGCTCGAGGTGCGCGTGGCCGATCGCAGCGACGCCAACACGGATGACGCGGTGTTCGCGCGTCTGAACGGCGGCGCCGTGCCGTCCGGCAACATCACGTACATGGACTACGGGCGTGACGACTTCGAGCGCGGCAGCACGTTCACGTACGACCTGAACCTCGACTCCATCGACGACATCGGGGACATCACGCAGATCACCCTGTCCAAGGACGGCGACGACGCGCTCTGCGTACAAGGCTTCTCGCTCCTGGTGAACGGCATGGAGGTCTTCGATCGCGACTTCGGGGCTGCCTCCAGCTGCCACTGGCTCGACACCGACGGCGGCCATTCCCCGACGCTCACCGTCACCCATGCGGAGCTACGCGCTCATCCGGCCTGGGCGGGCTACAACCACACCGCCGCCCAGTTTCTGCTGGCGTTCGGCATCCCCAACGAGGAGCTGGTGAGCCGGGTCGAGGCCCTGGTCGGCGACTCGCTGCACGGGGAGGATCTGTACTGGGGCAACCTGTACGGCCCTGCCGTGGAGATCACCCGCGGCTGCCCGGCGAGCGAAGCCGGGTGCACGACGGCCCACGTCGACCTCGATCTGGCCTACAGCACATGGCTGCCCGACCCCGAGGTGGACGTCGATTTCGATCTGGACTTCGTGTGCGCTGACGGCGCGCTCAGCATCGTCACGAGCAACCTCGAGGTCGATGCGGACTCCGATTGGTACTATGAGGTCCTGGGCCTCGGCCTGCTCGAGATACTGGACTACAAGGTTCGGCGGGGCGTGGAGGCAGCCTGGGAGGAGATTTCGCAGACGCTCGACGTCGGCGCGGAGTGCCGCGTCAACGTGACCCCCGAGGGCGGCCTCTCGATTGAGGCCGTGCCGAGCTCGGGCGGGCCCCGCGTGCGACCGGGGCTCGGGGTTTTCGGGGGCGCCGTCAATTCACCGGTCGTGCGCCCCTGATCAGGTTCGCGCGAACGCCAAGCCCCAGGAGAGCTGCCCTACTTCATCACCTCGCGCGCGCGGGATGGATGACGGACGCCGAGACGCGCGGCCGGGAGAGCGCCTCGGCGCCGCGCGGCGATGCTCGCGCCGCATGGCGCTGTCTTTTTTTCTGACAAGGAAGGAAAAATCGAGCGTGGTCGTAGTATGCTCACGCGCCGCGCGCCTGCCCGGTCGACGATTCAGCCCGCTCGCTTCCTTCGACGGAGCCGTCCTCGAGCGCCGCGCGGACTCTCAGGTGAACATTCTCGATGATGGAGCGCTCGATGACACGGATGAAGCTTCTTGGAATGCTGATGGTCGGGCTCGCGCTCGTTGCGTGCGGCGATGATGGCGAGGAGAGCAATCCCTCCGGCACCGGCGGCACCGGCGGCGCCAGCGGCACCGGCAGCACCAGCGGCACCGGCGGGACCGGCAGCACCAGCGGCACCGGCGGGACCGGCAGCACCAGCGGCACCGGCGGCACGGACGGCAACGGCGGCGACCTCGACGACAAGCAGCTCGGCGACCTGACGGACGAGGAATCGCAGGCGGTGTGCGACGAGATCGCCGCGTCGGCCGGCGGCATCTCGAAGGAGGACGCGTGCGAGTTCGCCGGCTTGGTCGCAGCCGCGCTCGGCGGCGCCGACTGCGCGACCGCCAAGGAAGAGTGCATGAACGACCCCGAGGAGCCCTCGGAAGAGGGGACGTGCCCCACGGACCAGTTCGCGGGGTGTACCGCCACGGTCGCCGAGTACAAGGCGTGCACGGACGCTCAGATCGAGTTCGTCAAGTCGCTCACGTGTGAATCGACCCTCGACCCCTCCGCGGAGCCGCCTCCGGCGTGCCAGGCCGTCAGCGAGAAGTGCCCGGAGCTCGGCGGCGGGGAGCCCTGAGGCTTCCCCCTCGCCCGCTCACCGGTCGATCTCGGGCGCCACGACGTCGAAGCTCGCGATGAGCGCCACGAGGTCGGCCAGGAACAGCCCTGGGCTCTTGGCCTCGATCATCGCCATCGCGGTGAAGCTCCCTGTCCGGAACCGCGCCCGGTACGCCTCCTCCGCGCCACGCCCGATCACGTAACAGCCCATGTCGCCGCGGGCGCTCTCGATGCGAGCGTACGCCTCCCCGTCGGGCCGCATCTTCTTCGGCAGCTTGTCCAGGATGTCGTCCTCCGGGTGCTCGTCGATCTTGTCGAGCGCCTGGCGGGCCTCAGCATCTCTGTCCACCGAAGCGGGCGGCTCTCCGCCATTCGCGCGGGCGGAGCGGAGCTCGCCTCCGAGTTCTCGCCCGCCGGCGAGATCCCGCTCGGGCAGTCCAGGATGCTGGCGCGGAGGGTGGACACCGAGACGATCAAGGCGCGGTTCATGCGGGAGTGGCCGACCGCCCGCGTGCACTGGGAGGAGCCGATGTATGTGATGCCGGACAACAGCGAGGGTACAATCGAGCCGCGCTACGTGTTCGCCTTCTCGATAGAATCTATCTCGGACGGCCAGCAAGTCCTGTCCCGGCGGCGGCACATCGGCTACTCGGTCGAGGATGCAGGCGCTGCCGCGCAGGACTATACGGAGCGGGCGAATCCGGATACGGCCGGCGATGTGAGGAGATAAAGGGTTACAGATGGTTCACGTGCGTGGGCGAAGATCGCGGCTTTACGGCTCGGCGAGGCTCGTCGCAGCGCTGTGTCTCGGCGCGGGTGGGTGTGCGTCGACCGGGCACGACGTTGAGGTGAGCGGAGGCGGACCCCTCATCCATCGGAGCGTCGACCTGGCGTGGCTGCCTGCGCGGAAAGCGGCCTTCGTGACGGCGGTGCACGGGCTGCAGACCGTCGAGATCGTCACGCTGGAGCCTGGCCCGGCCATCACCGCCCTGTCCGCCCCGGATCAGGGAGGGTGCAAGCGATTTCCGGTGGCGCTTGCCTCCCATGACGTGAACGCGGACGGCCTCGACGACGTGCTGATCCTGGATCCCGCGTGCGGAAACTGGATCGCGCTCGGGCAGCAAGGAGGGGGGTTCGGTCCGGCAGCGTGGGAGGATGTGCTTCCCGCGCTGCCGCCGAACCCCTACCTCTATGCGATCCCGATACCGGGAGAGGAACGCCCCGCGATCGTCTCGTCCAACGAGGGGGCGATCGCGGTTGCCCGCTTCCGGGGCGCCTGGGAGCGTATCGACCTCTCCTTCCTCATGCCGTACATGAGCTCGCTGCATGCCTCCGATATCCTCGCGGCGACCGCGCCCCTCGACGCCGGAGGGATCGAGGTAGCGTTCCAGCGAGGCGAGTTTCTTACCATGCTTGCGCTCACGCCTGCGAGCGCGGCCGCAGCAGCCTCGTCCATCGAGGCGCGTATCGACGTTCCTCAGGAGCTCATCGGGGCCCTCAAGCCGCACATCGGGTACGACCATCTCACGAGCTTCGTGCCGGACGGATGCGAACTCTTCGCGCTCGGCGTCGGCCTGTATCCGCCGGAGGCAGGGGACGCTCCGCGCCGTGTTCACGCGCTCCGCCGCGCGGGCGGCTCGTTCGTCGCCGAGCGACTCCCGCTCTCGTGCGACGTGACGACGTTCGCAGTGGTCCATGGCGGGGACGGCCTGGAGCCCGTGCTCGGCGCGGTCGAGCGGTGCGGTGACGATGACGTCTTCGAGCTCGCGCGCATCGTCGGCTGCGGCGAGCGTGTCGAGGTGCTCAGCCAGGCCAAGATCGAGTTCAACTGGCGCGCCGCGCCCGCGCCTCCCAGCTATTCGCGGCCGACGCTGCCCCGCACGAGCGGGGTGAGGCTCATCGCGGATCGACCAGCGCCCACGCGAGTGCGCTTCGTCCATTACGATGGCTTCGATCTGCGGGTCTTCACTGCAGAGGACGGCGATGGCTGGACGATCCGATCCACGAAAACAAGCATGCACGACGATCGCGAGGACGTCTCATGGTAAGCAAGTATCTGCGCACCTGGTTCCCGCGCCTCGTGACGTTCGCGGCGGTCGCCGCGCTCGGGACGGGGCTCTGCTCGTGCAGCTCCAATTCATGCACGACGCACCGCGAGTGCCTACAGTCGCCGGCAGCCGAGGAGGTCGGGCGCTGCACGCCGAAGGAGGCCTATTGCTCCGATGGCGAGTGCGCCGCGTCGTGCGCGAAGCTGTGCACGATCGTCGAGCCGACGTTCGATCCGTGCGGCGCCGGGCTCCTATGCAACGAGTCCGCGTCGCGCCGCGTGGAGCTGCCCTATTGCACTGGCGCACCCATCGAGTGCTCCACCCCGGCGGACTGCCCCCTGTACCTGCCCAGCGATGCCGGCGCGTGGGCGTGCGTCGACGGCGAGTGTCGGTTCCCGGACTTCCGCTACGCGCACGAATGACAGCGCCCGCGCGAGGGGAGCGCTCTCTTTCTCTATCCCTCCGCCTCCCGGTCTCCCTGTCGATTTCTCTCGGGTTCTCGCGGCGTGATCGGTGCTCTACCGGTCGATCTCGGGCGCCACGACGTCGAAGCTCGCGATGAGCGCCACGAGGTCGGCCAGGAACAGCCCTGGGCTCTTGGCCTCGATCATCGCCATCGCGGTGAAGCTCCCTGTCCGGAACCGCGCCCGATACGCCTCCTCCGCGCCGCGCCCGATGACGTAACAGCCCATGTCGCCGCGGGCGCTCTCGATGCGAGCGTACGCCTCCCCGTCGGGCCGCATCTTCTTCGGCAGCTTGCCCAGGATGTCGTCCTCCGGGTGCTCGTCGATCTTGTCGAGCGCCTGGCGGAGGATCTTCGCCGACTCGCGGCACTCCTCGACGCGGACGTAGAACCGGTCCCAGCAGTCTCCCACGGTCCCGTAGCGCCCGCGGCCCACGGGCACGTCGAACTCGAGCTCGGGGTAGACCGAGTAGGCGTCCTCCTTGCGGAGATCCCATTTCACCCCGGATCCGCGCAGGTTGGGGCCGACGAGCCCCCAGTCCTTCGCCTCCTCGGCCGTGACCACGGCGACGTTGGCGAGGCGCTTGATGAAGATGTCGTTCAGGCTGATGAGCCGGTCGAACTCGACCATGATCGGCTCGAAGCGGTCGAGCCAATGCTTCACCTTGTCGGCCCACCCCTTCGGCATGTCGAACGACACGCCGCCGATGCGGTGGTAATTGAAGGTGAGCCGCGCGCCGCACAGCTCCTCGATGAAGTCGTTGATGTACTCCCGCTCTCGCAGCGCCCACGGGAAGGGCGTGACCGCGCCGACGTCCATCGCCATCGCGCCGAGCGCGATCATGTGGCTCCCGATCCGGTTGAGCTCGCAGGAGATGACGCGGAGGTACTGCGCCCGCTTCGGCACCTCGATGCCCATCAGCTTCTCGCAGGCGCTCGCCCAGGCCTCGTTGGCGAACATCGCAGCGATGTAGTCGACGCGATCCGTGTACGGCATGAAGCCGCTGTACGTGCAGCGCTCGCCGATCTTCTCGATGCTCCGGTGCAGGTAGCCGACGTCCGGCACCGCCTTCCGGATGATCTCGCCGTCCGTCGAGATGACGAAGCGGAGCACGCCGTGGGTCGACGGGTGATGAGGCCCCATGTTGAGGGTCATCTCGTCTTCCATCTCGGCGCCCGGCTCCGCGCCCCCGCGGTCGACGCTGAAGATGACCTGGCTCATGACGCCTCCGCGTCCTTCTTCGGGAGCTTGATCTTGAAGAGCTCGACCGGGTTCGGCCGCTGCGTCGGGATGCCGTGGTACTCGGCCTTCTCCTGCCAGTCCTTGCGGAGGGGGTGCCCCTCCCAGTCGTCGGGCAGGAGCAGGCGGCGGAGGTCCGGGTGCCCCTCGAAGCGCACGCCGAGCAGGTCGAAGCACTCCCGCTCCTGCCAGTTCGCCGCCGACCACACGTCGACGAGCGTCGACACCGCCGGGCTCTCCCGGTCGAGGAACACCTTCAGGACGACCCGGTGCTTCTTCGCGTACGAGTAGACGTGATAGACGACGACGATCTTCTTGAGATCGGGATAGTCGACGCCGGTGATGCACTCCAGGTAATCGAAATCGAGCTCCGGCGCCTCGCGCAGGAGCCGGCACACAGGCTCGATCTTCGCGGGCGCGACCTGGAGCCAGGCGTCCCGATCCTTCGGGGACGCGGGGTGGAAGTCGAAGACCGCGTCTTCGCCGAGCTTCGCCTGGAGCGCCTGGAAGATAGCTTCGGGTGACATGGGAGATCCGGGAGGTGTCGAGAGGAGGGCTCAGCCGCCCGTCGCGCCGCGGCGGCCGAGGGCCCGCTCGCTCTTGATCTTCTCCTGGATCTTCAGGAGCCCTTCGAGCAGCGCCTCGGGGCGCGGGGGGCAGCCGGGGACGTAGACGTCGACGGGGATGATCTGATCCACGCCCTTGCAGACCGAGTAGGCGTACTGGAAGAGGCCCCCGCAGTTCGAGCAGCTGCCCATCGAGATGACGAAGCGCGGCTCCGACATCTGGTCATAGAGGCGCTTCACGCGGGTCGCCATCTTGTACGTCAGCGTCCCCGCGATGATGAACAGGTCGCTCGACCGGGGGCTCGGCCGCGGCGCGGCCCCGAAGCGCTCTAGATCACCGCGGGGGCCGCCGGTCTGCATGAGCTCGATGGCGCAGCACGCCAGGCCGAAGAGCATGTACCAGACGCTGTTCGACCGGCCCCAGTTGAGCAGCCAGTTGACGGTCTGATCGACGCTCGTCGTGATGACGCCGCCGCCGTCGCTCTCGTACTTCGCCTCCCACCCGCGGGGCGGGGCCATCAGGTTCAGGTTCGATGTCATGACTCCGCACCTCCCTCGGCGACCGCCCTCTGACCCGGGAGGCCCGCCGGCGCGCCTCCGCTCGCGCCCGCGCGCGGCTGGGCCCGGCTGCTCACGTTCTGGGCCCCGCGCGGATCCCCCTTGATGGAGCGGATCCAGTTGAAATCGCCCTTCACCCAGACATAGGCGAAGCCGAGCATCAGGATGGCCACGAAGAGGAAGATCTCGATCAGCGCGAAGAGCCCGTTGCCCTGGTCCACCCAGCGCTTGAACACCGCCGCGACCGGGTAGATGAACGCTATCTCGACGTCGAAGATGATGTAGACGAGCGCGATGATGTAAAAACGCGGGTTGAAGTTGAACCACGCGGGCCCGACAGGCGCTTCGCCGCACTCGTACGTCTCGACCTTCTCGGCGTACATGTTGTTCGGGCGCAGCAGCTTCCCGAACAGCAGAGAGCCGAGCATGAAGCCGATCGCCACCAGAAAGAACGCGGCAACGCTGGCGTAGGCCATCAACATCGGGCGGAACCTCGCTCGGCTCGCCCCCCTCGCTCCAGGCGAGGAGGGTCGGATCCAGGGTGGTTATGTAGGTGAAAAGCTGAACCGCGGCAAGCCAGCAGACCCTGGCCTCGCCGGCGCTGCTGCTCGGGATCGACAGGACGCGCCGGGCTGGGATATCGCTTGAGCGTGGGTCTCGTTGACGTGACGGTGCTCGCGGCCGTGCAGGGGGCGGCGCAGGCGCTGCCCATCTCGGCGACCGGGCATGGCGCGGCGGCCCGGCTCTGGCTCAGCGCGGCCGACGACGCCTGGGTCGCCGCCGCGCAGGCGCTCGCGGCGGCGGCGGCGCTCGCGCTCGCCGTGCGGCAGCGGCTCCTCCGCGCGCTCGGCGAGGGCGCCCGGGCGCTCGCGAGGCCGTCGCTCTTCAGGGCGTCGCCGCCGGCGCGCGACGCGGCGGGGCTCGCGCTGGGCGCCGCCGTGAGCCTGATCGTCGCGGCGGCGCTCCGTCCGTACGTCGCGCCGTGGCGGGACGCGCCGCTCGCGGTCGGGCTCGGCCTGCTCGCCACCGGCGCGGCGCTCGCGAGCACCGCGATCGCGCCGCGGCGGGACGGCCGCAACGAGGCCGACGCGCCGTCGCTCGCCTGCGCGCTCGCGGCGGGCGCGGCGCACGGGGTCGCGGCGCTGCCTGGCGCCTCGCGGATCGGGGCGGCGCTCGTCGTGCTGCTCTGGCTCGGCGTCCGGCCCGGGCGCGCCGTCGAGCTCGCGCTCACGCTGAGCATCCCCGCGCTGCTCGCCTCGGCGCTCGCCGAGGCGCGCGCGTTCCACGGCCCGGCGCCAGGGGCGGGCGCCGTGGCGCTCGGCCTCCTCGCCGCCTTCGTGAGCGCCGCCGCGGCGGCCTCCGCGCTCCGCGCCCTCGCCGAGCGACGGCGCATCGGCGCGCTCTCGCTGTGGGTCGTCCCCCTCGGCCTCGCGATGGTGGCCTACGCGCGCGCGCTGCACGGCCTCGCCTGAGCGCCCCTCGGCGGCCGCACCGCAATCGTGCGACCCTCTTCGACGTCCAGACCGCCAGGTCCAAACCGCACCTCCACACCGCGGAGAAGCGCCGATGACTCCGACCGACCCCTCCCTCCATGTCCTGATCCTCGCCGGCGGCGCGGGCACCCGTTTCTGGCCGGCGTCGCGCGCCGCGCGCCCGAAGCAGCTCTTGCCGCTGCTCGGCGGCGAGCCGCTCCTCGCCGCGACGGCGCGCCGGGTGCTCCCGCTGTGCGCCCGCGGCGGGGGCGCGGGCTGGGAGCGCGTCTGGATCGCGACCGGCCAGCACCTGGTCGCGCCGACCTGCGCGGCGCTGCCCGAGGTGTCCGAGCGGCGCCTGCTGGTCGAGCCAGCGCCGCGCAACACGGCGCCGTGCATCGGCTGGGCGGCCGCGACCATCGCGCGCGACGACCCCGAGGCGGTCGTCGTCGTGCTCCCGAGCGACCACCACATCGGCGACGTGCCGCGGTTCCTCGAGGCGCTGGGGGCCGCCGTCGCCTCGGCCCAGGGCGGCGCGATCACGACGATCGGCGTGCGCCCCACGCACCCGGAGACGGGCTTCGGGTACATCGAGGCGGAGGAGACCGCCGGAGCCGAGGGCGCGGCGCCCGCGGCGCCCCGCCGCGTGCGGCGCTTCGTCGAGAAGCCGAGCCGCGAGCGCGCGGTGGAGTTCGTGGCGAGCGGCCGCTTCCTCTGGAACGCGGGGATGTTCATCTTCCGCGCGGGCGACATGCTGGCCGCGATCCGCGCCCACCTGCCGGCGCTCGCCGCGGGGCTCGACGAGATCGACCGCGCCGCCGCGCTCGGCCCGGACGCCGAGGCGGAGGCCGTCCTGCGGGTGTTCCCGGGCCTGCCGGCCGTCAGCATCGATCACGGCGTGATGGAGCACGTCGCCGGGCTCGCCGTGGTGCCCGGCGACTTCGGCTGGAGCGACGTGGGCAGCTGGCAGAGCGCCTGGGAGCTCGCCGACAAGGACGAGCGAGGCAACAGCGCGCCCGCGGGGTCGGTGCTGATCGACGCGCACGGCAACCACGTCGTCGATCTGCGCGCGCGCGCCGCGCCCGACGATCGCCGGGTGATCGCGCTCGTCGGCGTGGAGGGCCTCGTGGTCGTCGAGACCGACGACGCGCTGCTCATCGTGCCGCGCGATCGGGCCCAGGAGGTGAAGCACGCGGTCGACGAGCTGAAGGCGCGAGGGCAGGGCCGGCACACGTGAGCGCGCTACCCGCTCGGCTCCCCCCGCCGCGCCACCGCCCGCGCGTAGATCTCGCGCCGCGGTAGCCCGAGCTCCACCGACAGCTCCTCGGCGATGTGCTTGGCCCGCCTCCCCTGGGCGAGCTCCCGATCGATGCGCGCGTCGAGCTCCTCGTCGCTCGGGCGCGCGCCCTCCGCGGCCGGCGCCGCGGGCGCGAGCACCAGCGTGATCTCCCCGAGCCACTCCCGCTCGATCGCCGCGAGCTCCTCCACGCTGCCGCTCAGGATCTCCTCGTGCACCTTCGTCAGCTCGCGCGCGACGACGGCGCGCCGCCCGGGCATCCGCTCGGCGAGGTCGGCGAGCGTCTCGCGGAAGCGCCGCGGCGACTCGAACAGCACCACCGCCTCCGGCGTCGACGTGACGAGGGCCAGCGCCTCGCGCCGCTCGCGCCCGCCGCGGGGCAGGAACCCGACGAAGCGGAAGCCCCCCGTCACCAGCCCCGACGCGCTCACCGCCACCATCACCGCGCTCGGCCCGGGGATCGCCACGACGCGCGCCCCGGCCTCCGTGGCCGCGCGCACGAGCGCCGTCCCCGGATCGCTCACGACCGGCGTGCCGGCGTCGGTCATGAAGGCGATCGACTCGCCCGCCGCGAGCCGCGCGGCCGCGCGCGCCGCGTCGGTCTCGGAGGCGTGCGCGTCGAACCGGTCGACCGGCTTGCCCGAGACGCCGAGGTGGCCGAGGAGCGCCCGGGCCCGCCGCGTGTCCTCCGCGAGGATGCGGTCCGCCCCGCGCAGCGTCTCGACCGCGCGCAGCGTGATATCGCCGAGGTTGCCGATCGGCGTCGCCACCACGTAGAGGCACCCGCGATCGCTCGACCCGCCTTGCTCGCCGCCGCTCGACACGGCCTAGTCCATCTCGACGGCGTCGCCGAGCTCCTCCTGGAGGTACGTCCGCAGCTTGGACTGGAGCCGCGCCTCGAGCTGGCGCACGCGCTCGCGCGAGATGCCGAACTCGTTGCCGAGCTCCTGGAGCGTGAGCGGATCCTCGGCGGCCATGCGCTTGTCGAAGATGATCACGTCCTTGCCCTTCAGCGTCTCGCGGAACTTCGAGAGCCGATCGTGGACGAGCCTGCCCATCTCGCTCGCCTCGAACGCGGTGTCCGGGCTCGCCCCCGACGACACGAGCAGCTCGACGCGCGGGATCGTCCGGCCCTCGAGATCGCCGACCGGGGCGTCGAGCGAGGCCTCGCCGCTCGAGAGGCGGCGGTCCATGTCGACGACCTCCTTCTCCTCGACCGACAGGCGCTTCGCGATCTCCGCCGCCGTGGGCTCGATGCCCATCGCCGAGAGCTTCGCCTTCTCCTTGTTGAGGTTGAAGAAGAGCTTCCGCTGCGCCTGCGTCGTGCCGAGCTTCACGAGGCGCCAGTTGTTGAGGATGAAGCGGAGGATGTACGCGCGGATCCACCAGGCCGCGTACGAGGAGAGCTTCACGCCGCGGTACGGATCGTAGCGCTTCACGGCCTGCATCAGGCCGATGTTCCCCTCCTGGATGAGGTCCATGATGTTCTTGTAGGCGCGCCGGTACTCGTACGCGAGCTTGACCACGAGCCGCAGGTTCGCCGTCACGAGCCGCGCGGCGGTCGCGACGTCCTGCGTCTTCGTGTACTTGATCGTCAGCTCCTTCTCCTCGTCCGGCGTGAGCAGCGCGTGGCGCTGCACCTCGCGCAGGTAGGCCTGCAGCGGGTCCGTGCGCGACAGCGCGACGTCACCGCCGCCGCGGCCCTCGCCGCCGCTCGCCCTCGCGGAGCGCGGGAGCTCGATGTCGTTCACGTCGAGGCTCGCGTCGTCGATCACCTCGCCGACGACCTCCACGACGTCGCCCTCCTCGACGTCGCCCGTCCTCGCGGCGCCGCTCTCGGGCGCGCCGTCCGCCTCGTCGTCGTCCTCGCGCGGGCCCTCGTCGTCGCTCGCGGCGGGCTGCGCTTCGACACGCGCGCGCCCGCCGTCCTTCGCGGAGGAGCGCGCGCGGCGCTTCGCTGCGGGCCGGGGGCCCGCCTCCGAGTCGGGCCGGAGGTCCGCGCCTTCCTCCTCCGCTCCGGCCTGGAGCCCCGCCTTCGCCACTCCGTCGGGCTGGGGCGCTCCGGTCCCCTTCGTTCGCTTCGTTCGCGGCTCGCTCTTGCTCTTCGCCACCAGGACCTCGTCCTCGAAGTTCTAGTACAGGCCCGCCGCACCGCGCCACCTGCGCCGGCGCGCAGGCGCTTCGCGATCCGGAGGCTACCCGCTCCGAGATCCGCAGGTAAGGAAGACAGCGCGCGGGATCGGAGAACGTGCTACACGCCAGCCTCCTCCACGTGGACTCGCACCGCCCGCCGCGCCCGCGCTCGCTGCGCCCCTGGTACCTGGTGGCCACCATGCTGCTCACCTGGCTCATCGGCGTGCGCGGCTTCATGGCCGGGTGCGGGACGGCCATGTACCTGCGCGCCGGCATGGCCCCCGACGTCATGGCCGTGGCCGAGCAAGCGCGCGACCAGGGGGATCCGTTCCAGTTCACGTTCCTCGTGCTCGAAGCCGCGCAGGCGCGCGCGCTGAGCCTGTACCAGGACGTCTCCTTCCCCCTCAGCATCGCGAAGCTGCTCCTCGGCGGGCTGCTCGTCGTCGCGAGCGGCCTGGCGCTCGGCGGGCGGCCCGGCACGCGCGGCTTCGTCCTCCAGGTCCTCGCCGCCAACCTGGCCTTCGCCGCGGTCGAGTACGCCCTCACCCGGGGCGTCCGCGGCGCCTGGATCGACATGGTGGGGCAGGCGGGGGCGCTCCTCCCGCCGGAAATCCCCGAGCGCGCGGGCCTCACGAACGCCGGCCTCTGGTGGACCGCCGAGCGGGTGCGCTTCGTGTTCTTCGAGCTGGCCGTCCTCGGCGCCGCCGCGCTGGCCCTGACGCGGGAGCGCACCAAGATGTACTTCCAGGCGGTCGCCCGGACGGTCGACCCCAGCGACGAGCCATGAGCACCGCGGAGAGGATCGCCGGCGCGGATCCTCGATCGACGCTCACGCAGGCGCAGGCCGAAGAGCGGAGGGTCGCCATCCTCCCGGACGATCTCGCCAACCAGATCGCGGCGGGCGAGGTGGTCGAGCGGCCGGCGAGCGTCGTGAAGGAGCTCGTCGAGAACGCGCTCGACGCGGGCGCGCGCCGCATCCGGGTCGACATCGAGGGGGGCGGCGTCGGCCTGGTGCGCGTCGCGGACGACGGGCGCGGGATGAGCCGCGAGGACGCCTCGCTGGCGGTGCTCCGCCACGCCACGAGCAAGATCGCCCGGCTCGACGACCTGCGCAGCATCCAGAGCTTCGGCTTCCGCGGCGAGGCGCTCCCGAGCATCGCCTCGGTGAGCCGCTTCTCGCTGCGGACGCGGCGCGACGGCGAGGCCGAGGGGACGGAGATCCGGATCGAGGGCGGCGGCGCGGCGCAGGCCATCCCCTGCGGGTGCGCCGCCGGCACCGTCGTCGAGGTGCGCGATCTCTTCTACAACGTCCCCGCGCGCCGCAAGTTCCTGCGCGCCGTCGGCACCGAGTCGGCGCACGTGTCCGAGATCGCGCAGGCGGTCGCGCTCGGCGAGCCGGGCGTGACGCTGGTCCTCTCGCGCGACGGGCGCGTCGCGCGGGAGTGGCTGCGCACCTCGAGCCGCGCGGAGCGGGCGCGCATGATGCTCGCGGGCGAGGAGCTCGCGACGTGCGCTGGCCAGCGGGGGCCGCTCACGGTCGAGGCGTTCGTGTCGCGGCCGGAGCGCGCCCGCTCGGGCGCCAGCTGGCTGTGGATGTTCGTGAACGGCCGGCACGTGCGCGACCGCTCGCTGGCCCGCTCGATCGCGCTCGCCTACGGCAGCGTCCTCGAGCCGGGCCGGTACCCCATCGGCGCTGTGTTCATCGACCTGCCCGCCGAGCTCGTGGACGTGAACGTCCACCCCCAGAAGGCCGAGGTCCGCTTCGCCGACGGCCGCGCCGTCGCCGACGCGCTCTACAAGATCGTCGCCGCGCAGGTGGCCGCGGCGTTCGGCCTGCCCGCGCCGGCCCCCGGCGGCTTCCAGGGCCGCAAGGGCAAGCTCTTCGAGGACGCGGCGGCGCCGCCCGGAGACGCCTGGGTCTGGTCGGGCGGCCCCGCGGCGGAGGCGCCCGCGGCAGGCCCGTCGACGCCCGCGGCGGGTACGTCGGGCGAGCGGCAGGGGCCGCCGGACGATCCGTGGGGCCTCGGCGGCGACCTCGGCGGGGTCCCGCCGGCACGTCCTCACGCTGCGCCGGCCGGGCCAGCGCCGACGCAGCTCGGGGCGTGGGCCGACATCGCGGCGCTCGATCTACCGGCACCGGCGCACGGCGGACCGGGGGAGCCGCCCGCGCCCGCGCCGGGGTCGCCGCCCGTCCCCTATCCGACCGGCGGCGCGCCGGTGCTCGCCGCGGCCGAGCGCGTGGTCGCCTGGCGGTCGCTGCGCTTCCTCGCCCAGGTGCGCAACACCTTCTTCGTGTGCGAGGGGCCGGACGGCATCTACTTCCTCGATCAGCACGCGGCGGCGGAGCGCGTGACGTTCCACCGCCTGCGCGCGTCGTACGACGGGCGCGACGTCGCCACGCAGAAGCTGCTCTTCCCGGTGATCGTCCAGGCGGCGCCCGCGGAGGTGTCGCTCATCGAGGAGGCGCAGGAGGCGATCGCGCGGCTCGGGCTCGACGTGCGCCCGGCGGGATCGGCGCAGCTCGCGGTGCACGCGGTGCCAACGCTGCTCCGCCGCGCCGCGCCCGAGCGCCTCGTGCGCGACCTCGTGGACGAGCTGAGCCACTCGGGCGAGCGCGCCTTCTCGGGCGCGGTGGATCTCGCGCTCGCGACGATGGCCTGCCACGGCTCGCTGCGCGCGGGCGACCCGGTGGCGCCGGAGGAGGCGCGGGCCCTGCTCGCGGCGCTCGACGAGGTCGACTTCGCCGGCCACTGCCCGCACGGTCGGCCCATCGTGATGCGCGTCGGCTGGCCGGAGCTGGAGCACCGCGTGGGGCGGCGGTGAGCGAGGCGGCGCTCGAGCTCGCCCCGGACGCAGGCGCGGCCGCCGCGCCGCCGTCGTGGGAGACGATCGCGCCGCCCGCGCCGGGTGAGCTGCTCGTCGTGGTCGGCCCGACGGCGAGCGGCAAGACCGAGCTCGCCATCCGGCTCGCGGAGCGGTTCGGCGGCGAGGTGGTGAGCGCCGACAGCGTGCAGATCTACCGGGAGTTCGACCTCGGCTCCGGGAAGCCGACGCCCGCCGAGCGGGCGCGCGCGGCGCACCACCTGGTCGACGCGGTCGATCCGTTGCAGGCGATCGACGCCCAGCGCTTCGCGGAGCTCGCGGACGCGGCGCTCGACGACATCCGCGGCCGCGGCCGGGTCCCTGTCGTCTGCGGCGGCACGTTCCTCTGGGTGAAGGCGCTCGTCCTCGGCCTCTCGCCCGCGCCGCCCGCCGATCCCGAGGTGCGCGCGCGGCACCGCGCGATCGCCGACGCCGAGGGGCGCGCCGCGCTCCACGCGCGCCTCGCCGCCGTGGATCCGGAGAGCGCGGCCCGCCTCGCGCCCAACGACCTCGTGCGCGTCAGCCGGGCGCTGGAGATCTACGAGCGCTCGGGCAGGACGCAGAGCGCGTGGCACGCGGACCACGGCTTCCGGGAGCGCCGGCACGCCGCGCGCCTGCTCGCGGTGCATCGCGACCGCGCCGAGCTCGACCGCCGCATCGAGGCCCGCGTCGCCGCGTGGCTGGAGCAGGGCTGGGTGGAGGAGGTCCGCTCGCTCCTCGCCCGCGGCTACGGCGACGCGCGGGCGATGGGCTCCGTCGGCTACCGGCAGGTGCGGGAGCACCTGGAGGGGCGCCTGCCGGCCGACGAGCTCGCGCCGGCCATCGTGCGCGCCACACGCACCTTCGTGCGCCGGCAGCGCACGTGGTTGAGGGACGAGGCGGTCGCGCACGTCGCGCTGCCATGATCCATAAACCAGAACAATTACAATAATTTACACCAGAACCAACCGCCGGCGAGGCGCCGCAGGCGCCGCTCATGCGCGCTCTTCGCCGGTCCCGCCGCTCCCACGGCGCCGGCCCGCTCCAGCCATGGGAATGCGCCACCGGACCTCGCCGTCGCAGCGCGGGCAGGCCGCGGTGGACGGCCGCGCCTCCTGGGCGAACGCGACGCGCCCGCAGTGCGAGCAGACGGTCATGTGGCGCTGGTAGAGGTCCGGGCTCGAGAGGATCGCCGCGGCGAAGAGGCTGAGCACGACGTCGCTCAGGAAGTCGCCCTCGCGCGGCGCCGGCAGCCAGCCTGATCGATCGCCCACCACGGCCCAGCGGACGCGCGCGCTGTACAGCGCTGCGCGGAGAAACTTGCCCTCGGGGTCCGGCGCCACGAAGTCGACAAGCGTGCTCCCCACGCGCCGGCGCGCGCGCGCGGTGAGCGCAGCGACCGCCTCGGGCCGCTCGTCCAGCTCGCGGAGCGCCACGGTCTCCACGCCCGGCTCGCGCACAGCGCGCGGGGGCATCATCCACCCCGGAGCGATCACGTGCTCGTCGAGCCACGCCCTGAGCTCGTGGGGCTCCCAGGGGCGGGTCGTCACCTGCATGAACAGGAGCGCCCCGGCCAGGCTCGGGCTCGCGAGCATGCGCCCGCGCAGGGCGACGAACGATCGGGCCCTCCCGGCATCGGCGCGCGCGCTCCACCCGAGCCTCCTGCTCCGGCTCGCGAGGTCCGTCGGCGCGGCGCCGGCCATTGGGATCTTCAGGGAATTGCTCATGAGTTCCATGGGGGTCTTCCGCCCCGCAGCGCGCCGCGGGGAGCGGCCGGCGAACCGGCGATGTGCGGCGCGGTAAGCGCCCGGCGTGCCAGCCGCCGCGGAGGCCTGGATCTCACCGCGCGCGCGGGCGGCGCGCGCAGATACGGCATGTTCGCGCGCGCCGGCGGCGCCGCTGAGGCCTCGAAACCGCCGCCCGGCGAGCGCGGTTGCGGGGTCCAAGCCTCAGTGGGCCGCCAGCCCGTCATCGACACCGCCGCTCGCGGCGCTTCACGGGCTCACCCCAAAGGCGCGTGCGCGGGCGCGCCGCTCCGGGCTGACAGCCTCGCTCGAACGACGTCGAACCCCAGAGGGCGAAAGGGCGGAGCCCTTCTCGCCTTTTTACGTCCATGCTAACCGCATCTCTCCTTCGACCAGGAACGGTTCGAGAGGGCTCACCACGGAGCACGGCGCCGCCTGCTCCACACGACGAAAGGACGACCATGACGCGAGAGTCGAGTGACGTGCAGGCGATCCAGAATGTGGTCGTCCGGATTGCCCACCACATCGACAAGCGGCGCTGGACCGAGCTCCGCGGCCTCTATGCCGACGTCGTTGTGGCCGATTTCACGTCCATCTTCGGGGGCGAGCCGCAGGAGCAGAAGACGGACGATCTTCTGGCGGGCTGGAGCAAGTTTCACGACGCCATCGACGCGTCACAACATTTCCTCGGCCCCCTCGATATCGAGGTGAAGGGAGACCACGCCTCCGTGGAGTGCCATGTCCGCGCCCACCATCGGTTCGCGCGCGCGCCGGGCGGCGAGGACTGGCTCGTCGCGGGCCACTACCGCTATGAGCTCGCCAGGCACGCGGGCGGCTGGAAGGTCTCCAGGGTCAGGTTCGAGATATCGTACCAGACCGGCAACACGAACATGTTCGAGGAAGCGCTCAGGTAAAGCCGCCGCGTGTCACCGCGGGTGGGGCGGCGAGATCGCCAGGCCGAGCGCGTGCGCCGCGCGCAGCGCCGCGACGCGGAGGTGGCCGTCCGGCAGGCGCTCTCGCCCCGCGACGAGCTCGATCAGCGGCACCCACGAGAGCCGCCGAGCGGCACCGGACCCCGGCGCGAGGTCGGGCGCGGCGGCAGAGGCGGGCGTGCCGGCCGAGGCAGGCGCCGCGGTGACGACGAAGGCGAGCGGCTGCACGAGCTCCGGGGTTAGCCCTGCCGACGGGCGGTAGGCGCCTCCGAGCTCGACGGCCGCCTCCACCCGAACGCCGTACTCGACCTGCAGCCGCTCGCGTACGAACGCCTCGGCGGCCGCCAGCGCGCTCACGCTCCGCGGCAGCCGCCACGCCGGCGCGACCAGGATGCCGCTGTTGCCAGAGAAGCTCTGGGCGGCCGGCAGATCGTGATCGTCCACGCCGAGCACGACCTCCCCCGACGGCGCCCGCGCGAGCAGCGCCGTCGAGACCGTGAGCACCCCGAGCGGCCGAGGCACCACGTACTCCAGCTCTCGCGCGGCCACCACGCCGCCGTCCGCGGTCAGCTCCTCGAAGCGCGCCCGCCGCACCTCGAGGAACCCCGCGCTGGCGCCCGCGTCCACCCGCGAGAACCGCCGGCGGCTCGGGCGCCCGAGCAGCGCGGCGAGCGACGTCGGCTGCACGGCGGCCACCCCGCCGTCGTCGCCGGCCCCGGCACCGCCAGCATCGCCCGCGCCGCGCCGACCCGCGCCGGCCGCCGGGAGCGGGATCTCGTCGCCGATCCACGGCCCGAACGGCAGGCCGAAGCGCGCCAGGAGGTCGTAGACGTTCAGCTCGAGCCGCGCGTCGGGCAGGCCGCCGACCTGCGCGGCGCGGAGGAGCTGGCGCGCCTCGACGGCGCGGATGCGTCCTGAGGTGCCGAACCCCGACACGTTCTCCGAGGGCGCGTTCACGAACGTGGGCTCGACCTCCACCAGCATCGAGCGCACCTCTTCGAGGATGCCGCCCGGCGACGGGTAGTACGTCGTGCCAGGGATCATGCGCTGGATCGCCGCCGCGCGCACCCCGGCCGCCCGCTCCAGCGCATGCTCGACCGTGTGCCCGACAGGGAACTCGGTCTGCACGACCGCGATCGGCTCGGCCAGATAGTCGGCCGGCCCGCTGCCGTCGAGCGGAGGCGTCTCCTCGCGGCAGGCGCGCGCGATCGGCCGCGGATAGCTCGTCCGCGCGAGCACATACGCCGTCTCGCCCGCGAAGAAGAACGGCACGATGTCCAGCGTGGGGTGCGGCCGCGCCGCCAGGTCGAACACCTGCCCTGTCGCCCGATCCTGGTGGTGCTCGATCCGCAAGAACTGCTGAGAGCTCTCCGCGGGCGCGAGCCGGAACGCGACGCCTTGACCGGCCTTCACCTTCTCTCCGACGATCAGGTAGTTGGTGGGCGGATAAGGCAGTCGGGCGCCCGTGGCGTCCCGGAGCTCGAAGCGACCGACGAACCGGTTCCGCACGATCCAGGGGTTGCGCAGCGGCGTCGACGACAGCACGCGCAGGCCGAGGCGGGCGAAGAGCGCCTCGAACTGCGCTTGTGAGAAATAGGTGTACTCCTCCTTGACCTCGGCTTCCCAGTCGGCGCGGTAATCCTTCCTCAACACGAACTCGACAGCGTGCTTGTGGGCGAGCCGGTACCGACGCCACCCCATGCGCGGCGCTGGGAGCTCGCCGGAGGGCTCGGGCGCGACGCGCGCCAGCGGGAACCCCGGCTCCGGCGAGAGCGAGCGAAACTCGCCCGCGAACCGCTCGAGCAGCGCCGCCGTCGAGGCGCTGCGGGGGTCACGGCCGTCATCGCCGTCCTCGGCAGGCACGTCCAGAAACACCGTCCCCGGCCCGGGATCGACGAAGTCCCTCACCACGAGCACCCCGCCCGGCGCGAGCTGCTCCACCTGCGCTGCCAGCGCATCGGCGGCGTTCGCGTGGCGGTAACCGCCGTACGAGGTGACGTGGTGGAGCACCGACGAGTCGAAGATCCCGTCGAGGCTCTCGGGCGGGAATACCGTCCTGGCGATGTCGCCCAGCTGAAAGCCCAGGTTCGGCTGCTGATGAGCGCGGCGCGCGAGCTCGACGACCGTCGGATCGATGTCGACGCCGATCACCTCGAGGCGCGGGTAGAGCTGGGCCAGCGCGGCGCTGCCCTGCCCCGAGCCCATGCCCATGTCGGCGACGCGGCCCTCGCACAGGAGGTGCGCCGCCGTGAGCGCGACCTTCTGGCGCATCGACGCGTCCATCGCGGACAGGTACCGCGCGTACGCGGACAGGTCGTCTCGCCGTTGATCTGCCTCGTACCCCGCCGGCGCGCGCGTCGTCATGGTGACCAGTGTACGCCGGGCGCGGGACGAGGGTCGACGGCGGCGTGCGCCCGAGGCAGCGCGCGCCCGGGCGCGCGCGACGCGGGAGTCGCGGGGAAAACCGGAGCGCGCGCGCCGGGGAGCGGCGCGTGCGCCGCCTCAGCTGGCCGAGAGGCCCGGGAGCGGCGACTTGGACCGCAGGTTCGGATCGCCGAAGCCCGCGAAGTCCGTGACGCCCATCGCGTCACACAGGCTGAGCAGCACGCGCTCGTGCCGCTCGCCGCTCTTGATGTAGCGGCCGCCAGGGGCCGTCTTCAGATAGCCGCCTTCGCCGCTTGCCAGGACGAACTTCATCTCGTTCTGGTTGTGGTTCGGCGAGTCGCCCATGTCGCGGCACCACGCGATCAGCGTGTTGTCGAAGAGCGTCCCGGAGCCGTCGGCCTCCGGGATCGCCTTCAGCTTGTTGATGAGGTCGACGAACCGCTGCGACAGCCACTTCTCGAGCTTGATCAGGTCGAGGTGCGCCGGCGCCCCGGTGTGGATCATGGCGCCGTGCTCGTCGCCCTTCAGCCCGATGTCCTGGAGATCGACGTTCATGGCCTGATCCGAGCCCCACTGGATCGCGCCGACCCGGGTGATGTCGCACGCGAACGCGCCGACGAGGAGATCCATGTGGAGCAGGTTGGCCTGGAGCGGGTTGGCCGGATCGGTGGCGGGCTTCGTCGGCACGCTGCAGCCGCCGGTCTGGCCGGACGAGGTGTTGGACAGCCGCTCCTCGATCTGCCGGATCGAATCGATGTGCAGCTCCAGCTTGTACTTCTGCTCGGAGCCGAGGTTCCCCTCGAGCGCCTTGATCTCGTTCTTGAGGTGATCGAGGACGCTCTTGCGACGGCGCAAGAGGTCGTCGGAGGAGGTGTTCGACGGGATCGCCGAGCCGAACAGGGTGGAATAGGCGGACGTCGGAGAGGCGATGCCCGGCAGGTTGTCCTTGCGATAATACGGCGATCTCCCGCCGTTCACCGTGCTCTCGGCCCCGAGCAAGAGCGAGGGGATCTGCGTCTTCGTGCCGGCGGCGATCAGCTTGTCCGCGATGAACTGGTCGACGGAGATCAGCTTGGCGGGGTCGCTGAAGCCGAGCCCCGTCAGGGCGTCGGGCGCGCCGTGGTTGTTCCCCGGATTCCCGCTGGGGAGGCCGTCCACGAGCACGACGTGCTGCTTCACGTCGGCGAGCGGCGACGTCGACTCGCTGAACGTGGGGGTCTCGCCGGAGACGCTCGTGGGCTTCCAGATCGATGGCGCGGTCCCCATCGTACAGAACAAAAGGAGCCGCTTGGGCTTCCGCCCGGGCGCCGCCTCGGCGATGGAGTCGAGGAAGGGGGTGAACAAGAAGCCGGCCCCGACGCTGGCCCCCAGCCCCTTGAGGAAATCTCTACGACGATGACTGCGCATGAACGACCCTTTCACGCTACCGATCTCGCGCCAACGGAGCTCGCCGCGACAGGTGCGTGGGGGCGCACCTGTCGCGGCGAGCGGCCTCGCGCCCTCGGTGTCAGGTCGCGGCGATGCCGGGGAGCGGCGTCTTGCTGCCCAGAGCCGGATCCCCGAAGCCGGAGAAGTCCGTGACGCCCATCGCGTCGCACAGGCTGAGCAGCACGCGCTCGTGCCGCTCGCCGCTCTTGATGAAACGGCCGCCAGGGGCCGTCTTCAGATAGCCGCCGTTGCCGCTCGCCAGGACGAACTTCATCTCGTTCTGGGTGTGGTTCGGCGCGTCGCCCATGTCGCGGCACCAGGCGACCAGCGTGTTGTCGAGGAGCGTCCCGGAGCCGTCGGCCTCGGGCGTCGCCTTCAGCTTCTTGATGACGCCGACGAACTGCTGGTGCAGCCACTTCTCGAGCTTGATCAGGTCGAGGTGCGCGGGGGCGCCGGTGTGGATCATACCGTTATGCTCCTCACCGGCGAGGCCGATCTCGCTCAGGTTCGCGTTCATCATCTGATCCGAGCCCCACTGGATCGCCGCGACGCGGGTGATATCGCACGCGAACGCGCCGACGATGATATCCAGATGAAGCTGGTTGGCCTTCAAGCCATTGGTCATGTCGCCGTTCGGCGATGCCGGGACGGAGCAGGCGCCCGTCCCTCCTCCTCCGCCTCCCGGGGTCATCGTGTTCGAGAGCCGCTGCTCGAGCTGGCGGATCGACTCGAGGTGCAGATCCAGCTTGTACTGCTGCTCCTTCCCCAGGTTTCCCTTGAGCGACGTGAGCTCTTTCGTGAGGTTGTCGAGG
The DNA here is from genome assembly GCF_028368935.1 of Sorangium aterium. NCBI lineage: Bacteria > Pseudomonadati > Myxococcota > Polyangiales > Polyangiaceae > Sorangium > Sorangium atrum. The sequence goes on along the minus strand of NZ_JAQNDK010000002.1, from coordinate 983,744 downwards.
ACGCTCTTGCGCCGCTTCAGCAGGGCCTCGGCGGCGCCGTTGTCGTTGCTGCCTTGGTTGTTGGACGGCGTGAAGCCCGTGAACACGGTCGAGTAGGCGGACGTGGGGGAGGCGATCGGCGACAGGTTGGTCCCCTTGTAGAACCCCGTCTTGCCGCCCTCGACGGCGGCGCCGAGCAGGAGCGAGGGGATGGGCGTCGACAGCCCGCTGCCCTTCAGCTTCTCGACGATGTACTGGTCGACCGAGATCAACCCGTAGGGGCCGTTGCTGTAATAGCCCATCCCGGTGAGGCCGTCGGCGGACCCGTGGTTGTTGCTGGGGCTCCCGCTGGGGAGGCCGTCCAGCATCACGATGTGCTCCTTCACCTCCTCGAGCGGCGAGGTGGACTCGCTGAACGTGGGGGTCTCGCCGGAGACGCTCTTGGGCTTCCAGATCGAGGGGGCCGTCCCCATCGTGAAGAAGATCAGGAGCCGCTTCGGCTTCTTCCCGGGAGCCGCGTTGGCGATGGAATCATAGAAGGGAGAGAACAGAAGGCTGGCCCCCAGGCTGGCCCCGACACCCTTGAGAAACTTCCTACGACTGTGGCTGCGCATGACCGATCCTTTCACTCGCTACCGATCTGTTCTTGGGTTGCAGCCGTGGGGTCACGGACCTTGAACTCTGCGGGTGAAGTGCGGCGCGCGGGTCAGCGCGAGCCACACGCTCTTGAGACGGAACTCGTCCTTCGCGGCGTCCTCCTGGACCTCCTCGTACGTGCATCCGTCCTGCTCCCAGGTGCCGCCGAACGCGTAGTACGACCAGTAACGGACCATGCACGCCTTGACGTCCTCGCTCGCCGCGAGGTAGTCGGCCAGCTCGGCCACGCCGTTGAAATTGAAATCTTCGCCGCTGGGCGGCTCGACGACCGTACCGGTCACGTCGACGGGGATCCCGCTCTCGTCATTCCGCCACCGACCGAACGTGTCGTAGTGCTCGAAGCCGACGCCGATCTTGTCGGTGAACTTGTGGCAGCCCGCGCAATACTCGGCCTTCGTGTGCTGCTCGACCATCTCGCGCGTGGTCGCCGGGGTCCCCAGGGGCTTGACGTTCGGATCCACGCCGGGCGGCGGGGGATCGAGCGGCTGGCAGAGGAGGCGCGTGCGGACCATCTTGCCGCGCTGGGTCGGCGAGGACAGCTTCGCGCTGCCATGCCCCGTCAGGAAGCTGCCGTGGGCCAGGATGCCCCCGTCGCGCTGCCCTGGGGTGAGCGTCACCTTCGTCAGCTCGGTGCCCCCGGCGCCGCTGATGCCGTAGTGCGTACCCAGGCTGGCGTTGATGAACGTGTAGTCCGCCTGCAGGAGGTTGGCGAACGTGCCGTTCTGGTTGAACGCGGTGTCCACGACGAGCGCCTGCGTCTCGGCCATCATGTCCTTGCGCAGGGCGTCCGTGAGATCGAAGATCGTGTTGTCCTTCACCGCGGTGACGAGGCGGTTCAGCTGGAGCCAGCCGCGCATGAACCGCATCATCTCCTTCTCGGCGAGCGGCCTGGTCGCCGAGTCCTCCAGCAGGCGCAGCGCGTGCTGCGCGATCTGCTCGCTGGTCAGGTTGGCGCCCTGGGCGGCGGCCGCGTCGGCGGCCTGCAGCAGGGCCTCGTCCGGCATGGTCCCGGTCAGCAAGTACGAGAGGTTGCTCGCGATCTCGTGCGGGGTGAGCTCGTAGATGCCCGACCCGTTCGCATCGGTCCCGATCTCGTGGCGGTAGAGGAAGTACGGCGACTGGAGCATGGCGCCCACGACCACCTTGGCGCCGTCCTCGAACGACTTCTCCGCCCCGAACAGCGCGTCGTAGGACGCGACGCGCTCGTCCGTGAGCTTGTCGCGGAACGCGCGGCGGCCGAAGTCGCGGATGAACTCGGTCCGGCAGCTCGCATCCATGGTCCTGCACGAGGCCGTGGTGATGCTGGAGAGCTTGTTCGTCACCGCCCAGTCGGCGGTCGTCTCGGCCCAATCCATGATCTGCTGGGCCGTCAGGTCGCGAATCACCAGCGCGTTCGCGTCGGCCGTGAACCCGAGCACCTGCGGATCATTGAAGATGCTCGGGAGGGCGACGCTCTGGTCCTTGAAGAGATCGCGGACAGTGGCCTCGAATTGATCCACCGTCAGGCGACGCACCACGCGCGGGCCCGGGGTGCTCTTGTCCGCGACCTCGCAGTGCGACACATCCGGGATCTCCGTGGGCATGTCCGGCGGATCGCCGATCGGCGGGCCGCCGGCGTCGCCGCCGCTGCTGCTGCTGCCGCTGCCGCTGCCGTTGCCGCTGCTACTGGTCTCGGAGGGCGTCCCGTCGGGATTGCCGAGGTTGCCCAAGCAACCGAGCGGGCCGGCGAGGAGAAGCGCCACTGCGGAGTAGCGGCGACACGCTTTCGCCGAAACTAAGCTATTAAGCGTGCTCATCATTGCTTGAGAAAAGCTGATGTCTCTCATGTTGTCAAGCCCCGATCAAGCGGTGTCGCCCCGATAATCCATGCGCATACCCGCGCGCTTCAATGGCCTGTCACCGAATCGTCCGCGTCATGTGCGTTGTTTGAGTTGATTGCGTCGCCGCGTTCGAATCGTTTTCAGCGTCGTTTTCAGCGTCTTTGCCCTGCCCGCTCGCCTGCATGCGTCATGGTGGGCCCTTGGTGGCTCTCCTCGGAGCGAAGTCGAGTTCGACGCTCCGCGTCGAGCCGATTCACGGTGTCACCCGCCACGCCAGGGAGCTCGACCTCCCACCGGATCCGAGGTCGAACCGGAGCCGCTGGATCGCCAGGCGCGTTTCGACCTCAGGGCTCTGGGCGAGCCGCTGGGCAAGGCCTTCGTCGTCCATGAGCGTCGAGAAGCGATCCACAAGAAGCGGTTAAGCAACCCTCGTGCCGAGTGTTCTCGCGGGGTTACCTGGCGCCGCTGTGCCCGGTTTCTGGATTTTTTCGAAGGTTGCGAGGGGTGGACGCCGAGGGGTCCAGGAAGGGCGATCCACCGCTTCCGCGATCCATCCATGCGCCGCTGCAACCGGCCCCCCCCAGGGCCAGCCGCGTCAGCCCTTGGACCAGGCGCTGATCGAGCGATAGCTCGCGACGGACTCCTCGATGACCTCCAGGGCGCGGTTCCTGTCGTACATCGTATCTACCTCTGCGAGCTTGTTCTCGAGCGTCTTGTAGTCGATGAAGAACCGCATGAGCTCCTTGGTCACGTGCGGCGGGAGCTCCTCGTGGGTCAGGTAATGGGCCACGGAGGGGTCGTCGACGGCAACCGCGATGATCTTGTCGTCGACGCCCTTGTCGTCGCGCATGAAGAAGCCGCCGATGGCGCGCGCCCTCACGATCGTGAGCGGCACGACCGGCTCCTGCATGATGACGAGGACGTCGAGCGGGTCGCCGTCGCCGGCGTGTGTCTGGGGGATGAAGCCGTAATTGGCCGGGTAGTGCACGGACGAGTAGAGCACGCGATCGAGCATCAAGAGCCCGGTCTTCTTGTCGAGCTCATACTTGCACTTCGATCCTTTCGGGATCTCGATCACCACGGGGAAGAAGTCGTGTCGGCTGTCGGGGAGCAAGATGTCGTGGAGCGGATGGGTCATTGAACCGTCCTGGGCTTTCGCCCCCGCCCGGGAGGCGGGCGAGGGGCGCAAAGGATACCAGGAGTTCGATTCGGTGAGACCGGGGTCAAGACACCCCCGCATTCCCGCGCTGGAACGAGGGGAGCCACGCCGCCGCCGGGGCCCTGCAGGCGCGGGCCAGCGGGGCGGGGGGGCGCAAGACCGACGTTGGCGAGCATGGGCAAGGGCGGTCGCTCGTGCGATGAGCTAGCGCGGAGCCGCCGGCGGCAGACTCGCCAGCGGGCCTCCGGAACCCTGTTGCGCTCCCCATGAGACCGTTCCCCACACACGCCCCAGCCACGCGACCGGAGCGAGCGCCCGCGCTGCGACGCAAGGCTCCCTGTGCGCTGGCGGTCCTCGCGCTGGCCGCGGCCCTCGGCGGCCCCCCCGCGGCAGCAGCGCGCGCGCCGGACGCGCCTTCGCCCGCTCCGCCCTCGCCCATCACGAGCGCGCAGGCCGGGGCGCCCCCCGACGACAGCGCCTCCGCGGCCGCCGCCCCGCCGGCCGCGGGCCGACCCGTGGTCTCGCCGGTGAAGCGCCCGGACGAGCGCGACGCCCGCGAGGCCTCGCAGCGCGCTTGCTCCTTCACGCTGCCGGTCTGCGTGCACGCGCCCGCGGACGTCCCCGGCGCCGCCCTCCTCGAGAGCCTCACCCACCTGGAGGCCGCGATGCGGGCCTACGACGCGCTCGGTCTGCCGCGCCCGCTCCCCGATGGCGCGTGGGGCGGCGGCCCATCGTACGATCTCTACCTGGAGCGCGGCCCGCGCCGCGGCCCGATGCGCGTGGGGTACGACCCGCGGGCGCTCGGGGAGCGGTTCGACGCCGCGAGCGCGTTCGCCATCATCGCAGCGCCAGAGGGCGGCGGGTGCGCGAGCGCGTCCGACGCGGCCTACGCGCTCGCGCACGCCATCGCCATGCGCCTCGACGCAGGGGCGGAGCAGGGCGCGATCGCGATGACGGCGAGCTACCTCGCCGCCATCGCGGCGCCCTGCGCGGCCGAGGAGCTCGCCGCGGTCGACGCCTTCCAGCGCGCGCCCGAGCGGGCGCTCACCGGCGCGGCGCTCGGCGCGCTCGACGGCGGCCTGCTCTTTCCGTGGTACCTCGACGACGCGTACGGCACCGGGGCGCCCGCGCAGATCGCCACGTCGCTGCTCGCCATCGCGGCGCAGGCCACGCCCGCGGGGGCGGCGCGCTTCGACGCCGAGCCCGACACCTTCGATGCGCTCCGGGCGTCCCTCCGATCCCGCGGCGAGGACCTCGACGACCTGCTCCTCGAGTTCGCCGTCGCGCGAGCGTTCCTCGGCAGCCGCAGCGACGGCGCGCACCTCTCCGACGCCGAGCGCTTCGGCGATTTCGGCCGGGTTCGCTTCGAGTGGTCGCTGCCTTACGCCACGCTCCCGCGGCGGGTCGCGCCCCTGCGCCCGATCGAGCCGACCGGCGCGACCTATCTCTGGCTCGATCTCTCGGCCGAGAACGCGGCCGCTCGGCCGGACCTCAAGACGGCGGAGATCACCTTCGTGGCCGACTGGGAGCTGCCCGCGCTGTTCCGCTGGGCGATCGTGAAGGTCGACAAGCAGGGCGCCGAGGCCGGCCGCGTCGACGTGGCCGGCGTCTTCGGAAGTAGCCGCGCGCAGCGCACGGTGGTGGGGCTCGACGGGCTCTCCGGGCTGCTCATCGTGGGCGTCAACGCGGGGAGCATGATCCGGAGCCTCCCGTTCGATCCCGACGACGCGCCGTTCATGCCGCACGCGTACACCGTCTGGCTCTCCAGGTAGGCGCCGCGCCGGCCGGCGCTCCCGCCAGCGCTCCCGCCGGGCGCCGGCCGGCGGCGCGCTCGCCGCAGCCTGCGAGGGCGGCCGCCCGACGCGTCACGCCCTCGCCTCGTCTCCTTTGGCGATCAGGTGCCGCGCGAACCACTCGCCGGCGAGCCGGGCGACCGCCGCGAGCGCGCCCGGCTCCTCGAACAGGTGCGTCGCGGAAGGCACGACGGCGAGGCGGCGCGGGCCCGCGAGGTCGTCGAGGGCGGCCTGGTTCAGCGCCAGCACCTGGGTGTCCGCGCTGCCCACGATGAGCAGCGTCGGCGCGCGCACCATCGCCAGGGCCGGGCCCGCGAGGTCGGGCCTGCCGCCGCGCGACACAACGGCGCCCACGACGCGCGGCCGCGCCGCCGCGGCGATGAGCGCGGCCGCCGCGCCGGTGCTCGCGCCGAAGTAGCCGACGGCGAGGTGACGGAGCTCGGGGCGCGCGAGCGCCCAGTCCGTCACCCCGATCAGCCGCCGCGCGAGCAGGTCGACGTCGAAGCGGAGGCGGGCGCTCCGGCGATCTTCCGCCTCCTCCTCGTCGGTGAGCAGGTCGAAGAGCAGCGTGGCCAGCCTCCACCGCCAGAGCGCCTCCGCGACCGAGCGGTTGCGAGGGCTCCTCCGGCTGCTGCCGCTGCCGTGCGCGAAGATCACGAGGCCGCCCGCCCTCTCCGGGATCGCGAGATCCCCGGGCAGCGCCGCCGCCCCCGCCTCGACGAAGAGGGGCCGCTCCGCCCCTTCTGTCCTCGGGACCTCGCGCTGCGCCTCGGCGAGCAGCGCGGAGACGGCGTCGTCCGACGTCTGCGAGAAGTCCTCGTAGTAGGCGCCGATCGCCTGGAGGCCCGGGTCCTCCTCGATGCAAGCGATGGCGTCGACCTCGCGGCGGAGCGACGACAGGCTCGACGGCGCGGCGACGGGCGCGGCGAGCACGAGCCGCCTCGGCGAGCGCTTGCGCAGATCGCGCAGCGCGGCCCGCACGGTGCCGCCGGTCGCGATGCCGTCGTCCACGACGATCACCGTCCGCCCCTCGACGCGGGGCATCGGCCTGTCGCCCCGGTACCGGCGCACCCCGCGCTCCACCTCGGCGGCCTGCTGCTCCGCGATCTCGGCGAGCTCCGCCTCGGAGATCCCCAGCACCGCGACGAGGCCCCGATCGATGTACACCTCGCCCCCCTCGGCGATCGCGCCCACGCCGAGCTCCGGCTGCCCGGGCGCGCCGAGCTTGCGCACGATCCACACATCGAGCGGCGCGCCCAGCGCGCGCGCCACCTCGTAGCCCACCTCGACGCCGCCGCGCGGCAGGGCGAGCACGAGCGGCGCCTCGCTCCTGTACCCCGAGAGCAGCTGCGCGAGCCGGCGCCCGGCGTCCCTGCGATCCTCGAACAGCTTCGCTCGCCCCATCGCCCCCTCCCCTCACGTCCGCTCCTGCGACCCCTTCAAGACCGGTGCCGCAGGCGCGCGCAGCGCGGGCTTGGCCGCGCCGCGGCGAGGGGTGGGGGTCGACCGCGGCGCGGGCTCGGCCGCGCCCGTCAGCGCTCCATCAACCGAACAGGCTCCACTCGTCCTCGATGAGCGAGAGCGCGTTGATCAGCTCGAGCGCGAGCTCGCGCTCGAGCCACTCGTCGATGCGCTGGCCCGCGGCGATCGCGCTGAAGCCCGCGCGCGGGATGCGCTTCGCGAGGTGCGAGAGGCACGAGCCGGTCCGATCGAGGCGCGCGACCCAGTCGGTGTCGCGATAGGCATATCTGGCCTGGTGGAACAGCGAGTCGCTGAGCGCCGAGATCCTGTCGCGGACGACGTCGGCGGGCTCGGCGCGGGACGCGATCGCCTCGCGCACCTCGCCGATGGCGCGCAGCACGAGGCCGACCGGCGCGCCGGGATGGAACGAGGTGCGCTTCGGTGAGAACGTCAGCCCGTCGAGCGCGAGGAAGTACCAGGCCTGCGGCGAGGACACGCGATAGAGGTATGCGGCGTTGCAGGCGTCGGCCGCCCTCATCGCGATCTGCCAGGCGCCTTGCTCGTCGACGCCGTCCTGCTCCGCGGGCATCCCGTCGATGCGCTCGATCTCGGCGCCGCTGACGAGCGGGTCGGCCCACGCCATGACCAGGACCGAGGTCGCGCACGACCAGCTGCACAGGAGGCGCGCGCTCGCCTCGGCGGACACGCGCCCGTTCGGCGCGATCCAGACGAAGCGCCCCTCCTTGAGATCGGCGCGGTACTCGTGGAGCGCGGCGCCGTGGCCCTCGAGCTGCTGGAAGAGCTCCTCACCCCGCGCCGCCCAGCGCTGGGCGAGGACCTCCTCGGCGCTCTCGGACGGCGTGTCGTCCCAGTCGAGCTCAGGCGGCCGGGGCGGCGAGAGCTCCGCGTCGTCCGCTCCGCTCTTCGCCTTCGCGTTCCGGGGCCGCCGCTTCGGAGGCGCGGCGCTGGCCTGATCGCCGGCGCGCGCTCTCGGGGGCCGCCCCTTCGGCGCCGCCGGTCGCTCGGCCGCGGCGCGCTTCTCCGGCGCCGCCGGTCGCTTCACGACGGCGGTCTCCGCGAGCGAGGTCGCGGCCTTCGCCTTCCTGGGCCTGGCTCGCGAGCTCGCGGGCGCCCGCTCCTGCCTGTCGCGCAGCGCGGCCGGCGGGCCCGCCTTCGCGCCCGCGCGCTCGCCCGCCTTGCCCTGACGCCGCGCGCGCGCGGATCCGCTCGATGCCTTGACGGTGCGCCTGGGTTCGGCCGATGTCCCTCGACCGCGCGGTTTGGGCATTGCGACAGGCTATCACGAGCTCGAAGCGCAATATCGATGGAGGCGAGGCGCCCGAGAAGCGAACATGGCGCTCCGAGCGCCAGCTCACTCGGAGCGCAGGGCCGGGAGCCCGGAGCGCGAGCGGCAGGCGGCGACGCGCGTGTCGCGCGTGTCGCGCATGTTCAGGTCGTGTTCGGTCGTGTTCAGTTCGCTTCGCCGAGGGCGCGCCGAACTACCTTCTTGAATTTCGCGAGCGGCTGGGCTCCGCTGACCAGGTAACCGTTGATCACGAACCCGGGAGTCCCGGTGATGCCGGCGCTCCGCGCGGCCTGCGCGTCGGCCTCGACGGCGGCGCGATGGGTGTGCTCGTCGAGCGCCTTCGCGAAGCGCGCCGCGTCGAGCCCGAGGCTCGCGGCGTGCTGCTCCAGGGCCGCGCGGTCGAGGTTCGAGGCGTCGTGGGCCTTGAAGAGCAGGTCGTGCATCTTCCAGAAGCCGGCCGGCCCCTTCTGCGCGAGCGCTTCCATGGCCGCCTCGGCGGCCAGCTGCGCCTCCGGGTGGAAGGGGAGCGGCAGGTGGCGGTAGACCACGCGGACCTTGCCCGGGAACGCCTTGATGAGCTCATCCATCGTGGCGGCGGCGCGCGCGCAAAAAGGGCACTGGAAATCGGAGAACTCCTGGATGACCACCTTGCCCGCGGCCGCGCCCTTGCTGGGGTGGCCCTTGGGCACCGGCGGCAGGGACACCTTCGGCGGCGGCGCCGGCGGGACCGCCTGCTTCTGGATGGCCTCGTAGACCTTCGCGCGCGGCGTCCCCGCCACGACCATCGCCTCCGCCTTGGCGATCTCCTCGTCGATGATCGCCTGGAACTTCTCGATCGGCTGCGCGCCGACGAGGCTTCGGCCGTTGATGAAGAAGTACGGGGTCCCCTGGGCGCCGAGATCGTCGGCGAGATCCACGTCGGCCTCGATCTTGGCGGCGTGCTTGTGCGAGGCGACGGCGCGCTTCACCGCGGTGACGTTCAGCCGGAGGTCCGCGGCGACGGCCTCGAGGGCGGCGTCGTCGAGGGCGGCCTCGCCGGCGAGCAGGCGATCGTTGGCCTGCCAGAAGGCGTCGTTTCCCTTCTGGGCGCGGGCCTCGCGCGCGAGCTCTGCAGCGGGCTCGGCCCGGGGGTGGAACGGGAGCGGGTTGTCCTTCCAGACGACGCGCAGCTTGTCGCCGTACTGCGCCCTGAGCTTCTCGACCGTCGGCGTGACCCGCCTGCAGAACGGACACTGATAGTCGCTGAACAGCACCATCGTGACGAGCGCCGTATCCGCGCCGCGCACGGGCGAGTCCCCGATGGGCACGAGGTGCACAACGCCGCCGTCGCCTTCCTCTTCGGCGTCGTCGGGCTCCTCCGCAGGAGGGGCGAAGTTCTTCTTCGCGAGCGCCGCGTAGATCCGCTCCGGCGGCGTCCCCTCGGCGCGGAGCGCCTGCGCCGCGGCGAGCTGCGCGTCGATGATCTCGGCGAACCGCTCCGCCGGCTGCGCGCCGACGAGGAGGACGCCGTTGATGAACGACGCCGGCGTGCCGTTCACGCCGAGCCGCCCGGCGAGCGCCATGTCGGCGTCGACCTTCTGCGCCGCCCCGCTCTGCTGGACGAGCTGCTGGATCTGGCCGGGGGTCACCCCGGCCCGCCGGAGCGCGGTGGCCTCGAGCTCCGCCGAGAGCCGCTCGTCGGCCGTGAAGATGGCGTCATGGAACGCCCAGAAGGCCTTGGGACCAGCGTGCGCGAACACCGCCATCGCGGCCTCGGCCGTCGGCCGGGCCTGTTTGTGGAAGGCGAGCGGGAAGTTCTTCCACACGATCCGCAGCCGCTCCGAGCCGTACCGCTGCTCGATCTGCCCGAGCGTGCGGCCCAGATGCTTGCAGAAGGGGCACTCGAAATCGGAGAACACGACGATCGTCACGGGCGCGAGCCGGCTGCCGCGCGCCGGATCCGCGCGGGTCACAGGCACCGGACCGGGGTCGCCGTCCGCGACCATCACATCATCGAGCGCGGCTCCCGGATCTGCGGCTGGGCCCGGCTGCCGCGCAGGGGCGCCGCTGGTCTTCGCCTGCGAGGCGTCCGGAGAGGGCGGCGGCAGCGCGGAGCTGCAAGCCAGGGCGAACAGCAATGAGAGCCAGGCGACGGCGGCGATGGCGCGGCGGGACATCGCGCGAGTGTACTCCGGTTCCGTGATGACGCCTTCGCCGCGCGGGCGTCGCTGTGCCCAGCGCGGAACGCCTCGCCGCGTCGCCAGGCGCGATTGACGCCCTCGCCGCCTTCGGCCATGACGGGCGCGGCGCGCCGCTCTGCCGCGCCAGGAGAGCGCACCGGAAAGCCATGGAGAAGGTCTACAGCGCCGCCCGCATCCAGCCGGAAGAGCACAGGGACGTCCTCGCGCAGCTCTGGAAAGAGAACCTCGCCCACGGCGAGGTATCGCAGGAGCTCGTGGAGCGGCGGATGCGCTGGTTCCAGGAGCAGAACCCGGCCGGCCCCCCGCGGACCTGGATGGGCTTTCACGGACCGGAGCGGGAGATCATCGGGAGCGGCTCGTTCTACCCGCGCGATCTGTACGTCGACGGGCGCAAGCTCAAGGCCGGCGTCCTCGGCGATTTCGGCGTGACCAAGGCGCACCGCATCGCGGGGGCCGCCATGAGCATCCAGCGAGAGCTCGCGAGGGGTTGCCGCGACGCCGGGGTCGATTTCGTGTTCGGCTTCCCCAACAAGGCCTCATTCCCGATCTTCCAGCGCGCCGGCTACAAGAAGATCGCCGATTCCATCATCTGGGTCCGGCCCCTCATGGCGGCGTACAAGCTGAACGAGCTCGCGGCCTCGTCGGCCGGCGAGCAGCGGAGCACCGTGAGCACGGTGGTGCAGCGGGTCGCCGAGCGGGCCGCGTCGGCGGTCCCCCACCCTCGCTGGCGCGCGCTCTGGGAGGCGGCGGAGCCGGGCGCCGCGCCCGCCCCGCTCGCGCAGGCGCTATCGACCGCGGCGGAGCGCGTCGTCCAGCGGGCGACCGTGAAGCCGGACAACCTCCTGGTCCGGGCCGCGGGGAGCGCCATCGACGCCTCGATGGCGCTCCGGGACACCGCCGCGCTGCTCGCGAAGGGGAGCCGCGTGCGCACCGAGCTGGTGGACGCCGCCGATCACCGCTTCGACGCCCTCTGGTCGCGGGCGAAGCCCTGGCCGATCGTCGGCGAGCGGAGCGCCCAGTTCCTGAACTGGCGCTATGCGCAGCTCGGCAACGCCCGATACCGCTTCTTCTGCATGCTCGACAGGCACGACGGGCGGCTGCTCGGCTACGCCGTCTACTCGGTGCGGAACAACAAGGTCGAGGTCAGCGACCTGTTCTGCGAGGACAACGGCCCCACGTTCGACGCCCTGCTGCTCGAGTTCTGCCAGGCGATGCGGCGAGAGGGGCATGTCTCTGTGGGCATGCTCCTCGTGACGCCCCCTTCGTTCAGCGCCCGCCTGCGGGCGCTCGGGTTCTTCTCCCGGCCCCACCCGCCGAACGTCGGCTCGCGGTGGCTCATCGTACACCTCGATCCCGCCTTCCCCGACGAGCTGCGGCGCGTGCTGCTCGACGCGGAGAGCTGGTTCATGACCGACGGCGAGCTCGACGTCTGACCCACCGGGTGCTCAACCCGATCCGCTGGACCACTTCCCGCCGCCGGTTACCCTTGCCTCTCCATGGATAACGAGGCGCCGGCCCTGTCCATCGCGCGGCTGCGCTCCGTCTGGGATGCGGAGGTAGGCCCCTCCGCGCGGCGCGCGCTCACCGCGGCGGCCTGCGCAGGGCTGTTCGGCGCGGCGCACGTGGCGCGCGTGGGGTCCCCTCTCGCCCGCGGGCTCGCCGGCGCCGGGCTCGCGCTGCTGCTCGCGGCGATCGCCGCGCGGGCCGTCCTCGTGCGGCGGCGGCGCGGCGACGCCCGGCGCACGGTGCGCGAGATCATCGGCCGCACGGACGAGGCGCTCGGCGCTGCGACCCTGCGGGCGCTCACGCTCGCGGATCGCGCCGCGGCCGACGATCGCGTCGGCTCGCCGGAGCTCGCCGGCCTGCACCTCCGGCGGCTGCTCGGCCGCGCCTCGCAGGCGCGCATCATCGCGCGCGCGCGACAGGCGGCGACGCGGTGGGCGGGCGCGGGCCTCGCCCTCGGCGCGGCGGCGCTCGCGGCGGCGGCGATCGAGCCGTCGCGCGTCGTCGAGGGGCTCGACGTCCTCGCCGCCCGCGGCGGCGAGGCTCCCCTCGATCTGCCGTGGATCGAGGAGGTCGAGATGACGGCGGCGCCCCCCGAGTACCTGCACCAGGGCGCGGAGGAGCTCCTGCCGTTCGCGCCGACGATGCAGCCGCGAGGGACCGTGATCACGGTGCGCGGCCGCCCCGTCCGCGCGGGGCGCGCGCTCGTGCTGACGGACGGCGGCGCCGAGGTGCCGTTCGTCGACGACGGCAAGGGCGCCGTGGTCGCCCGCTGGACGCTCGGCGAGTCGACGACCCTCCAGGCGGCCGCGCGCTTCGGGCGGGTGCGCGTCCGGCAGGCCGACGCGCAGCGCGTCGTGTCGATCCCGGACGACGCGCCGCGCGTCACGCTCGAGGGCGCGCCGCGCACGGTGAAGCTCCTCGACGAGCCCAGCATCCCGCTCCGCTACGAGATCACCGACGATCACGGCCTGCGCGAGGTCAATCTCGTCCTGCGCGCCGGAGCGAAGGAGGAGCGGCGGGTGCTCTCGCGGCCGGCGGCGGACGCGAAGGTCGATCGCGGAGGCTACGAGCTCCGGGCGCGCGATCCCTTCTTCCGCAGGACGTACGTGCCCGTCGAGGTGCGGATCGAGGCGCGGGACAACGATCCGATCGAGGGCCCGAAGTGGGGCAGGAGCGAGGCGATCCTGGTCGTCCCGCCGCAGGTGGGCGAGCCCGAGGCGCGGCGCTACGCCGCGCTCGTGAAGGCGCGCGACGCCCTCACGGATCTGCTCGCCGACCGCATCGGCCAGAGGACGCCGGAGGCGGGCGGCGCGGCGGCTCACGCGGCGCACGAGGCCGAGGTGCAGGCGACCGCCAGGGCGGTGGTCGAGGCGGCGCTCTCCGCGGATCACGGCGGGCTGCGGGTGCGGGGGCGCATCGCGTCGCTCGCCCGAGGTCAGCTGGCCCGGCTCGACGCGGCGCTCGCCGCCGAGCGGAAGTCGACGACCCGCGCGGCGCACCAGGGGCTGCTCGACGAGACCGAGGGCGCGCTGCTCGCGTTCGACGCCGGCCTGCGCGGCCTGGGCCACCGCGACGCCCGGGCCGTCGCCCAGCGGCTCGCCGACGTCGCGGACGAGGCGGCGGCTGCGGCCGAGCTGCTGGGCAGCGGCGACCGCGAGGGCGGCGAGGTCCGCCTGGAGGCGGCCGTCACGGTGCTGGGCGGCGGGGGGGTCGAGCTCGGCAAGCTCGGCGAGCTCGGCCTCGACCTCGGCGAGATCGTCGCGAACGATCTGCGCAGGATCGCACGCGCCCGCGGCGTCGGCGACTGGCTGCACACCGAGCTTTCGGCGCGCGACCTCGCGGCGCGGCTCAGGCGGCCGGAGCCTTCGTTCGGCGGCGGCGGCCGCGGCGGGGTGGAGTCGGGCGCGCCGCGCGGGCCCGACCCCGGGGACGCGTCGAACGCCGACGAGAGCGTCGCCCAGAGCGAGCGGGATCTCGAGGAGCTCGCGCGCGATCACGCCGCCGAGACGAACGCTGTCGCCGAGGAGCTCTCGCGCGCGTCGCGGCCCGAGGACATCGCGGCGCTCCGGGAGGAGGCGAAGAAGCACGCGGAGGCGATCCGCGAGGCCGTGCGGGACCTGCCGCAGCCGGGCGCGGCGCCGGGCTCGGCCGAGTCCGCCGCGGCGGCTGGCAGGGAGCAGGCCGAGGCGATGGCCGGCGCGCTGGAGCAGGGCCGGCCCGGGGAAGCGGTGACGAGCGGCCGTGGCGCGATGCGCTCGCTGGGCGACGCCAAGCGGCTCGGCGCGCAAGCCGGCGGCTTCTTCCCCGAGGAGCGCGCCGCTCGCGAGGCCGCCGAGGCGCAGCAGCCGCTCGCCGAGGAGCTCGCCTGGGCCGAGGAGGCGCTGCGCAAGCTGCGGCAGGCGGCGGCGGAGCGGGCGCGGGACGGCCTCGGGAAGTCGAGCCAGCGCGAGGGCTCGCTCGCCGACCGCGCGCGCGATCTCCGCAAGCGGGGCGAGCGCGGCGACGGCCGCATGCCGGAGGAGACGCTCGATCGCCTCGACGAGGCCGAGCAGGCGATGCGCGACGCCCAGCGCGCCCTCGCCGAGGGGGACGGCGAGGGCGGCAACGAGCGCCAGCGCGACGCGCAGCGGCTGCTCGAGATGTCGAGCAGCGAGGACCAGGGTCAGGAGGGCGACGCCGAGTCGGAAGGGGAGCGGAACATGGCGAGGAAGGCCGACATCCCGGACAAGGACAAGCACAAGGGCCCCGAGGAGTTCCGCCGTCGCGTGCTCGAGGGGCTCGGGGGGACCTCGGAGCCGCGGCTGCGAGAGGCGGTCAAGCGTTACGCGGAGGGGCTCCTGAAATGACGCGCACCGGCGGCGGGGCAGCCCCGGCTCGGCGCGGGGCGACGGCGATCGCGAGGCGCGGCCTCCGGGCGGCGATCCTCGCCGGGCTCGCGACGGCGTCGGCGACCGCGTCCGGCCGCCTCACGGTCGGCGATCTCGATCGCGCGGCCCGGGCGCGGGCCGCGATCCTGGAGATCGACGTCCCCGCGGCGCGAGACGCCCTGAAGGACGCGGATCCGGCGGACCTCGCGCTCGCGCTCGAGCGCGGCCGCCTCGCCATCTACGAGGGCGACTGCGACGCCGCCTCGGCGATCCTCGCGCGCCCCGATCTCGCGGCGACGGCCGAGGGCGCGGCGCTCGGGGACATCGCGCGCGGCTGCGCCCGGGCCACCGCGGCGACGGTCGTCGTGAACGACGAGGAGCGCGGCGTCTGGGTGCGGCTCCAGGACGACGACGATCGCGCGCTCGTGCCGCTCCTCGTCGACGTCGCGGCGAGGACGCGCGACGTGCTCGCGAAGGACCTCGGCGTCGAGCTCCTCCGGCCGCTGCGGATCGATCTCGTCCGCGATCAGTTCACGCTCTCGGCGATGACGGGGCTGCCCGAGGACGCGGCGCGGACGACGGGCACGGTCGCCATCGCCAAGTGGGGGCGGGTGACGATGCTCTCGCCGCGCGCCACGCCGAACGGCTATCCCTGGCTGGACACGCTCGCGCACGAGATAACGCACCTCGCCCTGTCGCGCGGGACGCGCGACAACGCCCCGCTGTGGCTGCAGGAGGGCGTGGCCAAGCGCGAGGAGGTCCGCTGGCGCGAGCCCGACCCGCTGGACGACGTGCCGTCCGCCGACGCGATCGCCTTCCTGGGCATCCAGAAGGGCCTCGGGCGGCCGCTCGACAAGATCGGCCCCTCGATCGCGATGCTCCCGAGCGCGGAGGAGGCGGCGGTCGTGTTCGCCGAGGTCGCGAGCTTCATCCGCTACTGGACGAGGGAGGCGGGCGACACGGCGCTGCCGCAGCTCTTGCGCCGGCTCAAGGACGCGAGCAGCGACGCGGACCTCGAGCGGGCGATCGCCGAGATCTCCGGCGCGGATCTCGCGGCGTGGGACAAGCGCTGGCGCGCCTACCTCGCCAGCGTGCCGGCCGACGTGCCGCCCGACCTCGCGCCCGGCGCGGACATGCCGCACCGGCAGGAGGTGAGCAAGCGGGTGCGGCTCGGCCAGCTGCTCCACGACCGCGGCCACCACGCCGCCGCCGCGGTCCAGCACGCGCGCGCGCAGGCGCTCGCGCCGCACGAGCCGGCGGTGCGCTGCTTCCTCGCCGCCGCCCTGCTGGCGTCGGGCGAGCGCGCGAGCGCCTCGCCGCTCGTCGAGCGGGTGGAGGACGTGAACAGCCGCTACGGCCGGTGGTGGTCGCTGCACGGGCTGCTCCACGGGGGCCCCGACGGAGACCGCTCCTTCTCGGCGGGCACGGCGCTCGACCCGCTGAACCCCGACGTGGCCTGCGAGGAGAAGCTGCCGCCCGATCTGCCCGGCGATCCCCTCCGTTCGGCCCTCTGCGAGGCCGCGCGCCGCAGGGCGCGCTAGCCCGCCGCATCCGAGATCCAAAAAAAGACGGCGAGACGAGGAAATAGCGCCGCTCAACGCAATGGCGCGCGAGCGGCGGTTTGTGCGTGAGCGCGCCCGCTCCGGATTCCGTCGCGCCGGAGCGCGCTCCTACGGTGCGCGGGATGCCGAACCCTGGTCGCATCCCCTTGATGATCGCGCTGGGCCTCGCCCTGCCGGCCCCGGCCTACGCCCACGGCGCGCAGCGCGCGCCGCAGCCGCGTATGCACGGCGAGCTCAGCGCGTCCTCCGTGCTGGCGTTTGGCCTGACACCCACGGCAGGCGTCGGCCTCTCGCCCGCCGTCGCTCTTCGCTGGTCCGACCTGTCCGTGTCGCTCGAGGCGCGGGCGATCGTCGCGCTGGGCAGCGCTCCGAGCGATCTGCCGAGCGCCGGGCCGCGGCGCATCGGCGCCGGGCTGGGGGTCATGTCGCTCTGCAGGCACCGGGACGGCGTCTTCCTGTGCAACGTCTTCCAGCTCGGCGCTGTCCGCGCGCCCACCGCAGAGAGCATCACCCAGGCGGAAGACGGCGTCCTCTGGCTGCTCACCTCCGGCGCGCGCGGCGGCGCCGAGTGGCGCGTCGCGCGGTACCTCCAGCTGCGCAGCTTCCTCGAGCTGCACATCGTCATGGCGCGCCCTCAGCTCTCGGCCGGCCCGGCCGCGAGGTGGAAGACCTCGGCCGTCGCGGCGATCGCCGGGATCGGCCTGACGTTCCCGGTGGACCCGGGGTGACCCGAGGTGAAGCGCGTCGCTCCTGCGCCCCGCGGCGCGCGCCTCCGCGGGCCTCGCGCGGCTCAGGCGCCGCGCCGGAGGAGGTCGCGCGCCCCGCGCGGCCTCAGTGCTTCGCGCGGAGCGCGCGCGCCAGGGTGTTCCTGCCGACGCCGAGCCGCTTCGCCGCTTCCGTCTTGTTCCCCTCGCACGCCCGGACCATCGCCTCGACGTAGCGCCGCGTCACCTCGTCGAGGGTGAGCCCGAGCGGCAGCGCCACCCGCGCGTCGCCCTCGGGCGCGGCGGCGTGCGGCGGGGCGCCTTCGCCCCGCCGCGTCGGGAGGTGCCCCGCGGAGATGCGGCCGTCCGGCGCGAGGGCGATGGCGCTCTCGACCCAGTGCTCGAGCTCGCGCACGTTGCCTGGCCACGTATGAGCGCGGATGTGGCGGAGCGCGTCCGGATCGAAGCGCGGCGACGGCCTGCCGTACCTCGTCGCGTAGACGTCCGCGAAGTGCCGGGCCAGCGTCTCGACGTCCTCGGGGCCGCGCTCGCGCAGGGCCGGCAGATCGATCTCGACGACGCGCGCGCGGTAGTAGAGGTCCTTCCGGAAGCGCCCCTCGGCGACCGCGCTCTCGAGGTCGCAGTGCGTGGCGCACACGACGCGCACGTCGGCGCGGAGCGACTGGCGACCGCCGACGCGCTCGAACGAGCGGTCCTGCAGGAAGCGGAGGAGCTTGCCCTGGATGTCGAGCGGCAGGTCCCCGAGCTCGTCGAGGAACAGCGTGCCGCCCTCGGCGAGCTCCACCTTGCCCGGCACGCGCCGGTCCGCGCCGGTGAACGCCCCCCGCTCGTGGCCGAAGAGCTCGCTCTCGACGAGCTGCGCTGGCAGCGTCGTGCAGTCGACGGTGACGAACGGCTTCGTCTGGCGCCGCGAGTTGACGTGGATCGCCCGGGCGAACAGGCTCTTGCCGGTGCCCGTCTCCCCGCGGAGGAGCACGGTCGCGTCGGTCTGGGCCGCGAGCTGGACCTTCTCGTACACGGCGGCCAGCCGCTCGCTCCGGCCGACGATCCGGTTGAACGGCCCCTGCAGCACGACCCCCGGACCGCCGCCCTCGGCAGCGCGGAGCGTCGTCAGCGAGAGGGCGCGGGCGAGCTGCGTCGCGAGCGCGACGAGGTAGCGCTGGTCCTCGTCGTCGAAGGGCGCGCCTGCGCGGTTCAGCAGCTGGACGACGCCGCGGACCGGCGCGGCGCCGTCCTCGCGGATGGGCGCGACGAGCATCGAGCGCGTCGTGTAGCCCGTCGCCCGGTCCGCCGACGGATCGAAGCGCGGATCGCGCGAGGCGTCGTCGACGCGCACGACCTGTCCGGTCGTGGCCACGTGCCCCGCGATGCCGCGCTCGAGCGGCTGCCTGAGCGAGGGGAGCTCGGGCAGCAGGGCGACGCGCGTCACGAGGTCGCCGCGCTCGGCGTCGACGAGCCAAATCGTCGCCCGGTCGGCGCGGAGCGCCTTCGCGAGCCGCTCGCACGCCGTGCCGAGGAGGGCGTCGAAGTCGACCTCCCGGGCGAGGAGGGAGGCGAGATCGACGAGCAGCGAGAGGCGCGACATGGATAGCGGAGCAGTGTCCAGCATAGAGGGCGCCGCGCTTGTCGTCATCCGCGTCATCACGCGGCCCGGGCGAGGGCCTCGACGTGGATGCAGAGCCCCTCGCGCGCGGCGACCGAGGCAGGGAAGAGCTCGCGGGAGAGGCGCTCGATCTCCGCGACGCCGGCGTCCGTCCGCTGCGGGTCGTGGTGGAACAGGACGAGCTTCCGCGCGCCGCACGCCCGCGCGATCTCCGCGCCCGCGACGTACGTCGAGTGCCCCCACCCGACCTTCGAGCGCCCGCCGTCGCCGCGGTACTCCTCCGGGGTGTACTGCGCGTCATAGATGAGCACGTCGGCGCCGTCCGCGAGCGCGCGCAGCGCCGGATCGACGCAGGCGTAGTGCTCGGTGTCGGTCGCGTAGACGACGCTGCGGCCCTCGTGCTCGACGCGGTAGGCGAGGACGCCGCCCGGGTGGTTGAGCTTGGCGATCCGCACGTGGACCTCGCCCACGTCGAACGCCTCGCCCGGCCGCGCCTCCCGCACGGCGATCTGCGCTCCGAGCTCGTCCATGCGGACGGGGAAGCTCGGCGCGGCCATCTGCGTCGAGAGCACCTCGCGGAGGCTCCCGATCCCGTGCGCGCTGCCCACGATCGACAGCCGCGAGCTCGGCAGGTACGCCGGCACGAAGAACGGCAGGCCCTGGATGTGGTCCCAGTGCAGGTGCGACAGCAGCACCGTTGCCTCGACCGGCCCCTCCCGGAGCAGGGCATCTCCGAGCTTGCGCACGCCCGTCCCTGCATCGAGGATGATCCGCGACGAGCCGCAGCGAACCTCCACGCAACTTGTGTTTCCGCCCACCGCAGCCGTCTCCGGCCCAGGCGAAGCGATGCTCCCGCGAACTCCCCAGAACTTGATCTCCATCGTTGTTGCGAGCCTCCTCGGCCCTCTTCAGCGAGCGGCGTGCCAGGACGCAGGCCCTTGAAAACGCTCTGCTTTTCTGCTGCGCCCGCGGAGGTCGATCGAAGTTGCAGCGCGAGGTCCGGATCGCCGCTTCAGAATGGAGCGCGCCGACGGGGCGGGCGGCGGGCTCTCGCGCCCCCATTTGCGCGGAGCGGCGCTTCGCGATTGACGCGCTCGCAGCGACGTGGAGAAACGTGGGGCGCGGGGGACGGGCCTGGCGTCGCGCCTCGGATCGCGCTGTGCGTCGCGTCAAGGCTGAGCTCTCTCGCTGGATGGGGATCGCGCCGACGCTGGAAGGTTCGTCTGACCCGAGCGTTGACCAAGGTCCTTCCTGAGGCCTAGCATTCCTGCACCGCTCTCTTTCCCGCATCGTTACCGCTGCTCCGCACAATGACCGTTGCCACCTACGCCGCCGCACAGCTGTTGCGGGTGCTTCCGCGAGAGCGCATTACCCGGGCCGTTGGCCGCCTCTGCGACGCCAGGGCACCCGCCGCCGTCTTGAACACGGTGGTGAAGCTCTACGCGCGCGCGTACCGCGTCGACATGGACGCCGCCGAGGTGCTGACGAGCCCTTACGAGAGCTTCGACGCGTTCTTCACGCGCAAGCTCCGCGAGGGGATGCGCCCTGTCTGCTCCGATCCCGGAGCCATCACCAGCCCTGCCGACGGACGGGTCGAAGCGCTCGGCCCCGTGACCGACGGCGGTCGGCTGACCATCAAGGGGCAGCCCTACCGCGTGGAAGACCTCGTGGGCGACCCCGCGGAAGCCACGCGTTATGACGGCGGGCAGTTCGCGATCGTCTACCTGTCGCCCCGCGACTACCACCGGGTCCATTCGCCCGTCGCCGGGCAGGTGAGCCTCATCCGCTCGATGCCGGGGGAGCTGTTCCCGGTGAACGCGATCGGCGAGCGCCACGTCCCGGGCCTCTTCGCGCGCAACCGGCGCGTCGCGATCGTGATCGACACGGAGCGCCAGGGCCGCGTTACGGTGGTGATGGTGGGCGCGATGATCGTCGGACGGATCACGGTGAGCGCCGTCGACGCGCGCGACGTGCCGCTCGGCCTGCACACGATCTCGCCGGCCCTCCCGGTCGCGGCCGGCGAGGAGATCGGCAAGTTCCACCTCGGATCCACCGCGGTCATGTTCGTGGAGCGAGGGGTAGCGCCCCCCTGGAGCAGGGCTCCTGGGCCGATCCTCTACGGCGAGCCGCTGGGCGGAGGGGACCAGCGATGACGAGCGAGCGGCCGCGCAACCCCCTGGCTACGCCCGCCCAGGAAGGCGGCGCCTCCGGAGAGCCCGGCGCGCCGCTGCCGGGCGAGGCAGGGAACGCGGCCGCATCGCCGCCGCAGGGCGAGCAGGGCTCGCTCCCCGCGCGATCGTCCGCTCCGCGGCCCGAGCGCGCCCCCAGCGTGCGCCCGCAGCTCGCGACGACGACCCCGCTGCCGCTGCCGCGCCTCGACGTCATCACGGGCATCGCGGACGGGAGCTCCGGCGGGCAGATCGCGGAGATCCCGGATCTCGATCTCGACCCGCGGATCGCCGGCCCCCCCACGGAGCGCTCGCGGCACGGCGCTCCCCTACCGGCGAACCCGAGCTCCAGGCGGTCCTGGCAATCGCTGGCTGCGGAGGTGGAGCGGGCCGCGGAAGTGGAGCGCGGTGAGGGCGCGAAGACCGGGCGGCGGCGCTCGCGGCGGCTCGTGAACGTGTCGGGAGACGCGGCGCAGCAGGCCGACGATCAGGCCGCCACGCAGGACCGCGCCACCGTGCCGGAGGATTCCGCGACGCCGCGCTCGCACGCGCTCGACGACGCGGACGACGACGGGTGGCCGAGCGCCTCCGAGAGGCGGCCCAGCTACCCGACGCTCGAGGCGCCCAGGCATCCCAGCGAGCCCGCGCTCGATGGATCCAGGCCCGCCAGCAAGCCGGCGGCTGCGACGGCGACGGCGACGGCGACGAACCTGGCGGAGCTGGTCGCCCCCCGTGCGGTCCCGCGCCCGTCCCCGAAATCCTCGAGCCTGCCGCCGATGCCGGCGCCGAGTGGGCTCATCATCGATCCCGATTCGGTGGCGGTGATCCGCCCGCTGCAGATCGTCAGCATCGAGTCGGACCTGCCGCCGGTGCCGCCGATCACCTCGGTCGCCGAGCCCGCCAGACCGCCGCTCTTGACCGATCCGGCGGAGCACGAGTGGCCGCCGCTCCAGTTCAGGATCCAGCCGGACGAGGCCCCGACCGGGATGGGCCTCGAGTCGTTCCAGGAAGGCCTCTCCGAGGGCCCGCCGACGGCGCGCGACGCCGCCTTCGACGCCCTCCAGCCGGAGCCTCGAAGGCGGCCAAGGAGGCAGGCCTCGGCGCCGGAGATCGACGCGCGCCCCTTGGACTGGCCGCTGGGAGCGGGCGCGGACGAGGTCGCGGAGGTCGAGCTCGAGTCCGGGTCCGTCAACGAGGCGAAGGCCCTGCTATCGGACGCTCCTCCCGGAGGAGGCGAACGCCAGCAGGGGCAGGGCGATCCGACGCGCATCACCGTGCCGCCGAAGAGCACCGAGGTCGAGCTGGAGGAGGTCGAGCCCGAGCGCGAGGCCGAGCTGGCCGACGCGAGCTCGGCCGCGCAGACCGACCCGCACGCCGCGCAACCCAAGAAGCCGCCGCCGCCTCCCTTGCCGCCGCGGCGCCCGCGCGCGCAGGCGCTGGCGTCGCCGGATCTCGCGACGTTCACGAGCTCGGTGCCGCCGCCGCCCGTATCGGCGCCGCCCGTGTCGGCGCCGCCATCTCCCAGCGAGCCGTCCGCGGCCGCGCGGCCTGCCGCTCCCGCGGCGGCGCCCGCGGCGAAGCAGGTCGAGCACGATTCCGGGCCCTCGACCGAGCCCGCCGCGCGCCGGAAGCGCCCGTGGTGGGAAGAGCTCTTCGGCGACGACTTCCTCCGCACGCTCGACAAGATCGACAGCAAGGTGGTTCGCCGCGAGGTCGATTTCATCGAGGAGCGGCTCGGCGTCGAGAAGGGCGCGGTGATCCTCGATCTCGCGTGCGGCGCAGGCGGCCACGCGATCGAGATCGCCAGCCGCGGCTACAGCGTGGTCGGCTACGACCTGTCGCTCGCCATGCTCGCCCGCGCCGCCGACGAAGCGCAGGATCGCGGCCAGAAGCTGAACTTCCTCCAGGGCGACATGCGCGAGATGACGTTCGAGGAGACCTTCGACGGCGTCTACTGCTGGTCGACGAGCTTCGGCTACTTCGACGACGAGAAGAACGCGGATGTCCTCGCCCGCATCCGCCGCGCCCTCCGCCCCGGCGGAATGCTCCTGCTCGACATCGTCAACCGCGACTATGTGGCGTCCCGCCAGCCGAGCCTCGTCTGGTTCGAGGGGGACGGCTGCGTCTGCATGGATGAGATGCACGTGGATTTCTTCACGAGCAGGCTCAAGGTGAAGCGCACCGTCATGTTCGAGGACGGCCGCTCGCGCGAGCTCGACTACTCGCTCCGCATCTACGGGCTGCACGAGCTCGGCAAGGTGCTCCACGAAGCGGGCTTCAAGGTCACCGAGGTGACCGGGCACCCTGCGCACCCCGGCGTCTTCTTCGGCTCCGAGTCGCCGCGGCTCATCGTCCTTGCCGAGCGGAGCTGAGGCGCTAGGGCTCCCCGCGCATGAGCTTCGAGGCCGCGATCGCGCGCGCGTTGCCGGGGATCCCGCGCAGCGCATCCCCCGTCGATCAGATCGCCTACGCCCGCGATCTCTGGCCGCGGCACCACCTCGCGGTGACGGAGGGCCGCATCGCCGAGCACCGGCCCGGGATGATCGTCTGGCCGTCCTCCACAGAGGAGGTCGCCCAGGTGGTGCGCTTCTGCGCGGACGAGGGGCTCCCGCTGGTGCCCTTCGGGGCGGGCTCGGGCGTGTGCGGCGGCGTCTTGCCGGACGAGCGCACGGTCGTGCTCGATCTCAAGCGGCTCTCCCGCCGCCGCTCGCTCGATCGTGAGGCCCCGTCGGTCGAGGTCGAGGCCGGCGCGCTCGGCATCCGCTTCGAGGAGGAGCTCAACGCCGAGGGCTTCACGCTCGGCCATTTCCCGTCGTCCATCCTCTGCTCGACCGTGGGGGGCTGGGTCGCGGCGCGCAGCGCCGGCCAGTGCTCCGGGCTCTACGGCAAGATCGAGGACATGGTCGCCTCGCTCGAGTGCGTCGTCGGCCGCGGCGAGATCGTCCGCTTCGATCGGCGCGCGCGAGGCCCGGATCTCACGCCGCTCCTCATCGGCAGCGAGGGCGTGCTCGGCGTGGTCACCGCCGCGACGCTCCGGCTGCACCCGGCGCCGCCGGCGCGCGCCTTCGCCGCGTTCTCGTTCCCCAGCGTCGAGGCCGGATGGGACGCGATGCGGGCGATGTTCCAGGCCGGCCTCCGCCCGGCGGTCTCGCGGCTCTACGACCCGTTCGACTCCTTCATGGCCCGGCTCGGCGCCGTGCGCCGGCAGCGCGCCCACGCCGGCGCAGCCGATGACTCCTCCGAGGGGGCGGCCGCGCGGGGGCACGGCGCGCGCGGCCCCGGGGCCGGCGCCGCGGTGCTTCGCGGCCTGCTGCGCGCGCCGGGGCTCCTCAACCAGATCGTCGACGGCGTCGGGTCGCGCGTGCTCCGCGGCGCGACGCTCATCCTCATCTTCGAGGGCACGGCGCGCGCGAGCGCGGACGACCTCGCCCGCGCCGCGGCGATCGCGGAGCGCGGCGGGGCCAGGCCGCTCGGCGAGGAGCCCGCGCGCCACTGGCTCGCGCACCGCTACAGCGTGAGCTACCGCCAGGCGCCCGTGTTCATGGCCGGCGCCTTCAGCGACACCATGGAGGTCGCCGCGCCCTGGTCGCGCCTGGACGGGCTCTACCGCGCGGTGCGCGGCGCGCTCGGGCGCCACGTGTTCGTGATGGCTCACCTGTCCCACGCGTACCCGGACGGCTGCAGCATCTACTTCACCTTCGCTGGCAGCGCGCCGAGCGTCGCGGCGGCCGAGGCGAAGTACGACGCGGCCTGGCGGGCGGCCCTCGACGCCGCGATCGACGCCGGCGGGACGCTCTCGCATCACCACGGGGTCGGCCGGAGCAAGGCGCCGCGGCTCGGCGCCGAGCTCGGCCTCGGCGCCGACGTCATCCATGCGCTCCGCGGCGTCTTCGACCCCGCGGGCGTCATGAACCCTGGCAACCTGCTCCCGCGCGAGGGCTCCTCTGCCGCGCGCCGCCCGCTGCCGCCGCCGCCCGCTGCGCCGGTGCTCGACGGCGACTCCATGCTCGTGCACGCCGCCGGCGCCGCTCGCCTCGGCGAGATCGAGCGCGCCCTCGAGCAGCGCGGCCTCACGCTGGCGATCGACTTCGGCGCGACCTCGCCCGAGCTGACGGTCGACGCGTGGATCGCCGCGGGCGCCCCCGGCGCGCCGGATCCGTGGAGCGATCCGGTCGATCACCTCGTCGCCGGGTTCACCGCGCGGCTCGCGTCCGGCGCCGAGCTCGCGGTGCGGCCCGCTCCGCGGCGCGCGGTGGGCCCGGATCTCTTCGCGCTGTTCCTCGGCGTGGGTGGGCGCGTCGGCGCCGTCACGTCCGCGCACCTCCGTGCCCACGGCGCGTCGCGGCCCCGCGCCCTGCCGACCGCGCTGCCGCGGCAGCCGTCGCTCCGCGACGACGAGGCGGCGTGGCTCGACGCGGTGGTGAGCGCCGCCCGCGACGTCCGCTGAGCGCGGTCGGCGCGGCGCTCGCTCGGAGCGCGGGCGGCGTTCAGCCGGGAGGCCAGGCCATCGGCCTTCCGCCCATCACGTGGACGTGGATGTGGAAGACCGTCTGGCCGGCATTCGCGCCGCTGTTCACCACGGTCCTGAAGCCGCTCTCCGCGATGCCGGTCAGCTCTGCCACTCGGCGCGCTGCGAGGAGCAGCCGGCCGAGGACGGCCTCGTCCTCGGGCGTGGCCTGGGCGATGCCCGCGATGTGGCGCTTCGGGATGACGAGCGCGTGCGTGGGCGCCTGCGGGTTCACGTCGTGGAAGGCGATGACGTGCTCGTCCTCGAACACGACCTTCGACGGGATCTCCTTGTTCGCGATCTTGCAGAAGATGCACATGGCCGCCTCCTACTCCCAGGGTGCTTGCGAGTCACGCAGCGCCCGGTCACGGGGCAGCGCCCTGGTCCCGGGGTCCGACTCTCCCGGCGCCCCCTCGCCGGGAGACTCCAGCGCTCCGCCGTGCTTCCCCTCGGGCAGCAGCCGGGCGAGCACGCGCTCGATCCGCGACGAATCTGCCGGCTCAGGGAGGAGATCGTGCGGCAAGGCGGCGCCTGTCGCCGAGCTCGGCGCGGCGTCCCCGCCTGCTGGCTGCTCGGCCCGAGGGACCGCTCCGCGCGCGACCGCGATGCGGAGCACCGCGAGCTCCAGGGCGTCGAGCGCGGCGGTGCGCTTCAACCCGAGCGACGGCACGTCGTAGGTGAGCAGCGCGCCGCCGCTCGCGGCGGGCGCGAGCCCGGCGCGGTCCGCGCCCGCGACCAGCTGCCGCACGATGCTCCTGAGCAGCGCCGCCCGCCGCCGCACCCGGCGCGCCTCCGGGTCGGCGTACAGCGAGAAGAAGCGGTTTCGCGAGAAGGTCGACGGCGCCAGCACGAGCGCGACGAGCAGCGCCTCCGGATCGACGGACGGCGCGTCGATGGGCGGCGCGCCGATGGGCGGCGCCCCCATCACGTGACGGGCTCCAGCGCGCCGGGCCCAGAGAGCCCGCCGCGCCGCAGGAGCTCCGCCTGGCGGTGCGTGCGCAGCGCGCCGATGAGCTCGTCGAGATCCCCTTCGATGATCTTGTCGAGCTTGTGCAGCGTCAGGCCGATCCGGTGATCCGTCACGCGGTTCTGCGGGAAGTTGTAGGTCCGCACCTTCTGCGCCCGCTCCCCCGTGCCGACCATGGTCCTTCGCTCGGCGCTCTGGGCCTCCTCCTGCCGGCGCTGCTCGAGCTCGAGCAGCCGGCTCCGGAGCACCTTCATCGCCTTCGCCTTGTTCTTCAGCTGGGAGCGCTCGTCCTGGCACTTCACGATCATGCCCGTCGGCAGGTGCTTGATCTGCACGGCGCTGTTCGTCGTGTTGACGCCCTGGCCGCCGGGGCCGCCCGACGCGGCGATCGAGATCTCCAGGTCCTTGTCGTCGATGTGCACGTCGACCTCGTCGGCCTCGGGCAGCACGGCGACCGTCGCGGTCGAGGTGTGGATCCGCCCCTGCGTCTCCGTCGAGGGGACCCGTTGAACGCGGTGGACGCCGCCCTCGTACCGGAGGTGAGAGTAGACGTCCTGCCCCGTGATCAGCGCCGCGACCTCCTTGTAGCCGCCGGCGGAGGCCTCGCTCAGGTTGAGCACCTCGACCTTCCACCGCTTCGTCTCCGCGTAGCGGCAGAGCATGCGGAAGAGATCGGCCGCGAAGAGCGCCGCCTCCTCGCCGCCCTCACCGCTGCGGATCTCGATGACGGTGTTTCGCGTGTCGTTGGGGTCCTTCGGCAGGAGGAGCACCTCGAGCTCGGCGGCGAGCCGCTCGCGCTCGAGCTCGAGCTCGGGCAGCTCCGCCTGGGCGAGCTCGGACAGGTCGGGATCGCTCAGCGCCTCGCGATCCTCGGCGATGCGCCGCTCGACGTCCCGCAGCCGGGCGAAGGCGACGACCACGGGCTCGATCTCGGTCCGCTCGCGGTTGAGCCGCTGGAGCTCGGCCGGCGCGGAGAGCACCGCCGGGCTGCACATGAGGTGCTCGAGTTCCTGAAAGCGGCGCTGAACCGCCTCGAGTTTCGCGATAGGTAGCATCTGCAATCCGAAGACGACGCGGGGTTGGACGGCGGCGAGGGGCCCGGCGGAGCCGGCGCGCGCTAGCCGTGGGCGCCTGCGTAGCCGGGGTCGGCCAGCAGCTTGGAGTAGTCGGCGAACACCCGATCGGGCTGGACTGGAGCGGCCACCGAGGCCTCGCGCCAGAGCGTCGCACGGAGCGACGCGAGGGCGATCTCCAGCTGCGCATCGTCGGGCTCCGCCGTCGTGATCTTCTGGACCAGGAACCCCGGCCAGAGCAGCACGCGGAGCGGGCCGGTGGTGCAATAACGCGCGAAGATCCGCTGGATCTCGAAGGTAACCGCGGCGATCAGCGGGAGGAACGGCAGCTTCATCAAGAAGAAGGTGACGCTCTCGACGAGCCGGCCGCCGGGCAGCTTGGGCAGGAGCGCCCCGAGGGACGCCCCGGCCACCGAGAACACCACGATCGACACGAGCGCCACCATGACGAGGAACGTCGTCCCGCAGCGGGGGTGCATGGCCGTCTTCCGGCGCGCGTTCTCGACCTCGAGGACCTCGCGCGCCTCGTAGGTGGAAATCGCCTTGTGCTCGGCCCCGTGGTACTGGAAAACGCGTCGAACCTCGGGGATCTGGCGGATCAGGAGGAGGTAGCCGACGACGATGGCGAGCTTCGCCACGCCGGTGATCGCCTGGAACGCCGGCGACGTGACCTCGAGCCCGAGGCCCAGGAGCTTGTTGACCAGCTCGGCGCCGGCCTGGGGCGCCGCCACGAAGAGCAGGACCGCGAAGAGGATCGGGATCATGCCCATCCCTCCCCCCCGCTTCTTCCCCTCGCCGTGACCGCCCGGCGCGGGGCTGCCCGTGATCTGCGCGGGCTCCACGTCCTGCGCCGCGATCGCCGCCATGCTGAGCGCCAGGGAGGTGAGGTTCACCCCGCCCGCCTGCCCGGCGCTCGAGCGCTTGGACTCCGGCCCCTTGGCCGAGCCCGCCTCCTCGGCCGAGAGGTCTTGCTCGTAGAGGTCCGTGGACCAGCGGAGCGCCTGGGATCCCAGGCGGAGCGACTCGACGAGGGTCGCGATCCCCCGCACGAACGGCCAGGTGCGCGCCCCCTTCGAGACGGCGGTCATCGGCTGCTCGCGCACGACCAGCTCTCCCGAGCGGCGCCGGCAGACGATCGCGACCGAGCTCGGCGACCGCATCATGACCCCTTCGATGACCGCTTGGCCGCCGATATACGGACGTGCAGGCTGATCGCTCATACGCGTTCCAATCTAGCGCATAACACGGCCAGCGCATCGGCCCGACCGACCAACGCCGCACAGAGGAACGTGCCGACGTCGTTCGATCCGCGTCCGATCTGCGTCCGAGCCGTGTCCGCCCGCGTCCGCGGCGCGCGACGTCTCGGCCGCTCACGCTCCGCAGGGAGCGAGCTCGGGGCGAGCCCATCCATCCGCCACGCCCCGGGCGGGCGTGGCGTGACGGGCGAATCCGGCAAAAGAAGGGATATCGGGGCGAGAGGGACGATCGGCTCGGCTACTTGCCTGCGGTCGCGTACTTCTTGCGGAAGCGGTCGACGCGGCCGGCGACGTCCATGATCTTGTGCTTGCCCGTGTAGAACGGGTGGCAGGCGGAGCAGACGTCGGTGGTGAAGCTGCCGCGGGTGGAGCGGGTCTCGACGACGGCGCCGCACGCGCAGGTGATCGTGGAGGCCTTGTACTCGGGGT
This sequence comes from Sorangium aterium, assembly GCF_028368935.1. Lineage (NCBI taxonomy): Bacteria > Pseudomonadati > Myxococcota > Polyangiales > Polyangiaceae > Sorangium > Sorangium atrum. The sequence goes on along the minus strand of NZ_JAQNDK010000002.1, from coordinate 954,726 downwards.
GGATGCCGGGCTTCATGGTGAGTCCTTCGGGTGTTGCGAGGGAGGGCGCCTATAGCTCAGCGCGTCTTGGACCGCAAGAAGCCCCTCAGACGCGCCCGCTCTTCTGTCTCTCGTCCGGTTCTCGTCCGGCCCGCTCGCCGTCGTTTTAGCGAGGTTTCGCGAGGTTTCGCCGATTTTCGCGAGGCCGCGCAGCGAGGCGGCCCTGGCGCTGCCGGCCGAGCCCGTCGCGCTTCCCCCGGGAGCGAGGCCCCCGGATCGAGACGCTGGCGGTGCGAAGCGCGGACACCTTAGGTGCGGCGTGACCTGGCTCCGGTCAAGGTCCGGGCAGCCCCAGCCCGCGCGCACGGCAATTGCTAGGGGCGGCGTTGACGCTCGGGCGCACATGGTTAGCTTCGCGGTCGCGAGCCAGCGAGCTCGCGAAAACTCGGCGAAAGTATCCGGATTCCCAGCGGTTTTTGACGGCTCTGGAGCGGTGGCTCGCGGCAGCTGTCAGCTGAGCCCTGCTGGCCGGTCGGGTCTTCTCGCCCCCCGTGGTCATCAGGCCGTCGCGCAAACAGTTCTCGGAGGGTTCAACGTCATGGGCAAGATCATCGGCATCGATCTCGGCACGACCAACAGCGTCGTCGCGGTGATGGAGGGCAAGGAGCCCAAGGTCATCGTGAATGAGGAGGGCTCGCGCCTCACGCCGTCCGTCGTGGCCTGGGACGACAAGGGCGAGGTGCTCGTCGGACAGATCGCCAAGCGCCAGGCAGTCACGAACCCCACCAACACCATCTACTCCGCCAAGCGCTTCATGGGGCGCCGCTTCGAAGAGGTGCAGGAAGAGGCGAAGCGCGTCCCGTACACGGTCAGCAAGGGCAAGAACAACGACGCCTCGATCGCCGTGCGCGGCAAGCAGGCGTCGCCCCCCGAGATCTCCGCGAAGGTCCTCCAGAAGCTGAAGAAGGCCGCGGAGGACTACCTCGGCGAGAAGGTGACCGAGGCCGTCATCACCGTGCCGGCGTACTTCAACGACTCGCAGCGCCAGGCGACCAAGGACGCGGGCCGCATCGCCGGGCTCGACGTGAAGCGCATCGTCAACGAGCCCACGGCCGCCGCGCTCGCGTACGGGCTCGACAAGAAGAACGAGCAGGTCATCGCCGTCTACGACTTCGGCGGCGGCACGTTCGACATCTCGATCCTCGAGGTCGGCGACAACGTCGTGCAGGTCATCTCGACCAACGGCGACACCCACCTCGGCGGCGACGACGTCGACCACCTCGTGATGGACTGGCTCGCGGCCGAGTTCAAGAAGGACACCGGCATCGACGTCTCGAACGACAAGATGGTCGTGCAGCGGCTCAAGGACGCCGCGGAGCAGGCGAAGATCGAGCTGTCGAACGTGCAGGAGACGACGATCAACCTGCCGTTCTTGACCGCGGACGCCTCGGGGCCGAAGCACCTCCAGAAGCAGCTCACCCGGGCGAAGCTCGAGCAGATGATCCGGCCGCTCATCGACCGCACGCTCGAGCCGACCCGCAAGGCGCTCGCCGACGCGAAGAAGTCGCCCCAGCAGATCGACGAGATCGTCCTCGTCGGCGGCTCGACCCGCATCCCGCTCGTCCAGGAGACGGTCAAGAAGTTCTTCGGCAAGGAGCCCCACAAGGGCGTGAACCCGGACGAGGTCGTGGCCGTCGGCGCCGCGGTCCAGGCGGGCGTGCTCTCGGGCGACGTGAAGGATCTCGTGCTGCTCGACGTCACGCCGCTCTCGCTCGGCGTCGAGACGCTCGGCGGCGTGATGACCGTGATGATCTCGAGGAACACCACGATCCCGACGCAGAAGAAGGAGATCTTCTCGACCGCGACCGACAGCCAGCCCAGCGTCGAGGTCCACGTGCTCCAGGGCGAGCGCACCGAGGCCCGCTACAACCGGACCCTGGGTCGCTTCCACCTGGAAGGGATCATGCCGGCGCCCCGCGGCGTGCCGAAGATCGAGGTGACGTTCGACATCGACGCGAACGGCATCCTCTCGGTGCACGCCAAGGACACGGCCACCGGCAAGGACCAGCGCATCACGATCACCGCGTCGGGCGGCCTGAAGGAGGACGAGATCAACCGGATGGTCAACGAGGCGGCGACGCACGAGGCCGAGGACAAGCGGCGGCGCGAGGAGATCGAGCGACGCAACAAGCTCGATAACCTCTGCTACACGCTGGAGAAGACGATCAGCGAGAACAAGGACAAGCTGCCGGAGGGCGACGTCTCGGCGCTGAACGGGATCATCGCCGAGGGGCGGTCGGCCATCGAGAAGCAGGACGACGCGGCCGTGAGCGCGGCGCTGGAGAAGCTCGAGAAGGAAGCGCACCGCATCGCGAGCGTCATGTACGAGAAGGCCGGCCCGCCCCAGGACGGCGGCGGTGCCGCGCCCGGCGGCGCGCCGGGAGGCCAGCAGCCGCCCCCCGCCGGCGGCAAGGGGAAGGATTCGGTCATCGACGCGGAGTTCGAAGAGTCGAACTGATCGCCGCGAGGAGCCCGCTCCTCGACGGTGGGCGACGAGCGCGGATTCCTCCGCGCTCGTTCGCCAAGCGGTACAAACGGCAAACGCCAAGCGCAACGAGCGCGGATTCCTCCGCGCTCGTTCGCATTTACGTCGACCTCCGCGCAGGACGCGGGCATGCAGCCGTCGCCTGCGCAGCGCGCTCCTTGGGCGTCGACTCGGATGTCCGGGAGCCGTATAACCGGCGCTCATGCGAACTCTCCTGCCGATCGCCCCCCTGGTCCTGATGGCCGGTTCCCTCGCCTGCGGGCCGTCCCCCGCGCCTGTCGCGCCGACAGCAGGACAAGGCGAGGTCAAGGCCGGGCCTGCCCAGGTCGCCGTCAGCCCGGCGTTCGATCTATCCCCCGTCGCCGAGCCGGCCGACATCGTGGGCGTGCTCCGCTGGAGCAACCCCGCGGCCACGCTGTCGAGCATCGCGACGTGCGCGGGGCTGCCTCCGGCGCTCGCGGAGACGGGCGCGCAGGCGGTCTCCTCGGGTGTGCTGAGCGAGCTCGTGAGCCCTTCCATCGACACGGACCAGCTCGCCGCGGTGCTCGCGCTCGACGCGCCGGTGCACCTGATCGTCGCGCTCGATGACAGCTCGAAGCGGGGCAAGCCCGTGGCGGCCGTGTCGCTCGGGCTCACGTCGCTCGAGCGGGCGAAGGGCGCGCTCGAGGCGGGCGCGTCCCTCACCGAGGTGAAGCCCGGCATGTGGAAGATCGGCGGCAAGGAGCCCTCGGCGTCGAGCTGCTTCCTCGCCGCGTCCGCCGGCTCGGCGCCCGCGCGGCTCCTCTGCGGCGATCGGGACCGGGACGTGACGACGCTCGGGCCGTACCTCGCGCGCACGCTGCCGACGCTCGCGCCCGAGGCGCGCGATCTCCACGGCGAGGTCCGCTTCGTCCCGCTCAGCGCGAAGTTCGGCGGCATGGCGAAGCAGCAGCTCGGCGGGCTCCCGATCCTCGCGCAGAGCCAGCTCTCGATCGGGCAGCCCCAGTTCGACCGGGCGCTCACCGACGCGGCGACCGGCGTCCAGCAGGAGCTCGAGGCGCTCATCAACGACGCGAGCAAGGCGGTCGTCGATCTCCAGGTCGACAACCAGTCCTGCGTGAACCTCACGGCGGCCCTGGAGCTCCGGGGCCAGTCGTCGTGGCTCGCCAAGACGATGGCCGACAGGGCGAAGCGCGCCGGGGCCGCGCCGGAGCTCTACTGGCGCGCGCCGAAGGACAGCGCCGGCGCGTTCTTCGACCACGGCTACGACCCGGCGCACTACGGCGGCATCCTGAAGACGCTGCGCGAGATGCTCGAAGGGTGGCTGGAGAAGGAGAAGATCGGCAAGCCCGCCGATCGCAAGGCGCTCGCGGACCTCCTCTCGCTGCCGATCAACCAGGGGCCGAGCGTGTCCGCCCACGGGTATGCCGACGCACCTCCTGCCGCTACCCAGGCCGGGAAGCCGACGCCGAACGAGGCGCTCGACAAGATGATGGGGGGCTTCGTCGGCTGGAACCTGTTCGGGTTCGAGGAGGCCCCCGACGCGCTCATCAAGTACGTGAAGAACGCCGTCACCGCCTACAACACGCCCGGGCTGCGCAAGCGGCTCCCGGAGATCGACGTCGATCCGAAGGAGCTGCCGACGGTCAAGACGGTTCAGGCGCCGAAGGAGCTCGGGAAGACGTCGCTCGCCGTCGAGATCCAGATCGTCCGCGATCTCCCGCCGCTCGACGGCGACGCGGGCTCGACCCCCGCCGCCAAGGGCAAGCAGAGGCCCAAGCTGACGATGACGCTCCACCTCCTCGTCATGGGTGAGGAGAAGACGACGTGGGTCGCCTTCGGACACGACAAGGGCGACCTGCTGAGGCGGCTCGCCACGGTGAAGGCGGGCGCGCCCACCGCCGCGACGCTCGCGTCACGTCCGGGGCTCGAGAAGCTGAAGACCGGGAAGTTCGCCTGGGGTGGATTCTCGACGCTCGCCCCGATCACCCGCACGTTTCAGAGCGTGCTCTCGACGCTGGATCAGCCCGGCGCGGCGCCGGTGGCGCTGCCTCAGGAAGCCCGAATCTTCGGCGAAGCGCTGGCAAAGCTCCCCCACAAAGGGGAAGGGCTGATGTTCGTCACGACCCAGCAGCAGGGCGGCGCCGCGCCGCGGGCCGAGATCTCGATCAACGTGTCGAAGCCCGTGCTCGAGGACATCGGCGCGCTCGTCGCGGCAGGGCTTCGAATGGCCGGCATCACGAAGCCATAGGCTCGTGGATGCGCTATCACCACAGCCAGTAACCTGGCGCGGCTGCTCCTGCTCGGTCGTGTTCCCTGGTCACCACGCCACGCGCGTGCTTCGTCCGCCCACGTTCAAGATCGGTACGCGAATTGCCACCGAAAAGATGAGAGGAAACAATGAACAACCGTGAAGGTGCGAGTCGCGACGGAATGAACCCGGCGCGGCCGGAGACGTCCGCCACGACGGCAGCCGCCATGCCGAGGCCGCCCGTACGCCGCCCGGCGCCCGAAACGGACGACTCCGATCTGCCCGATCTCACGCAGGAGCAGCTTGACGAGCTCCGGCAGGCGCTCGAGGAGCGCCGGGCGAGCCTCGTCGCCAACATCGATGAGCGGCAGCACGCAGAGCGCGACATCTCGCGCGAGGTGGGCGACGAGATGGACGAGGCCAACGCCGAGGGCGCGACGTCGCTGACATCGAAGCTCCTGGAGCGCGATGTCCGCGTGCTCGCCGAGATCGATCGTGCTCTCGCCAAGATGAAGGAGGGGAGCTACGGGATGTGCGAGGGCACCGGCGAGCCCATCGGTTACCGCCGCCTCAAGCTGCGTCCATGGGCGCGCTACAGCGTCGCCTACCAGGAGCAGATCGAGCGCGAAGAAAGAACCGGCGGCGGCTCCTGATCGCTCTGCGCCGGCAGACACCGCACGTCCCTCCCCGCCAGCGCGGGCGAGAGACGTGCGGCCGGCGCTAGCGGAAGCACATGTCCACGAGGGCGCTCGAGCTCGTGCCGAGCGCTCTGGTCCACGCGATCACACGCACCGCGCACGGCGCGCGCGACGAGGCACCTCAGCCGCCCATCCGCTGGATGAACGGGACGATGCGCTCGACGAAGGGCTGCTTGTGATAGCGGTCGAACTCCGCCCAGGTGCAGAGCGTCCGCGGATCCTTCACGCGATCGACGAAGAGCACGCCGTCGACGTGATCCTTCTCGTGCTGGAAGGTGCCCGCCGACAGCCCGCGTACGATGCGGTCGATCGGCCTCCCGTCGCGATCGAGGCCGGTGAGCCGGATCTCCGTATAGCGGTCGACAACACCCCTCAGGTTGGGGACGCTCAGGCACCCTTCGTAGTTCTCGAACGTCTCCTGCGTGAGCGGCTCGATCACCGGATTGACCACGACGGTGAGCGGGATGTTCGGCTTGTACGGGTAACGAGGGTTGTTCTGCACCTCGACCGCGAAGATGCGCACCGGCGCATGGACCTGAGTGGCGGCGATGCCCGCGCCGTTCGCGTCGCGCATCGTCTCCACCAGGTCGTCGATGAACGCCTGCATCGCAGGGGAGGAGAGTTCTTCTGGCGTGACCTCACGCGCTCGCTGCCTGAGGACGGGGTTGCCGATGTGGGCGATTTTCAGGAGCGTCACGCGGCGATCGTACCATGGACGCGCGCCGTCGGCCTGGCCGGCCATGACGGCGCCCAGGCGCTGGCCCATGCGGCGCGCGGCGGCGTCAGCTATGGAGACGGGGCATGCATTACTTCCCTGACGAGCCTTGCGTCCCCGAACGGCAACAGGCGACCGCCGTCATGCACCTCCGCTTCGAGGATGTCAGCCAGACCGGACGGGTGATGCTGGACGCGCTGCCGCACGGCCTCGGGCCCGCGGTCTGGGTGAAGCTGCTGCAGGCGAGCCCCGTCGAGGCGCTCATGGTCACGCAAGGGATCGTCCCGATCCTCACCCGCCTCATCATCGAGGGCGGAGAGGGGCCGATCGCGACGCGGGAGCCGCTGCAGCTGCAGGGCCGCTACCAGCTGGCGCACACGGAGGACGCCACCTCCCAGGTGAACCGGCTGATCCTCGCCATGTGGCTCTCGGCCAGTGGGCGCCGCAGCCGGACCTACGGCCCGCCGCCGCCCGGCGCGGGCGAGCCGATCCAGGTCGGTCGCGTGTTCGCGGAGCACGTCTTCACGCGGCCCTTCGCGGCGCCCGAAGCGCGCAAGGTGCTGCGCTTCGAGTCCCCGGATCTGCCGGCGGTGCCGCCCGAGCGCTACGACTTTCGCTCGCCGGAGGCGTTGATGGGCCTGCCCGAGGGCGCGGAGCCGCTCGACGCGGAGCCGACCCTGGATCCGATCCCGGTGGCGTTCGGCCTGGATCACACGGACGGGAACCAGCACGTGAACTCGCTCGTGTACCCGCGGCTCTTCGCGGAGGCCGCGCTGCGGCGTCTCTCGGCGCAAGGCCACAGCACGGCGGTGCTCGCCCGGAGGGTGGAGATCGCCTACCGCAAGCCGTGCTTCGCCGGCACGCAGGCGAGGATCCTGCTGCGCACGTTCACCCTCGGCGGCGCGCTCGGCGCGCTCGGCGCGTTCGTGCCGGACTCGCCGGAAGACCCCGCCAGCGCAGCCCCCGGCGCGCGCGCGTACTGCTACATCCGCACGCTGTTCCAGGGCTAAGCCAGCGCGAACGCGAAGCCGGCGCGCCCTCTGGAAGGACCGGCGTTCCCCGTCGGCGCCGCGCGAAGCGGCGCGCGCGATGACCAGCCCGCTACGCGCTCGCCGGGCGGGGAAGGCCGGCGCGATCGGCGATCTCGTCGTGGAAGGCGCGGAACGTCGACTCCTGGGGCCAGGAGGGCGCGTCGGCGAGGAGCTCCTCGACGCGGGTGAGCTCGCCCTCGTCGATGGCGACGACGGCCGCGGCGTAGCGCATGGCCCAGAAGACGAGCGGGCTGGCCTCGCTCGCGCGCTCCAGCAGCGCGCGGTCGCCCGGCACGCTCGTGTGGGCGAAGGCGCGGGCGAGCGCGCCGGCCGCCGACCGCAAAGTGACCACCCGGCTGCGGAAAGGCGAGCTGATGTCCGGGAGAGGGAGGCGCGCCAGGCGACCCGCCTGCGCGAGCGCCGTATCGCGATCGCCCTCGAAGGTGCAGAGGAGCGTGTCGAGGAAGAGGCGGTGCTCGAGGGCCGCTTCCCACGCGGGCCCCCGCTCGGCGGCGGCCATCGCCGCGCGCGCCTTCTCGACCCAACCATAGGCCGCGAACGCGGTCGCCGTCATGAGCGGAGCCATCGTGGCGGGGTGCGGGACGCGGTGAAGCGACGACGACCAGCGCCGCAGCACCGAGCCCACATCGCCCGAGCGCAGCAGCCGGCGCAGCTTGCGGCGAGCGAGCCAGCGGGCCGCGCCGAACGCGAGAACGACGCTGAGCACCGCCCCCATGATCACCGGCTGCTGCCAGGCGAACCGGAGCGCGGCCGCTGCCAGCGCTGCGGAGCCGATGAAGAGAAGCACCGGAGTCAGCCGGCTGCCCCGTCCCTCGTCCTCGGAATCGAACGGATCCACGACACCTCTAAGCGTACGGGGCTTCCTGAACGAGGCAAGTCCCGGCCGATGCCGCTCCGGATCGATCCATCGGACCGCGCTCACACCTCCACCCTGAGCACACCTCGATCGCATCTCACGCTCACACCTCACTCGCACCGCGCTCACCCCGATGGCTCCGAGGAGGGAACCAGAGGCGTAGACGTGAGACGTGGGTGGCGTAGGCGGCGCTGCGTTCGCCAGGGAGCCGGAACGCCATGGCCCACGAATCGCCGCCGCACGCGTCGTGGGGCTCGACATGGGGACGAGGTTCGACTACGAAGTCCCTGCATCAGGCGAAAGCGCCTGGGACCTCATGGGTCCGCCGACAGCGCGCCGTGAACCCCGCCAGGCCCGGAAGGGAGCAACGGTAGCGGAAAGCGAGTGTGGCGGGCCCACTTACTTTTTGTCGGTCCAGTTGTGGACCCGACGCGCTCCTGCGCTCATCTCGGGGCGCGGTCCCAGAACCGGGCCGTCGCCGCGGTGATGTAGGCCTCAAGGGGCGTCGAGCGCCGCGGGCGCGATGGGCGCGACGGGCACGGAGAACAGCGCGTCAGGGCTCGTCACGATGCGCGGGACATCCGCGCCGCGCAGCGGGCTGACGCCGCCAGCGGGCAGACGCTGCTGCACGATGCCCGCCGCTTCGTCGCCGCCCTCCAGCGTCACGGCGGAGAGGCGGCTGTCCGGGCCGACGCCGCCGTCGATGAGCACGCTCGCGCGGCGGGACGGGCTGATGGAGGGGTTGAGGGACTCGAGCCCGTTGCCGCTCAGGACGAGCCCGAAGATCGCGGCCTGCGCGCGCTCCTGCCAGCTCACGCCGTCGCCCACGACCTCCTGGGCGAGCCCGCCGTCCGCGCTCACCACCGCCGAGTCGGCGAAGGTCCCGGCGATGCGCATGCCGTCGATGATGATGCCGTGCGCGTCGCCGCTCATCCCCAGGCCGATGGCCCGGTTCTTCTCGAGGAGGCCTCCCGTGAGCTGGACCGTCTGCTCCGGCGTCGTGTTCTGGATCCAGATGCCAGGCTGGTTGCCGCTCACCTCGAAGCCCTCGCCGCTCTCGCCCAGGGCTGCGTTCGCTCGATCGATCAGGAGACCGAACCCGGTGTTGTCGGCGATCGTGAGGGCCGCCGCGTCGAGGGTCGAGCAGCCGGACGCGGAGATGCCGCCGCTCGGATCGAACCCGCTCAGGCCATTGCCGCTGACCTCGACGCGAGACATCGTCGCGCGCGCTCCGACGAGGGACACGCCGATCACCTTGCTGTCGCGGACGAGAGCGTCCTCGACGTGGAGCTCCACCGGCGCCTCGCAGTCACAGCCGCCGGTGCACTGCGCCCACAGCCCTGGCCCCTGCGAGCCCGAGACGACGGACCGCACGACGGCGACGCGGCCAGCGTCGAACGCGCTCAGGCCGTACCGCGCGGAGCCCTCGATCGCCGACGCGACGAGGTCGAGCGACGCGCCGAGGCCGAGCGTCACGCCGTCGGACGCGCTGCCGACGACGCGCACCGCCTCGATCCGCGCCCGCGCGCCGGCCGCGATCCGCACGCCGCCCTCGCCCACCGTCAACCCCCGGAGGACGGCGCCCTCGCCGGCCGCGAGCGAGACCGCCGCGACGCTCACGGAGCCAGCGCCCCGGCCGAGGAGGCTCACGCCGGGGGGCAGATCGATCGGGCCGTAGGCGCCAGGGCCGAGCGCGATGCACGCCCCAGGTCGCGCGGCCTCGGTGGCCTGCGAGAGCGCGGCGGCGCTCGAGACCTCGACGACCTCGGCGCAATCGACCGAAGCGGCGCAGAAGTCGCTGTCGCAGAGCGCTCCCGCGGGGACGCCGATGCACGCGCCAGACGCCGCGCGCGCGCCAGGGCATCCGCCCGGCGACGCGGGATCCGACGCGCACCCGAGCGCCGCCGAGCCGAGCGCGGCCGCGGCGATCAGAACGAGAGCTGCCTGATTCCAAGCCTTGGTCATGACGAACGTCTCCCGCGCGACACGTCGCGCTACCTGACGAGAAAGGGTCAGCCCCTCAGGGATCCGAGAGCAGCGTGCGGCACTCGCCCGCCCGCGCCGCGAGCTCACCGTCCCGGAAATGCGCCCCCAGCGAGGCGGAGAGCTGCACCACGGCTGCCTCGGCGCGGGGGCGGGTCGAGGCATCGCGGAGGGCCGCGCGGCAGATCCGCGCGAGGCCGAGCGCCACGTCCGCGAGGTACACGCGCCCGCCGCCCACCTCGGCGAGGCGCAGCGCCGCGCACCCGGACTCGAGCGCCTCGCCGACGTGGCCGGCCGCGAGGAGCGCGGCGGCGAGGTTGCGGTGCGCGTCCGGGAGATCGGCGCCGGCGCCGGCCTGCTCGCCCAGCCTCACGGCGCGCCGCGCGTGCTCCAGCGCGGCGTGCGGGCGCGCGAGGCGGAGCTCGACCTCCGCGAGGTTGTTGTGCCCCGACGCGATCGCCTGGAGATCGCCGAGCCGCTCCTTCAGCGCGAGCGCTCGGGCGAACACCTCCCGCGCGCCGCCGAGATCGCCCTTCGCGAACAGCACGGCCGCGACGCCGTTCAGCGCGAAGCTCAGCGCCTCGGGGTACGCGCGCTCGTCGACGGCCCGCGCAGCCTGGCGGTAGCAGCGCTCGGCCTGCACCAGCCGACCCCGCGAGTAGAACACGGTCCCGAGCGCGAGGAGCAGCTGCGACGCCGCCGCGCGACGGCGGTCGTCGCCTCGAGGCAGCGTCCGGCAGATGCGCAGGCTCCGGAGCGCGACCGCGCGACAGGCGTCGAGATCGCCCGCGCGCCGGTGGAGCGCCGCGAGCAGCCCGTACATGGGGAGCGTCTCCGGGGCGGCGCCGCCGCGCTCCGCGAGCGCGATCGCGCGCTCGACCAACGCGCGCGCGTCGTCCGTCGCGCCGCGCACCTTGAGCGCGAGGGCGAGGCGGAAATCCACGCGCGCATCCCAGAACAGCGCGGCCTCCGGGCCTTCCGCGGGCGGCGCGGAGGCGCGCCGCTCTACGCGGAGGATCCGCGTCCGCGCCTCGATGTACGCGCGCTCTGCCTCGTCGAGGCGGCCCGCCCTGCGGAGGGCGTCGCCGACGTCGAGCAACAGCGCCGCGCGCTCGTGCCAGGCGAACAGCCGGCGCTCGTCTCCCCCCGGCGCGGCGGCCGACGGGGCGCGCGCCGCGGAGCCCTTCCCCGGGGCGCCGTCCGCCGCGCTCGCGTGGATCTCCCGGGCCCGCTCGAAGTGCCGCAGCGCCTCGGCGTTCTGCCCGAGCGACGACGCGCTCGCCGCCGCGCGCGTGTAGGCGCGCGCCGCGCTCGCCGCGTCGTCGCCGCGATCATGGTGGAGCGCCGCGAGCGCCTCCCCGAGCCCCCGCGGCGCGCGCGCAGGCGAGCGCCCCGCCGAGACGCCGTCGACCCAGGCGGCGACCGCGCGGTGCATGGCCCGGCGCACCTTGAGGCTGAGCGTCTCGTAGGCGATCTCCTGGGTCGCCGCCTCGGCGAAGACGTACTCGCAGTCCTCGGGGAAGGTCGACGCGTCGCGCGCCTGGATGAGCTGCTGATCCCGGAGCCGCCGCAGCACGTCCGCGGTGCTCGATCCGCCGCCGTGGAGCGGCGCGGCGCCGCGGAGGTGGTCGATCGCGCCCTTCCAGAACGTCCTGCCGACCACGGCCGCCTGCGCCAGGACCGCCCGCGCCTCGCCGTCGAGCCGATCGAGCCGCGCCTGGACGATGCCCTGGATCGTCGCCGGCAACGAGAGCCGGGCGAGCTGCTCCTCGTGCAGGACCCAGGGCTCGCCGAGGCGCCGCTCGAGCGCGCCCGCGTCGATGAGCAGGTACAGCGTCTCGGTCAGCGTGAGCGGGTTGCCCTCGGCGCGCTCCGCCAGGGCGCGGAGCGCCTCGGCGGAGCAGCCCGCGACGAGGCGGAGGCGCTCGCGCGCCATGTCCTCGATGTGCCGCCGCGGCAGCGGGCCGAGATCGAGGCGCGCGTGGCTCGCTTTCCCTTCGCCCCAGTGCGGCCGCCGCTCGTAGAGCTCGGGCCGCGCCGCGCCGACGATGAGCAGGGGCGCGTCCGACAGGCGCACGGCGAGGTCGTCGAAGAGGTCGAGGCTGGCGTCGTCCGCCCAGTGGATGTCGTCGAGCAGCACGACGACGGCTCCGCGCGCGGCCATCGCCCGCAGCGGCATCGCGACGGCCGCGGCCACCCGCTTCGCCACCTCGGCGCCGCCCTCGTCGGGGACGATCGCCGTCGCGGGCGCGGCTCGCGCCGCCGGGCGCGGGCAGAGCACGGCCGCGACCTCCGCCAGCGCGTCCTCCAGGGCGATCGGGTGCGGCGCGCCGCCTGCCTCGCCTCCGGCGTCTGCGCCTGCGACGCCGCTCGCGAGCTTGCGCAGCACGACGTCGTGCGCGTCGCCGTCCTGGACGCGGAAATGCGCGCGAAGGAGCGACGCGGCGAGGTGGTAGCTCGCATCCATCGACAGCGACGAGCACGCCGCGCCGAGCACGATGCACGGCTCCGGCTGCGACAGCGCCCTCGTCCGGACCTCGGCGAGGAGGCGGCTGCGGCCGATGCCTCCCGCGCCGATCACCGAGACGAACATCGCGCGCCGCTCCGCGATGACCGTCTCCAGCGCCTCCGAGAGCCGCTGCACCTCGCCCGCACGCCCGACGAAGCGGGTGTCGAGGCCGAGGAAATCGGATCCCGCGCCCGATCCGCTCGCGAGCTTCAGCACACGGAAGCCCGGCGCGCCGTCGCCCTGCGGCTCGACCTGGAAGAGCCCGGCCACCTGCCGGAACGTCGGCTGAGCGATCAGCACCGCGCCGGGCGCGGCGGCCTGCTGGAGCTGGGCGGCCGCCTTCAAGGCCTCGCCCGAGGCGTCGACCGGGGCGCCCCGCCCGGTCGCGCCGCTCACGAACAGCCTCCCCGTGCTGATGCCCACGCGCAACATCGGCCGGGAGCGCCGCGGCAGCTGGACAGGGAGCGACGCGGCGTCGAGCGACGCGAGCTCCAGCCCGGCGCGGACGGCGCGCTCGGCGTCGTTGTCGCTCGCGCGCGGCGCGCCGAACAGCGCGGTGACGACGCCGTCGCTCCTGCCCTTCACGACGCCCCCGAGCGCCTCGACGCGCTCGCGGACGAGCTCGCGGCACGCCTCGCGGAGCTCGAGCTCCTGCTCGGGATCGAGCGGCTCCTGCCCCTCGTCGCCGGCGACGATCTCCGCGGAGAGCACGGTGCAGACACGGTACTCACCCGCGGGCGCCACGACCTGCGCCGCGCCCGCGGGCGCCGTGACCTTCGTGGCGTCGGCGGGCGACGGGGCGGCCGGGAGCGCCGCGCTCGGACCCCGCGGAGACGCCTGGTCGGCCCTCGGCGAGATCGTGGAGAGCGGGGCAGCCGGCGGCCTGTGCGAGGAGCCGGCGCGCGCGGACGCGAGCGCTTCTCCGAGCTCGCGCGCGTCCCGGAAGCGCGCCGCGGGATCGACCGCGACGGCCCGCGCGACGACCGCCTCGAGCGCGGGGCTCGCCTCGACGCCCAGCCCCGCGAACGACGGCCGCCTGCGCGGGTCCACGGCGGCGAGGTAGAGCTCGGCCCAATCACGCCCGTCGATCGGCGGCTTCCCCGAGGCCAGCTGCAGCAGGACGAGCCCGAGCGCGAACACGTCCGTCCAGGGCCCCGTCGCGCCGAGCTTCGGCTCGAACTGCTCCGGAGCGCCGTAGAGCGGCGTGAACACGTGCAACCTCGACGACGTCACGAGCACCTGCGTCGTGTCGCTGGCGCTCACGCCCTGCGGCGCGGCCACGGCTCGCCTCGTCTCCGCGAGCGCCTTCGACAGCGGCATCGACGCGTCGATCACCTTGGCGATGCCGAAATCGACGACCTTGATGGTCGTCGCGCCGGGCGTCTCGACGAGGAACAGGTTCGCCGGCTTGACGTCGCGGTGAGAGACCCGCTCGTCGTGCGCCATCGCGAGCGCCCCCACCGCCGGCGCCAGGAGCTCGATCGCCTCGTCGACGGAGTACGGCGCGCGCCCGGACGCGCGCCGCGCCTCGATGTGCTGCGCGAGCGTCTCGCCCTCGAGCCACTCCATGACGATGTACGGCGTCCAGCAGCCCTCCGGCGAGGTCGCGGCAGAGACGTCGAGCGCCTGGACGATGCCCGTCGTCCGGCGCGAGAGCCGGTGCAGCAGCCGGGCCTCGCGCTCGAACGTGTCGAGCAGCGACTGTCGCTCTTCCGGCAGGAGATCTGCGGGGATTTTCAGGCACTTGACCGCCACCTGCTCCTGGAATCCCAGGTGGGTCGCCCGGTAGACCACGCCGAACGTCCCCTCGCCGGCCACGGCGTCCACCAGCAGCTTGCCGCTGATGGTGCTGCCCACCCAGCCGAACGGGTCCCGCGCGATCATCCGCGGAAACTCTACTGCCCGCGCCGCGGCGCCGGGAGCGCGCCGCCTCGCCGCGATGACGATCGCCGCCCCGCGCGCGCTGGACCACCTCGACCGCCACGGCGGGGGAGCCCCGCGAGCGCGAGGTGAGCGCGACGGAAGTCGCCCTGCGCGCGCGTCCGTGCTACGCCGCCGGCTGCTGGGCGCGCCCTCGGTCCTGGCGACCGTCCTGCGAACGCTGCCGCAACGGTCCCCGGAGCGGATCGCACACGCGCAGCGGCGGGGCGCCGCTCGTCGTCCGGCGCGACTCTGGGGTGCGATGTGGCTGAGCCGGAGATTTTTTCCCGCGAGGATGGCTCGCTCGAGCTCCTGATCATCACCCAGAGCTCGATGAGCACCCGACAGCTGCCGGGCTCGGGCAGCGTCGTCCTGGGCAGGGACGAGGACGCCGGCATCTGCGTCCCCGACTCCTCGGTGTCGCGCCGCCACGCGGTGCTGCACCTCGGCCCGCCGCTCCGGATCGAGGACCTCGGCAGCAGCAACGGGACCCGCGTGCGCGCCCGGCACTGCAGCGCGGCGACCGAGCGCCTGATCGACGTCGGCAAGGGCGCGTCCGCGCGGGGCGCTGCGGTCGAGCTCTCGCCCGGCGACGTCATCTACCTGGGCGCCGCGCGCGTCGTCCTCCGCCAGAAGGGCGGCGAGCGGGACGCGGGCAAGGACGTCATCGTCGAGGACGACGCGATGCGCGCCGTCTACGAGCTGGCCGAGCGCGTCGCGAAGGGCCCGATCAACATCCTCCTCCTCGGCGAGACGGGCGCCGGCAAGGAGGTGCTGGCCGAGTCGATCCACAGGGCCTCGCCGCGCGCGAGCCGCCCGCTCCTGCGCCTGAGCTGCGTCGCGCTGTCCGAGTCGCTGCTCGAGAGCGAGCTGTTCGGCCACGAGCGCGGCGCCTTCACCGGCGCCGTCCGGGCGAAGCCGGGGCTGCTCGAGACGGCCGAAGGGGGCACCGTGTTCCTCGACGAGATCGGCGAGCTGCCGCCCTCGATCCAGGCCAAGCTCCTCCGGGTCATCGAGGAGCGAAAGGTGATGCGGGTCGGCGGGCTGACCCCGATCAAGATCGACGTCCGCTTCGTCTCGGCCACGCACCGCGACCTCGAGGCCGAGGTGAGCCGCGGCGCGTTCCGGCAGGACCTGTATTTCCGGCTGAACGGCGTGACCCTCGTCATCCCGCCGCTGCGCGAGCGGCCCGGGGAGGTCGCGGCGCTGGCGCAGCTCTTCGCGGAGCGCACAGCGAAGGAGCTCTTCCCCGGCGAGACGAGCGCCTTGGCCGTTCCGATCTCGCCCGCGGCCCTGGCCGAACTCCAGCGCCACAGCTGGCCAGGCAACATCCGGGAGCTGCGCAACGTGATCGAGCGCGCGGTGATCCTCGCCAACGGGGCGCCCATCGAGCCGGAGCACCTGCTCCTCTCCCCTCTGGCCGATCCCACCCGTCCATCGCATGCCATGCCCCTTCCGGTGCGCCCGCCGCAGGCGCCCTCGGACGCGAGTGCGGCGGCGGCGGCGGCGGCGAATACGAATGCGAGGAGCGTGCCCGACGTCGCGAAGAGCGCGCCGGACGGCGTGGACCCGGGCCCCACGCGGCTGCGCGACGCCATGGAGGCCCACGAGCGCGAGCGCATCGTCCAGGCGCTCGAGCAGTGCATGGGGAACCAGACGCGCGCCGCGGCGCTGCTCGGGATCTCACGGCGCACGCTGGTCGAGCGGATCCGCGTGTACGGGCTGCCGCGGCCGCGCAAAGCCTGAGCGTTGCGCAGGTCGCCGCGCAACCTGGCGTCGACTGCGCGAGGGCTCGCTCAACCGAGCGCCCGCCCGCGCAACGCCTCAGGCGGGCGTCTCGCGCCGCTCCAGCGGGGCGAGCTCGATCCCGAGCTCCGTGGCGAACCGGAAGATGCGCTCGTCGCGGTAGAACTCGCCGAAGACGACGCGCGAGAGCCCCGCGTTCGCGATCATCTTGAAGCACCCCCAGCAAGGCGAGGCCGTGACGTAGACCGTCGCGCCGTCGATCCGCACCCCGTTCCGCGCGGCCTGGATGATGGCGTTGGCCTCCGCGTGGATCGTGCGCACGCAGTGGCCGTCCTCGATCAGGTGCCCCTCCTCGTCGCAGTGAGGCAGCCCCCGGATCGAGCCGTTGTACCCGGTCGCGAGGATGCTCTTGTCGCGCACGATCACCGCGCCGACGTGCTTCCGATCGCAGGTCGCCCGCGACGCGACGACCTCGGCGATGCGCATGAAGTATTCATCCCACGAAGCCCGATGCGTCATCGCTCACCTCCACGACGGGGGATCCGCGCCCGCCGCCCCCTCGACGTCCCCTCGACGTCGAGCGACCCGCGCTCGCCGATTCCTCCAGAATGTTCAGGGATCCGCCCTCCGGTCCCCCTCGCGAAGGGCCCGGCGGCGCGCGCCCGCGGCCCCGGCTGAGCCGCGCCGCGCCGCGCGGGCGCTTCTATCACGACGCCGGGCGCCGCGGAGCCCCCCGCGGGCACGGGACCGCGCGAGGCGCCTCGACAGCGAGGCCCGGCGCGTGGTAGCGCGCGGGGGTGAGCTCCGCCGCCCCCCGAAGGTCAGATCGCCGCATCCTCGTGCTCGGCTCCGGGGGGCGCGAGCACGCCCTCGCGCGTGCGTTCGCCCGATCGCCCTCGGTCGCCGAGGTGATCGTGGCGCCCGGGAACGCCGGGACCCACGCGCCAGCAGGCGCCGGCCGCGCCCCGATCCGCCGCGTCGACCTCCCGTCCCTGTCGCCCGCCGAGGCGACCCGGCTCGCCGTCCGCGAGCGCGCCGACCTGGTCGTCGTCGGCCCCGAGGCGCCGCTCTGCGCCGGCGTCGCCGACGCGCTCGCCGCCGAGGGCGTCGCCGTCTTCGGACCGAGCCGCGAGGCGGCGCGCCTCGAGGGGTCGAAGGCGTTCCTCAAGGAGTTCGCCGCCCGCCACGGGATCCCGACCGCGCCGTTCCGGATCGTGCGCTCCTTCGACGAGGCGGCCCGCGTCATCCGCGAGCGCGGCGCGCCCATCGTCGTGAAGGCCGACGGGCTCTGCGCCGGCAAGGGCGTCGTCGTCGCGACGACCGTCGACGAGGCCCTCGCGGCCGCGAAGGACATGCTCGTGGATCGCCGCTTCGGCGACGCCGGCGCGACCGTGATCCTCGAGGACGCGATCCAGGGCGAGGAGGCCAGCGTGCACGCCATCAGCGACGGTGAGGCGATCTTCGTCCTGCCGGCGGCGCGCGATCACAAACGCGTCGGCGAGGGCGACACCGGGCCGAACACGGGCGGCATGGGCGCGTTCGCGCCGAGCGCCCGCGTCACCCCGGCCCTGACCGCGCGCGTCGAGCGCGAGATCCTCCGGCCGACGATCGACGGCATGCGGGTGGAGGGGAGGCCCTTCCGCGGGGTGCTGTTCGCCGGCCTGATGATCACGCCCGCCGGGGACCCCATGCTGCTCGAGCACAATGTCCGCTTCGGCGATCCCGAGTGCGAGGCGCTGATGGAGCTGATCGAGGGCGACGTCGCCGAGCTCTGCGCGTCTGCCGCGGCGGGCGCGCTCGCTCCCGGGGCGGCGCGCGTCGCCCCCGGCCGCCACGCGCTCACCGTCGTCCTCGCGGCGCGCGGCTACCCCACGGCGCCGGTGACCGGCGACGTCATCCGCGGCCTCGACGCCGCGGCCGCGGTCGAGGGCGCCTTCGTGAACCACGCGGGCACGGCCGAGCGGGACGGCGCGGTCGTGACCGCGGGGGGCCGCGTGCTCGCCGTCACCGCCGCGGGCGACTCGCTCGCTGAAGCGCGGGAGCGCGCCTTCCGCGCCGCGGGCGCCATCGACTTCGACGGCAAGGTGCTCCGCCGCGACATCGGGGTGGACGGAGCGCGCGCGGCCGGGTGAGGGGGCACCATGGAGCCCATCGTCGATCTCGCCCCAGGCGCTGAGGAGAACCCGCTCGCCGCCTACCTCGGCCAGCTCATCCGCGAGCACCTCGCGCGCGACCCGAAGCGCGCCGCCGATTTCCGGGCGCTGCGCGGGTCGGTGCTCGTCGTCGCCCAGGACGCCGACACGTCCATGACGATGCGCTTCGACCACGGGCGCCTCACCATCCACGACGGCGCCATCGGCATCCCGTCCGTCACGTTCTGCGGCGACGAGTCGGCGCTCCGCCGGCTCCCCGACGTCGCGTTCCACCGCTGGCTGCGCCTCCCGAAGCTGGGGGTGCTGCACCGCCGCCAGAGCGGCCCCCTGCGCGACCTCGCGCGCCTCGTGGCCAGAGGGGAGCTCAAGGTCTACGGCCTCGTCGCGCACCCAAGGCTCCTCCTTAGGCTGCTCCGGGTCCTCTCTCGCCTCCCCTGAGCCTCCCCGAGCCGGTCGCAACGGCGCGCGACGACACGCCACGCGACGACGACAGCGACGACGACGCGGCACGACGGGGCATGACGCGGCATGACGCGGCATGACGCGGCATGACAACTGGTGTGATACTGTAAGACGGTAACGGACGTCCCGTCCGTAGTGCACGGCCCTTCTTGTGGGCTTGCAAACCAATGCTACGCGGCCCGAAAGCTGTCTTTTGACGGCCTGTTGGGCTGTTGGTATGGCTCGATCATGGGCATCCGATTGCGCTACCTCGCCCACGATCTCGAGGTGCCGCTCGGCGAGTTCTTCATCGGACGGAGCGCGGACTGCCAGCTGTCGCTGGACGACCCGCTGGTGTCGCGCAGGCACGCGCTGCTGACCGTCGGTGAGGGCGGCGTCGCGATCGAGGATCTCGGCAGCCGCAACGGCGTGCTCATCAACGGGGCTCGGATCGCGGGGCGCCAGATCCTGTCGGACGGCGACAAGATCGCGATCGGGGGGCAGGAGATGTTCCTGCTCGGGGCCATCGAGCCGAGCTCGGCGCACTCGCCGCGGAGCGCGCCGCTCTGGACGAGGCAGCAGAACGCGCGCACGGTCGACATGAGCGAGATGCCCGGGGGCGAGGACGACGGCGCGACGGCCATCGCCTCCCGGAGGTCGCTCCCCGGGCTCGTCCCGCAGCACCCCGACAAGCGCGTGCACGCGCTCAGCCTCATCGGCAGCGTCGCCGACAAGGCGCTCGCCCTGGGGCGCGTGGATGAAGCCGAGCGCATCCTCCAGCGCTCGCTCACCGACATCCTCACGAAGGCGCGGGACGGGGGCGTCGGCGCCGTGCAGCCCGAGCTGGTCGAGAAGGCAAGCATGTATGCGGCCCGCCTCGCCTCGGCGACGGGTCGCGGCTCGTGGATCAACTACATTTTCGAGCTGAATACCCGGCTCGAGCTCCTCCTCCCCGCTTACCTCGTCGATGAGCTGTATAGTGTCCTGCGCAAGGTGAAGGCCGTCGACATGTCCATTCTCCGTGGCTATGCGAAGCGGCTCCGCGAGCGCGCAGGCGAGCGTACGCCGGCGGAGCGGTTCATCCTCCAGCGTATCGAAGGGCTCGAGCGCCTCGGCGCACTGAAATAGACCATGCCTTTCCGCCTCCGGTACTTGGCGCACGATTTCGAGCTCCCCGAAGGGCCCTTCGTGATTGGCCGGAGCGGCGACTGCCAGCTCTCGCTCGACGACCCGCTGGTGTCGCGGCGCCACGCGACGCTGCAGGTGCGCAGCGACGGCGTGGCCCTGCACGATCTCGAGAGCAGGAACGGCGTGTACGTCAACGGCACGCGCATCTCCGGCCAGCGCGAGCTGACCGACGGCGATCGCATCATCATCGGCAGCCAGGAGATGCTGCTCTACGGCGGGGAGGAGTCGCGCCCCCACGACGCCTACGGGGTCGAGTTCCGGCGCGCGACGGCGACGCTCGGCGCGATGGCGCTGACCGAGATGCGCAAGATGTCGGACGACCCGACGGAGCTCACGAGCCCGACGGGAGACGGCGGGTCCAAGGGCTTCCAGTCGCTGCGCCTGCTCGCGAGCCTCGCCGACAAGGCGCTGGCGATGGGCCGCAGCGAGGAGGCCGAGCGCATCCTGCAGACGGTGCTTATCGACATCCTGAGCCGCGCGCGGACGAACGTGCCGCTCGAGATGCCGGCCGCGGAGCTCGCCGCGCGCTACGCGGCTCGCCTCGCGGGCGCCACGACCAAGGGGACGTGGGTCAACTACGCGTTCGAGCTCTTCACGATCGCGCGCCGCCCGCTGCCCGGCCCCGTCGTCGACGAGCTCTACACCGTCGTCCGGCGCGTCAAGACGCTCGATATCCAGCCGCTCAGGATCTACCTCGACGACCTGCGCCGGATGGCTCCGTCGTTCGGTCCGACCGAGCGGTTCCTGATGCAGCGGATCGAGGGTCTCGAGCGCCTCGTCGCGGCGAAGTAGCCGCCGCGTCGCCGCCGGGCGTCGCGGGAGCGGCGGCCTCTGGTGACAAGCGCGAGGCGCGCGGAGCCGGCGGCTGCGCCGCGCGGGCGGCCCCGTGTGGGGCAGGCGGCTGCGCCGCGCGTGGAGCAGGCGGCGGCACACGTGGGGCCGGCGCGGCGGCGGACTGGTGCGGCGGCGGTGCGTTGCGGGGGCGCGCGCCCGCCTCGGCTTCCTGCCAGCCGAGGTTCCTCGCGGCGGCCTTCGCTATCGCCTCGCGCAGCTCGGTATCGGCGACCTTCCCGAGCTCTCGGCGCACCTCGACCGGGAGCGGCGCCTCCTTCGGGGTCGGGCGGACCTCCTCGCGCCACGGCGGCCGCGCGACCGGCTCCACCTTGCCGACGCGGAACCGGAGCGACTGCACCGGGAGGCCGCGCGACCGGAGCTGCGCGGTGATGGCGTCGCCGAGCAGCGAGAGCTCCTGCGCCCACATCGAGCTCGCCGCGCGGACGTGGAGCACGCCGCGCTCCAGCTTGAGCGGCCGCGCGCGCGCGGCGATCCGGGACCCCACGGCCGCTTCCCAGTCGCGGAACGGCATCGGCGAGGTGTCGACCTCCCCCGGCGCCGAGAGCGAGGACTCGCGCTGGATCAGCGCGCCCAGCCGTTCGAACCCACCTCCGCTCCGACGCGACATGCGCGCCGAGCGTAGCAGCCTGACAGCGCCGTGCTCCGGCAGAGCGCGCCGTCCAGGCTCGCCCAGCATCACGAACGGTCAGCCCCTACGGCGCCGCCTGGTGACCAGGACGGTCGCCCGCCAGATCAGACCACCCGTCCTCGACTGCCTGGCGACGAACGATCGTGAGAGGCGCTCTCGGTACCGAAGGTGGGACTCGAACCCACAAGCCCTTGCGGACAGCGGATTTTGAATCCGCCGCGTTTGCCATTCCGCCACTTCGGCTCAGCGCTGTGATGTCAGCGAGCTCCTGGAACCGTAGATCACCGGGCACGATCCTGGCAACCGTCTGAAGCCTGAAGGCTGAAGCCTGAAAGCCCGAGCGCCTGAAAGGAGCAGCGCCGCCGCGCCGCGGCCGCCGCGCACCGAGGCGCGGCCCGCGAGCGCGGCGAGAGGTCACACCACGAAATCCAGCATCTGGAGGCGTGTCAGGTAGTCCTGGAGCGCGGCGGCGTACTCGTCGATCAGGAGATCGAGCTTCACCAGCGCGCCGTGATCGTCGACCGCGTCGATGGTCCCGCTCACCGGGATCTCGCGCCCGGGCAGGACGAGCACGCCGCTCCAGTGCGCGTCCTTCGCGACGTCGCGCAGACCGGCGAGGCGCAGCCAGCCGTCCGAGAGCTCGACGACGGTGACGAGGGCGCCGCTGTCCAGGCGGACCGAGCTCTTCAGCGTGTGCGCCGGCTCGACCATGTAGTGGGAGCGCCGGTTCTTCTCGATGAGCTCCTCCAGGGTCGCGCAGATGACCTTGCTCAGCGGCGTCTCCTCGCTGTCGAGCACGAGATCGAGGAGCCGCTTCATCGCCTTCTGCGTGCGGATCAGGTTCGCGCGGGTCTCCTCGAGGCGGCGCGCGTCGCGCCGGATCTTGCCCGCCACCACGTTGAGCAGGTTGTTGTAGAAGGGGTACGCGACGTCCCCGTGGTCCTCGAAGAAGTTCTGGAGCTCGGCGACGCCGATGCGCCAGATCTCCGAGGGCTGCGTCGTCACCGCCGTCGTCGTCCGCCGGAAGCCGGTCAGCGCGCCAAGCTCGCCGATGGGCGAGATGGGGCTCAGGCGGAAGCGCGTCTCGCCCGCGTCGAGCAGCGCGACCTCGCCCCGGACCAGGAGGAACAGGTGCGCCGGGGCGCTCCGGGCCTCGAAGAGCACGTGGCCGGACGGGACCTCCTGGCGCTGGAACGCCTTCATCAGATCATCGAGGTGATCCTCCGTGATTCTCTCGAACAGGGGGATCGCGTGCAGGTCGGATGGGCGGACCGCCATGGGATGACACTCCTCTTCAACATGGGTCGGGCTCGGCGTCCGCGGCGTCGCGCGGCACGGAGCCTTGCGGCGCGCACGAGCTCTGCGTGGACCGCGGGAGCGGCATCCTACTCCAGGTCCCGAGCCGAGGAAGAGGGATGGCCTCGCCGCAGCGAGGTGCGTGCGCAGGACCGCGAGCCCGCGCACCTTCTCGCATCGTCGCCGTGCAGCGCGTCGTCGCGTCGCGCGTCGACGAGCGGCGAACGACGATCGAGCAATCGGGCAATCGGTCGGTGGACAGCCGGTGGACAGCCGGTCGGTCGACGGGCGCCGACGCACGCCCGGGCGCCGAGGAGGTTTGCCCCGCTGGCAGGATCGGGTAGGTGCCGGTAACGTCGCCCGGGTGATGTCGTCCGTTCGCCAAGGGCTCCCCGCCGCGATGCGCGTCTCGCCGCTGCGCCGCTCGCTGCTGCGGCTCGTCGTCATCGGCCTCGCCCTCCTCGTCGCCTCGTGCGGCTCCGCGTCGTCGGGAACGCCGGTCAGCGCGGAGGCGCCGCCGCCGCCGAAGCCGCGCAACGCGGCCGCGATCGCGCAGTCGATCGCCGGGGGGAAGGTCTCTGTGCTCGTCTACGGCGACAGGACCCGGGGACACCCCATCATGGCGCGGCTCGCGGCGCTCGATCTGTGGGGCCCCGTGCTCGCCGGCACGGGGCTCGATCCGGAGCGGGACGTCGAGCGCGCCTTCGTCACCGCGCCGCGCGCGGACGCGGCCCACGAGGCGGTGGTCGTCGTCCAGCACAGCGTGCCGCCGGACAAGCTGGCGTCCGGCCTCGACGCGCTCCTCTCGCGCAGCCAGCCGCCAGGGACCCGGGAGACCGAGCTCGGCGTGCCGGCGGTGCGCGTGACCATCAAGGGGCACACGCGCGTCGTGGCGACCGTGGAGCCCGACTTCCTCGTCGTGTTGCCGGTCGCGCGGGCGCGCGAGGCGCGGCGCTTCCTGGGCACGGGCGGCTTCCCCGATCCGACGGGCGACGAGGCCGCGATCGCCGCGGCGATCGACCCGGCGCGGACGCTGAAGGGACCGCGGGAGGCGCCCCGGGTGCCGCCCACCCTGAGATCGCTCGAGGCCACGGTGACGCTGACCAAGGACGGCGGCGCCACGGTCGCGCTCGACGGCGCGAGCGAGAGCCCGGAGCTCGCCGCCCGCGACGCGGCCTTCCTCAACGAGGAGATCGAGCGCGCGACCTCGTTCCGCATCGCCATCGTGACGGTCCGCGTCGTCGACCCGATCGTCTTCTTCGCCGAGGGGGACCGCGTGAAGTCGAACCGGCGCGTGACCCCCGGTGAGCTCGACAAGCTCTTCGGCCTGCTCAGCGCCGTGCTGCCGCGGTAGGCTGCCGCCCGATGCGACTCGTCAAGATCGGAATCGCCAACGTCAACGCGACCGTCGGCGCCGTCCGCTCGAACACCGACCGGTGCCTCTCGCTCGCCCGCGCGATGGCGCGCGACGACGTCACCCTGGCGGTCTTCCCGGAGCAGGTGATCGGCGGCTACGCGGCCGAGGACCTCGTGCAGTGGCCGGCGTTCGTCGCGAGCCAGCAGCGCGAGCTCCGCCGGTTCGCCGAGGAGACCGCGCAGCTCCGCACCGTGTTCGTCATCGGCGTGACCGTCGGCGTGGGAGGCGACCTCTTCAACGCAGGCGCCATCGTCCACGCCGGCCGGGTGCTCGCCTTCTCCCCCAAGGAGAAGCTGCCGACCTACAACATCTTCTACGAGGCGCGGACGTTCTCGCGCGGCATGCCGTTCATGGAGCTCGACGCCGACGGCGTGCTCTGCGGCGATCGCGTCTACGCCTTCGATTTCGGGACGATCGCCGTCGAGGTGTGCGAGGACATCTGGTCGCCCGACGGCCCGATGCGGCGCCGCTGCTACGCCGGCGCCGAGATCGTCTGCAACATCTCGGCGTCGCCGTTCCGCGCCGGGGTGACGAGCACCCGCCGCGAGATGCTCGCGACCCGCGCCTCGGACAACCAGTGCACGATCGCGTACGCGAACCTGGTCGGCGGCAACGACGGGCTCGTCTTCGACGGCGGCGGGTTCATCAACCAGAACGGCCGGCCGATGCTGGAGGCGCCGCGGTTCCGCGAGGGGTTCTCCGCGGCCGTCGTCGACCTCGACCGGACCACCCGCTGCCGCCGCGAGGCGAGCACCTGGCGCAGCGATCTCGAGGAGTTCCGCCGCGCCTCCGCCCGCATGGTGCAGGTCCTCCGGATCGGCGGGGAGACCGCGGACCGCGCGCGCCTCGCCTACCCCGCCCCGCCGGCGGGCACGACGCCTTTCCTGCCCTCGGCGGCGCTGCCCGCGATCTCCGCGCGCGACGAGCTGCTCGACGATTTCTACGAGGCGCTCGCGCTCGGCGTCGCCGACTATTACCGCAAGATCGGCGCCTTCAAGAGCGTCGGCCTCGCGCTCTCGGGCGGGCGCGACTCGCTCCTCACGCTGCTCGTCGCCTGGCGCGCGGTGCAGCTCATCCACCCGGGCCTCGAGGGCGCGGCGCTGCGCGAGCGGATGAGGTCGTCGCTCCACGCGTTCTTCATGCCCTCCCGCTACTCCAGCGACGCCACGCACCGCGCCGCCGCGCAGATCGCCGACGATCTCGGGGTGTCGTTCGCGGTGATCCCGATCGAGGACGCGTTCCCCAGGGAGCTCGAGGCCGCCCAGGCGATGGTCGGCGAGGGCGGGCAGCTCACCGAGCTCACGAAGCAGAACGTGCAGGCGCGCATCCGCGGCGGGCGCATGTGGAACTGGGCGAACACGAGCGGCGCGCTGTTCCTGCAGACGGGGAACATGAGCGAGAAGGCGCTCGGCTACACAACGGTCGGCGGCGATCTCGAGGGGGCGTTCAGCGTCATCGCCAACCTGCCGAAGACGGTGGTCATCGCGCTGCTCGAGCGCCTCTCGCAGCGCTTCCGCTTCCAGGGCATCCAGCAGACGCTCGCCACAACCGCCGGGCCGGAGCTCGCCGAGAACCAGTCGGGCGAGGCCGAGCTCATGCCCTTCGAGGTCCTCGACGCGTGCCTCCACCTCTACGGCGCCGAGAAGCTCGCCGCCGACGAGGTCGCCAGGGCGCTCCCGAGCCTGTTCCCCGACAAGGACCCCGCCGCGCTGCGGGCCTGGGCCGAGAAGTTCGCGACGCTGTTCTCGAGGTCGATCTTCAAGTGGGTGCAGTCGCCCATCGCGATCCACCTCGGCTCGCTCGATCTCGACCGCGAGCGCGCGCTGCAGCTGCCCGTGGTGCAGCGGACCGAGTGGAAGGGCGGCTGAGCCCGCCGCCAGGGGGCGGCCGCCGTGCGCCGCGCGATCAGCGCATCGATCCGCGGCGCGCGGCGCGTCGACGGGCAGCGCGTCAGTTGGCGGCCTCCTCGACGGAGGCCGGGGCCCCCTGCCTGCCGTCCTTCCCGTCCTTCGAGGCGAGCTCGATCCCGTCGTGGCTGGCAGCCATCCCAGGAGCCATGGGCGCCACCGCGGGGCGGATCGAGCCGTCGGCAGAGAAGCGCTCGAGATCCTCGGTGACGCGGCGGAGATAGGCCTGCTTGATGTGGAACGGCAGGAAGGCGCTCTTGAAGCCGGCCACGATGGTCGCCTTGATCTCCTTCAGCCCGAACCCCATCTTCGTGTGGCAGTGCCAGAGCTCGTGCGACACCGTCGTGTCGGTGACGAGCCGGTTGTCGGTGTTGACGGTCACGCGCAGGCCGAGGCTCTGGTAGAGCTTGAGCGGGTGCGAGGCGAGGTCGCGGACGGCGCCGGTCTGCACGTTCGATGACGGGCAGCACTCGAGCGGGATGCGGTGATCGTTGATGTAGTGGAGGAGGTCGCCGTCCTCGCGCAGGCGACAGCCGTGGCCGATCCGGTGCGCGCCGCAGACGTGGAGCGCCTGCGCGATCGACTCGGGGCCGTACGCCTCGCCGGCGTGGATTGTGCAGTTGATGTTGTTCTGCCGCACGAGCTGGAACGCGGCCTTGTGGTGCTTCGCCGGGTGGTCGTACTCGGCGCCGGCCAGGTCGAACCCGACGACGCCGCGGCCCTTATACGCCACCGCGAGCTCCGCCATCTCCAGCGACGACTCCGGCGAGATGTTACGGATGCCGCAGACGATGACGTTGCTCTCGATGCCCAGCGCGTCGCGCGCCGTCCTGAGCCCGGAGAGCACGGCCTCGACCACGCTCGTGAGCCGCAGGCCGAGGCGGGTGTGCAGCATCGGCGAGTAGCGGACCTCCATGTAGCGGACGTTCTCGCGCGCGGCGTCCTCCGCGAGCTCGTAGGCGACGCGGTGGAGGGCCTCCTCGGTCTGCAGGACGCGCAGCGTGATGTCGAACGCCTTGAGGTACTCGACGAGCGAGCCGCAGTTCTGGCCCAGGTTCATCACCCGGCGCAGCTCCGCCGGCTCGTACGTCGGGAGGTTGACGTGGTGGCCGCGGGCGAGGTCGATGATCGTCTCGAGGCGCAACGAGCCGTCGAGGTGGACGTGCAGATCGGTCTTGGGTAGTTGCCGGAAGAACTCCAGGGGGAGCTTGCCGGCTAGCTCGGGGTGATCACTCATGAGCTATTCTGTCACCCGGCGACCAGCCGCGAAAGGCAGCGCGGGGCGCGACGTCGCTCACGATCGCTCTGGCGAGGACGACGAGGGCGCGGCGCCGCCCTCGTCCGCCGCGCCGCGCGAGCGATCCCTTCCGCCCACGAGCACGGCGACGGCGGCCGCGCCGAAGAGGGCGACGAAGAGCCACGGGAGCGGCAGGCTCATGTCGTCCCCGGCGGCCTCACGGCGCAGCGCATCGCGGATCCGCTCGGGGTTGTACGCCACCACGAGCCGCCGGCCGACGTAGGTCGTCGGGAGCCCTCGCGCCTCCATCCGCCCATACAGCGCGACGTCCGCGTCGATGGCGGCCTGGGTCTCGGGCGCGGCGAGGCAAGCCGCGAGCTCGGCGGCGGAGAGGCCGAGCGGCGAGAGGACGGACGCGACGCGCTCGTCCGTGAGCTTGCTCGGCGGCGCGCTGTAGAGCAGCGCCGCGGCCTGCTCGCGCTTGTCCTCGGGCGTGCAGACGTAGGCCTTCGCGGCGGGGAGCGCGCCGGGGTGGATCGGGAGCGGCACCATCTTGCGCACGTGGCGCACCCTGTCGCCGTAGGGTTCCTCGATCTTGCTCAGCTCGGGGTGCAGCCTGCGACAGAAGGGACACTCGAAGTCGGTGAAGGCCACGATCGTGATCTTGCCCGGCTCCTGCAGCGCCGCGAGCTCCGGCGGGAGCGGCGGAACGACCGGGTGGCTGCCCCAGAGGAACGGCAGGCCGACCGCGGCCGCCGCGGCCGCACCCCACACCGTGACGCCCAGCGACCCGCCCTGGGCAGCGCGCTCGAACGCCCTGGCCGGCATGCGCCACGCCTGCCGCGCGACGAGGGCAGACGTGATCGCGGCGGCGAAGGCCGCGAGATCGACCGCGACGCACCACGCGCAGAACGCGCCGATCACGAGGCTCTGGAGCCCGAGGAGCGCCGCGGCGGCTAGGCCGCCGACGGCCGAGGCGGCCGCGATCGCGACGTGGTGCCAGCGCGCCCGCGCGAGCAGCGAGGCGGTGAGGAGCGCCGTGAAGGCGGCGAGGCCGAGGTTCGGCAGCGGGACGCCGAGGAAGCGGCTGTACGGCGAGATCCTGACGGCGAAGCACCCCGACGTGACGCCGCAGAACGCGGGATCGCCCGCGTTCTGGTACTCGACGACGAGCGCCGCGCTCGCCGCGATGGCGACGAAGAGCGCGAGCCGGAACAGCGTGACGAAGAACCGGGCGCGCCCAGCCTGCCGCTCGTCGCTCGAGGGCAGCGACGCAGGCGCCTCGGGGCTCGCCTGAGACGCTTCCAAGGGCGCGCGCCCAGCCCGTCCGTCGCGTCCTTCACGTCCTTCACGTCGGTCACCGGCCGGACGCACCGCGAAGACGTTGCCCCTGCCGGCGAGGGCGACGAGGAGCACCAGCGCGAGGAGCAGGGCGATCGAGTTCAGCAGCATCGGTCGTTGCGGGTGCGTTGCAGGTGGAGGAGGGGTGGGCTCGAGGCATACCGGACCCGGGCGGAGACAGCCAGCGCGAGGAGACTCGTGCTAGTCGAGTTTCATGCGTTCTTCATCTCGCGGAGATCCCCCGACGACCGGCTCCGGCGCGCGCCGCCGGGAGGCCGTGGTCGACCTGCTGTCCTCGTTCAAGCGCGCCCTGCACGCGAACGAGATCGCCGAGCGCCTCGGGGTCGAGCCGAGCCGCTACGCGAAGCTGCAGCGGCTGCTCGAGGAGCTGTCGCTGGAGGGCAGCATCGTCGCGCTCCCCGGGCAGCGCTTCCGCACGAGCCAGAAGCAGGTCGAGGCGCGCGGCGCCGAGCGCGAGGGGACGCTGACGGTGCACCCGCGCGGCTTCGGCTTCGTGGCGCTCGGAGGGGCGGCCGAGGACGTCTACATCTCGCCCGAGGCGATGGGCGGCGCGCTCCACGGCGACACCGTCGCCGTGCGCATCTCGACCCGCTCGCGGCGCGGCGTGGAGGGGGAGATCGTCCGGGTCGTCAAGCGGCGCCACGCGCGCGTGGCGGGCGTGCTGCGGCGGCGTGGCAGGAGCGCGTGGCTCGAGCCGGACGACGGGCGCGTCCGCGGGCCGATCGTGATCGTGCCGCGCGAGCAGGGCGGGCCGCTCGTGCCGCCCGACGCGGAGGACGGCGCCGCGGCGGTCGTGTCGATCGCCCGCTTCCCGGACCTGGCCGACGAGAACCCGGAGGGCGTGCTCGAGGCCGTGCTCGGGACGCCCGGCGACCCGAACGTGGAGGTCGCCAAGATCCTGGTGCGCGAGGGCATCGAGGAGGAGCACTCGCCGGAGGCGATCGCCGAGGCCGAGGCGTTCGGGGGCGAGGTGCCGGCCGAGGCGCTCGAGGGGCGCACGGACCTCACCCACCTGCCCATGCCGACGATCGACCCGGAGGACGCGCGCGACCACGACGACGCGGTGTGGGTGATCCGCGAGGACGACGGCTCGTACCGCGCCTGGATCGCGATCGCCGACGTCTCGCACTACGTGCGGCCGGGCACCGCGCTCGACCAGGCGGCGCTCGGGCGGGGCAACTCGGTCTACCTGCCCGATCGCGCGATCCCGATGCTGCCGCGGGCGCTGTCGTCGAACCTGTGCTCGCTGCTGCCCGGGGTGATCCGCCTCTGCCTGTGCGTCGAGGTCGAGCTCGACGCGACGGCGACGGTGCGGAGGGCCCGCGTCATCGAGGGGTACATCCGCTCGATCGCGAAGCTCACCTACCCCGGCGTGGCGCGCGCGCTCGGGTTCACCCCCGAGCCGCCGCGCAGCCCCGAGGCCGAGGCGCTCAGGAACGACCTTCAGGTGATGTGGGACCTCGCCCGGCTGCTCCGCGGCAGGCGGATGCGGCGGGGCGCGCTCGACCTCGACCTGCCCGAGGCGAAGGTGGTGCTCGACCCGAAGACGGGCGCGCCCGTCGACGTGCAGAAGCGCAGCCACGACCCCGGCGTCGCGAAGGCCTACCAGCTCATCGAGGAGATGATGCTCCTCGCGAACGAGACGTGCGCGCAGTTCGTCGTCGACCAGGGCATCCCCACGGTCTTCCGGTACCACGCGCCCCCGGACCAGGCGAAGCTCGAGCGCTTCGCGACGATGTGCGGAGAGCTCGGGCTCGCGTTCGACCCGGAGGACGCGGCCGACCCCAAGCGGCTGTCGGTGTTCCTGAAGAAGCTCGACGCGCACCCGCAGAAGCAGGTGCTGCACATGCTGCTGCTCCGCGCGATGAAGCAGGCGGTGTACGACGTCGCCAACGTGGGCCACTTCGGGCTGGCCTCGAGCGCGTACCTGCATTTCACCTCGCCCATCCGGCGGTACCCGGACATCACCGCGCACCGGGCCATCCGCGCCGTGCTGCGCGGCGAGCGCGTCGACAGGAGCGAGGCGGCCACCGAGCGGCTGCGCGAGGCGGCCATCACGGCGTCGGAGCGCGAGCGAAAGGCGATGGAGGTGGAGCGCGAGGTGGTCGACCTGCACCGCGCCCTCCTCATGCGCTCCCGGCTCGGCGACACCTTCGAGGGCACCGTCACGGGCATCGTCGGAGGGGGCGTCTACGTCAACATCGAGGATCCCTTCGTCGACGTGCTCGTCCGCATGGAGTCGCTCGGCCAGGATCAGTACGAGATCGACGACGAGGGGCTGCGCGTCATCGGCCGCCGGTCGGGGGACCGGATCGCGATCGGCGACGCGATGCTCGTGCAGATCGAGGACGTGGCCATCCTCCGGCGCGCCGTCTATGGCCGGCGCCTCGCCGGCGAGCCGGCGTCGGACGAGGCGAAGCCGCGCAGGCTGCGGCGCGACGCGGCGGACGCACGGCCTCCCCGTCGTGTCAAGATCAGCAAGAGCACCAAGCCCCTGAAGGGCATTAAGACCACCAAGCGCACCAAGGGCGGCAAGAGCGCCAAGGTGCGAAAGAAGCAGCGGTAGCAGCCCGCCCGAGGGCTCGATTCCCTGCAGGCTTTGCCGCCCGAACGCACGAGCGCGCAGCACCTTCCCAGCCACGCTCGCTCTCGCGGACAAGCACGAAACCTCGTCGAAATCGCCGAGACGACCCGGCGAAACAGAACGAGTCGAACCCGTCGAGATCGTCGAAGCGCACGAAGCCGACGAGGCGCTCGAGACACACGCGACGACCCAGGCAAACAGCCGACCGGGGCGCTGCGGACATCGGCGCCAGATCCAAAGTCGCACCCCCTCCGCGCCCCTCTGCGACTGACACCCGCTCAAAAGAGGGATGGCTCCTGCATTTTCCTTGCGCCCAGAAAACCACTATGTTCTCAACTAACTCATTCTAGGAGAGAGGTAACCAATGCCCAAGCCGACGTATCCCGCTTACAACGCTGGTGACTTCCTGGTCGATTACGAGGAGAAGGTCTTCGAAGACGTCAAGGCGAAGCCGGGAGAGAAGGCGCTGGTTACCTTTCACACGGTGGCCTTCGAAGGGTCGATCGGCCTCGTCAACGTGCTGACGGCGATCCGCCTGCAACGTAAGGGGTTTGAGACATCCATCCTGCTCTATGGGCCGGGCGTCACGCTGGGGCTCCAGCGCGGCTTCCCCAAGCTCGGCAGCGAGGCGTTCTCCGGGCACCTCGCGGTGAACCAGCAGATCGGCCGGTTCATGGAGGAGGGCGGCAAGGTGTACGCCTGCCGGTTCGCGCTGCAGGCGCTCTACGGCCACGGCGAGCACGCGCTGATCCCGGGCATCAAGCCCATCAGCCCGCTCGACGTGCTCGACATCCAGCTGATCCACCGCCGGGACAACGCGTTCATGGTCCACTCCTGGACGCTCTGATCCGAGCGCCGTCCATGGAGTTCAACCGCAAAGTCCGGGCGGCCGCGGTGCAGGCCAGTCCCGTCCTGGGGAGCCGGGACGGGACGACCGAGCGAGTCGTCGCCGCGATCGCCAGGGCCGCGAAGGAAGGCGCCGAGCTGTGCGTCTTCCCTGAGGCGTTCGTCCCCTATTACCCGTACTTCTCCTTCGTGCTCCCGCCGCCCGCCATGGGGAAGGAGCACATGCGCCTTTACGACGAGGCGGTCACCGTCCCCGGCCCGGTGACGCGGGCCGTGGCGGCCGCCGCGCGCGCGCACGGGGTGGTCGTGGTGCTCGGCGTGAACGAGCGCGATCACGGGACGCTCTACAACGCGCAGCTCGTCTTCGACAGCGACGGCTCCCTGGTGCTCCACCGGCGCAAGATCACGCCGACCTACCATGAGCGCATGATCTGGGGGCAGGGCGACGGCTCGGGGCTCAGGACGGTGGACACCGCGGCCGGGAGGCTCGGCGCGCTGGCCTGCTGGGAGCACTACAACCCGCTCGCGCGGTTCGCGCTCATCGCGCAGCACGAGCAGATCCATTGCAGCCAGTTCCCCGGCTCCCTGGTCGGGCCCATCTTCGCCGAGCAGATGGAGGTGACGATCCGGCACCACGCGCTGGAATCGGGCTGCTTCGTCGTGAACGCCACGGCCTTCCTGACGCCCGAGCAGGTCCGGGAGGTCGCTCCGAACGAGCAGATCCAGGGCGTGCTGCGCGGCGGGTGCATGACGGCGATCGTGACGCCCGAGGGCGTGCACGCGTGCCCGCCCGTGACCGACGGCGAGGGGATGGCCGTCGCCGAGCTCGATTTCGCGCTGATCACGAAGCGAAAGCGGATGATGGATGCGGCGGGGCACTACGCCCGGCCCGACTTGCTGCGGCTTTGGATGGATACGGCGGAGCGCTCGATAACGCTCGGCGCGGGCAGCCCCAAGGCCTCCTCCCTTGCCCCTGCGGCGGTGGACCATGGATACCCAGACGCTGATCACCGAGCTCCAATCGTTCGGCCTGAGGCTGGCTGAAGCCCCCGAGGGCGCCCCCGAGGCGGGCGCCGCGCCCCCGCCGGAGCCCGCCTCCGGCGAGGCCTCCGGCGAGGGCGACGGCCGCCGCGCGGCGTGGACCTCGCGGCGCGGCGGCGCGGGGCCGACCCAGCACGTCGCGGCGACGCTGCGCGGGGCCACGGTGATGATCCCGATCCACACCGACCAGGCGGCGGCGTCGCCGTTCGTCGCGCGGCTCGGGCGCGACGGCGCGGGGACCGTGGAGCGGGACGGCCAGGAGCTCGCGCCCATCGCCCTCGTGAAGACGCCGCGCTTCTATGCCCTCTCGACGAAGGACGGCATCCCCTACCCCAAGATCGCGCTGCTGCACGGCGCGGACGTCCTCGCCTCGACGGTGCTCCAGACGTGCATCCGGTACACGGAGCGCGAGAAGGCCTGCACGTTCTGCGCGATCGGGCAGTCGCTCGCGGCGGGGCGCACCATCGCGAAGAAGACGCCGGAGCAGCTCGGCGAGGTCACCGAGGCGGCGGCGCGGCTCGACGGGGTGCGGCACGTGACGCTGACGACGGGCACGCCGCGGTCGGCGGATCGCGGCGCGGCGCACCTCGCCGACTGCGCGCGCGGCATCAAGGCGCGCGTCGATCTGCCGGTGCAGGCGCAGTGCGAGCCGCCCGACGATTTCGCCTGGTTCGAGGGATGCGCGCGGCCGGCGTCGACAGCCTGGGCATGCACCTCGAGGCGGTCGAGGACGAGGTGCGCGCGGCCGCGATGCCGGGCAAGGCCGAGGTGAGCGTGGCCCGCTACTTCGAGGCGTTCGAGGCGGCCGTGCGCGTGTTCGGGCGCGGCCAGGTGTCGACGTACCTCATCGCGGGGCTCGGCGACTCGCTGGCCTCGCTGCTCGACGCGAGCGAGCGGCTCATCGCGCTGGGGGTCTATCCGTTCCTCGTCCCGCTCGTGCCCATCCCTGGGACGCCCGGGGCCGATCGCGCGCCGCCCTCGGGGGACTTCATGCGGGCGCTCTACGAGCACATCGGCCCGCTGCTCGCGCGGGCGGGGCTGCGCTCGACCGACGTGAAGGCGGGCTGCGCCCGCTGCGGCGCCTGCTCGGGGCTCTCGGGCTTCGAGGCAGAAGGCCGGCCCGCGGCGCGGCCGGGACCCGGCGCGGCATGGACACCAACCTCGGAGAGCTCCGATGACGCCACGTTACAGCTTCGAGCTTGTGCAGAGCAGGGACACGTACCTCGAGTACCTCCGCTTGCGCCGGGCCATCTTCTGCGACGAGCAAGGGCTGTTTAAGACCACCGACGAGGACGACTGGGACGGCTCCGCGTTCCCGATCGCCGCCCTGGAGCACGGGGCGCCTGGGGGCCCGCGGCTCGTCGGCACCGTGCGCATCTACGAGGCGGAGCCCGGCCTCTGGTACGGCGGCCGGCTCGGCGTCGAGCGCGCCCACCGCAAGCAGGGCGTTGTCGGCCGCGGCCTCGTCCACAAGGCGGTCACCACCGCCCACGGCTGGGGGTGCCGCCGGTTCCTCGCGCTCGTTCAGGCGGCCAACGTCCCGTTCTTCGAGGGCATCCACTGGCGCTCGCTCGAGGAGCGATCGCACCGCGAGAGGCCGCACCACCTGATGGAAGCCGACCTCGACAGCTACCCGCCGAGCGACGAGCCCCGCCCGCCGCCCGGGCAGAGGTTCCGCTGATGCTCGGCGGCATCGCGGCCGAGCTGCGCGGCGCGATCGGGATCCTCGCGAAGCGGGACGTGCAGATCCCGGCGCGGTACCTGTCCGGCGAGGCGGGCGCGGCCGGCGCAGCGCTCGCGGCCAGCGCGGGTGATACGGCTGCCGCGGCCGGCCCCGTCGCGCTGCCCGCGGCGCTCGGCGACGACTGCGCGGCCATCCCCGACGGAGACGGCTACCTGCTGCTCGCCGCCGAGGGGATCTGGCCGGCGTTCCTCGAAGGGGACCCGCGGTTCGCCGGCTACAGCGCCGTGATGGTCAACGTCAGCGACGTCTACGCGATGGGCGGCCGCCCCATCGCCGTGGTCGACGTCGTCTGGGGGACCTCGGCCGGCGCGCTGGAGCCGGTCTGGGAGGGCATGGTCGCCGCCTCGCGCGCCTACGGCGTGCCGATCGTTGGAGGGCATACGAGCGCGCGCAGCCCCTACAACGCCCTCGCCGTCGCCATCGCGGGCCGGGCGCGGCGGCTCATCACGAGCTTCGCTGCGCGCCCCGGCGACGTGCTCGTCGCGGCGATCGATCTGCGCGGCGCGATGCACGCGGAGCACCCGTTCTGGAACGCCTCGACGGGCGCGGACCCGGCGCGGCTGCGCGGCGACCTCGAGGTCCTGCCCGCCCTCGCCGAGGCGGGCCTGTGCGACGCGGGCAAGGACATCAGCATGGGCGGCGTCGCGGGGACGCTGCTCATGCTCCTGGAGACGTCCGGCGCCGGCGCGGTGCTCGATCTGGAGGCCGTCCCGAGGCCGCGCGACGTCCCGCTCGCGCGCTGGCTGCTCGCGTTCCCGAGCTACGGCTTCCTGCTCAGCGTGCGCCCCGGGGTCGCCGGCGACGTGCTCTCGGCGTTCGCGAGGCGGGGCATCGCGAGCGCGGCGGTCGGCGCCGTCGACGGCTCGCGGCGGCTCACCCTCCAGGCCGCCGGCGAGCGGCAGACGCTCTGGGACCTCTCCGCGGAGCCGCTCACCGGGCTCGCGCGCGAGGGCGCGCGATGAGCGCGCGCGCTGCCTCCGGCGCGCCGCTCTCGGTCGCGCTCCTCACCTACTCGACCAAGCCGCGCGGCGGCGTCGTGCACACGGTCGAGCTCGCCGAGGCGCTCCACGACCTCGGCGTCTCGGTCTGCATCTACGCGCTGAACAAGGACCAGGGCGGCTTCTACCGCGCGCCGCGCTGCCCCTCGGTCCTCGTGCCCGCCGCGCCCCCGCAGGCGGGGATCGACGCGGTCGTGAAGCAGCGCATCGCGGAGTTCGAGGACGGGCTGCGCCGCCTCGGGGCGCGGCACGACGTCTGGCACTCCCAGGATTGCATCAGCGCGAACGCGCTCGCGGCCCTGCGCGCCGAGGGGCGCGTCCCGCATTTCATCCGGACGGTGCACCACCTCGACGACTACGACAGCCCGTACCTGCGCGCCTGCCAGGACCGCTCCGTGCGCGAGGCCGACGCGTGCCTCGTGGTCAGCGAGGCCTGGAGGGAGGCGCTCCGGGCCGAGCACGGCGTCGGCGCGGCGATCGTCCCGAACGGCGTGAGCCTGCGCCGCTACACGTCCACGCCCGACGAGCGGGACGAGGCGCTGCGCGCGCGCCTCAATGCCACCGGATCGCCGCTCTACGTGACCGTGGGCGGCGTCGAGCCGCGCAAGAACTCGATCGGCCTGCTCAAGGCGTTCCTGTCGGTGCGGAGGCGATTGCCCCGAGCCCAGCTCGTCATCGCCGGCGGAGAGACGCTGTTCGACTACGCGCCTTACCAGCGCGAGTTCGAGGCGATCGCGCGCGAAGGCGGTGTATGGCCCCCGCCTGCAGGCGCGTCGCCGCCGCCGCTCGTCCTCGCGGGCGTGCTGCCCGACGCGCTGATCCCGCCGCTCTACCGGCTGGCCGACGCGTTCGTCTTTCCGTCCGTCCGCGAGGGGTTCGGGCTCGTCCTGCTGGAGGCGATGGCCTCCGGGGCGCCGGTGGTGAGCTCTGCGCAACCTCCCTTCACCGAGTTCCTCGCGGACGGCGAGAGCGCGCTGCTCGTCGATCCCTCGAGAACAGACGATCTCGCCGGCGCAATGGAGGCTATCCTGGACGAGGGCGTGAGGCGGCGCCTCCGCGCCGCGGGGCTCGAGACCGCGGCCCGGTACACGTGGGATCGATCGGCCCGCATCGCGGCCGGCGTGTACCGCGAGTTCCTTGGATCCCGCCGAACGTAGGACGAGCGAGCGACATATGCCGGAGATGCGATTTGTTATCGAGTGGCCGAGCGGCGAGCAGCAGGTCTGTTACTCTCCGTCGCTCGTCGTGAAGGAGCACCTCGACGTCGGGGAGAGCTACGATCTCGACGACTTCGTGTCGCGTTGCCGGACGGCGCTCGATATCGCGAGCGAGCGGGTCTTCAAGAAGTATGGGTTCCCCTGCAGCCTGGCGCGGGCCGAGGCGGCGCGCATCGCGAGCGCGGCCGCGCGGTTCCACGGCCGGAGCGGGGCCAAGGTCCGGGTCCTCAGGTTCGTCGAGTGACGGAGTCCTCAGGTTCGTCGAGTGACGGAAGGAGCAGGAGATGGTGACGAAGTCGAAGATGGAGCGCCTCCTCAGCGAGCGCCAGTTCCTCGTTTCCGCCGAGCTGACGCCCCCGCGTCACTACGATCTGGAGAAGCTGCTGAAGCACGCCCGAAATATGG
This sequence comes from Sorangium aterium, assembly GCF_028368935.1. Classification (NCBI taxonomy): domain Bacteria; kingdom Pseudomonadati; phylum Myxococcota; order Polyangiales; family Polyangiaceae; genus Sorangium; species Sorangium atrum. The sequence goes on along the minus strand of NZ_JAQNDK010000002.1, from coordinate 917,174 downwards.
CGGGCTGTGTGGATGTGGTGCAGATCAACGATCACCTGCTCTCGCAGGCGCGCTGCGCCAACATGGCAGTCGGCCATTTCGTGAAGCAGGAGGGGCTCGAGCCGGTTCTCCAGTTCTCGCTCCGCCACAAGAACAAGATCGCCCTCCAGGGCGACCTCCTCGGCATGGCGGCGCTGGGGCTCTCGAACATCATCGTCCTCGGCGGCTACCCGTGCGCCATCGGCTCCGATCCCGACGCGAAGGAGGTGAGCGACGTCGACAGCTACGCGGCGATCGAGCTGACCCGCCGGCTGACGCGCGAGGGGAAGCTCTTCAACGGCGACGTCGTCTCGCCGGCGCCCTACTTCCACGTCGGGACCATCGATTTCCCGTGCGCGGAGCAGGCGATCCCCGGGGCGATGGACCGGCTCGCCGCGAAGATCGACGCGGGCGCGAGCTTCATCCAGGTGCAGGCGGTGTTCGAGCTCGCGCCGATGCGCCGCTGGATGGCCGCGGTGGTCGAGCGCCGGCTGCACGAGCGGGCGCACTTCATCGCGGCGATCTTCCCGTTCGCGGGCGTGGATCGGCTGAGCTTCCTGCAGAAGGTGCCGGGCCTCGTGGTCCCCGAGCACCTGATCGAGCGCGTCCGCCAGAGCGGTGACGCGGAGGGGGAGAGCTACCGGATCACGCTGGAGCTCGTCCGGGGGCTCCGCGACATCCCCGGGCTCTCGGGCATCCACATGCGGTCCATCGGCGCGGAGGACTGGGTGCCCCGGCTCGTCGACGAGGCAGGGCTCCGGCGGGCGTCGTGAGCACCTAGCGCGGGGCTTCGCGCGCCGGACGAGACCGAGCGCCGGTGCGTGGCGACGGGTCGCTTCGAGGGGCGCGCTCAGGCCTTGCTGGCGATCCAGAGCAACGCGAGGCCGTTCATCCGGCGCTCGCGGCGGTCGACATGGAGCCCTGCGCCTCCCAGCTCGCCGCTGAGCTTGTCCTCGGTGTGACGGTAGGTGACCTCCGCCGCGTCGGCCCACGCCAGCATCGCGTGGGCCGTCGACGGGTTGTACCGGTGGCCGCGCAGGTAGCCGGCCATCGTGGCGCGGCTCATCGTGGCCGCGGGCTCGAGCAGCGCCAGGCGGCCGCCAGGGCGGAGGACGCGCGCCGCCTCGGCCAGCACCGGGCCCGGCTCGGGCAGGTGCAGGAGCAGGTTCGACGCGGTCACCACGTCGAACGAGGCGTCGGGGAACGGGAGCCGCGTCGCCAGCGCCTCCCGGAACGTCACGTTGTCCAGGCCGAGCGCCTTCGCCCGCTGCGCGGCGCGCTCCACCATCGCCGCCGTCGCGTCGATCCCGATCGACTCGTGGCAGCGGCGACCCATCTCGCGCGTCAGGCGCCCCGTGCCGCAGCCGAGGTCGAGGCACCGGTCCTCGACGCCCGGATCGACGAGCGTGACGAGCTCGTCGACGAGCGTCGCATAGGGGCCCTCCGCCTGCATGCGATCGAAGAAGTCGACGAGCTCGTGGAACGGGGTCGCCTGCTCCCGCGCCGCATAGCGATCGCGCCATCGCCAGACGTCGTCGAGGGCCTGGTACGTGCCCCGGTAGTACAGGAGCGGCGCGCCCGCCTCCCCCCGGCCCGACGAGAGCACGCGACCGACATAGACGATGTGATCACCCCCGTCGTACGCGTGCTCCACCTTGCAGTCGAGGAAGGCCAGCACGTCCTTGAGGATCGGGCTGCCCGACTCGGCCACATGAGCCTCCGTGAGCACCGCCTGCCGATCGATGTCCGTGCCCTTGCCGGCGAACAGATCCGAGATCTCCCGCTGCTGCTCCCGCAGGATGTTCACCGCGAAGACCCCGGACGCCGCGATGGCCGCGCTCGTGCGCGACCGCCTGTCCGCGCAGAACAGCACGAGCGGCGGGTCGAGCGAGACGGCGCTGAACGAGTTCACGGTCATCGCGTGCGGCGTGCCGTCCTGCACCGTGGTCACGAGGGTGACCCCGGTCGCGAACTGGCCCAGCACCTTCCGGAACTCCGCGGGATCGAAGAGCATGGGACATAGTACGCGCTCGGCGCCCAGCAGGGATCCAGGATCTGCGCAGCGCGCGCGCCGTCACCGCGCACCCGCGATGCGCGGATCCTGCGGCGGCGCCGCGCAGATCACGCGCCGGTGCCGCGCGCGCACTGCGGAGCTCACTCGGCGTCGCGCCGCGCCAGGTCCGGCGCGAAGGCCGGTATGCAGAGCGCGAAGTACTCGCTCTCCTCGTCGAACGGATTGCTGTAGCGGACGCGCTGATCGGGCTCCGTCCAGAGGGCCTGGCCGGCCGAGACGTCGACCGTCTCGCCCGCGATCTCGGCGCGCACACGGCCGCGGATCACGAGCGTCAGCTCGCCGAACGAAGGCGTCTGCGCCGGCTCGCTCCAGCCCGGCGGGGCCACCATGTGCGCCAGGCTGAACCCGTCCGTGCCGGTGTTCACGCGGCCGAAGAGCTCCTCGATCAGCTTGCCGCCAGGGACGGGGATCCGGGCCCTGGAAGCGACGAGACGGTAGGGATGCGCCATCGGGTACCTCGGTTTCACATCGCGCGCGTCCGATCGTCGGACACGCGGTAGAGCTGCATGAGCAGGTGACGGCCGCCGTACGGCTGCAGGTAACGGATCGCGCCGGCCTTGCTCGCCATGAAGCGATGGTAGCGCCGCGCCGGCACGGCGATGAGATCGCCCGCGCCGACCCAGATCCGCAGCCACTCGTCGTTCATGCAACGGACGTCGTAACAGCCGTGTCCCTCCACGAAGAGCCGCACCTCGTCGCCGAGGTGGCAGTGCTCATCCGCCTCTCTCGCGCTCTCCGCCTCGTCGCGCGGCTTGCTCCCGTCGCGGCGGACGTCCTCGTGCTCCGTCCATCCGCGGTCCGCGATCACGCGCTGCAAGGCGAGCGCTGCTGCGCCCGGGTCGAACGCGCCGCACTGGATCCCTTCCGCCTGAAGCTCCGCCTCGGTGGCCTCGCCCTCGCCGTCAGCTCTCATTCGGATCGCACGCATGCGCACCCCTCCGGGACTGCGCTCTTCGAACCCTGCGCGCGCGCGACGTCAAGACACTAAGAGCGCCCCAGCAGCCACAACAGACCAGCAATGCTGAGCGCCAGCACACCAAGCGCGAGCAGGGCAATGAGCGCCTCTGTGAAGCCCCATCCACTTCCCTGCGCCGCGCGAGACACCGGAGCCGCTTCAACGGGCTGCGCGAGCGGCGAACTCGTGCTCACCGAGGCAGGCGGAGGCGTCGGCGTGGAATGCGCTGCCTTCGGCTCCTCGAGCGAAGGCGGCTCGAACACCGCATCTGGACGGAGCGGCTCACACGGGCTGCGCTCGATCTCCGCGAGCGCCTCGGCGGCCGGGTGCTCGAAGACGAGCCGATCGCCCGAGATCGCGAGCACCTGTCCAGGACGCCAGATCGTATCGAACTGAGGCACTGGAGCGCCGTCGAGCGAAGCGCCTGAGCGCGATCCGAGGTCCTGAACCGAGAATTGATCGCCCCTGCGGGTAATGGCCAGATGACGGCGCGAGACGTCCGGGTCGTCGAGGACGAGATCGGTGTCCTTGGCGCGCCCGAGGATGTAGGGCCGCGCCGCCTCCTCGATCCGCAACGCGCGGCCGCTGTCGGGGCCGTCGACAACGACCACGCGCGGCGCCGGATCCTCCCCTTGCGCCGCGAGGCCGCGCGCGACGAGCTCGAGGGCGAGCTCCTTGGCGGCCGCCGCCGGCGCGGCCTTCGCGACCGCCGGCTCGATCCGGAGCAGGAGCCACACGCGCCCGATGCGGATGCGGTCGCCGGTCTTCAGGGGCATCGCCGTGCGCGGGGCGATGCGCGTCTTGCCGAGGAACGTGCCGTTGTCGCTGCCCTCGTCGAGGAGCAGGTACGCGGCGCCCCGCTGCCGGATCGACGCGTGCCGGGGGCTCACGCTGGTGTCGGGGAGGCGCACCTCGCAGCTCTCCGCGCGGCCGAGGATGATGCGGGGCGCGTCCAGCGTCAGGGAGAGCCCGCCCCCGTCCACCTTCCCCGCCCCGTCGGGCGCGAGCACCACGATCGTCAACGCCATCGATGCTGCCTGCGCGCGAGGGGGCGGCTCGGCCTCAAATCGCCGCCGTACGGCGCATCCGCTCGGAGGCGCTGAGGAGCTGGCGCACCGCCTGGTCCTGCTGCCGCGCCGCCTCCTCGATGCGCTTGCCGGCCTCGACGAGCTGCTCGCCGCCGCGCGTCTGGCTGCGGTGCGAGGCGTTGAGGCTGTGGACCATGTTCGAGATCTGCTCGATCGCGCTCGTGATCTGGCGCCCGCCGCGCGCCTGCTCCTGGCTCGACCGCTCCACGTGCTGCGTGATGGTCCGCATCTTCTCGGCGCTCTTCATGATGAGCTCCGAGCCGCGCGCCTGCTCCGCCGTGGCGGCGGCGATCTGCTGCACCGTCTCGGCGATGCGCCCGATCGCGTCCGTGACCTGCTTCGACCCCTTGGCCTGCTCGACCGTGGCGCGGGCGATGGCGCGCACCATGTTGGTCGACTTCTGCGAGCTCTCCAGGATCTTCTTGAGGGCCCGCTCGGCCTCGTTCGAGACCTCGACGCCGCGGTCGACGTTGTGAGCGCCGCGCTCGACGGCGGCGATCGCGTTCTTCGACTCGGACTGGATGGTCTTGATGAGCTCGGCGATCTCCTTCGTGCTGCCGCCGGCGCGCTCGGCGAGGTCCTTGATCTCGTCGGCGACGACGGCGAAGCCCTTGCCGTGCTCGCCGGCCTGGGCGGCGATGATCGCGGCGTTCAGCGCGAGGAGGTTCGTCTGCTCGGCGACGTCGTCGATGACGGCCAGGATCTGCCCGATCGCCTCGATGCGGAAGCCGAGGTTCGAGATGACCGCCACGGCCTCCTGGCTCGACTCCTTGATGCGGTAGATCTCGCCGATCGTCTTCAGGATCGCCTCGGCGCCCTTCTCGGCGTCGGTCGCCACCTCCTCCGAGAGCCGCGCCGTCTCGTTCGCGTTCGACTGGACCTGGTCGATCGAGACGTCCATCTGGTTCATCGAGGAGCTCGTCTCCTCGGCCGTCAGCGCCAGAGCGTCGACGTTCTTCGCGACCTCGCGGATGGAGTAGGCCATCTCCTCGATCGACGAGACCGTCTCGCGCACGCTCGACCCGAGCTCGCCGACGTTCTCGGCGACCTCCTCGTTCGTGGCCGTCATCTCGAGGATGCTCGAGCTCGACTCCTCGGCGCTCGACGCGAGCGACTCGACCGACTGCGCGATGTTGGCGAGGGCGGTCGTCATCTCGCGGATGTACACGGTCGCCTGCTCGCTCGCGTGCATGACGCTGCTCACGCCGTCGCTGAGCTTGGGCAAGAGCTCGTCGAGGAGCACCGTGGCCTGCGCCAGCTCCGAGCGGCGCTGCTTGTCGCGCAGCTCCGCCTGGGTGATCCGCTCCGCGATGCCGCTGAGCTCGGAGTAGAGGCGCGAGAGCTCCTGCGGCGAGCCCGGCGGGACGCGCACCCGCTCGCCGGCGGTGGCGCGGAGCACGGCGTCCACGAGCGAGTCGACGTCGATGTCGGGGCCGCGCTGCGCGAGATCGTTCACCTTGCGGGTGAGCGTCGTGCACTCCCGCTCGAGGGTGTCGCGCTCCTTCGCGAGCCCGTCGCGCTCCCGGCTCAGGTTGTCCCGCTCCCGCTCGATCGTGTCGCGCTCCTTCGCGATGCCGTCGCGCTCCCGGCTCAAGCCGTCGCGCTCCCTCGCGAGTTTGTCGCGCTCCTCGGCGAGCGCGTGGCGCTCCTCCGCGAGCTCGAGCTGGCGGCCGGCGATCTCGGCGATCTGCTCGTAGGTCTCGGCGACGTCGGCGGGGGCGCCCTCGGGGAGCTTGGGCCGCTTGCCCCGGGCGGCGCCGCGGAGCGCGTCGCGCAGGCCTCCGAGGGGGACGCCGCCCTTGCCCCCGAAGCTCGCGTAGACCACCGCCGCCGCCGCGGAGAAGCCGAAGACCATGAACAGCTGGCCCGAGAACTCCGCCAGCGACTTCGACGCGAAGCTCAGCCCGAGGCCGATGAACGCGAGGATTGCGGCGATGGGGATGGAGAGCTGCTTGGAGTTCATTTCGTGCGTTCCAGCGCGGTCGAGCTGCGGCGCGCGTTGGCAGGCGCGCCCCCGACGACCCCGAAGGACGACCGAGCGTAAGAGGCGAGTGCCCCCCGGTGCAAGGAGAGCGCGCGGCAGAGGCGCGGCAAGCTGCCGAGGGCAGGCGAGCCGCGAACCCAGATCTCCTGGGCAGAGGCGCAGGGGGCGGGCCCGCGCGGTTGGGGGAAACGCGATGAACTTGGACGATCTCGACCCGATGGCGTATGCACGGAGGTTGCGGCGGAGAAGGAGCCCGCCGCGGGGGCTCGGCACGGGCGCCGTTTCCTCTAGGTTCGACCGCACCGACCCTGAACACCGCCGCGGACCGCGGCGGCCGCCCGGCCGTACCGGCGGCCGCGCGGCCGGGCGGGCGTGGCCGTCCTGCCATGTCCCTCGCCGCTCGCCTCCTGCTCGCCTTCGGGCTCGTCGCGATCATCGCGACGGCGTTCGTCGGGCTGACCCTCCGCGAGGCGTCGCGCGAGATCATCGAGGGCGACTTCGCCGAGCGGATCGACGCGGCGCACGCGGGCGTCCGGCAGCAGCTCGCGTGGGAGGCCGACGCGCTGCGCGATCTCCTGCCGCCGCTCTGCCGGCACGACACGTTCGTCGACAAGGCCCACGTCGAGCTCGAGCGCGCCAAGGGCGACCCGGACGCGATGGAGCCGGGGAGCCGCATCGCCCTCCAGCGCCTGGTCCCGAGCCAGGCCAAGGCGCTGCGCCTCGACGAGCTGTCGCTCGTGGCGGGCGACGGGAGCGTCCTCGCGGCCGAGGACGCCGCGCGCATCGGCGCGCGCGACCCGCGGCTGGCGGAGCTGATCCAGGCCCCCGGGGGCGCGCCGCGGCTCCGGCCGGCGAAGGCGGGCGGCGAGCCGTCGCTGGAGGTCCACTGCGCCCTGTCGAACCACGGGGTGACCATCGGCCTCGTCGGGTCGCGGCGGATCGGCCCGGTCCTCGCGCGGATCGGCGAGGCGTACCATGTGCGCCTCACGGCGGCGCGCCAGGGGGAGCTCGCCCCCCGGAGCAGCGAGTCGGAGGTCGTGCGCGTCCTCCATTTCACGGAGATCCCGGGCCTCGACGTCGTCGCCTCGGTGCCGCGCGATCCGCTGAGGCAGGCGCTCGCCCGGCTCGATCGCGCGATCGCGCTGACCGGCGCCACGGTGCTGGCGATCGCCGTCGCGATGGCGGTCGTGCTGGCGCGCAGCCTGTCGCGGCCGCTCGTGGCGCTGGCCCGCGAGACGCGCGAGGTGATGAGCGGGGCGCCGCGGCGTGTGGAGGGGCGCGGCGGGCGGGAGATCGCGGATCTCGCGGCGGCGTTCAACGCGACCATCGACGAGCTCGCGGCGATGCGCAAGCGCCTGGCCGCGACCGAGCGCATCGCGGCGCGGCGCGAGGTCGCGCGCCAGATCGCCCACGAGATCAAGAACCCGCTGGCGCCCATCCGGGCGGCGGTGGAGACGCTGCGCCGGCTCCGGCAGCGCGACGACCCGGCGTTCGACGACTACTTCGCGGAGGCGACGTCGACGGTCCTGAACGAGGTGCACCGGATCGCGAACATCGTGACCGAGTTCACCCAGTTCGCGCGCCTGCCGCCGCCGAACCTCACCCCCATCGATCTCGTCGCGGTCGCGCGCGGGGTGGTCACGCTGCACGCCGCGCCGGCGTCGGGCGAGGCGACCTCCGGCGCGGGGTCGACCTCCGGCACCGGCGCGCCGTCGCCGCGCGTGGAGCTCGTTGCGGATCCGATCCCGGAGGTCTCGGCCGATCGCGATCAGCTGATCCAGGTGCTCACGAACCTGGTCCAGAACGGCCTGGACGCGGCGAGCGCCGTCCGGCGCGACCCGCGCGTCTCGGTGACGATCGGCCCGCTGCCGAACGACCGCGTGCGCATCGTGGTGCGCGACAACGGCCCGGGCGTAGCGGAGGAGATGGTGCCGCGCCTGTTCGAGCCCTACGCGACCAGCAAGGACAAGGGGACGGGCCTAGGCCTCGCGATCGCGCAGCGAATCGTGTTCGAGCACGGAGGGGAGATCACCTACCGCAAGGCCAAGAAGGGGGGCGCTGTCTTCGAGATCTGGCTACCCGTCGCGGGCCCTCCCCTCCTCGAGAAGCCCCTGGGCGACACCACGGTGCGCCCGCGCCCGCCCGACGCGCCGCGCTCCTGAGCGCTCGCGCTCTCACCTGAGCAGACCCCCAAGCTGCTCTCCCGCCCCTCGTGCCCCCTCTCCCGAGCGACGGCGCCAGCCGTGCGCCCTCTCCCAAGCGACGGCGACGCTCGTGCGCCCTCTCCCAAGCGACGGCGACGCTCGTGCGCCCTCTCCTAAGCGACGGCGACGGCCACCCGCAAAGGAGACGGGCCCAGATCGGCGTTTTCGGCGCGGAAGCGTACTCCTGTACGCTGAGCACCGAAAACGCCGAGGTGGGCCCGGATCCGACGCGGGTGGCCGTCTCTTCTACTGAGGCTGGCCGTCGTTCTTGCAGGCCGAGCTGCAGCCGTCGCCGCTCTTGTTGTTCCCGTCGTCGCACTCCTCGTACAGGCTCTGCCGCACGCCGTCGCCGCAGTACGGGCCGTAGACGCACCCCGGCGCGCACTTGCCGTAGCCGCCGGTGTTCTTGCCGTCCCCGTCGTCGCACTGCTCGGGGCCGTTGACCACGCCGTCGCCGCAGCGCGGGCCGTACAGGCAGCTGGGACCGCACTCGCCGTAGCCGCCGTCGTTCACGCCGTCGTCGCACTGCTCGCCGAGGTTGGTCTGCACCACCGAGTCGCCGCACTGGGCGCCGAGGCGGCAGTTCTCGCTGCAGCCGGTCGCCGCGTTCGGGGGATCGCACTGCTCACCCCAGTCCTCGTCGACGCGGCTGTCGCCGCACTTGGCCGCCGGCGTGCAGTCGGGGAAGCAGCTGCCGTAGAAGCCGTCGTTCACGCCGTCGTCGCAGGTCTCCGTGCCGTTGACGGCCGCGTCGCCGCAGTACGGCCCGTACGCGCAGTGCTGAGTGCACCCGTTGTAAGCGCCGTTGTTGTCGGCCTCGCCGAGGTCGCAGTCCTCCTCGTCGGGCTGCACCACGCCGTCGCCGCAGCGCGGGCCGTAGAGGCACATCGGCGCGCACTCGCCGTAGCCGCCGTCGTTGACGCCGTCGTCGCACTCCTCGCCGTAGCTCGCTTGCACCACCGCGTCGCCGCAGAGCGCCCCGAGCTGGCAGCCCACGCAGTTCGGGTCGGCCGGGTCGTCGCACTCCTCACCCCACTCCTCGTCGACGTTGCCGTCGCCGCAGCGGGGGGCGGGCGTGCAGTTCGGGTTGCACGTGCCGTAGAAGCCGTCGTTCCGGCCGTCGTCGCACTGCTCGGGGCCGTTCGTCGCGCCGTCGCCGCAGTACGGCCCGATCTCGCACTCGCGCGTGCAGCCGCCGTAGCCGTTCGCCGTGTTGCCGGAGCCGAGGTCGCACGCCTCGTACGGCGCGTTGACCGCGCCGTCGCCGCACCGGGGCGGGGCCACGCACCCCGGCGCGCAGGCGTTCGAGCTGTTGGCATACGCGCTGTTGTTGACCCCGTTGTCGCAGGTCTCCGGGCCGTTCCTCTGGCCGTCGCCGCAGTACGGCCCGAGCTGGCAGTTGTTGCACCCGCCGTAGCCGCCCCCGTTCGCGGTGCCGTCGTCGCACTCCTCGCCCGGCGTCACGACCGGCGGGTCGACCCCGCACTGCGGCGTGCACACCGACGTGCCGGCGCTGAAGCCCGACAGCGTGAGCTGGTAGTTCGACCCGGTGACGTGGCGCTCGGCCTGGAACACCGCGATCTCGTAGACCTTGCCCGGCTCGAGGTTCAGGTCGACGTCGTAGGGCGTGCGGGCGCCCGCAGGGCAGGTGTTCTGGGTGCAGGGGGTCACGCGGGCGTCGCCGTTGTCCAGGATGGTCACGCTCTCCTGGAGCTGCCCGTGGATGCCGCCGATGTCCGCGGTCAGCGTGTTCTTGATGAACACCCAGACGTCGTCATCGCCGAAGAAGGTGAGCACCGGATCGGCCGCGGCGCCGTTCGGCGTGAACTGGAACCAGTACCGGACCTCGCTCGTGAAGTAGTAGTTGTGCGAGGGGTTGCTCTGCTGCGCCTTCTCCAGCCCGGCGGAGACCAGGTTGTTGAGCACGGGATCGCCGTTCGGCGGGGTGGGGTCCACGGGCCAGAACGGGCTCCGCTGGTACACGTACCTGCCGGCCTGCGGGGTCAGCTCGATGGAGGTGACGAGCGTCCTGTTGTACGTCGCGTTGTCCCGGTACCACCACTGGAAGTTGTTCTGCCCCGTGGTCCACCCGTTCGCGTCGCTCGGCGTGACGAAGCCGGGGCCGAACCTGCTGACGGGCTTGCCGGCGGCGTCGAGCGTCGGCTGGACCATTTGGTCGATCTGATTGCCGCTGGGATCGATCTCGAAATCGAAGTGCCCGACGAGGGTGTCGTTCAGGTTGTTGTCGCACGCGCTGTTGCTGACGGTGCGGTCGTACGAGGTCGGGCACCAGCCGATGAAGTCGCGGATGACCATCGGCAGCCGCATCTCGGTGGGCTGAACGGTGCAGGCGTAGCCCGGCTCGATCGTGCACGTGGCGGAGCAGCCGTCGCCGCTCGCGGTGTTGCCGTCGTCGCACGCCTCGGTGGGGTCGCCGGGCAGGAGGATGCCGTCGCCGCACCTCGAGATGCACGCGCCGCTGCTGCAGTTCGGCTCGCCCTTGCAGTCCGGCGTGCAGCCGTCGCGCCAGTTGCCGTTGCCGTCGTCGCAGGCCTCGGTGCCCTCGCGGACGCCGTTGCCGCAGACGGAGTAGCCCGTGCAGTCCTGGGGCGCGGCGCTATTGCACACCCGCCCGGGCTCGATGCGGCACGTATCGTCGCAGCCGTCGCCGGAGAGGAGATCGCCGTCGTCGCACTGCTCGGCGCCGCGCTTGAGCCCGTCGCCGCAGATGGTCTTGCAGGGGAACCCGACGCGCGAGCAGTCCCAGCCCGTCTCGATCGTCTGGCAATCGGCGCTGCAGCCGTCGCCGCTGGCCGGCGGCTTCTGCCCGTCGTCGCACACCTCGGTGCCGCCGATCTTGCCGTCGCCGCACACGGGCGGCGGCGGCGGGGTGCAGCGCCCGCCAGCCGGCGGGCACGTCCAGCCGACCTCGATCTTGCACTGCGCGGTGCAGCCGTCGCCGCCCGCGGGGGACGCCCCCCCGCCGTCGTCGCACTGCTCGCCGAGCTGCACGACGCCGTCGCCGCAATAGGTCCTCACGGTGCAGGGCTGGCCCGGCCTGCAGACCCAGCCCTCCTCGAGCCGGCAGTCCGCGCTGCAGCCGTCGCCGCTCTCCGGCGGGTCATCGCCGTCGTCGCACTGCTCGTTGCCGCTCACGCGGCCGTCGCCGCACTCGTAGAGGGGGATGCAGGGCTTGCCCGGCTCGGGGCACACGTACGCCGGGTCCTTCACCTGGCAGTCGGCGCTGCAGCCGTCGCCGTCCGCGGCGTTGCCGTCGTCGCAGAGCTCACCCGGCTGCACCTTGCCGTCGCCGCACGCGATCAGCCGCACGCAGGGCGATCCGGGGGTCGGGCAGTTGTAATAGGGCTCCTGCCGGCACAGGCTCGAGCAGCCGTCGCCGCTCGCGGTGTTGCCGTCGTCGCACCCCTCGCCGGTCTCCTTGGCGCCGTTGCCGCAGACGGGCAGCCGCGTACACGGCTGACCGGGCCGGCTGCACTGGAACCCCGCCTCGCGCTTGCAGTCCGCGCTGCAACCGTCGCCGGACGCGGGCGGGTCGTCGCCGTCCTCGCACTCCTCCGAGCCGTTCACGCGGCCGTCTCCGCAGTCGTAGAGCAGGATGCACGGCTCGCCCGGCTTCGGGCACACGTACGAGGAGTCGACGTAGTAACAGTCGGCGCTGCAGCCGTCGCCATCGACGTTGTTGCCGTCGTCGCAGAACTCGCCGGGGTCGACGACGCCGTCGCCGCACGCGATGGTCAGCTCGCAAGGCTGACCCGGCGTCGGACACGCCCAGTAAGGCTCGACCTGGCACTGCCCGGAACAGCCGTCGCCCGGCAGCGTATTGCCGTCGTCGCAGGCCTCCGACGCCTGGTTCAGCGCCGCGTCTCCGCAGGCGGGCCCGGGAGGCAGGAAGCACTCGGGGGGCGGATCATCGACCTCGCACGGGTCCGGCGCACCGCCGCCGTTGCCGCCGAGCCCGATGCCGCTGCCCACCGTGAAATCGGGCTCACCGCCGGTGCCGCCGGCGCCGCCGACGCCAGGCCCGCCTCCGCCGGAGTTCGCGCCGCTCCCGGAGCCGGTCGCCTCGCTCGTGGTCGCGCCGCCCCCGCCGCAAGCGACCGTGATCTGAAGCAATCCCACCGCCAAAGCCAGATAAGAAGTCCTTAAACCCACGGCCACCTCGATAACGCACGTTGCGCTCCGCCCGAGCAAACGGCGCTAGACACACTTTATCGTAAAAGTGCACCCCGGCTCCAGGCGAAATCGGCGGCGCTGCTGTGCTCGGCGCAGGTGTTCATCGCGCTCGTCGTGCTCGCCATCGCGCTCGCCGCCGATAGCCGCCTCGGTTCTGCGCCTCGGCTTCCACCTCGGCTCTGCACCCTGGGTCTCGGTGCAAATTTCGATAATAATGTCTATTTCCACCGTGGCTCAACTCGACTTCTGCCGAGGAGCTCGCGGCTTGATGTCGAATCGAGCACGGCCGGAGTTCGATCTTGACATCGCCGGGCTCGCTGCGGATCAGAGCAGCGGCGGCGAGGTCCACGCGGATCAGCCGGCGTTCACCCGGCGATCACCATGATCTCGGTCGCCTTGATGAGCGCCTGCACCTCCTTGCCGACCGCGAGGCCGAGCTCCTTCGCCGCGTCGCTCGTGATGACCGCGACGAGCTCCGTGCCCCCCGGCCCCTCCATCACGACCTTGGCCATCACGTCGCCCACCACGAGCTCCGTGATCTTCCCGGGGATCTTGTTCCTGCCGCTGATCTGCATCTCCTGCCTCCTCCCGCGCGATCGTAACGCGGGGCGGCCGGGGCGTCGGCCCGCGCGCGCCGCGGGCCGGCGGGCGCCGGGGCCGCACAGGCCGCCTGCGACTGGCCACCTCGGGCCGGACGCGACTGGCCGTCTCAGGCGGGCAGCGACTGGCCGTCGATCCGAGCCGGCCTGCGCCGCGCGACCTCGATCCCGGAGATGCAGACGGCCAGCCACACGGTGCCTGCGGCGAACCCCGCGAGCACGTCGCTCAGGTAGTGCACGCCGAGGTACATGCGGCTGAAGCCCATCGCCACGGTCCAGCCGAGCGCGAGCGCGACGAGCGCGAGGCGAGCGCGCAGCGTCCGGAGGAACAGGAGGCCCAGGTACGAGAGCATGCCAAAGGCGACGAACGTGCCCATCGAGTGTCCGCTCGGGAAGCTCCACCCCGCGGCCACCGCCAGCGGATCGGCGAACGTCGGCCGCGGCCGGGCGAACAGCGCCTTGAGCGCGGTGTTGAGGAGCCCGCCGCCGGCGAGCGCGGAGAGCCACCCGACCGCGAGGACGCGCCGGCCCCGCCTCAGCAGCGCCGCGGCCACGACGACAGCGAGCAGCGCGAGCGCCCAGAAGGTGCCGAGGAGCGTGAAGGCGCGCAGCGCCGCCACGCCGGCGCTGCTCGACGACGCGTGGAGCGCGCGCGCGAGCGCGAGATCGACGCCCACGATCGGCTCGCCCTCGCGCACCCCCTCCGCGAGCCAGACGAACACGAGCGCGGCCATGCTGAGCGCCAGCCCGAGGCCGAGGTGGATCACGAGGTACTCGGCCGCAGAGAGCTCGCGCAGCACCCTCGCGACCAGGGGGAACCGGGCCGAGAGGCGCCGCGTGACCGGGTGCGCGGCCACCGCGGCGTACGCCCGGACGGCCAGCGCCCACAGCGCCCGCGCGTGGCGGCCGGAGAGGCGCGCGACCGCGACGAGCCCGAGGAGCACCCCCACCGTCCCGGTCACGAGCAGCGCGAGCAGCAGAAAGGGCCGCGCGCCGACCGCCGAGGCCAGCTGCTCGGCGGGGAGGCCCAGCGCTTCCATGGAGGGGGCTCTAGCACGCGGCCGCGCCGCGGAGCTCGCTCAGGGGACGAGCGACACGACGGCTTCCGGCGCCGCGAGATCGCTGATGTTGGCGACCCGGATCTCGTCCTCGGAGACGGAGTAGACGTAGTCCTCCATGAAGACGCTCCGCTTCACGAACGACGTCGCGCTGCTCCACCAGTTCCCGCAGCTCGGGCCGTTCCCGTCCGCGCTCGCGTCGGGCAGCGGGTGGGGCACGCCGCCGACGGACGTGAAGCCCGCGCCGGGATCCACCTTGTAGACGAGCAGCCCGCTGAACGTCATCGTGTCGCCGAAGTCGCCGCCGCTCCCGCCCTCGCAGATGACCATGGGGATCCCGAGCAGCCCCCGCTGGGTGAAGTAGTTGAACGCGAGGTGGTTGGTCGCGGCGTCGCTCGCGGAGCCGCGCGTCCCGATCACCTCCTTGTGCGTGAGCGTCGGCGCGTCGAGATCCGTCACGTCGAAGATCTGGAGCAGGATCCCCTGGAACCACGCGAAGTCTCCCTGGTCGTCGGCGTCGTAGCCGATGCTCATGACGTGCCCCTCGTCGATCATGTGCATGTACGTCGAGAAGCCGGGGATCTTCAGCTCGCCGCGCACCCTCGGCGCCTCGGGCTCCGAGAAATCGATGGTGTAGAGCGGGTCGGTCTTCTTGAAGGTCACGACGAACCCGACGTCGCCGTAGAAGCGGGCGGATCGGATGTCCTCGCCGGGAGCGAGGTGGTCCACCATCCCCTTGACCACGAGCTCGCCGCCCTCCTGCTTCAGCGACGCGACGGTGTTGTGCGTGTCCGGGTCGGGCAGGTGCCCGGTGGTGGTCGCGACGCGGAGATACCCCTCGTGCTCGCTGAGGGCGAACTGGTTGAGCACGCGCCCCTTCACGACGCCGCTCCCCAGGTACGCGCTCGGCGCCGCGCGCTCGCTCAGCGCGAACTTGTGGATGGTCGTCGCGTCGGGCGTCGCCTTGCCGTCGTCGTAGAACCAGCCGTACGTCTGGCCGTACTGGTGCCGGCTCGCCACGTAGAGCGAGTCCGCGGTCGCGTAGACGGCGCCGGGCCTGCCCACGATCGTCGTCTGGCCGAGCGCCTCGGCGCCGAGCTCGGTCGAGACGACCGAGAGGAAGCTCTGCCCGTCGCCCGTGTTCGACAGGTAGAAGTTCTCGCAGCTCGCGAACGGCTCGTGGCTCTTCGGGGACGCCACGCCGTCCCGGTACACCGTGTCCTCCACGCTGGGCAGCTGGATGTCGAGCGGGGCCGCGTCGATGAGGGCGATGTTCTTCTCAAGGAGCTTGTCATACGCGCTGTTCACGGCGGCCACGGTGGACGGGTTGACCCCTTGGTCGGACAGGGAGCAGACATCGAGTCCCTCTGGCCAGGTAGAGAGTCCCTCCACCGTCGGCTCGCGGGAGGCGACGATCGTGTGCACCGCGGCCCCGATGCGCCGGGCGTTGATGAACGATCCGGAGAACTTCAGCGTCCGCACGACGGTCGGCGCCGTGAGGTCGCTGATGTCGAATTCGGTGACCAGGAGCGGCGTGCCGTCGCCCGTGAACTCGCAGTCGTATCCGTACGTGCACTCACCGCTGGAGTAAGAAGCGATCTCGCCGTCAGGCGACGAGGACGGGGACAGCGAGGAGTACACGAGGGCGCGCTTCTCGTGCACGAAGAGCTTCTTCGGCTCCCCCTCGATCGCGACCGACGCGACGCGGTGGATGTCGGCGGCGGGCCACGCGTCGAAGATCTGGAATTGCCCGTGGGCCAGGATATAGACGTTCTCTCCGTCGTTCTTGATGAAGTCGGCCTCGTCGACGTCGGCTTCCTGCGTGTTCGTCGTCGAGTACTCCTTGGCACCCCCGTCGTCGACACCCCCGCCCCCCTCCTCGGTCGGCGCCGAGACGGGCCCTCCCGAGGAGGCGGAGCCGGAGCTGGAGGCGCCGACTGGCCCGCCGTCCTCTCCGAACCAGACGCACCCGGCCTCGAGCTGCTGCAGGGCGGACTCCCGCGCAGCTTCGACCGACTTGGCCATGTTCTGCTTCAGCCGTTCGCGGAGCAGCGCCTCGACATCATCGCAGCTCGTCGCGGGCGTGAGGGCGCTCTGTGCCAGGCCCGTCTGCGCGGGTCCACCAGATCCGCCCGATCCGCTCGAGCAGGCGGCGAAGCCGGCGCCGAGCGCGAGCAGAGAAACAAGCGTACAACCCCTGTAAAATGATCGCATGTGAGTCTCCGTGTCCGTCTGTCGTTCGAATCGCTGGCCGCAGGAGAAGCACTCGACATGCCGAGCCATTTCGTTAGTGATTACCGCCAGATACAATCCGCACCAGTTGGCACATGCCGGCACATAGTGCGCCTCATGCCTGCTCGCGTCGAGTCGGTGCCCTCGGTCTGCGAGGCGCGATGCTGCGACGGTTCGCCGAGGAGTGGACGGTGGGCGTGGAGGACATCTCGGAGCTCGTGGCAGCGCAGAGGGAGGTGCTGCGCGGCCGGGGTGCCGGACAGCTCGAGATCCCGCGGGAAGAGGTGTATTGGCCAACAGCCGCGGAGGCAGCGAGGCGGGTTGGGATAGAGCGCTGGGAGGCGTAGCGCGCGGACGTCGTGCTCCGGACACGGCCCGGCAGCGCCAGGGAGAAGCCCTGGCCATGGTAGCGGCGCTCCCCTACTGTCCGCGCCAATGGCCTCCACCTCTCTCGGCTTCGCCGAGTCCCGCCAGCAGCGCATCGCCCAGGTCCTGCTGTTCGTCACCCCGGCGCTCTTCACGGCCAACATGCTGCTGGCCCGCGCCACAGCCGATTTCATCCCGCCGGTGGCGCTCGCGGAGCTCCGCTGGACGGGTGTCGTGCTGGTGCTGCTGCCCTTCTGCGGCCGCGAGCTGTGGCGCGCCCGCGCCGCGCTGCGGCGGGACTGGGCCCGATATGCCCTGCTCGGCCTGCTGGGCATGGGCATCTGCGGCGCCGGCGTCTATTACGGCGCCGCCACCACCACGGCCACCAACATCGGCCTGATTTACGCGGTCTCGCCGGTGATCATCATCCTGCTGTCCCGGGCCATGTTCGGAGAGCGGCTCAGCCGGCGCCAGGGCCTGGGCGCGGCGCTGGCGCTGGCCGGCGTGCTGGTCATCGTGCTGCGCGGCGACCCGGCGGCGCTGCTGGCGCTCAGCTTCAGCACCGGTGACCTGATGATCCTCGGCGCCGCGATCTCCTGGGCGCTTTACACGGTGCTGCTGAAGCGCTGGCCAGATCCGCTGGGGGTCCAGGCGCGCCTCGCCGCGATCGCGCTGGCCGGAGCGATCCTCCTGCTGCCGCTGCTCGGCTGGGAGCTGGCCAGCCGCGGCGCGCCGCAGTTCGACCTGCGCACCATCGCCACCGTGCTGACCCTGGTCCTGGTCCCAGGCGTCGGCGCCTATGCCACGTACGGCTATATCACCGAGCATCTCGGCCCGAGCCGCACTGGCCTGCTGCTCTATCTGTCGCCGGTCTATACCGCCGTGCTGGCCTGGCTCCTCCTCGGAGAGGCGTTTGCCCTCTACCATTGGCTCGGCGCAGCGCTCGTATTGCCGGGCCTCTTCTTCGCCACCCACAAGCCGAAGGCGACCTGAGCACCCCGCGCCTCGTTTGGCGCCGTAGTGCCCTGCGCCTCATTTGGCGCCATGGCGAGGGGGCCCGCTCCGAGCCCAGGAGCTCCGCCGAGCGGGCCGCGTCCACGACCTCGGCGAGCGGGTGCGGTTCGCGGAGGACGCCGGTTACGCGACCGCGTCGGGCGTCGGTGTTCGCGGAGACGAACGCGCTGGGCTCTGCCTGGAGGGCCCGGTCGGGGAATACCTTGCCGATCCGGATGTTCGAGCTCGGCGCGAATCCGTGCGCCGCGTTCGAGCTCGAGCGCACCGCCCCGCCTGCTTGACAGAATCCCCCGTCGGCACCAGACAGATTGTTCCAGATGATGATGAAGACCACCCTGCCCGTCGTGCTCTTGACAGCCCTCGCCGTCGCGACCGTCGGTTGCGATACCAGCGGCGGGCGGTCCAAGGATCGGTGGGCGACCACCGAGAACACCAACGTCGAGCTCGACTTCGACAAGGTCAACGAAGCCTACAAGGCGGCCGAGGGGCCCGAGGACTTCGAGCGGCGCGTCAACGAGATCTACCAGGGGAGCGAGGTCATCAGCGTCGCCGTACAGGACCTGGACGCCAAGACGCAGGTCGTCACCGGGTTCTTCGACAAGAACAGCGACGGCAGCGTGCAGGACCCCGAGAAGGTGTTCACCATCCGCCGTGACGTCTCGGGCGAAGGCGCCGCGCAGATCCAGACGTCGGGGTTCGGCCACTACGGGTACTACCACTCGCCGGTGATGAGCCTGGCGTCGGGCATGCTCCTCGGCGCCATGGTGTCGTCGGCGCTGCGCCCGAATTACGTGCCCGTGTACACGCAGCCGTACGCCACGCCGCCCGGCCGCTCGCTCGATCTGCGATCGCACCGCGAGGCGTACCGCGCCTCGAACCCGTCCAGCGTCGACCACAGCAGGTCGTCGCAGACCGGGCGGCGCTACAACAACGCCGGCGGCAGCCGCTTCGGGAGCGGCAAGTCCGGCGCCGGCTCGCGCTTCGGCGTCCGCCGCGGCGAGCGAGGCCGCAGGCCCGAGCGCCTGGTCGCGTAGCCGCGCGCCGGCCGCCGCGATGCAGCCCCTGCGAAGCATCTCCGAGCTCCCGTTCCGCTGCCGTCCCGCGCTGGAGCTGCTGAACCTCGAGCAGCACCGCGACGAGCCGGACGTGGAGTCCACGCAGTTCGGCTGGTGCCGGGTGGACGCGCTCTGGCTGGATGGCCGCGCGGATCGAGGGCCGCTCCGGGTGACCGACGCGCTCGTCGTGGCCGTGCACTCCGCGGACGAGCCGGAGGTGCTGCCCGATGACGTGGAGCTCGAGTTCTTCGTCGAGGAGGTCGCCAAGGACTACTCGGTGACCGTGCTCCTGTCGGCGTTCCTCGAGCGCTGGCTGCCGGCCGCGTTCTCCGGCGAGCGCGCCATCGTGCTCGCCATGTGCAACCCCCACGCCGCGCGCATCCGGCGGCCGGAGGCGGCGGGGCGCACCCCCGTGTACTACGCCGACGGCGACGTCGACGCGTGGCTCGACACCGACCCAGACGGTCGCCGGCACATCCGCCTCGAGGCCGATGCCTGGCGCACCGCGGAGTGAGGCGATGTTCGAAGGACGCAGACAGCCTATCGTGTCGCGCGAGCAGAAGCTGGTCTATGCCGGCATCTACGTGCTGAAGAAGATGGACCTGAAGCCCGCCGATGGAGGCATGGAGATACCGCTCGTGCTGCCGTCCGAGCTGAGCCCGCTGGAGGACGTCCTTCAGGAGCTCGTGAACGCGGACCTCGTCGAGGTCAACCGCCGCAAGGCGCGGTTCGAGCTCACCAAGAAGGGGCTGGCCTACCTCGGCGAGATCATCGATGAGGCGGAGGCGCTTGTCGACGAGTTCGACGACGAGTCGCTCGAGGACGCGGTGGCCGAGCTCCGCAGGCGAAACGTGGACGTGCTGCGGGCCCGGTTTTTGTGGGGCTGGTACGACGGCGAGCTGGACGATCTGGTGCTCTTCCAGCAGCGCCGGGGCACGACGCCGGTCGAGCAGTGGTGGGCAGACTACCTCATGAGCGACGCGTTCTACGAAGAGCTGAGGCGCGACTACGAGTGAGCGCGAGGGCGGCCGTCAGCGCGGACGGGCGCGCTCCCCCATCATCCGCGTGAGGAGCCGCGCCAGCTCGGCGCGCTCGCCTGCCGAGATCCGCGCCAGCCTTCGCCCGAAGGCGTCGTCGAGGATCGCCCGCGCCGCCTCCATCGCCTTGCGCCCCGAGCGGGTGAGCGTCAGGCGAAAGCGCCGCAGATCGCCCGCCTCCGTCTCGCGCTGGATGAAGCCAGCCGCCTCCATCCGCTTCACCATGAAGGTGATCGAAGGCTTGGGCGTGAGCAGCGCGCGCGAGAGCTCGGCAGGGTAAGGGTGATCGTCGAGCTTGCCGAGGAGGAGGAACTCCTTCATCTCGAGCCCCAGCGCGCGCACCTCGGGCTCCACCTCGGCCATGACCGCCATGCTGAACTCGAAGTTCAGCGTCCAGAGCTCCCAGGGCGAAGGCTTGTCCATGTTCTCTCTGCTCGCGCTTGACGATGGAGCGGTGCAGCGCTACTAGTTTAGTATTGAACTGTTCAAAATGGAACAAGTTCCGGAGGTAATTCGATGCCGCTCGATCATTATGTCACGCTCGGCCGCTCGGGTCTGCGGGTGAGCCCCTTTTGCCTCGGCGCCATGACGTTCGGCGAAGACCTGGGCTGGGGGAGCAGCGTCAAGGACTCCGAAGCCATCCTCGACCGCTTCATCGAGCTCGGGGGGAACTTCATCGATACGGCGAACCTCTACACCAAAGGGCACTCGGAGAAGATCATCGGTGATCACCTCGGCCACGACCGGCAGAAGCGCGACCGGCTGGTGATCGCCACGAAGTTCAGCGGAAACCTGTACGTCGGCGATCCCAACGGCGGCGGCTCGAACCGCAAGTCGATCCTCGCCGCTTGCGAGCAGTCGCTCCGCCGGCTGCGCACCGACTACATCGATCTCTACTGGCTGCACAACTGGGACAAGTTCACGCCGATCGAGGAGACCATGGCGGCGCTCCACGATCTCGTCCAGTCGGGGAAGGTCCGCTATATCGGCGTGTCCGACACCCCCGCGTGGAAGGTGACTCAAGGGCAGCTCATCGCTCAGTTCCGCGGATGGGCGCCGTTCATCGGCCTGCAGATCGAGTATTCGCTCCTCGAGCGGACGGTCGAAGGGGAGCTGATTCCCATGGCCCAGGAGCTCGGGCTGGGGGTGACGCCGTGGTCGCCCCTGCGGAGCGGGATCCTGAGCGGCAAGTACACGCGGAAGAACGCCGCGACGGTCAAGCCGGAGGGGCGGCAGTGGACCGCGAGCTACCTCGACGAGCGGAGCTACACGGTGATCGACGAGCTCGAGCGGATCGCCAAGCAGCTCGAGACCACGGTCGCGCGCGTCGCCCTCAGCTGGGTGCAGGCGCGTCCGGCGGTGTCGTCCACGATCATCGGGGCGCGCACGCTGGCGCAGCTCGACGACAACGTGAGGGCGCTCGAGGTGAAGCTCACGCCGGAGCAGACGGCGGCGCTCGACGCGCTCACCGCTCCGAAGCTGAACTTCCCGGCCGATTTCCTCAATCTGGCGCACATGATCCAGGCCGGGGGGACGACGATCAACGGGCAACCGTCGCAGCTCATCCCCTTCGGCGTCACGAAGAAGGGGGATCACTACTGACGAGTAACCTCGGCCACGGCGCGATCCACGCGACGCGAGCGCGCGGCATGGGAGGCGCCGCCCGGGCGTTTTGATAGTCTCGCCCCTCGCCTCGTGGACACGCCCGCCCGCCGCCCGCTCTTCCCTCACCTGCCCGCGCTCGACGGGCTGCGCGGGCTCGCCCTGCTCGGCGTCCTCTTCTTCCACGCGAACGGGATGCTGCGCGGCGGCTTCCTCGGCGTCGATCTCTTCTTCGTCCTCTCGGGCTACCTCATCACGTCGCTCCTCCTCGCGGAGCACGAGGCGCGCGGCGCGATCTCGCTCAAGGACTTCTGGATCCGCCGCGCGCGCCGGCTCCTCCCCGCGCTCCTCGCGCTCGTCCCGGTGGTCGTGCTCCACGGGCGCCTCTTCGGGCCGCCGAGCGCGCTCGCCGGCCTCCGCGCCGATGTCCTCGCGACGCTCGGCTACGTCGCGAACTGGCGCGCCATCTACGCGCACAGGAGCTACTGGGAGATCTTCACGTCGCGCTCGCCGCTCGAGCACACGTGGAGCCTGGCGATCGAGGAGCAGTTCTACGTCGTCTGGCCGCTCGTCATCGTCTTCGTGCTCTCGCGGTGGGCGCGCCGCGGCGTGCTCGTCCTCACGCTGGCGCTGGCCGCGCTCTCCGCGATCGCGATGCTCGTCCTCTTCGCGCCGGAGAGCACGACGCGCGTGTACATGGGGACGGACACGCGCGCCTCCGGCATCCTCCTCGGCGCCGCGCTCGCGACGGTGCTCACGCCGCGCGCCGCGCTCTCCCCGCGCGCGGTGCGCCTCCTCGACGGCGCCGGCGTCGCCTCGGCGATCGGCCTCGCGATCGCGTGGTCCGTGCTCGACGGCCAGTCGTGGCTCCTCTACCACGGCGGGTTCTGGCTGACGGAGCTCGGGGCCCTCGTCCTCATCGCGTGCGCGGTGCAGGGCTCGCGGAGCCTCGTCGCGCGCGCCCTCGCGTGGCGCCCGCTCGCGTGGGTCGGCACCATCAGCTACGGCGTCTACCTCTGGCACTGGCCGGTGCACGTGTTCGTGTCGAGCGATCGCCTGCACGGCCCCGCCCTCGCCGCGCTCCGCTTCGCGATCACCTTCGCGGTCGCGCTCGTCTCCTACCGCTTCCTCGAGAGGCCGATCCGCGAGCGCGGGCTGCCGAAGGGGCGCTCGTTCTGGGCGGTGCCGGCCGGCGTCACGCTCGGGCTGCTCATCGCCGTCCGTGCGACCCACGCGCAGGACGGCGAGGCGCCGAAGGGCTCCGCGATGATCAACGCGCTCGTCACCGCGATCGTGAAGGACGAGGCCACGTTCCGCGTCGTCGTCGTCGGCGACTCGACCGCGAACACGCTCGGCTGGGCGCTCCGCGGTCTGCAGGAGCGCGGGCTGGCGGTGGACCTCCACGGGCGTGACGGCTGCACCATCATGGCGGACCTCTGCGGCATGACCGAGTGGCCCGCGCTCCTCGCGCAGGCGAAGCCCGACGCCGCGGTCCTCTACCTCGGCGGCGCCTTCATGCACGGCATCACGGTGAACGACGAGTGGACGAAGGCGTGCAAGCCGGCGTGGCACGAGCGCTTCGAGGCAAACCTCGTCACCAACCTCGACAAGCTCCGGAACCCGCACGGGCGCGTCTGGATGGCGACCGTCCCCTACGCGCTCGGCGACTGGGAGACGAAGGACGTCCATGAGCAGGTCACGTGCATCAACCGCTCGATCCGGAAGGTCGTCGCGACGCTGCCCGACGTCGCGCTCCTCGACCTCCAGGAGCACATCTGCCCCGCGGGCGAGTGCCGGCGCATGTACGAGGACGGGGCGATCCGGCCCGACGGCGTGCATTTCACGATCGAGGGGGCGCGCGGCGTGGCGAGGTGGACGCTCGCGGAGCTCCGCGCGAAGCCGCGCGTGCCCGGCTCCGCGGCGGACTCCGGGCCGCCCCGCTGAGCGGGCACGCCTCCTGGATGAGCCGCCGGGCCGCCTCGAGAGTCGGAGAAAGCGCGCCGTGAGGTGGAGCTGCAGAGATACGAGGCGCTGTTCCACTCATTCCTCGAGGACATGCCTGCCATGATGTTCGCCAAGGATCAGGACAGCAGGGATGTCGTGGTCAACGCTCAGCGACCATCGCCATTATCGACATCACGGGGGTGAGCGCCGTCGCCGGGCGGTCGTCCAGACGGGACGCAGCCGACGAATCGACCGCTCGCCTGTCACCTTCCGGCGCCTCTACCGTAGAGGAGGGTGAGCCCTGCGATGAGCTTCCTCTGGCCCTCCCGCGATGACCACCTCTGCGAGCTGATCGAGGCGTCCCGGCGCGGCGATCGCGGCGCGTTCCGGGCGCTCTACCTGGAGCTGTACGACCCGGTGGCGCGCTTCGCTTCGCGACGCGTGCGCCGGCGAGAGGACGCGGAGGATCTGGTCGCGCGGGTCTTCCACAGGCTGCTGGAGCGGCTGGGAGAGTTCGATCGGCGCAAGGGGACGCCGCGGATGTTCGTGCTGGCCATGGCCAGGAACCTGGTCATCGACCACCTGCGGGCGGCGCGGCAGGAGGCGCCGATCGACGATCTCGCGGGCGTGCTCGCGGACGAGTCCGGGACGCCGCTCGACGCGCTCGTGCGGGGCGAGGAGCTCCGCGCGGTCAGGGAGGCGCTGGAGGAGCTCGGGGCGGAGGCGAGGGAGGTGCTGGCGCTCCGGTACGGCGACGGGCTGAAACACCAGGAGATCGCGGAGCTGCTCGGGCTCCGTGCGGACGCGGTGAAGCAGCGGGCGTCGCGGGCGCTGCGCGAGCTCAAGGCGCGGCTCGAGGCGCGCGCCGAGCAGGACGCGGGTAAGTCCCGCGGAGAGGGTGTTTCCAATGCTGGACTTTGAGGTGCGACGAAAGCTGCGCCGGCTGCTCGGGGAGCCGGCGCCGCTGAGGCCAGAGCACGCGCGTGAGCTCGAAGGCGAGCTGATGGCGGCGTTCGGCCAGCTCTACCCCGAGCAGGAGATGGTCCCGATGAAGCGGCTCTGGTTGCGCAAGGTGCTGGTGGTGGCGGCGGCGGCAGTCGTGTGCGGGGCGGCGGCGTGCGTGGCTCCGGCGGACGTGGAGGTGCCCGTGGGACGGAGCATCAGCATCCAGGTGGCGGACGGCGCCGAGCTGCCCGAGCCCGAGGCGCTCATGGCGGCCGTGCGCGGCGAGGGGAAGACGGCGCGGAGGGCGCGGGTCATGGTGCGGGGGCGGCGCGGCGACGGGGCGACGACCCTGACGCTCGATGTGTGGGGCGACGAGGTGCCGGAGGGCGACGTGGCCGAGCGGATCCGGGCGGCATTCCCGGCGCTCGCCGGCGCGGAGATCCGGGAAGACGTGCTGGCGGGGACGGTGCGCGGGACGCTGGGAGCAAAGCTCGGGCACGAGCTGCTCGATCTGGACGTGCTCGACAAGGACGACGTGGAGGCGGCGCGGCGGCAGGTGATGGAGCAGCTCGCGGCGCAAGGCGTCGAGGGGAAGGTCGACGTGCAGATCGAGGGAGACGGAGAGAAGCGGAAGGTAAAGGTGCAAATAAAGCTGGACGGCCCTCCGCAGGACGAGGCGGAGATGGCGCCTCCGCCGTAGCCGAACGAGGCGGAGACGGCGCCTCCGCCATGGCCGCACGAGGCGAAGGGGTGTCCACGGAGCTCGGCAGCGCGCGAAGGTCACGCGCTCGTCGCCCGATGAATCCCGCGAAGACCGCGCCTCCTCACGCTTGCTCGGGCACGCCTCCCGGGACGCGCGCGGGCAGCGGAAGCTCGATGCCCTCGGACAGGTTGCCCTTGCCGGGCACGTGGTTGATCTCGAGCCGGATGCCGTCCGGATCCTCGAACAGGATCGAGTAGTAGCCGGCCGCCCACGCGCCGTCCTGCGGCGCGTGCACGAGCTTGCCGCCGAGCGCGGCCAGCGTGCGCTCGAAGAACGCGTGGAATGCGTCGATATCCTCGCGGCTGCGGGCGCGGAAGCACAGGTGGTGCAGGCCGGGCTTGTACTGGTGAAAGCGGATGCCGGCGTGCTCCGGGTTCACGGGGCGTATCAACAGGCCGGTCTTGCCGCCGATGTAATAAAGCATGGGCCGCTCGTTCTCGCTGCCCGGATCGTCGTACTGGCACTGCATCTCGAAATGCTCGCACAGCGCGCGGTAGAACGCGCGGCTGCGCGGGAAGTCCGTGACCGACAGCTGGATATGGGCGATTCCGGCGAGGTTCATGGCGATCACGGTAGCCCGGATCCGACCGGTGGAGCGCTCTTCGTGACTGGCCTGCGATCGGTCATCTGGTCCAGATCGCCGCCAGATCGAGCTCCACCGCATCGAACGGCTCAGCCCTCACCTTGGCGTCCTCCTCGTAGGTCTCGAGCAGCACCCACCGGCCGCCCTCGAGTCGGTACACCTCGAGCGTCCGCAGCAAGGGGCTGAGCAGCCACACGTGCCCGACACCTTCGCGCCGGTAGATCCGCATCTTCTTCCCCCGGTCGACGCGCTCGGTACGCGGCGAGATCACCTCACACACCCAGTCCGGCGGGACGTCGTAGTGCGCCGGCGTGTCCTCGTCCCCAAGGGCGTCCGGCATGCGCTCCCGCTTCCACCCTGCGAGATCGGGCACCACCTTGTCGGGCCGCGACCCAAGGTGGAGCTCCGGCTCATCCAGGAGCACCCAGCCGCCGGGCCCTCCATCGCCGAAGTCGAAGGCGCTGCCGAGCTTCATCGTCAGGCGTGATGCGCTGCGCGTATGAGGGCGGCCGGGCCGCGGAAAGGTGAAGAGCTCCCCGTCGAGGATCTCTGCCACCTGCTCGGGCGGCACCGCCGCGAATGCTGCCTCGACTTCCGGTGCGTTGCGGGCGGGATCCAGGTGGTGCGGCAGCACGCCGGTGCTCATGGCCGACCCTACCACGAGAGCGTGCTCCCGGCCGGGGCGAGCGCCTGATCGCGCACCGTCCGAGGTCGTGCGGCTGGCTCGCGATGCCAGGCCTCGGCCTGAACGCCAGCGCGTGCCGGCGGTCGCCAGAGGCGGCGCGTGGGTGTGCAGGTCGACCTCGGCGCGGTGCATCGGGCCCGGTCCTACGGTGGCTTCACGTGCTCCAGCTCCTCGTGCCGCCGACGGTCGTGGGGCTGCCGGAGGCTTGCCGAGATGGCGGCCAAAGCGGTGCGCTCGAGGCTGGATGTGCAGGGGCGCAGCGCGCCGCGAGGACCTACTCGTGGACGGCGGCATAGCGGCCGCTAGGCGTGACGATGACGTTGGCCTGGAACGGGACGTGCAGTTCCGCGGAGAGGTGGTGCAGCTCCACGGTCATCGCTTCGTCCTCGCGGGTCGACGTCGGGTCGCCGCGAGCCGCTCGCCGGGGTGGATGAGTATCCGGGCGAACACCTGCAAGAGCGGCATGCCGGCTCTGCTTCGGGCCTGTGGATCTTCGCTATTTGCCAGAGCGCCTGGTCAAAGCGGATGAGGGAGTGGGCGAAGAGGCGACACGCGAGGCGGAGGCGGGTGGCGACCATGGGGCGCGGAAGCGAGAGGGAGGCGGCGATCTCGTGCAGGGAAAGGCAAGTGGCGGCAAGCGACATGATCTCGCGGAGCTCGGAGTGGAGACGGTGGAAGAAACGGAGGACGCCGCACGCGACGAGGCGGGCCTCTGGCGTGTCAGAGACTCATGGACCACGACCCGATCAGCAGAACGGATTACAGCTGGAACGGTCGAGAATCCCCGCTTGGACCCCGTACCTGCCCTGTCGCCGCGCGGCGCGTAACTCACGTCAAGATATTGGATTCGTTATAATTTTCGCGAAACGAACCCTGGACGTAGGCGAGCACCGTACCCCCTCCTCGCGCGGTCAGAGCGGGGCTTGCCCGCGGTCCGCTTGGCCGGTCCGGGCGGGATCCGAAAGGGCGGTCCCGAACAGTGTCAGGCGAGGGGTGACCTAAGAGGAGGGCGCGGCAGCGTTGGACGCGAGCCCTGGCCTTTTCCATCGCCTCGAACGCGCCAAGACCAACGTCCGCGTCGCCGCTCTTGTAGCGATCGCCAACGCGCACGGCGTGACACCGGCTGCATTGTTTCGGCCGGGCCGGCTGCGATGCCGGAGACGACGCGCGGCACGCCGCTCAAGCGTCCGGCCAGCGCCTGACGGCCATCACCTGCTGCCCGCAGTTCGACCGCCTGCAGCCCCCGGTGCTCCTTAACGTGACGCAGGGCTGACGTGTGCTTCGATGCAGACGCTGCACCGCGCAACGGCAGACTCGACAGGCCGCGGCCAATTGGCGGACCAGGCCGTTGCAGGGCGTCATCCTCGAATCGGAGCAGCAGGCTCAAAAGCCTGTTCGCGCCGTGGATCCCGCACGCTCCTGCCTTGGTCGCCTTGACAAGGCGGGGTAGCAGTCGGGTACGCTGCATTCCACAATGAGCCAGGGCGGCACGACGGGGTGGCGTCGGAGTTCAAGGCGCTCCATGCTGAGGCGGCATTCAGCGGCTTTGGGGGTTGGTAACGCCAAGATGGCCGCGGTCGATGATGTGCGTATCGATCACCGTGGTCCGCACATCCTTATAGCCGAGCAGCGTCTGAACTATCCGGATGTCGGTACCCGCCTCGACCAGGTGGGTCGCGAAGCTGTCGCGGAGGGTATGGCATGTGAAGTGCTCGGTGAGCCCCGATGCCTGTCGTCCGTCATGGTGGTAAGCGGTGTCGGGACGGGGCGAACATTTCGATCGAGACGCCAAACGAGCCGTCAGCTCGACCTACTGCACCCACGTTCGGAAGCTGGAAGCAGACGTCAAATCACGCGGGCCAGAGCATCAACTGGCCCGCCCCCTAGATGCACGAATCGCTCGGCGTCGACGTCATATAGCGGCCAAATAAAACCATCTAGCTACCGCTAGCCCAAAGAGGTCACAATGAGCTTCGCCACACCTGACGATTATTACGATCACACGCCAGAGCCAGGGCACTCAACAGGGGACATCTGGTGTGGCCTACCATCGTACGGAGTCCTTAAGCAGGAACATATTGCCGGAATCGTCATTACGCCGGCATGCGATCTGCAGAATTCCAAAAGCAAGACAATCACTTACCTTCCCTTGCTCGCGTTCGACGCATGGCTGGCAACGTCGTCAATGCTCACAGAAGTTAGAGGCACGACGCAGAGCTGCTGGAACTCATTCCAGGAACAGCTTGGATCCAAGTCATCCATCTCGCTTCCCCGAGTGCCAGCATTATCCGATCTTTCGGCTCTACAAGCGCATGTTGAGCCGCTCGCCGATGGCGGCAAAGGGCAGCTCAAGGCGAAGATTCTTGCCGGGATCAAGGCATTGATCGCCATCATTGACCCGGTCGCACTAACCAACGACTTAAGATCCATTACAACATTATTCGGCGAACGCGACTTCAACCAAAAATGCCAAAAATTGGTCACAAATTCTCTTCGCTCAGACACACACTTTCTACCAGCGCGTGGAGGCTGGGCTACGCTCGATGACTCGTTTGCAAGCCACGCGCTAGTGATGTTTCGATATCCGCTAACGGTACCACTAGACATTCTCGAACTCGCTAGCTCCCCAAAAAGCAATTGGTCATCTGCGCTGGCTGAATATGCAGCACTGCCAGCAACTCGATTTTTTGCAAAGAGACAACCGCTTCGCGTGGCGAGACTACGGCCAAGGTTCTTTGCCGACCTGCTCTCTCGGTATACGGCACTATATGCTCGAGTCGGGTCGCCGGACTTTTCGCCGGCGGTCGCTTCGGTTCTCGCCTCACAAATCTCAGGCCATGAGGCGAGGAGTTAAATGCAATGGACTACCTAGCAATCCCTCAGACTACTGCCAGCTGGTTCACTGGAAAGAGCGCATTGATCGGTGCGCTTGCCGTTGATTTGGACAAGTTGGTGCGCGATAGCGCACTCCGCACTGGCGTCATTGCGGTCGGCCCCATCCGGGCCGCAGGCACGCCTGATGGCGTTGTGTTGGCCCTCTGGAACGTCGATTATCTCAGCGGAACGGGCGCTGAATCTTGGGGCCTTGTTCGATTAACGTCGGAATACGGACTCATGGATAAACCAGAGATGATTCGCGAGGTCCTAGCTCGCGAACTTCAGGTTATCGATCGCCGCCTCCAGGGACTTCTTCTCGATTCTGCGTGGGAAATTCGAACCGAACTAGATGACGTTAGCACTTGCATTGCAGGCGGAGGAAAGGCCTGGAGAAAGCATCGCATTGGATATGTTGAGGGCGACGGACTGGCGGACAATTCAACGATCAAGGGGGTCTTGATCGCAGGTCCGGCTTGGGAAGACAATGCGTTCCGCACCGCAATCCTGCGCGAGAATAACACTCTAGGCGCTCTCTTGCCTTGTGCGAATTCGCTTCTCGTGAATGTTACTAAACGTCCGACACTTGAATTCTCGGCGTTGACGATGGCGCCACTCCTGGTTCCGCGATCTCCCGAGCCTTCGGTTAACGATTTAGTAATTCCGGTCTCGCTTCCAGCTCTGGAGTCCGTCGCGCCTGACCAAGTATACGAGACCCTTGCTTGGACGTACGACGATTGGCTCTCGCATGAACGCCAATTGTCTTCCACGCAACGAGTGGTACTGCAACAAGACATCGTGGAAAGGCAGCCGGTACGCTTGGTCGGAGCGGCTGGCTCCGGCAAGACGCTCCTGATGATGTTGCTCAGTATTCTACAGCTTCGAAAAGCGGCCTCGTCAAAGAGATCGCTGCGGGCGCTGTACATTGCGCACAATTCAGCGATGCGCGACAACGCAGCATCACGACTGCACAACCTTGGCGCTGAAGAGTATATCGAAAGCCGCGGACCACAGAGGCTTGAGGTTCGCACTTTGTTCGACTATGCGCGCGAAGTGTTACGGATTCCGGATCTGTTGCTGATTGATCGCGACGCAGACGCCTCTAAGCGGTACCAGCGCCAATTGACACTCGAATCCATTCGGCAAGTCTTTAGCAATCATAGAGCCGATGTCGACGATAGCCCTCTGTTGGCACAGGTTTCGAGCGAACCGGAACTGATGGATCTTTTTGCCGACTTAGTCGGTGACGAGATCTCGGTGGCCATCAAGGGGCATGGCAT
Organism: Sorangium aterium; assembly: GCF_028368935.1. Taxonomy (NCBI): domain Bacteria; kingdom Pseudomonadati; phylum Myxococcota; order Polyangiales; family Polyangiaceae; genus Sorangium; species Sorangium atrum. Next base: position 886,620 of record NZ_JAQNDK010000002.1, on the reverse strand, counting down.
GACGACGGCGTCTGATCCGCGTCAATACGTCGAATCCGAGAAGCGGCTGAGTCGACTACATGGCGTTTTGACCGTCTCTGAGCGTGGTCTCATGTGGGAAGTCTTCCTGCGTTATCAGGAAGAGATTGCTCAAGAAAACGGCCTATTGGATGCAGACGATCTGGCCCTGTCACTTCTCGGACGGCTTCGGACGCCGCTTTGGGAACTGCGGCGCCCGCAAGAAGGCTACGACATTATTTTTGTTGATGAAGCTCAATTGTTCAACGAGAACGAGAAGCGATTGTTTCCACTTATCGCTAAACGCGGCTCATTCGTTCCCATGGTGATTGCCTTGGATCAGGCACAACAGACACGAAGCTTGTCATCTGCAGGTCTGGGAGTTTTCGGCGTTGATGACGTGAGCAACCAGACGCTTCGCACTGTGCATCGGTGCTCCGCCGATGTTTTACGGCTCGCGTTCTACATTATTCAGCACACGACGGATCTTTTTGGCGCCGACTTTCCTGATTTTACGAGCGACACGACTTCTGGACGCCATCAGAATGGACCTTCACCGCGTGTTCAACGAGGGGCGGACGAGTCTGCTGCGGAGATTGCCGCTCGGTGCGTAAAGGAATTGCGACAGCGCAATGTGCGTCAAATTGCGGTGGTTTGTTTTGCTGCGCGGTATTGGAATGCGCTGCGGGATGAACTCCGTTCCTTGAAGGAGCCATTACGGGAAATCGAAGCAAGAGGACAGTCCTTGCCCAGTGGAGGGCAGCCGCTTGTCGTGCTTGCAAGACCTGATTCGATCGGTGGCCAAGAGTTCGATGCTGTTGTTTGCGTTGGTCTTGAACAGGGCGTCGTTCCGATCAGAGTTCATGGGAACGACGGGCTGTCCGCCGCGCTCGAGCAGCAAGCGCTCCGCGAGATGTATCTGGCTTTTACACGCGCCCGAACCGAGCTGGTCATCGTAGTTGGTCGGGGGGCGGCGCCGACGAGCATTCTTCAGGCTGCTATTCGCCAGAAGCTGCTTTCAGACCCGACTCCGAGCACTTGAGCCGCCGTGCAACTCAGCGATGGATCCGACAACCAGGCGGCGTGGGTCTGCGACCCGCGCCGCCTGGTCAGCCATCTCTTCTTGCGCGCCGCGGCGATGGGGTACCGATCGCGACGTCAGGCTCATTTACAGCTGGAACAAGTTCCGCATCATGAGACAAACGAGAGAGTCGACATGAAAATCATTCAAACGGGACCGCTTTCTCAAAACTGGCTCCACTCCACAGAAGCCATCGTTGGGGTCTTCGACATTCTCGGCTTCAAGCAGATGATGGTCGACGGCCATGGTCACTTGGTCGAACTTGCCAAACACGTCGAAACGCTCGCACGAATAGCGCGCTCCGTCGGAACAGCGGACGCTCGATTCGATAGCTTCGGTGAGCTTGGAGCTGGACCGCCCAAACTAATTCACGTATCAGACACGTTCTTCATGTACACTGCCGCCCGCCAACCCGCCGACATCGTGCGATTTCTTTGGAATGCGCATCACCTTCTATTCTACTCAATCATTCATGAGTTCCCTATGCGTGGTGCCATCGCGACTGGTGAATTGCTTGTAAACGAGACGGATCGCGTTATATTGGGGCCCGCCCTACTCGAGGCTCACCTTCTCGAAGGAGCGCAGGAATGGGCCGGTGCCGGCCTGGCCCCATCGATGTCGTCTTATCTGGGCGATATCGGTCTACGTCAAGCGATTGCACCTCTCGTTGTTCCCTATGCGGTGCCGATAAAGTCCGCCCACTCACCTCGCCTTGACTGCCAGCTCGCTCTAAACTGGCTCGCAGATCCGATGCATTTCCTTGACCCTGAGTTTCTTTCAACCAAATTTCCAACCACAAACTCCGAGAGCAGCGCATCCAGCTCGGTCTCAGCCAAAATCGAAAACACTCGCGCTTTCGCAGAACATGCTTTGACCCAAGGCAGGCTCCTGGCACCGAGTAATCGGCGAGTTGAGTTCGGAGCTCCAACGCTCGATGGGAGGCCAGTCCGTTTTGTTCTCGACGAATCTGTGCTACAGAGTCCCGAAACGGTCCCTGGGCAGGAGAAAAAAGGTTGAAATTCATTCAACAAATCACCGGAGAATCCTACCCCGTCTCCTCAGCCGACGGTAACCGCTCGACCAACGCCATCATGACCACCCGGTCGGGGCCGGTTACCAGTTCCCATCGCGACGAAGGAGGAAGCGATGGCGACGAAGGCAGAGTGGGCCGAGCGGGTGGGGCGATGGGAGCGCAGCGGGCAAAGCGCCGAGAAGTTCGCGCGGCATGAAGGGTACAAGCCGAAGCAGCTGTACTCGCGGCGCTGGAAGCTGCGATCAGACGGGGCTCCGCCGCCGTCGTCAACGGAGGCGCCGCACTTCCTACCGGTCCACGTGGTGACCGACGCATCGCCCGTCGCACCGGAACCGGTCGCCCACGAGCCAAGCGCGCGTGGAGCGCGGAAGAACGCGGCTTCAATGTCCATGCGGGCGTGACCGTGCGCACGGGCTGTCGCGACGAGCCCGAACTCCGCAGACCACAAGGCGGCCAAGAGCAAGGCCGCCAAAAGCAAATGCACAACGACGTCGCCAAGCCTGGCGGAGCACGACCGGCCCAAGCAACGCGCCTCGACAGCCCCGCCGGCGGCGGCGACGCGACCGCATACCAACCTCGGCGCCGGCGTTATGCCGCAGCGTACGCGCGCATCGACTGGGCCTCGCTGCTGCGCCGCGTTTTCTCGAAGACGTGCTCGCCTGCCCGCGCGGTGGGCGGCGAAGGATCCTGCCCGAGATCACCGAGCCGACGGCGATCGTCGCCATCCTTGAGCACGTGGGTTTACCGGCACGCGCCCCACCCATCGCAGCCGCAAGGGCTCCGGGGGAGTTCGAGGCGGCGTGACCTCGGGACAGTGACCGGGCAGGACCACGCCCCAGGCGGGCCTGCGTCCGCCGTACCGGCCCCGCGGCGTTCCGGCGCTTCGGGCACAACGGAATCCTTGGAAGCACGCTTCGACAACTTCGCAGCCGTTGCCCCTCCTCCCCGCGATCGCCCTTGTTCGTCTTATCCCCTCCGCACGCCTGATCCAGCTGCGCAGCGCCGTCTCGGTCAGGTCGAGGTCCGTCGCCACCTGGCCGATGCTCCGGTCGCCCAGCTTCGCCAGCCGTAACACCTCCGCCTTCGGCTCGGGCGTGAACACCCTCCTCTTTCACCGTCCCATTCCTGCTCTCTGGCGTCGTCCGGGGTGTCCGCGGAAGCGGCGAGGACCAATCCAGTTGCGGCGCCCCAGGCGGTGCGGCTAAAATGCGGCGAACGATCCCCGGCGGAGAAGCAAGAACGAGATGCGAATTCCCAGCAGCCTGATGTCTCTGGCCGACGAAGGGCTCATCGAGGAGGTCGTGCGCCCGCTGATGAGCGGCAAGGAAGCGGAGGTCTTCCTGGTGCGCTCCGGCGGCGAGCTTCGGGTGGCCAAGGTCTACAAAGAGGCGCAGGACCGGACCTTCAAGAACCGGGCGGAGTACACGGAGGGGCGCAAGGTGCGCAACAGCCGCGATCAGCGCGCGATCAACAAGCGCTCGCGCCATGGTCGTGCGCAGGACGAAGCGGCCTGGAGATCGACCGAGGTGGACATGATCTTCCGCCTGCGCGGCGCGGGGGTGCGCGTCCCGATACCCCACCATTTCATTGACGGTGTGCTGATCATGGAGCTCATCACCGGCGCCGACGGCGGCCCGGCCCCGCGGCTCGCCGAAGTGCGCCTGAACCCCGACGAGGCGGTGTGGGTCTTCGACCGATTGCTGGCAGAAGCGGTCCGGATGCTGAGCGCCGGGGTCGTGCACGGCGATCTGTCCGACTTCAACGTGCTGATGGGGGCGGACGGGCCGGTCATCATCGATTTCCCGCAGGCAGTGGACGCTTCCAGCAATCAGAACGCGCGAAAGCTGCTGCTGCGCGACGTCGACAACCTCCAGCGCTTCCTCTCTCGGTTCGCTCCCAATCGACAGCCCCGCCCTTACGCGCAGGAGATGTGGGAGCTCTACTCGTGCAGCCAGCTCACGCCCGAGACACGGCTGAGCGGCCGTTTCCGGGCGTCTTCGAAGCGGGTCGACACCGAGGCGGTCCTGGAGCTCATCGGCGATGCCAACCGCGACGAGCGCCGCCGCCGTGAGACGCAGGGGCTGAGCATGCGGGGCGTATCGTCCCCGCCTCGCAAGGTCGAGGTGGTGATTCTACCGAGCGGCCCGCGAGACCGCGCGCGCCGGAACGCTCAGGGAGCACAGGCGGGCGGCGCGGCCAACACGCGCCCAGCACAGGCGGGCGGCGCGGCCAACACGCGCCCAGCACAGGCGGGCGGCGCGGCGAACACGCGCCCAGCACAGGCAGGCGGCGCGAGGAACACGCGCCCAGCACAGGCAGGCGGCGCGAGGAACACGCGCCGGGCTTGACGCCTCCGAGCCGCTTGCAGGTTTTCACAGCGCTCAAATCGCCTTGTCGTCCGAGCTCCCGGAGGGCGCGTCCGGCGCGGCGCCCGCGCTGCCGGCCGGCGGCTCCGCCGGCCGTGCCTTCTGCTCCACGAGAAAGAGGACCACATCCACCGCGCCCCCCACAGCGCGGTTGACGAGGCGGATCGCCCCGTGGACGCCGGACAGCGTCGTATCGTGGATGAGTCGGATCCCCCTCACGGGCGCCTGGATCGGGGGAATCTGCTCCAGCAGGTCGAAGGGCAGCTTCGCCGCGTGCTTCTGGAGGCGCTCCACGCGCCGGGAGCCGTGGTCGACCGCGTCCTGCACGAGGTCCTTCAAGCCGCGCCACCGGTCCATCACACCACCTCCTCGCACCACGCGCGGATCTGCGCGTAGACGTCCGGGTCGTGAGCCAGGCGCAGGTGTCCGAGCGACGGCATGATCCGCGCGTGCTCTTGAGGGAAGGGCGAGCACCGGTCCTCGGCGACCGCCCGCCCCGTGGCGCTCCGCAGCGAGACCATCGCGTCCCCGAACAGGAGGGAGAGCGTCGGGTCGGCCGTGAGCGCGCCGGCGATGAGATGATGGCGAATGTGGGGGAGCAGGGGCACGGGATGGCGGCGATTCTGGAGCAGCGCGTTCGCGCTGGCGCCCTCCCAGTCCTCGCGGCGGAGATTGGCATAAGCCAGGTCTTTCATCCCGCCGCTGCGGAGGTTGACGATGTCGGCGATGAGCTTCGTGTACGGATTGTCGATGCTCGCGAGCGCCCACGTGACCACGTTGCCAAAGCGCTCCAGCGGGGCGCCGAGGTGCGGTGTGCCGAGATAGAAGGCCCGCTTGACGAGGGGCAGCCACCGTCGATCCTTGTCGCTCGCCGCGTGCGCGGCGCTGCGCGCGACGAGGCCGCCCATGCTGTGGCTGATGAGGACCAGCTCCTCCACGGCGACAGGATAGGCAGAGACGAGCTGTTCGAGGAGGACATCCAGGGCCTCGCCGTTCTCGGAGACACGGAGGCCGCTGTTGTACCGCACATAAAGCGGCGTGTACCCGAGGTCGCGCGCAAGGAGCGATCCGTAGGTCTCGCCGTCGGGCATCGTCCAGACTTCCTCGGTGCTCATCAGCCCGTGCACGAGCACAACGACGCGGGGCGTGGCCTGGGCAGAGACGGCCGCGGGAAATGCCCTGGCAAGCGGCACGGGGTGCCCGTCGCGGACGAGCTGCATCGCGGTCGCGAGGCCGTTGCTGGTCCGCTTCAGGTAGTCGCCGAGGACCCCGTTGAGCACCCCGACGACCCGCTCCAGGTGGCTTCCCATGCGACGATCCGGCCGCATCCTGGCACGGATCGGCGTCGGGGGCGACGCCGGGCCCTGCTGCGGCGGACGGTGGCGTCGGGACCTTCCGCCAGCGCGGCACACGCAGGCCGAAGTCCGCTGAGCCGGTCGCAACGGAGCTGGGACGGATCCGCGACGCGAACAGGCGGCGCGCGAGGCGGAGCCGCGTGGCGCCCAGGTCGCGAACCGTTCAAGATGCCACGAAAGATGCGACCGACGGAGCGCTGGTGCTGACACCGAGTGTGAGCTCTGCCGCGCTTGGATCGAAGCCGAGGGTTCGTGTGAGGGCGACGTGTGGAGCCGCATCGAGCTCGTCGGAGCGACCGACCGAGGTCGGGGTAGTGTCGGAAGAGGTTCTCGCTGAGCTCAGGCGCGGTCTTCCCTGAAAAACCCGCGCAGGGATCGCGCGACGAGCTCAGGGCTCCCTCCCCGATCGGCGTTCCAGGGAGCCTCGTGACCGACGCCTTCGAGCTCTGTCCGCTGGACCCTGGGGAGGATCGTCCCCAGCGCATCGAGGGCGTTCTTCAGATACCTTGGGCTCTTCGTGCCTCCGAGCAGGAGGATCTCGGCTTCGACGGCCTTGAACGAGGTGATGCTTCCTCCCCTGTCGACGACCATCTTGAAATCGAAGCGCATCGCCGGGAGCAACTCGCGCACCGGCGCGTACTGCCCCGAGCCCCTCCTGTCGTCCAGGCGGAGAAATCCCCTCGTCGCCAGCGCGAGCAGCGGGCGCGGGACCGCGGCGAGGAACCCAGGGGCGAGACGCACGATGTTGCTCACCGTGACGAGCGCCGAGGCCAGCTGCCCGCGGCGGATCTCGTCGTTGAAGCGAGCGATCTCATCAATTGGCACTCCCTCGAGATAAAACGGGGGCTCGTAGACAGCCGCCTTGCGGACGGAGGGCAAGGCGCGCGCGGCCTCGAGCGTGATGATCGCTCCCGAGCTGAGCCCGAACACGAGCTCTGCGCCGCTTCGTGAGAGGAGGCCATCGAGATCCTCGACCTCTCTCTCGATGGAGTGCCCAGCGTCGTACTCCCGCGGGCTCATGCCCCGCCCCCGCCGGTCAGGGAGGTAGACCGTGAAGTCGTCGGCCAGGGCCCTCGCGAGCTGGTCGTAGTTGGCGGCGGTCCCCATCGCTCCTTGCACCAGGATGACGCCGGGACCTCGGCCGATCTGGCGGTAGCCGATCGTGGTGCCGTCCCTGGAGGTCACGGCGCCCGCCGCGTAGGGTTCTTTCGATGTCGAGGAGCGGCCCACTCGGCCGCTTCGTGCTTCCGTCACCATCGCGCGCTCCTTCCCGGCCCTTTGTGACACGGCGGCCGATGAACCAGGCTTGCGCAGCGCCGGCGAGGGCTCCTCGTCCCGCCTGCCCCGCGCGGCATCCATCCATGGGCTTCTAGCTGCTCAGCTGCTTCATCTGCGCGAGCATCTGATCGACCGGCTTGCTGAGCTGCTTGAGGATGAAGCCCGGCGCGATGCGGCTCATGAGCTTGGAGACGTTCGCGAAGCCGACGCGGATCTCCGGGCGGTCTCTCTCGATCCCCTTCAGGGCCTCATCGACGAGCTTCGTGACGCTCATGAGCGGCGTGCCCCGGAGCTCGTCGGCGAACGTGTGGTTCAGGGGCGTGTCCACCGCCGGAGGTGCCAGCTCGAAGACCTTGACGTTCGTCTGCTTGAGCTGGACGCGCAGCGACTGCGTGAACGAGTGGATCCCCGCCTTCGTCGCGCCGTAGATCGGAGCGATCGGGTAGGGGTTGAAGGCGAGCCCCGACGACACGTTGACGATCGCCGCGTGGGACTGGGCCTTGAGGTGCGGGAGAAACTGCATCACCATCCGGATCGAACCGCTCAGGTTGATCTCGATCTCCTCCGTGATGCCCTGGAGATCGGCGCCGAAGGTCTGCAGGTTGACCTTGCGCATGATCCCTGCGTTGTTGATGAGGACGTTCATCGCGGGGAAGTCCTTCATCACGCGCTCGTGGAGGGCCGCGATCGCGTGCGGGTCTCGCACGTCGCTCCGGAGGGTCCATAGCCCAGGCAGCCTCCGCCGCGCGGCGTCGAGCGCGCCTTGGTCGCGGCCTGTCACGATGACCGTGTTGCCACGGCGGAGGAGCTGCGACGCGAGCTCGAAGCCGATGCCGCCGCTTCCACCGGTGATGAGGATGGTGTTGCCTTGGAGTTTCATGATTGGACCTCTTCTTCGAGCTCCGAGGGAGCGTTCACGCGTTCGACGCCTCCGCCGGCGCCGCGACCCACGGAAAGGAGTACGGCGGAGCAAACAGAAATGCTAATGGATAGTCGTGATGGGGAACATAAACGACGGTTATGGTCGCGATCTCGACCTGAACCTGCTCCGCGTGTTCGTGGTGGTCGCGGAGGAAGGGAGCCTCACGCGCGCTGCGTCGCGCCTCTACGTGACGCAGCCGGCCGTGAGCGCCTCGATGCGGAGGCTCGCGACCTTCGTCGGCGCTGAGCTCATCACCCGTCAGGGTCGCGGCGTCGCGCTGACGGCGCGCGGCGCCGAGCTGCTCGCGGCGGCGCGCGCGCACCTCACGCCGCTCATCGCCGCCGCGACGGCGGCGCCGCGCTTCGATCCGAAGCTCTCGACCGCCACGATCCGGTTCGGGCTCGCCGACGGGCTCGAGGCCGTGATCCTCCCGAGGTTGATAGCCCAGCTCCGCGCCGAGGCGCCGCGCATGCAGTTCATCGTGCTGCCCGTGCAGTTTCGGACCGTCGAGGAGAGCCTGCTCTCGAGCAAGGTCGACTTCGCCGTCACCGTGGCGGACGAGCTGCCGAAATCCATCCTCCGCCAGCCGCTCACCGCACACCCGAGCGGGCCGAAGGCGTTCGTTTGCCTGTACGACGGGCGCTTCACCAGGCTCCCACGCCCGCTCACCGAGCGCGCTTACTTCGCCCAGGAGCATATCGTCGTCTCGTATGCCGGCGACACGCGAGGCGTCGTGGAAGACGCGCTGGGCAAAGCCAGGACGGTCCGCGTCTCCGTGCACTCCTTCGGCTACATCGCGGATCTCGTCGAGGGCTCTCCCCTCGTGGCCACGGTGCCGTCGTTGCTCGCCGGCCACCTCATCCGGGCGCGGTCGCATCTGCGCGCGGTCCCCGTGCCGTTCTCTCTCGAGGGCGCGCAGCTCGAGCTCTTGTGGTTGCGCGCCACCGACGACGATCCGGCGAGGCGGTTCATCCGCGACGTCGTGGCGAACGTCGTCGGATCGCTGGAGGGGAAGAGCGCAAAGCCGCTCGCCCGCTCCGGCGCGGTGAAGCGCACGCGGTGAAGGAGAGTCGATCGCCCGCAGGCTGGCTGCGAGACGCAGTTCGACGCGCTCTCGAACGTCCACCAGAGGGGCGTCTTCTTCCTCTCGCAGAAGCTCCTGCCGCTCGAGGGCTTCCCGACGCTGTACGCGCTCAGGAGCCGGTCGTCGCGAGCAGCTCCCTGGCGTCGCCGACGGATGCAGCGCGGCGGATCCAGCGGTCCAGCTCGGCGGTATCCGTGCTCGCGAGGACGCGCTCCCGGACCTCGGCAGGGACCTCCAGCCCGCGGGCCTCGAGGACGGCCAGCACGGCCTGCGCCTTCCCTTCGAGGAGCCCCTGCTGCCGCCCCTGCTCCAGCCCCTTCTCCACGCCCTTGGCCACGTAGCTGCGCGCGAATTCGCTCTGAAACTCGTATCCGCTCTTCATTATCGCCTCCAATGTCCGCCTCGCCGCTGCGTTCAGCGAGGATAGCACCAGGTCCCCGTAGACGGCGCGGCGCTCCTCATCGAGCCCGGCGGCCGCCCCCAGGAACGCCACGCCGATCGCCTCCCCCGCCTCGCCCCGCCCGTGCGCCATGGCCGAGAGCACGACCACCTCGGGCGCCGCCCTCGCCTGCCCGGCATCGGTGACGACCGGGACGCCCGCGGGCCCGAGCACCAGCGGCGTCAGCGTCAAGCCGGGGTGGCCCGCGTCGATCGGCCGCGCGCACCACCGCGCGATGCCTGCATCGATCGTCACGACCAGGAGCCACGTCGGGCAGCGGTGCCGGGCCCTCGTCTGGGGGAGCAGAAGGACACGATCGGGCCGGTTTCCGCGGGTTTTAAGGAGGTCGAGGCTGGCGCCGACTTGGCGATCGTGGGCGCTAACCCCGCGATCTCTGGTCGGCCGGACGATTCCGTGACGCTTCCGGCGGCGCCCTCGGCGGCCGTGGAGCAGGCGGCGCTGGCGACCTCTGCCCGACCCGAAGCAGCCCTGATCACGCCTCCGTCGAGCAGCCCGCGCCAGGTGCTCGTCGCGACCCTGACGCAGACCATCGCCGCTGCCCATGCGGCGGGCGACCTCGCGACCGCGCAGATCGCTGCACGCACCCTCTCGGAGCTCCTCAGCGCCCCGCAGGCAACGCCACGGGTAGCGCCGATCGTCGATCTCGCTAGCGCCCGGCGTGCCCGCTCCTGAGCCCATCCTGAACGCCACCGCGCCCGCGCTGGACGTTGCTATCATCCACTAGGCCCGGAAGTATCACGACAATGCCTGCCGCCGCCGGGAGGTCGCCGTCCCGGACCCGCGGGCCTACATCGCCGGCTGGGTGCCGTCGCCCCATGGGGGGTCGAGGCACGCGCGCTCCTCGATCTGCTCTGGTTGGTGGAGCGCCGGGTGCTGATCCTCGTGGGCGAGGGGGAGCAGGTCAGCGAGGTCGCCCGGAGCCTCGGGCTTCCGCTCGGGACCGCGTTCTCACGGCTCCGTCGGGGGCGGAAGCGTCTCGCCGCTGTGCTCAAGCGGCGGCGTCGCTTGCAGTAGCCTCCACGGCAGTCCACCGAAGCTCACCCCTATCCTATCTTCTACCTTACTGGCTCGTCACGATTTGTTCGACGCGGCGGAAGAACGTTCCAAGGTCCGTGCCTGATACGTCGTCGAACCTCATGGCGCGGGCGATCTTGCGATTGTTCTTTTTGACGCTCATTCCTATTTGATCTTTGAGCGGCGTATCTGGCCTTATCTCGTTGATGGTCTGTGGAATCTGACTACTGAACACTGAGCGCAGGGAATCTAGACTGAAGTAGTTTTCGATGGCGTAGCGCTGCAGGCGAAATACCTCTATGCCAAGACGCTGGCACGCACTCGCGAACCTCGTGCGCACACCGTTGCTGCCGGGGTCTAGGTCCACCAGCGCAATGACTTTGTATCGCTCGCCAAAAACGGATAGATCGAGCTGATCCATGATGTCGCCGCCAAGCGGCCAAATCTTAATCGTGAAACGTTCGTCGAGACCAAGCTTATCTAAGAACTCTTCTACAACTGGGGCATCGGTCGGACCCTCGACGAGTATCACCAGATCAGACACGAGATTATCAGTGACTGAATACCCAAGATCATGTAGCGCTGTGGCTCTGGACGTAACGTCATCGACGTAAACGGCCGCGTTCTTGTACGAAGTAAAGAAAACCTTATCTACGGCTGCGCTATTCACGAATATGTTAGAATGGGTACTGATAAAGAACTGCTTTTTTGTTACATGTCGAAAAAACGATAGCAGTCGCCTCTGCATCTCTGGGTGCATGTGATTCTCGGGCTCTTCGATACATATCGCAGATTTGCTTTCCCACAATGCAAACGATACAATGACGAGTAACTCATGCAATCCAAGTCCACAGTTGTCTGCTGGGTGTGCACCTTCCTTGGAATAGAAGTCGATGTTGATCGAGCTGTCGCCGGTCAAGGACAAATCGAAGTCGAAACCATTTGATATTTCACGAAAATATTGTCGCACCGTGTCGTAAAAATGACGCTCGGGCGATGATTTTCTTTTATTTCTGCAGACGAACAGAAGTTGGATCAGCCCTTTTCCGTTCGGGTTTAACGTCTCAGGCTCATCGAGTGTACTTTGGGATTCTATGTATCGTCGTGCCGGTATTAGCAGGGCGCTGAAGCTGCTCGTGTATACTTGAGTGAGAATATTAAATAGCTTATTATGCAAATATGGCATGTCGATGTATAGAGCAAATTTCTTTTGGCCGTCTATTTGACTGGATTCGCTTAGCTCTTCGACGCGTTTGTTTGATGCTTCGATGATGCTTTTGACGACGTCCTGGATTTCATTTTCGGAGAAAATGTTCGTCTTCGTTGTGTCCACATGTTTCATTGCGTCTAAAACAATGGGTTCAATCGCATTCCATAAGTGTGCTTCGATCCCACCATGTCTTTGTTCCCTGCGTGCTAGACCGCGTGCCGCATCAATCATTGATTCAGGTGTTGCTGCTATTCCGGCTCCGGAGTTTGATATTGCTTCGAGCACGGTGGACTTTCCGCTGTTGTTGCGACCGCATATCACGTTGATGTGTCCTAGCCCACTGAATCTCCTCGACTGAAGGCCCTTGTGGGCGTTCACGAATATTGTCTCATGCACGTTGTGTTGGCTCCGAGGGGGAACTGAGGTCGATCGCATCTCAGACCGATGTGTGCCACCGGTAGGTTACCTGCGCTGCTTCCGGCGGGGAAGGCGCCCAGCCGCCATGCTCCCGTCGAGCGGCTCCTAGTCGTTCCGCTGCGGGTGTACGTAGGAGATTGGGATCCTGCCTGCCGCGAGGCATCACGCCTCCCCGAGCTCGATCACCCGCCACCATGCGCACGCACGCCAGGTCGCGGCGAACACTCCGCAGCCGTCGCAAGCGAGCTCCAGCACGAGGCCGGGGGCGACGGGCAGGCAGATGGGCTGACGAGATCAGCGAGGGCGGCGTAGTCAGCGAGGGCGGCGTAGGCGAGGCGGCGAGGGCGTCGGGGCCGCTCCTACCTGGAGAGGAGCGGCGAGAAGAAGCGTCGCCGCACAGCGTCGAGGTGACGTTAACGCAGCCGAGTCTACAATTCAGTGAGGACATATTTGCCGATCGACGGGTTCGACCAAATAGGAATGTAACTGGACATACATTTTGCAGTTCACATGCTCTGCATCCGCGAACTTGACGGATGGTATGCTCCCCTCCCACTTAGGGTCCACCAGTGCTGCTGAGCTCTGACTTGCGCCAGCACGAACACGAGGGACACAATAAGGCAGCCCGATGCGAACCAACATGCAGAGAAGGCAATGAAACAGATACCCGATGTCCTGCAGCGCAATCTCACCAACCACGTCATCGGAAGAGCCAGGTTGAGTCTATACAGGGACATTACGGGGCAAGATGGAGTCTTCCCTGATGTGGCACAAATTAGAAATTTCATCTTCGGCGTTCATCGAAAGAATGCGGGCTTAGGAACCGCTTTCTTAGATATTCTTAACACAAGATCAATCCATGTTGTGTCACGCGCTGACCTTGTGTGCACAGTCGACATTGATCGGCTGATGGAGGAGATCGAGAATCATCCACTTCCGACGCCGCTCTTCCTCGAAGTTGTATCGAGTATACCTGAAGACGAAGCGTTGGGGATTCTTATTCAGCGCGAGAGTCTTGCTGCTGGCGGTTACATCTATTCGGCCACCGGCATTAACGATTCGTTTCCTCGTGGGCTCGTTTTTCGTATCGAGGTACTCGCTAGCAAAAACAATCAAGAGCCGACCTTTTGGATTCTCTCTGAAGCCGGCTGGACAACAGAGGGCCGAGCTGGTTGCGCGGGGTCGGATGTGCTTCAGATGGTGGTGTGCGCTCTCAGTCGGTTAAATGAGAACCGAGGGGGGCGTGAGATGCAGCTTATCCCGCTTAAGGAAGCCGTCGAATCTGATCTAGATTTCCGAAGCCGTGCGGGAACTGAGCCTCCCGTGGATAAGACCTATGATCAATTCCTTAGGGCGGTACTACGGAGGCAGGTTCGATGCTCGACGCTAAGCATTCGCCTCGATCTCATTAGGCCGCACGACTACGACTTCTGCTTAAGTTATCCGCTGGATGTAGTGGAAGATGCGAAGAAGATGATACTTTCGGGGAAGCGCCCGGAATTGCTTGTTTATTGGGGTGGCAGCCGGTTTGTCGTGAGCGATGACTACTGCACCTATCTTGCATACCGAGCACTGGGACACAGTACCGTGCCGGTAGTTGCACTAGGTAAATTTCCGCGAAGTATCGGGCGACCGAAGAGAACTGGCTATTCAGAGCTCCTGCCGGACGTAGGCGTCATTAGAGCGGCGGCCGAGCATTTGCCAGACCCGGAGCTAAAGGACTATTTAATTGATCGTCGGCTCGAGACAAGCTCTGAAAAGAGTACAGATACGACCTTGTGGTCTTTGTACCTGGGACTATCTCGCCTGGTCCAGAATCCTCGGGTAAAGGAACGCCAGCTTCATGAGTTTATTCTCAATTTTCCGACTGTCATTGAGCCATTTGGCGCTCGCGTGCTCTCCGAGGTGTGGCTCGGAAAGAAGTATCGCATTGATTTGGCAATCCAGTACGAGCTCGATGAAAAACGCGTTCTGCTGATCGAGCTTGAGCGAGCGAGCTTGCCTCTGTTTACTATGTACGGAAGACCCAGGGACCACGTTACGCATGCTATTCAGCAGGTTGAGGACTGGATCCGGTGGTGGCGAGAGAATCCGAGTGATGTTCCTGCGTCGTTTGATAGCTCGTTTCCGGTACAGGGGATGGTTGTGATTGGTCGCAATGCAGGTATGGATAGTCAGACGCGGCGGCGACTGTTGCATCTAAACGCTGGACGCGCTGTGAAATTGATAACGTACGACGAGCTGCTCGATCGTCTCCAGGCCATGATCGGAAGTATTAAGTCGGCTCAGTCTAAGCTCGGTCGATCGTAGTGTTGCTCGTTGTTCAACTCTGTCGTTCTCATCAACGTCTCAGCTACCCCCCATTGCCATCTCGCTCTGTGCGCGCCAGCGGAGATACCGCCCCGTGTCACCGTGTCAAAACGGGGCATGCGCTCGTAGTGGGCCGCCGGCACTGTACGGGAGACGGCCAGCAGGGCAGGGCCCCCACCCGCCGCCTGCTCCCGTGCGCAGTAGCGCCTGCTCGCTCGGCCTCGCTGGCGGGGGATCGGGCATCGCAGACTCGGACCCGGGATCCACTCCGCCGGCCTGGTGCCCGCCGTGAAGCTCCGACTCTGCGAGGCCATCCGAGCCTCAGCCCCCGGCAGGGGGGCGCCCTGCCGTCCGTACACCGGGCGAGCGGTCCCTAAATCGTTCCGTTGTAGGCGTGCGTGGAGTTCTAACAGGCCCAAGTCGTCGTATACGAGTCCCAAAACAACGACGGGCGCGGAGAGCGCGGTGTGCCAGCGAGGGCAGCAAGCGCGTGCTCGATACGGTCAGCCTCTGCAGGCTTCCCGCTCAGTGGCCGCCTGCGCGAGCCTTGGCCCTGGCTATTGCCTGTACCGCGGCTTCGAGCGCAGACTTCAAATGCTCGACCTCGGCCTTCCCCACCACCGAAGCGTCGACGGCGATCAGCGGTACGCGAAGCTCGGCTCTCCCGACCTCCTGACCGCTTCGAAGGCGTGCGATTCCGGTCATCACGTATTCGTCGCCATCGATCGAATCTGTCGCCTTCGCGATGAGAATTTCGGGCATGATTCGCCCCTCATAGCAAGCATTCTCGCGCCGTCAAGGACGACCGCCGGGAGATCCGGGCCGGCTCTGGGAGACCAGCCCAGGCCGCTCGCCTGGCTCCGGGCTGGGCTGCGCCAGCACAGCGCGCAGACTCGGACCCGGGGTCGGTCTCGCCGGCTGGGTGCCCGTCGTGGAGCGCCGATCCCCAGGGGACGAAGCGGTTCGACGACAGCATGCAGGTCACCGGACGCGTGCATCCCCCTCTCGCCCCCCGCATCAGCCGCGCGATGTCGGCGGCGTTGGCCGCGTGCTCGCCAGCCCTGCCGCGGTCGAGATTCTGTCTTATGTGTAACCGCGAAGGGCCTCCGCACCACAGCGGATCACAGCACCCTCGATCTCGAGCACCACGATCAAGGAGTGGGCCCCGTCGGCACCGCCCGGCATCACGGTCGGGCGCTCCGCCCCGCCGCTCAGCTCGTCCCCGTGGCGCTCCCCCTTGCCGCGCGGCCGGCTCTGACTCGACCGGCAGGGCGCCGGACGGCGTGGGAAACCTCGACCCGTCGGCACCGGACCCCAGGGCTCCGCCCCGCAACGCATCACAGCGCTCTCGATCTCGAGCAGCATGACTTATAGAGGGCCTCGCCATCGCCCCTGGCCGGCATCTCGGTCGGGAGGAGCCTGGCGTCGTGCCCCGCCGCACAGATCGCCATGGTGGCGCCCCCGATCTGGCGGCCGGCGCCGGTCGACGGCGGGGCGCCGGAGAGGGCGGGACCTCGACTAGCGCCGGGGCCTGACCGGCGTCAGGCGCTAACGGCCCCGTAGCCGAGAGCACCCGGGCTGCCTTCCGACCTCGGCGTGCGCTTCGGGCGCCCTTCTCGTCATCCCGTCGTTCGCCTTCGGCCGCACGGCCGCGTCGGCTGTTGCCGTCGGCCAGGAGGCCCGTGTTTGGACTCGCTGTGAGGGACGGGGCCTTGCGTCAGGCTCACCGCAGGACCGTGCCGCGGCGCTCGTGTGGATCGTGCTGTTGTTCGGAGGTGCCATTGAGAAAGTCTGTAACCCAGGATGACCTGCTGAAAGCATTCGCGACGATCGCCCGCTACCTGGCCGACTCGATCCGAGAGGCGGCGAACGAGAACGCTGCCGGCGACACCAGCCCCGCCTACTACGACGCCCGGAGCTCCCCGACGGGGCCGACGACGTTCCGGCGTGCCGCGGCAGCAGGCGCGTTCCCCTCGTTCAGGGTCGGCCGCAAACTCATGGCGCGGAAGGCCGACGTTGACGCCTGGATCGCGACCCAGGCGCGCACGCCGAAGCCGAAGAAGCAGAGCGGCGACGACGCGGACGCTGCGTTCTTCGCGTCCCTTCAGCCGCGGAGGTCATCGCGATGAAGGACGCGGGCAGCATGATCATCATCGTCGACACGCGCGAGCAGCGCCCCTGGACCTTCGGCGGACGGCTCCACATGGAGCACGCAGCGCTGCCCGCCGGGGACTACTCGCTCGCCGGGTTCGAGACGAGCGTCGCGATCGAGCGCAAGAGCCTGGACGACCTCGTGCAGAGCGTCACATGGGAACGCGAGCGTTTCCTCCGTGAGTGTGAGCGGCTTCGAGCGTATGAGCTCAAGACGATCTTGGTGGAGGCCGGCGTCCCCGATGTCTGGGCGCATCGCTACCGCAGCAGGACGATGCCCCAGGCGGTGATCGCAAGCGCGCTCGCCATCGAGCAGGACTTCGGTATCAGTACGACGTGGGCAGGCTCGCGCGAGTCCGCCGAGAAGATCGCCGCGCTGATTCTCTCGCGATTTCACCGGAAGCGTGGGGAGGTGCGGGATGCACGCTGAACCGACCTCGGCACAGCCGTCGACGGCCGGACCGGAGCGACACCACGACGACGAGGCGTGCGCGGCGAACGATGTCGAGCCGAGCGACCATGGTGACGGGAACGCAGACGACGACGAGGCCGGCGACGATGAGCCGATCTCGCGCGGCGACGGGCTCTGGTTGGATGCGTGCGGCGCCTCGATGGTGCCTGCGGAGCCATGCACCGGAGGCGGTCCCGCGAACGGCAACGGGTCGCTGCAGCTCGTCGTTGTGCCGCTGAGGCAGGGCACCGCGCCGGACAGCGACCTCGCGAACGCGGAGCGCCTTGTTGCCCTGTACGGTCCTGATCTGCGCCACGTCGAAGCGCTCGGTGGTTGGCATACATGGGCCGGCTCCCGATGGTGCTGCGATCGGGCCACGGTGGCAGAGCTCGCAAAGGAGACGACGCGTCGCCTGCTGACCGATGCCGAGTTCGCGATGAACCATGCCGCGAAGCGGGTGAAGCGTGCGCACGACGACGACGAGGTGGCGAAGGCGAAGGCTCAGCACAAGGAAGCGACCGCGCTGTTCAACTGGGCGAAGCGATCGCAGTCGGCGCGCGGCATCGATGCGATGCTCCGCCTCGCGGAAACGGAGCCGATCGTCCGCGCCGAACCCGGTGACTTCGACGCCGATCCCTGGCTTCTGAACTGCCGCAACGGCGTGCTCGACCTCCGCACAGGAGAGCTGCGGGACCACGACCGCCGCGACATGATGCGCCGAATCGTTCCGGTCGCGTTCGAGCCAGGCGCGGAGCTGCCGATCTGGGATCGCTTCCTCGCTGACGTGACGGGCAACGATGAGGAGCTGATCGGGTTCCTCCGCCGCGCCGCAGGCTGCACGCTGACCGGCGACGTTAGCGATGAGGTACTCTTCTTCGTCCACGGTCCGCCGGCCTCCGGCAAGTCGACGTTCCTCGAAGCGCTGAAGATCACCATGGGCGAGTATGCGGCGAAGGCAGACTTCGAGACCTTCATCGCCCGGCGTGACTCCGGCGGTCCGCGCAACGACATCGCGCGGCTCGCGGGGGCTCGCCTCGTGCTCTCGATCGAGGTCGACGAGGGCAAGCGGCTCGCCGAAGGGCTGGTCAAGCAGCTGACCGGCGGCGACACCGTGACAGCGCGGTTCCTCTACCGCGAGTCCTTCGAGTTCAAGCCAGCCTTCAAGCTGTGGCTCGCCGCGAACGATGCGCCGCGCGTGCGGGACGATGACGCCGCGATCTGGCGCCGCATCCTCCGGATCCCGTTCGAGCACACCGTCCCAAAGGAGAAGCGCGACCCGCAGGTCAAGGCAGCGCTGCTTGATCCGGCGGTCGGTGGCCCGGCGATCCTGGCCTGGGCGGTGCGCGGGTGCAGCGAATGGCAAAAGCATGGGCTGGGCGCACCGGCGTCGATCACGCGAGCGACGGAAGCCTACCGCGCCGAGAACGACCCCTTGCGCGACTTCATCAAGGAGCGCTGCGTCGTCGCGCCGGACGCATGGGTCGAGAAAGCAGCGCTGCGTCGGGAATACGAGCGATGGAGCCAGGACAACGGCAACAAGTTCCCGATGGGGTCCAAACGCTTCGCGGATCGGATCCGGAATCTCGGCGCCAGCGAGAGCACGAAGCGCGTCCCAGGGCACAGCTCCCCGCGCGACATCTGGCGCGGCGTCGGGCTCCGCTACCACGGCGACGACCAGCCGGAAGGGGCCGGCGATGTCGGCTTGTAGGCACGTAGGCACTTGTAGGGACCAGATCCGGGAACTTCCTCTATGCAAGCGCATGCATCGATACCAGAGAGGTTTATGGAAACAGCCCCCTCGTTCGCCCTACATGCCTACAGCCGGTCGACGTGAACCTGCTCGACGTCGACCCGTCCCGGAACGCGGCACGCTTCGCTCTGCCGCTGCTCGCCGGCTGCCCTGGCATCGGGCCTGGCGGTCGGGATGCTCCTGGTGTCCGTCAACCACCTGGCCGTGCTGGATCAGGGCGGGCGCGCATGCCGATCACCGCTGGCTGGATCGCGCTCGCGACCTCGACCTCAGCGCCCTCGTTGTCGGCGGAGCGGCTCAGCATGGCGCGCTCGACCCCGGCGGAGCTCAGCGGAGCGGTGCGCTGACACTTCGCCCTGACGATTCGATCGCAAAAGGCCTTGATTTGAAGGCATTTCGGAGCGCTGTGCGTCCCATCCTATGGGGGCCGGCGCAACCCGACACGTCGGCCAGCGGCTCGATCGGCACCTCGGCGCCCGCGCTCGCGGTGCTCGACCTCGGCGCCCAGGAGGCCGAGCGCGGGATCGATGTCTTCGCCGATGGATCAGCTCGGGGTGCCGCCCAACTCCGGACGCTCCGAGGTTGGATGCGCGGCCGTTGCGCTTGTGGCTCGTCGTCGCGCTGTGCGCTCACCGGACGCCCTTGCACGTGCCGGATGGTCGAGGCTGAGGTGCAAGCCGCTCGGAGCGTCAGCGGCCCTGTAGAGGGCGCCTGCGGTGGCTTCGCAGCGCTAGTCGAGGTCGCCGGTCCACTTCCCGCTCGTCGTCACAGTGCTGGCCACCCTCGCCCAGCTGGCGGCCGAGATCGCGCTCGTCCTCCTGGCGCTCGTCGTTGACGCCCGCGAGCAGCGCATCGCAGCCGAGGGCGTTCCGGACCCAGAGGTGGCCGCCGTTACCCCGGCGGCCCGCAACTGGCATCCGTTGCCAGTTGAACAACCGCGGTATGCCGCGACGGCCGTGAGGCTGCCCACGCAGGTCTGCCCCATGCAGCGGCGCTCGTGAGCCACGGCATCGGCTCCGCACAGCGAGACCTCGTGGCGACGCTGGCCGACCATCCGGCCGGCCTGTCGCTGCGCCGGTTGCGTCGACTGCATCCTCGGCATGTCCGCCGATCTCTTCGAGCACTCGTAGCTCGTGGCGTCATCAAAGCGCCCAACAACACTGGTGAGACAATGGATAGAAATGTGCTTCAAGCGAATCTTAACATTCGAGTCAATGGAGAGCTCCGCGCCGAGATCGAGGCGGTTTCGGGGCTGATGTCACGGGATGGCTTGACCGTGAAGCGCGCCGCTGTGGCTCGTTCCGCCCTCGTTCGCGGGCTGCGCGTGATGCGGGATGAGCTCACCCGCGCAGCCGCTTCCGCCGAGGTCGCGTGATGGCGCTTCGATCCGGACATGGGCGCGGTCGCGGTCGACCGCATGTCGAGGTGCTTCCGCCGGACGAGCTGCCGGCCGCTGCGGGCTCCAAATCGGTCCGTTCCGATCGGGGCCCTGATGGGCGGTTTACCCGCGGCAACACGGCGGCACGGGCGCGACGGCTCCGCGCCGGTGCTCTCGGAGGTGTGGGCGGCATCGACTCGACGTCCGACGCCTTCAGGCCCTTCGCCAAATGGGGTCGGCGGTACGGTGCTCACCGACGCCGTGAACTCGCCGCGGCGCACGGCGGGGAGATCTCGGCCGGCGTCGGCGCGCTAGTCGAGTCGGCCGCGCTCGCCCTCGCGTCATCGCGGTACCTTCAGAACCAAGGCGCTGCGATCGGCGATCCTGAGCTGCTCAAGCGCGCGTCGGCGCTCGCCGCGGAGGCGAGGCAGAACGAACTAGCCGCATGGGAGCTCGCCGCCCGCGAAGCGAAGGCGCGCGGCTCCAGCCGCCGCACGGCGCTCGATCGCGTTCGCGAGCGTGCTGCGGCTCGACTGAACGAGCACGCCGAGGGCGACAGCGACACGTGAGCGATCACGGTCGCCGCATCCTCGACCACCTTCGCGCCGTAGACGCGGAGCTCGTGGCGCAGGGCTTCCCAGCGATCTCGGCGTGGTGGTGGTCGACCCTCGAACGCTTCTACCTCTCCGGCCGGCGCACCCTCGTGCTGCGCGTCGGACGCCGGGGGGGCAAGTCGTCCACCCTCTGCCGCCTCGCGGTGGTCGAGGCGCTGTTCGGTGAGCACGACATCCCGCCCGGCGATGTTGGGACGGTGCCGATCGTGTCGACCTCGCGGGACGAGGCAGCGTCCCGCCTGCGGACCATCGAGGCGATTCTCCGCGCGCTCGGCGTCGACTTCCGGAAGGCCGGCGAGGCCATCGAGTTGCAGCGCGACGACGGGGCGCCGGTCGCGTTCAAGGTCTTCGCCGCCTCGATCGCGGGGGTCTCCGGCTTCACCGCCATCGCGGCGATCTGCGACGAGGTGGCGAAGTGGCAGGACCGAGATACGGGAGCCAACCCAGCTGAGGAAGTCCTCGCCTCTCTCCGTCCGACGATGGCGACGCAACCCCAGGCGCGGCTGTTCCTCTCCTCGTCGCCGTTGTCGACGCTCGACGCGCACTATGACGCGTTCGAGCGGGGCGAGACGCCAACGCAGTGCGTGGCACACGCGCCGACGTGGACCGCGAACCCCTCGATCTCGGAGCAGGACACGCGCGCGCTCGAAGCCGACGCGCGGGTGTGGGCTCGCGAGTACCGGGCGATCCCCCAGGCTGCGATCTCCGCTGCATTCGATCCCGATGCAGTCGATCGAGCGTTTCGCGATCCGGGCTGCTCGTACCATGCTGGCGAACGGGTCCTCGTGCTCGACCCATCGAGCGGGCGCAATGATTCGTTCACATACGCTGTCGTCGGCTGGTCGTGGCCGCTGCTTCCGTTTGCCGCATACATGACCACTGATCTCACCGACGAGTGGGGCCGCGTGATCGCGGGCAGCTGTGCCTACGCACTCGACGCCCGCGGCAACCGGATCGTGCGAAGCGACTACACCGGCCAGATCATCCCCTTCCTCCAGGTCGACGAGATCGGCGGTATCGATGGCGCATTCTGGCAGAACATGCGCGGTGATGACGTCGTGGATCGACTCTGCGCCGTCTGCGAGGAGCACGCCATCCGTCGCGTGGTGTCCGACCAACGCGAAGCTCTCATGCTCGAAGCCGCGTTCGCGGCGCGCGGCTACAACTTCACCGCGTACGACTGGACCAACAGCAACAAGACGGCGGCCGTCGGGTTGATTCGCGGGTGGCTTCGTGATGGCGCTATCACGATCGCAACCCATGAGACCATGCGGAAACAGCTTCACGCGTTCTCGGAGAAATTCACCACGACTGGCGCGCTCACCTACGGCGCCCGCACGGGACATGACGACTACGCCGCTCTCTTGCTCACCTCCGCGATCGCGGATGCCGATGGAGCACTGAGCATGTCACCGCTCGCGACGCGCAAGCCGAGCGGGCGCAACTTCGTTACGTGGTCTGATCGCGGCCTTTGATGCCGCAGGAGATAAAGCAGATGGCACTTCCTCATGGCATGACGCACCCGTGCCAGCGCGAGCACTTCTACCCGACACCACCGCGTTTCACAAAGATGCCGGCGAGTCCTGGAGGTGATGCATGTTGACGAAGCGCACCTTTGATCTCCGCGCGCTCGGCATCGACGCCGACGTGACATGTGACGTCGTGGCGACGTCGAGCCCGACGATCACGCGCGTGCCGCTCGACCAGCACATCGCTGCCCGCGCGCGCGTCGACGAACTGATCTCCGAGGGCATTCGGCATCTCGCGAGCGCTGAGTGTAACACCTGGGAACAGCGGGAGGCGCGACAGAAGATGGAGGCATGCTTCATCGAGGCCCGGCGCATCATCTCGATCGCGTTCTACGTCACGCCGTCGATGGTCGATCCCTCCTTCGCCGCATGGGTTCGGGCGGTGCACGCCGAAGTCGTTGCGATCGAATGGGCGCGCCCCGATGCTGCTGGAAGCTTCTGGCCGAAGGCGAAGGAGCCACCGCGCACGGCGGTGCACCTCCGCGAGGTGCCCAAACGATGGAGGGACTTTCAGCGGCTGATGGAGGATGAGGAGTTCGAGTCGGCTCGTCGGGTGACTGCCGCCTCAACGCCGGAGCACCCGCACGGGTTCTACGTCCGACCTTCGGACTGCTCCGCGCCCTTCATCGCGTGGGTCAAGGCGCACGTGGAGCCGCACGTCAGTGACGGGCTGCGTGCCGATCTCGATGAGAACGGGGTCAAGATCCGCGGCTTTTTCGACTGAGAGGAGTAGCAGCACATGAGCGAGAACATCGAGAACAGCCCGATGGCGATGAGCACCTTTCATGAACTCGTCGCGAACGACCAGCCCGACGCCGCGGTAGTGTTCGCCAGAGACAACGGCTACCGCATCGAGCCGCACCTCGTCCCGGCGCCGCACCTCGACCAACTGGAGAGGTTCAAAGCCGAAGGGAAGATCACCACCGCGACGATGTACGAAACGCTTCACGCGAGGGCGATCGAAGCCGAGCGCAGCGCGCGCGTGCTCGCCCTGGAGCTCGCGAACGTCGGCGCGCCTGTCATGGCGACAGCGCCGCTCGAGACGCCGCATCTCGCGAGACTGGCTCAGCTGCGGGCTGCCGGCCAGCATGGGGCCGCGGATGTGTACGAGGCGATCCACGGCGCGGCGCTCGCGAAGGAGTGCGCTGGGCGCGACGAGCAAGCGGAGCGCGCCGAGCACGCGCGGCTGGTCGGTCACGCTTCGCCGCTCGCCGGGCTCACGACCAGCGAGAAGATCGCCCGCATCATGTCGGGACAGTCGGGCATGTCTGACGATGACGCCGTTGCAGCGCTATCTCTGCTCGGAGCGGAGAGCGACGCGCGGAGATACCAGCGGCGACCGTGAACCCAAGGCGCCTGTCACTCCGGCGCCTTTCGCGGACGACCTCGTTTTACCTCAGGCATCGTTGCGGGGCGCAGCAGGATCCCCGGAGACACCTCAAGTGCATCGGCGAGCTGCACGAGGACACCAACACTCGGGTTCACGCGACCGGCTTCGATGCGCTGAATGAAGGTCAGATGCAGGTCGGCAGCTTCGGCCAGCGCCTCTTGAGTCATGTCGCGCTTGAGCCGAATCCGTCGGACGTTCGCCGCCACGTACATCAGCACCGTGTTGACTCGGGCGCTACTCACGCCCGCAGGCGTAGCGCCACGCGCTTGCCGGATTAACAGACGATCGTCTGTATTTCGTTGACGGTCTGCAGGATGCGTGCGTACCCTGTACGGACCACAAAAAGTGCTCCCCGCGTCGGCGGCAACCGACCGGGGAGCGTGGCCGGAACCCCGCGGAACGAGGTCCGACATGGCGAAGCTACGCCCGCGGCCCGAAAAGGGCCAACAGATCGATCCGTCCAACGACAACCCCACCCATCACCCCGATCGCTTCCTTCACCGCCGAGCACGGCGGTCCAGCACCGAAACCGGCCGCCGCCCGCCTGCCGCGCGACATCCACGGAAGCGGCCGACGATCGAGGCGATCATGGCCGAGCGCGGCATCGTCCTCGCGACGCTCGCCGGCATCCCGAAGCGCGACCGCCGCGACGTGGAAGCCGAGGTGTTGCTCAACGCCTGGAACGCCATCCGTCGTGGGCTCTACCGGCCCGACCCACGGGACAAGCCGCGCGACGCGCTCCGCAAGTGGCTCCACGGCATCGCGTGGCGCCTCGCCTCGCACTACGTCAACAGCGCGTACGTGCGGCGCGCCGTGATCCATCCGTCGCCCCTCGGCCTGCTCCGCGAGCCCGTCGGCATCGACCTCCACGCCCAGATCGAGGCGCGTGAGGTGCTCGACGCCATGGCCAGCCTGCCGGGCTGGCAGCGGGAGGCGCTCCTGTCCGTGGACGACCCGAAGGGCCTCGTCGCGCACGCCAAGCGGCGCCGGATGAACCCGAGCACCGCGGCATCGCGGCTCAGGATCGCCCGGAAGGCGCTGGCGCTGTTGCTCCGGAGGCGCCGATGACCGACCGAGCCGAGAAGCGGCGCGTCCTGACGGAGGAGGACCTCTCCTACGTCGTGGAGCAGCTGGCCATCTTCGACGCGCACGCCGGGGTGCATCCGTACAACCGCGCGGAGCTCTGGGGCTCCGTGATGGAGCTCTACCTGACCGCCAAGACGCGCGCCGACCGCGAAGCCTTCGCTGAACTCGTCGGCGCCCTGCGCGTCATCGACGTGCTCGATCGCCACTTCCTGCGGCGCGAGCCGAAGGGAACGCGATGAAGTGGCGCCAGAACACATAGAAGCACGAGCTTTCATAATTACAGGGAGTAGACAACATGGCACGTGAGCGCACTGGCACCGTTTTTCGTCATGGTGATCATTGGGACGTCCGGGTTACGCTCGATGATGGGAGTCGGCCCGTCTACCACCTTCCGGCTGGCTGCTCGGAGGCGATGGCGAGGGAGAAGGCGAAGTATTGGAGCGAGAACGCGAAGGGGCTGGAGCTGAGACCAAAGCACGGCGGCAAGGCGTCGGCGGTCAGCCCGGGCGAGACGGTCTCCGAGTACTTCGAGCGCTGGAACGCCGCTCGCGACGTGCGCGGGCTGGTGTCGGTCCACAAGGAAGCTTCTACCTTCAAACTCCACATCGAGCCGATCATCGGCACGAAGCCGATCGCCAGTGTCACGCGCGCGAACATCGAAGCGGTAGTGGAGGCGATGGACGCCAAGGTCGCCGCAGGCTCGCACTCCTGGCAGACGATGCAGCGCGCATGGGTTATCGTGACCAAGATGTTCAAGGACACGCTCCGCTCCAAGATCGCTGCGCTGCGCGTGCGTGACGACAACCCGTGCGCTGACGTGGCCGGTCCGGACCGCGGCGTCGAACGGGCTAAGAGCTATCTCTACCCCTCCGAGTTCCTGGCACTCATGAACAGCGATCGAGTGCCGCTCCACTGGCGCAGGATGATCGCGCTGGCCGTCTACCTGTACCTCCGCGCCGGTGAGGTCGAAGCGCTGCGGTGGAGCGACGTCGACCTCGACCACGGCGTGATCAACGTGAACCGCGGCATAGATCGGTTGCGCGAGAAGGAGAAGTCGACCAAGGGCAAGCTCGCCCGGCGGTTCGCGATCGAAGAGAACCTGCTCCCGCTGCTGCGCGCGATGAAGGCCAAGGCCGACCCGGACGCTCGGGTTATCCGGATGGTGTGTGGCCAGAGCTTGGCGAGGATCCTGCGGCGCTACCTGACGTTCGCGGGCGTCACCCGGCCGGAGCTCTTCGTGGACGACGAGACGCGGAAGCCCATGACGTTCCACGACCTCCGTGCGACCGGCATCACGTGGATGGCCATCCGAGGCGACGACCCGCTCAAGATCATGCGCCGGGCTGGCCACGCCAACTTCGGCACGACGCAGCGCTACGTCCGGGAGGCGGAGCAGCTTGCCGGCCGGTTCGAGGCGGTGTTCCCTCCGCTCCCCGCCAGCCTGCTGGGCGACGGCGGCCATGACGATCCGTCACGCAATCGTCAGGACGACGCAGAACGCCGGGAAAATGAAGCAAATACGTCGCCTCGTCTGGGTGACATACACGGGCCAGACGTACGGCTTGTCCGGGTCCACGCCGAGCTGGACCTCGACGACGATGGCCATCGCGGGCCGCTGCTGCTCGCCGACCAGCAGCACGACAATGACGTCCGCGCGGCGGTCCGAGGGAACGATTTCGGCGAGATCGGAGGACTCGACGCGCGCCTCCGTGAACGTCGGGACCGGCTGGCCGAGCGCGTCGTGCAGCATCTCGGCGGCCAGCGTCGGCCGATTCTTGAACAGGTCCACCAGCGCTTCATGGGTCACGGAGGGCATCGGGTCGTCTCTCGGGTGGTTACAGCCACGCTGGACACGCCGGCTCTCCAGGCGGTATGCCGAGCTCATGCGTGGGGCCCGCAGGAGCCGGAGCAGCCGTGTCCTGCTCTTCAATTCCGGGCACCTCCTTCGAGTTGTCACGCCGTGTGACCTGCGTGCGCCCCGACACCAGGGCACGGGCCCGACGAGAGTGGCGCTCGGGATTGCACAATCTTTCGCGAGCCTTGAGGCCACCTCCGGCGGCGACCCGATCCCTCTCGCGAGATATGTGAAGATCGCCCTGTGGGCGCCTGGGCATACGCAGCGTGTTGTTCGTCGCTATCTGCCCGACAGGGCCCCCGCCAGCCGCTCGGCCAGGTCGCCCCTCGGCTCCACCCGCACGCGCTCCAGGCCCAGCCACGCGGCCATGGTCCGCAGCTCGCCCGCCAGCCGTTCCGGCGTCTGCGCGCCCGCCCAGGGCTCGGCGTGGCTTGCCTGCACGACCAGCACGCCCGCCTTGCGATCGGCCTTCAGGTCGACCCGCGCGGTGATCGCATCGCCCTCGAGGAACGGCAGCACGTAGTAGCCGTGGGTCCGCTTCTCCGCGGGCGTGTAGATCTCGAGCCGCACCCGCACGCCGAACATCCGCTCGGTGCGCTCGCGGAACCAGATCAGGTTGTCGAAGGGCGAGAGGAGGGCGCAGGCCTCGATCCGACGCGGCCGCCGGGCGGCGGGATCGAGGAAGGCCGGCTCCCGCCAGCCCTTCACGCCCACGGGGAGCAGATCACCGGCCTCGACGAGCTCGGCGACCCGCGCCTTCGTCTCGGCAACCCCCATGCGGAAATGGTCCCGCAGGTCCCGCTCGGTCGCCACGCCTAGGGCCCGGGCGGCGATGCGGATCAGCGCGCGCTGAGCGTCCTCGCGCGCGGGCGTCGGCGCCTCGATCACGGCCCTGGGCAGCACCTTCTCCGGCAGGTCATACACCCTCTCGAAGGTCCCCCGCCGGGTGGCGGTCGTCAGCTGGCCGATCCAGAACAGGCACTCGGCCGCCCGCTTGGCGTCGCTCCAGCCCCACCAGCCGCCCGGCCCCTTCGTGCCGATCTCGAGCTCGGAGGCGGCCAGCGGCCCGCGCTCGCGGACCTGTTCCAGCGCCCGGTCCGCCATCGGCCGGTGCTCGCGCAGGAAGCGCGCCACACCCTTCCAGACGCCCACCCCGTCGTGCGCGTCGGCCATCCGCCAGCGCAGCAGCGGCTGGGTGGTGAGCGGCAGCAGCGAGGCCTCGTGCGCCCAGTACTCGAACAGCGGCCGCTTCCTCGCCCACGCGAGCTCCTCCAGCATCGGCCGCGGATAGGCCCCCAGCCGCGAGAAGGCCGGCAGGTAATGGGTGCGCGAGACGACGTTGACGCTGTCGATCTGCACAACGCCCAGCCGCTCGATCAGCCGGGTCAGCTGCTGCTTCGTCGTCGCCGGCCCGGGTCGCTCCACCCGGAAGCCCTGCGCCGCCAGCGCGATGCGCCTGGCCTCCGCCGCCGACAGGGTGTCCTTCATCCGCGCCTTCCGTCCGTTGGGGCCCGCACCCTAGCTGGCCGTGCGGACTTGGCAACAGATCATCGACACCCTCCTCAACTCCGAGCCCGGTGCGTTCGTCGGCATTGCGCTGGAGCTCACGCCGACCGTCGCCGACGAGCCGCTCTCCTCATGCTCGACGTGCTGCCGGGATGCGCGCACGAGCCCATTATCGACTACGCTGCTGGAGCCATGGCGATCGGCGGCGTCAACCACGTGACCCTCGCGGTTCGAGACCTCGACCGCGCCGTGCATTTCTACGTCCAGGTGCTCGGCGGAGAGCGGCGAGCGCAGTGGGCCAGGGGCGCATATCTCGAGCTGGGAACGCTCTGGCTCTGTCTGGAGCTGGACGCGCGCGCCGCGCGGCAGGGCGACGACTCGCACCTCGCGTTCTCGGTCGATGCACAGGGCTTCGCCTCCCAGGAAGAGGCCATTCGCCTGAGCGGTGCCCGGATCTGGAAGGAGAACCGCTCCGAAGGAGCGTCGCTCTACTTCGAAGACCCGGACGGACACAAGCTCGAGATCCACGTCGGCGACCTCCGGACGCGCCTCGCGTCCTGCCGCGACAAGCCCTATGAAGGGATGGAGTTCTTCGACGACGGCGAGAGCGAGACGCCGGCGCGGTGAAGGTGCGCAGCTGCGCGGCGGCTCCGTGGGCGTCAAAGCGTCGGCGCTGCGCGCGCTGAGCTG
This sequence comes from Sorangium aterium, assembly GCF_028368935.1. NCBI lineage: Bacteria > Pseudomonadati > Myxococcota > Polyangiales > Polyangiaceae > Sorangium > Sorangium atrum. The sequence continues at coordinate 857,693 of NZ_JAQNDK010000002.1, read as the reverse complement.
CGCTTCGCGAGCCGCCGCGCAATCGACGTTGAGGTTCGACGCACGGCTTTGGCCGGGCGCCGGCGCGAGATCGGGTCGATCGCGCGCCAGCGTGCCGCGGCCGGGAGCCCGCGCCGACGTAAGGCGCCCGCTCAGCAGCGCCAGCAGATGACCCCGTAGTCCCCCGCCGTTCCGCAGCACAGCTTCAACCCAGGGGCATTGGGGCGATCGGAGCGCGCGACGGTGCTCATCAGAGAGGCGTCGTCGGCGTCGGTCACGTCAGCACTCGCATCGTCCACAGGGCCGCCGAGCTCCGCCGGCGTGGCCACGGCCGTGGTGGACTCGAGCTGCACGGCGCTCGTGGCAGAGCTCGGGCCGGTCTCGGCCGCCGAGATCGCGGGGACAGCGAAGGCGGCGAGCATGAGGGGGAGAGAGCAGAGCGCGAATCGGATCGTCTTCATGGTCATTGTCTCTTTCGGGCCTCGTGGCCCACGTGAAGGCGCCTGGGGCGCCGGCCAAGCACAGCCCGTTGCGGGCAGAAGCGCCCACAGCCAGGCATCTCCCCGCGCCGCAGCGGCTAGCGGTACGCCTGCGAGCGACCCGTACGGCGCTGCGTTCGGCGTTGGCGGAGCGGAGATGCCACCTCTACGCGGCAGCGGGCGGGTGGTTTCGCGGAAGCTCATCCTGCCGTCGTTCGTGCTCTGCCGGTTCGTTCGCGCTGAGCATCACCCCGGGTCGACCCGCGGACACGGCCCTACGAACGCGGCCATCACCCGCGGTTCACGCGGAGGCCCGCTCGACAAGGTCGGCGGCGACGGCCGTGCCATCCACCGCCACGGCGCCTGCGCTCGCTGCCGCGCGGGCAGCGACCCCGTGATCGAGGGCGCCCTCCAGCGCGGCCAGGAGGGCCTCCGCGCTCAGCGCCGCACGGGCCACGGACGTCCCGATCCCGAGCGCCCGGACGCGCGAGGCCCAGTAAGGCTGATCGGCGAACATCGGGACGATCACTTGCGGGACGCCCGCCCGCGCCGCCGTCGTGGTCGTACCCGCCCCGCCGTGGTGGACAACCGCGGCGACCCTCGGGAACAGCGCCTGCTGGTTGACGTCGCCGATCGCGATGCCGTCGAGGGCGTCGTCGACCAGGCCGAGCTCGGCCCACCCCTGCGACAGCACGACGCGGCGCCCCGCCGCCCGCACGGCCTCGATGACTATGCGGCCGGTCTGCTGGTCGACAGGCATGCTGCCAAAGCCGATGTAGACGGGCGGCTCGCCGGCGGCGAGGAACGCTTCCAGCTCGGGTACGAGCGGCGCCTGATCCCGAAGGAGCCAGGCTCCCGTCTGCGTGACCTGCAGGCCGGGCGTCGCCGGCAGCGGCCCAAGGACCGAGTCCGCCGAGAGCCACGGCGCCTTGCCCAGGACATGGCTGAGGACATCGCTCAGCGGACCCAGGCCGAAGCGCTCCCGATGGGCGTTGAGCCGCTCGAGGAGCCGCTCGTTCCAGCTCCGCGATTCGTCCTGCCAGCGTCGGAGGTTGGATTCCGGGTCGCCCCCGGGCTCCCCGCCGGGCGCATGATCCGGCGACGGCAGGGCCACCGGCGCGTACACGGCGACCATGGACGGGATGCCCAGCCGCTCCGCGATGGACCGCGCGGCGTACTGGTGCGCTCCGCCGGCCACGATCGCGTCGCATCCCTCGGCGGCCGACGCTGTCGCGTCGAACTGGTCTCTCGCGAGGTGCTCGAGCAGCGCGCGGACCTGCTCCGGCGTCGGCGGGGAGGCCGGCGCGGCGGCCCCGCTCGGTTGCCGCATCGCGATTCCGATCGGGGTCGCCGTGAAGCCCAGGCCGCGCACCCAGTCGATGAAGTTCGGCGGAACGCACAGCCTCACATCGTGCCCCCGACGCCGCATCTCGACGGCCAAGGCCACCACGGGCTGCACGTCACCGCGAGTCCCCACTCCCGTCAGCAATACCCGCATCGTCTCTCTCCCTTCGACCACGCGCGTCGCGTGGATGACGGAGGCGACGATGGCATCGCAGACGCGTTTTTTCATCGTATCAACGCCAGAGTTCCGGTATACACGCTCAAGTGGGAGGCAGGGCGAGGACGCCCGTACCACGGATCATCCGTTCAGGCCGAGACGGAGCCCCCTGGAGCTGAGTTGGCCTGTCGGGCCGTGGGAGCGGAAGGTGCTCCTCCTCATCGGTGAGGGAACGGGTCAATCCCTCTCCGCGTGACCAAGGCGATAGCCGATCTCGGCAGTGCTGCGAACGGGCTCGGCCTCGGCGCCCGCGGGGCGCGGAATGCATCTTGAACCGCCCTTATCCATGAGCGACGAGGCTGCGCATCCTGGTGACGCAGCGGGGGCCGCGGCGCTCCCGCTGCGCGAGGCGACGAGCGAAGCGGGCGTACACGTGCGCCCGGTCGGTGCATGGCTCGCGGAGGTCCTGTCCCGCGCGGTGCGCCGCTACAACCGGCGGCCTCGCCCCGCGGCCATCTCGGCGTCGACCGGCGTGACGGAGCCGACCGACGCGCGCGCGGTCATCCGGCGCGCCTGCATCGGCTCGGCGCTCGCGGGCGGCGCGACGGGGGCGCTCTCGACCGGCGCGGCCGTGGCCACGGCCGAGACGAACGGGCTCGGCGGGCTCGTCGCGATCCCCGCGGCCATGCTCGCGATGGGCGCTGAGACGGTGCTCCGGCTGCTCCTGCACGTGCGGATGCTCTGCGAGCTCGCGGATCTCTTCGGGCGCCGGTTCGATCCGGACGAGCCGGCCGACGTGTGGGCGCTGCTCGCCCTCTCGTTCGGCGTCGTGGAGCACCCCCAGGACACGGACGATCCAGCGGGCGTTCTCGTGCGCGCGGCGCGCGGGCGCAGCTCGGAGGTGGCCAAGCAGCTCGCGGCGCGGCTTGCCGGCGAGAGCGTGGCGCGCAACCTGGTGCCCGTGCTCTCGGTCGCCTCGTCGTCGATCACGAGCTGGGTAGTCACCCGGCGCCTCGGGGATACAGCGCGCCGATACCTGCGTTACCGGTGCGCGCTCGACGAGGCGCTCGGCGACGAGACGCTGCGCCCGCACCTCGATCGGCTGTTCGAAGGGCTCTGGTTCATCTTCACCGCCGACGGGCGCCTCACGCCGGAGGAGTCCGCGCTGCTCGCGGCCGTGCTGCGGCGGCTGCCGGCCCCGGCGCGCGTCGGCCTGAACGAGCGGCTCGCCGACGACATCACCTGGATCGAGCGCCTCCGCGGCGTGCCGGAGGGCGCGCGCGCCCCGCTGCTGCGCGCGCTCGAGATCGCGGCGGCCGCGGACAAGGTCGCGTCGCTGCGGGAGCGGAAGCTCCTCGTCCACGCCGCGGCGGCGCTCGGCCTCCGCGTCGACGAGGGCGGGCTCGATCGGATGATCCGCGAGTTCGAGGAGATCGGCACCCTCGGCGCGGCCGCGTAGCGCGGGCCTCAGCGCGCCGGCCAGGGAATCACGAAGTGGTCGAGGGCGGCGGCCTCTCTGCCGCCCTTGGGGAGCCCGTGGACCTCGACGGCGAGGCCCTCCGGGGCGGGCGCGATCAGCAGAAAATGAAATGGGCGGAGCGCCGGGCCGCGGGCGAGATCGTCGGGGTGGCGGCGTGCCGCGCCCTGGGCCAGCGCGGCCCGTGGGCCGCCGCCGCCGCCAGCCACGATGAAGAGCTTTCCGCCGCGCTGGAAGCGCTCGTGGTTGTGCACGTGGCCGCTGATCAGCGCCAGCGCCTTCCGGGAGCGGAGGAGGGGCGGGACGATGTGGCGCTGCACGTGGGGCTCGTCGCCCGTCACCGTGCTGTTCGTGTACGGCGGATGGTGCGTGAGCACCAGCGCCGCGCGCGCCGAAGGATCGGCGTCGATGCGGCGGAGCGCGCCCTCGTACCAGCGGATCTGGGCGTCCCACGCCGCGGGGGTGAGCTCGTCGATGTTGCTGTCGAGGACGACGATGCGGATGGGTCCATAGGCGACCTCGTACCAGTGGCGCCCGCCGAGGTGCGGAAAGCGCACGAAGAGGTGGCGCGCACCGCCGCGGCCGCCCCAGTATTCATGGTTGCCGAACGCCGCGAACACCGGGATCCCGGCGTCGCGCACCGGCGCCATCACGGCGTCGAGATCGGCCCAGTGCCGCGCCGAGCCGCCGTAGAACACCAGGTCGCCGATCACGAACACGGCGTCGGGGCGAGCGGCGGCGAGCGCCTGCACCAGCGCCGCGCGCTCGGGATCGTTCGACTCGCGCCAGAACTCCAGGTACGAGGTGCGCTGCAGATCGGCGATGACGGCGATACGGCCGCTCGTGGTCGTAAGCGGCACATCGAGGCTCCCCGCGAAGCGGCGCGGCGCGGGCAGCGGCGCGCACGCAGCGAGCAGCGCGCTCGCGGCGGCGAGCAGCGCGGCTGAGAGGACCCGCCCGCTCACGGCCCCGACGATCGGCGGAGGGCGGGTCGGCCCTCCAGGAAGACGCCGACGAGGACGCCGAGGTAAGCGCCGGCATGGAGCCCCCAGCAGACGAGGTATCTCGTGGCGGCGCCGCGGGACCACACACCGAGGCTCGCCTCGCGCACGCCGAACGGGTCGAGCGCCGCCATGAGGGCCGGGCAGAGCGCGAGCGCCGCGGCGACCGCAGCGATCATCCTGCCCAGCCAGGCGCGCCACGAGAACCGGTCGCTGCGCGCGGAGCGGAGCAGGCCCACGCCCGTGACGAGGGCGCCGAGCGGCAGACCTCCCCGGAACCCCGTCCACGCGACAGCGATCCGGAACGGCAAGCTCGACGCGGCGAGGCCCTTGCCGTCGAGGAAATACTCTGGAGAGATCGTGGCGGTGACCTGATCGAAGAGCGCGCCACAGGCGCCGGCGGCCAGCGCGCCAGCGAGGATGGCCAGGTACTCGCGAAGACGAGAGGGAGACGCGGGTGGGCTGGGCCGCACGACGCCCACGATACGACAAGCGGAGGCGTTCGCGCCGAGCACCTACCGAAGCCCGAGGGCCTCCCGCATCACGCTGTCGTCGACCAGCGGCGCGAGCTCCGCGCGGGTGCGCGGCGAGCGGTTGCTCTGGGCGGCGACCCAGCCCTCTTCTTCCTCGAGGACATCCAGGATGTCGGGCACCAGCGTGCCCTGGAACCGCTCGTCCTCCCAGACCTGCTCGAGCACGGAGGGCTCGATGCCGATCGCCTCCGAGATCCTCGGCCAGATCGCCTCTGGCTTGGTGCGATACAGCTCCTGCGCGCTCGCGAGCGATCGCACGAACGCGACGATGCCGCGCCGCTTCTCCGGATCCGCGAGCTTCTCGGCGGTGCTGTGGAGGTTCACGATCTCGCGGTAGAGCGAGCGATCCTGGAACACGACGGCGTTGCTCCCGATCGCGTTCGCCGCGAGCTGGGTCGAGGGCTCCCAGAGCGCGACGGCGTCCACGGTGCCCTCCTCGAGCATGGCCGGCAAGGTGTTCCTGCCGCAGGGCGCCGCCATGCAGATGCTCCCGGAAACAACCGTGTAGTCGGCGTCGGTCAGGCCCACCGTGCCCAGGTACTTGTGAATGAAGAAGGCCGCTGACGTGCTGGCGATCGAGCCGATCCGCTTGCCTCGCAGATCGGCGAGCGAGCCGATCCCCGCCGACCGGTTGGCCACGATCCGGTAGAACGTCTCCGTCACCGTGAAGATGATCCGCAGGTCCGGGTGAGCCACCGACTGCCTTAGCGTCTGCGTCTCCGCGTTGGTGCCGAGATCGACGCTGGCGTCGTTGAGCATGCCCACGATGCCGCCGGACTGGACGGTCGCTTCACCGGGATAGAAGTCCTGCGCCGCGATCAGCGCAGGAGTGAACTCGATGGACGCCGTGTCGCTCGAGATCTTGAGCGGAGGAAACGACGCTGCTCCGCCCTGCCCCCCCGCGCCGACCTCACCGCCCGCGCCCGCGCCGGCCTCACCGCCTGTGCCCGCGCCGGCCTCACCGCCTGTACCCGCGCCGGCCTGGCCGCCGCTGCCGCTGCTCGCGTCGGCGGCGCCGGAGCCCGCGCCGCCCGAGGACCCCGCGCCGCCAGCCACGGCCCCACCCGTCGTGCTGGAGCCTGCCGATGCTACGTCCCCATGAGGATCAGACTTGCCGTCACAAGCGATCAATCCAATCGCAGAGAAAAATACGACACGGAAGAGCGGACGCATGTTCGTCTCCTTCGACCGGCGGCTTATAGCGCAGTCTCCGGCCGGCAGGGCCGCCCGCGTGAGCGCTCGAAACGGTTCGACATCAGAGCGATCCAGCTCGGCTGACAGAGCACTTCCAGCGCGGAAGGGCACGGCGGGCAGGCAACAAACGAGCAGAGTTATTCCAACACATTGGCACGTGATCCGACATGCGGGAGGCTTTGTCGCACGTTGCTCTTCGGACGCGGCCCGCCGACGAGGCGAGGGCGGCGCGTCATGGAAGGAGAACGCGATGAAAGGGAGCGGCAGATGATCCTCGTGACCGGAGCGACAGGGAATGTGGGCGGTGCGGTGCTCGAGCAGCTCATCGACGCCGGCCAGCCGGTCCGCGCGCTCGTGCGCGATCCGGCGAGGCTGCGAGAGCTCGGCGGCAACATCGCCGTCGTGAAGGGCGATCTCTCGAAGCCCGAGACGCTCGACGCGGCGTTCGCCGGCGTGGACAGGGCGTTCCTTGTCTGCGTGGGCGGCGACCTGCCGAAGCTCGCCGGCAACGCGGCCGACGCCGCGAAGAGGGCGGGCGTGAAGCACATCGTGCTGCTCTCGTCGTCGAGCGTCGCCCGCGCGCCCGACGTCCAGATCGCCCGCTGGCACCGCGAGGCCGAGGCGAGGGTCAAGGCGTCGGGCGTCGCCTGGACGATGCTCCGGCCGGGAGGGTTCGCCTCGAACACGCTCCGGTGGGCCGCGTCCATCAAGGCGCAGGGCGCGGTGTTCCAGCCCCTCGGCGACGCCAAGGCGAGACCGATCGACGAGCGCGACATCGCGGCGGTGGCGGTGAAGGCGCTGACCTCGCCGGGGCACGAAGGCAAGGAGTACGAGCTCACCGGGCCGGAAGCGCTGACCACAGCGGAGCAGGTGGCGAAGATCAGCGCCGCGATCGGCAGACCGCTCAGGTACGTCGATGTCAGCGAGGACGCCGCCCGCGAGGGGATGGCGAAGGCGGGGCTCCCCGAGGTGTTCATCCGCGCCTTGCTCGAGGCGTTCGCGTTGATCAGGACCGGGAAGGGCGAGGAGCCCTCGCCTGCCATCGAGCAGCTCCTCGGGCGCAGGGGGCGGACGTTCGACGAATGGCTGGAACGCCACGTGAAAGCGTTCCAGTAGGGCGCGGCGGCAGATCGCGAGGTAAGGAGAGAGCATGGCATCGAGAGCGACCAGGATCCTCGTCATCGGCAAGAGGGCCGATGTCCTCGAGCGGGGCGTGGCAGCGCTGAACGCGCAGGGGCACTCGGCCGTCGGCACCTTGAGCGCGTCGCCGGACACGGAGTTCCACGCAGGCGACTTCGACCTCATCACGCTCGGCGGCGGCGTGGACGCCGCCACCCGCGCGCGCCTCCACGCGCGCTTCAAGGAGCAGAACAAGGACGTGATGGTGCTGGACGTGTACGCCCCGATCGCCAGCCAGCAGATCGCCTGGGCGCTCAGGAGATCTTCCGTCGAGGGAGAGCTCGGGAGCGCCTTCTCGGTGACGGAGGCCGACGACGCCTTCGTCGCACGCGCGACGATCGAGCGCGCCTGCACGCTGCGCCTCGACATCTACAGCTACCCCGGCGGCGCCCTGGAACCGAAGGTCACGCGCGTCGTCGACACCTCCGTCACCCAGGGAACGCACGAGTTCAGGATCGAGGAGGAGCTCGCGCGTGAGGGGTTCATGGCGGTGCTGACCTTGAACGGCGAGGAGCACCACCTGCACCGCCTGCAGCAGCACCCGGGCTGAGCCACGCGGCGCACATGCCGCGCGGCGGGCGTGCACTCCGCCGCGCGCATGGGCTCCTGCTGGTCGACACCAACGCTAGCACCCGCACATCGGCACAGGTTGACACACGGTCACGTGCGACGGGCGCGGGAACCCTCGAGAACCTCGCGGCGGCCCGGGGAGTCGCGATCGGCACGGAGTCTGCACAGCGGCGCGTGTCTGCACAGGCCCGTGCGGGTTGACCCGCGTCGGGTCGCTTGAGGAGGAACTTCGATGCCTTATTCTCGTTTCACCGCGTTGACTCTCGCCGTCATGGGAGGCCTGGGCGCTCTCGGTATCTCCCGCCCGAGCTCTGCCTGCACGCCTGCGCCGGACGGCCCCTATGCATCCGCCGTCCCGCGCGCCGTGCCGCTCGACGGGATCATCGTGGCGCGGGTCTCCTGCTACTCCCACTGCCCAGAGAGCGCGCCCGAGCTCGTGGTGAAGGACAAGGACACGGGCGAGGCCATCAGCGGCGCCCAGGAGGAGGTCGCCGACGTGCTCATCGGCCAGGGCGAGCGCTTGCTCGGCTTTCGCCCCGCGGCCCCGCTCGTCGACGGCCACACCTACCAGGTCGAGGTCGAGGGACAGAACCGCAGCGTCATTGTCTGGGAGACCCAGGCCAGCGCCGCTGTCGACATGGACGTCGGCGCCGTCCCTGTCCAGGCCAATATCACCCTAGGAGAGCGCTGGCACGGCGAGACGAGCTGCTGCACCGCCGATCTGGGCCCGGGGAGCTGCGGTCCGCAAGAGAGCTGCGTGGCAGAAGAAATGGAGCGTTACGTCACCGTCTCCCTCGATGTGAGCGGGGGAGCGGACCACGGCGTGGGGCAATACGTGCAGATCTTCACCTTCTCGAGCCCGGACGGGAAGGAGCTCGCCAAGAAGACGGTCTGGGAAGGGCACCTGAGCCAGACATACGACGTCGCGGCGACGGAGTACTGCTACCAGCTCACGTACAAGAGCCTCGTCGACGGCGCGACGGTCGAGACGGAGCGCACCTGCGTTCCGCACGGCGACGCGGGCGCGACGGGCGTCTTCCCGGCCGACGCGACGCGCATCGGCGCGGCTGTCGCGGCGTGCGCTTCTCCGCCCGAGGGCTTCGAGGAGGCCTGGTGCGACGCGAGGGCGGCGTACTGCGACGGGCGCGGCAGCCTCTGCGCCGAAGATGACGTGAGCTCCTGCGAGGACCCAGGAACGGGTGCCGGCGGCTCGGGCGGATCCGGGGCGGGCGGTGGCGGCTCCGGGGGATCCGGGGTGGGCGGTGGCGGCTCCGGGGGATCCGGGGCGGGCGGCGGTGGGGACTCTCCGGAGGACCCGGATGGCGGGGACGACAGCGGCGGCTGCTCGGTCAGCGCCGGCAGCGCGGGCCGCAGCGCCTCGCCGGGCTGGGCGCTGCCTGCGATCGGGCTCGCGCTGTCCCTCGCGAGCCGCGCGCGACGGCGCCGCGACCGCCGCTGAACGGTCCAAGCGTCGCGCCGGAGTCGATCCAGCGCGACGCGCGTCGCACGCAGCCGACGCTCTTTAGGGAGAGAATGGCAGCGGCGACGGGATGCGATTTCATGGCCTCTTGCGCCCTCGCGCCTTTGCCTTGAAATTCTCCTCGTCGCCGCCAGGCAGATCCCGGTCGGGCTCTCTCTCGCGCGCGGCGCCACCCCTCCGCGCTCGCAAGGAGCTCTTCATGACACGAACGCGCGTCCTCATGGATCACGACGGCGGCGTCGATGACTACCTCGCGCTGCTGCTCCTGTTGACGATGGACCACGTCGATGTCCTCGGCGTCGTCGTCACCCCTGCCGACTGCTACATCGAGCCTGCCGTCAGCGTCACGCGAAAGATCCTCGATCTGGTGGGCCGCCACGACGTGCCCGTCGCCGAGAGCACCGTCCGCGGGCTCAACCCCTTTCCGCCCATCTTCCGGCGCGACGCCTTCTGCATCGACAAGATCCCCATCCTGAACGAGCGCGAGGAGCTCCTCACCCGGCGCGTCCCCGAGACCGGACAAGCCTTCATGGCGAGCGCCCTGCGCGCCGCCCCCGAGCCCATGACGCTCCTCGTGACCGGGCCGCTCACCACCGTCGCCGCGGCGCTCGACATCGATCCTCGCATCGAGGGCAACATCCGCGAGATCGTCTGGATGGGCGGCGCGCTCAACGTGCCCGGGAACGTGCAGACGGCCTTCGAGAGCGGACAGGACGGCTCCGCCGAGTGGAACGTCTACTGGGACCCGATCGCCGCCGACCGCATCTGGAAGACCGCCATCCCGATCACCCTCTGTCCGCTGGACATCACGAACCTCGTCCCCGTCACCCAGGCGTTCCTCCGCCGCCTGTCCCGCCAGCGCCGATACCCCCTCTCCGATCTCGCGGGTACCTGCTACGCGCTCGCCGGCCACCAGGATTACTTCGCGTGGGACGTGCTGACGACCTCGTATGTCGGCAAGCCGGAGATGTTCACCCTCCGCGCCTGGGAGACGGAGATCGTCACCACGGGCCCCTCGCAAGGGCGCACCAGGGTCGTGCCCGGCGGTCGCCCGGTACGGGCGCTCGACCAGGTGGATCTCGAGCAATTCTACGGATACCTCTTCTCCCAGTGGTCGAGGTGACATCGATCGTTCGGGGACAGCGACGCAGTCCCGCCCGCGCCGCCCCCGGCACGCCTCGCCGACCACAGAGCGGACCGGGGCCGTGAGGCGTACGGACGGGGGCTCCGGGCTATGCTATCGCCACGCCCGCACGAGAGCTCATGACCATCCCCACGACCGTCTCTGCACCGGCCGGCCCCGGCGCGCCCGCCCTGCGCCCTTACCAGCGCGCCGCCGTCGACGCCGTGCTCGCGGCCCGCAGGCGCGGCGTCCGGCGCATGGTCGTGTGCCTCCCCACCGGCGCTGGCAAGACGGTCATCTTCTCCCATCTCGCCCGCCTCGCCAGGCGGCAGGTCCTCGTCCTCGCCCACCGCGAAGAGCTCCTCTTCCAGGCCAAGGACAAGATCGAGCGCGCCCTCGCCGGACAGGCCACGGTCGCCGTCGAGCAGGGCGAGCTCCGCGCCCCGGCGGACGCGCGCGTCATCGTCTGTTCCATACGCTCCCTCCACGAGAAGCGTCTGGAGCAGGTCACCAGCGGCCGCGATATCGGCCTCGTGATCTACGATGAATGCCACCACGCCCCCGCCGAGGACAACCGCCGCGTCCTGCGCCAGGTCGGCGCCTTCGACCCCGCGTGGACAGGCACCCTCCTCGGGTTCACCGCCACGACGGCCCGCGGCGACGGCAAAGGGCTCGACGATGTCTTCGAGGCGATCGTCTACAGCCGCTCCCTCACCGAGATGATCGCGGACGGCTACCTCGCCCCCCTCACCGGCTACCGCGTCGCCACCGCCACCGATCTCTCCCGCCTCGACGGCGGAGGACTCGACTTCGCCACGGAGGAGCTCGAGGAGGCCGTCGACCTGGAGGAGCGCAACGCGCTCGTCGCCCGATCGATTCAAGAGCTCGCCCGCGACCGCCGCACCATCGCCTTCTGCGTCACGGTCGCGCACGCCAGGAACCTCTCCAAGGCGCTCAACCACCTGGGCGTCCGATCGGCCTACGTCCACGGCGACATGCCCTCCGACCTCCGCGGCCGGATCCTCGCCGATTTCCGGGAAGAGCGCGTCCAGGTCCTCACCAACGTCGCTGTCCTCACCGAGGGCTTCGACGACCCTGGCGTCTCCTGCATCGCGATGGCCCGCCCCACCCGCTCGGATGGGCTCTACGCCCAGTGCGTCGGGCGCGGCACGCGCCTCCATCCAGGCAAGAAGGATTGCCTGATCCTCGATTTCGTCGACCTCTCCTCGCTCCAGCTGTGCACGCTGCCCTCGCTCTTCGGCATGCCCCGCGACCTCGATCTCGAGGGCAGGGACGCCTCGGAGGCGAGCCGCTTCTATCGGCAGGTGACGTTCGACTACCCCGGGTTCGAGGTCGAGGCGGGCCGCATCACGCTGCGCGAGATCCAGGAGCGCGCCGCGCACTTCGATCCGCTGAGCCTCCGCGTCGACCCCGAGGTGATGGCCATCTCGCGCAATGCGTGGGCCTCTCTCGGCCGCTTCGGCCTCGCGCTCCATTACGAGAAGAAGCCCGGCGCGATCAGCGAGGTCGTCGTCCTTACCCGCGGCGGTCGGGGGAAGCGGTGGCACGTCCTGCTGGATGGCAAGCTGGTCGAGCGCTTCTCCACCCTCGAGGAGGCGGTGGCCGCTGTCGATTACGAGGTCGCGCGCCGCGGCCCCGCGGCCGGGGCCTCGGCGCGCCACGACGCCCCATGGCGCAGAGGAAAGCCCCCCGTGCCCCTGCCGGCCGAGCCCCCGAAGGGCTATCCCCCGCCGAGCACCGTGGAACAGGCCATGATCCTTGCGGTGTGGGCGAGGGTCACCGCGCCGCGCGAGGAGCGCTGAGTCGACCAGGACCTTCATCGCGGATGCTCAAGATCGCCTCTTCGCAGTCGCCTTCCCGCCGCTCTTCGCAGCCGACGTCACCGCTGCCTTCTTCGCCGGCGCCTTCTTCGCCGGCGCCTTCTTCGCCGGCGCCTTCTTCACCGCTGCCTTCTTCGCCGGCGCCTTCTTCACCGCTGCCTTCTTCACCGACGCCTTCTTCGCCGGCGCCTCGCCCCGCTTCCGCCGCTCTCCCGGCACCTTCCCGATGCGCGGATCGCCCGCCTCGATGAGCGCGCACGCCCGCAGCGCGGCTTCCTCGAAATCGGGCGCGTCCGCCGGGAGCACCTGCCAGCCCGTCACCCCGCTCCCGAGCACCTCGATGCTCCGCATGCTCGGGAACTCAGGGCGCAGGGCCGCGTGGTGCTCCTCCGTCGTGGCGAGCCAGACGCCGTTGTCCTGCGCGGGCGCGGGCTTGTCGCGCAGGATGAGGACGATCTTGTCCTCCACATAGACCGCCAGGCAGCCGAACATCGGCCGCGTCTCGGGCCCGAGCGGGGCGAGCGCGTCGAGCACGAACTCGTGGGGTACCGGCTTGCGCTTCCTCGCAGCGAACACGTCGTCCGCAGGACCACCTCGACCGCTCGTGCCGCGCTTGATCATGGCGGCCAGGATAGACGAACCGCGCGCCGCCCGGGCGGTCGTCGACTCGCGCCTCGGCGACGCCGGTGTGAAAGGAGAACGCGAAGCGCGCGATGGGCCTGAAGGCCGTGCCGGCGGTCCCGGGGCTCGCTCAGGCCGCGCCGGCCGCGCGCCGGGCGAATCGGTTCTCCGGGCGCGGCAGCCCCAGGTTCTCGCGCAGCGTGCGGCCCTCGTACTCGGTGCGGAAGAGGCCGCGGCGGCGCAGCTCGGGGAGCACCAGGGTGATGAAATCGGTGAGCCCGCCGGGCAGGTGGGGCGGCATCACGTTGAAGCCGTCGGCGGCCTCGTTCAACAGCCACTCTTCCATCAGGTCGGCGACGGTCTCCGGCGTGCCCACGAGCTGCTTGTGCCCGCGCGCCCCGGCGATCCGGAGGTAGAGCTGGCGGATGGTGAGGTTTTCCCGCCGCGCGATATCGAGGAGGAGGGCCTGACGGCTCTTGCCGCCGTTGCTCGCGGGGAGCTCCGGTATCGGTCCGTCGACAGGGTGCTTCGAGAGGTCGAATCCCCCGATCATCCCCGACAGCAGCGAGAGCCCCACGGTCGGGTGGACAAGGTCCTGGAGGGCGTCGAACTTGGCCTGCGCCTCGGCCTGGGTGCGCCCGACGACCGGGAAGAGGCCGGGCATGATCTTCAGGTGCTCGGGGCTGCGCCCGTACTTGGCCAGGCGTCCCTTCACGTCCGCGTAGAAGGCCCGGGCCTCCGCGAGCGTCTGCTGGGCGGTGAAGATCACCTCCGCGGTGCGCGCCGCCAGCTCCTTGCCCGGCTCCGACGAGCCCGCCTGCACCCGAACCGGGTACCCCTGCGGCGAGCGCGCCACGTTGAGCGGACCGCGCACGGAGAAGTGCTTTCCCTTGTGGTTCAGCGTGTGCGCTTTGTCCGGATCGACGAACACGCCGGACTCCTTGTCGCGCAGGAAGGCATCATCTTCCCAGCTGTCCCAGAGCCCCGTCACGACGTCGATGAACTCCTCGGCGCGCTCGTACCTGCGGGCGTGCTCCACGTGGGCGTCCAGCCCGAAGTTCTGGGCCTCGGCCTGGTTGGCCGACGTGACCAGGTTCCAGCCGGCGCGGCCGCCGCTCAGGTGATCCAGCGACGCGAACTTGCGCGCCAGGTGATACGGCTCATTGTAGGTGGTGGTGACGGTCGCGATGAGCCCGATATGCTCCGTGACCGACGAGAGCGCGGACAGGAGGGTGATGGGCTCGAAGGCCGCGGCGTGGGCGCTCCGGGACAGGGAGGCGAGATCGGAGGCCCCTCCCCAGACGGCGGCGCTGTCGGCGAGGAAGACGGCATCGAACTTCGCTGCCTCGGCGGCCTGGGCGACGCGCTGGTAGTGCTTGAAGCTGTGACCTCCATCGGCGTGCGCGTCGGGGTGCCGCCAGGCCGCGACGTGGTGACCGGTGGCGGGGATGAACGCGCCGAGTCGAAGCTGCTTGCGGGGTGAGCTCATGACAAGGGTCCTGGGGCTGGGTCGTGAAGAGGGCAGCCGCCGCGGGCCCGGGGCGGGGCGGCGGGCTCGGTCGGCCCTGGTGGACCCACCGTCCGGGGGCCTGGGCAAGCGTCGTGCCGGTGCAGGTGCGCCTGAGCGGCCGCCGAGCGGCGCGACGAGAGCCCGTGGGGAAGCACAGGTGCTGCGGAGGTGCTTCCGGGGCAACACCTGGCAAGTTCCCTAATTTTGTCGTGATTTTCAGCGAAAAGAAGCTGAACAGGGAGTCTTCGGCTCAGGGAGCGAGCGCCGTCTTGTCAAGGTGACCGAAGTCCCAGACCACGGAGGAGCCTGGACCGTAGTCGACCGTCACCGGCTCCTGCGCACCGAGGCGATCGAAGGCGGCGCGCGGGAGCAGGAATTGAACGGTGTTGAGATCACCGTTCGGATGGCGAGCCGCGATGCTTCGCTCGGTGCCGACGGTGAGCACCAGGTTGGTGGCGCGGAGGTCGAAGAACTCGGCGCTGGTGAGCGTGATCTCGACAGCGTCGGCCCCGCTGCTCCTCACGCTCTGGATGGCATTGCCCGCCACGATCCGCCGCTGCTCGGGGAGGGTCGTGCCGGCGGCGCGCGCACGGGAGGCGGGCGGCGCCGCGCTCGACGCGACGGAGGCGAGCTGCCCCGAAGCCGCCAGGGCCTCGGTGGTGACACGGGTGGCGCGGATGTTCGCCAGGTACAGGCTGTTTCCGTCGAGCGGCGTGGTGAAGGTCAGACGAACCCCGCGCACCGACGCGAGCGTGGCGCCGCTGAATGAGGACAGCGGAATGCGGGCAGCCGGCAGCGTGGTGCCGCCGCGCGGCGGTGGACCGAGCT
The DNA here is from genome assembly GCF_028368935.1 of Sorangium aterium. Classification (NCBI taxonomy): domain Bacteria; kingdom Pseudomonadati; phylum Myxococcota; order Polyangiales; family Polyangiaceae; genus Sorangium; species Sorangium atrum. Next base: position 842,377 of record NZ_JAQNDK010000002.1, on the reverse strand, counting down.
CCAGGAACTCATCGATGGCGACGGCGCTCGAGCGGGTATCGTCGGCGTTCACGAGCTCCACAAGGAACGAAGCCTCGGTCGGATCGGAGCCCCAGCTGCGGTCGGCGCGAAGATCGAGGGTGTCGTACCCCGTGAGATCGAAGCCGGTGCCGACGGAGGACCAGTTCGACTGGAAGAACGTCGAGCTGCCCGCGACCACGTCGTGGATCCAGGCGCCCGAGAGCGAAGGGTCGTGTCCGCTCAGGGCCGTGTGCTCCACCGAGAGGGTGCCGCCGGTGGTGTTCGGCAGGCCGTAGGAGCTCGTGCCGGTCGGATTGATGAAATCCTCGAGCAGCAGGCTGTCGGCGGCGTCTCCGCCCGGATGATAGCCGCGGCGGACACGGTACGGGACGTCCGGAAAGGGGAAGGCAGGGTCGAACAGGGCGTTCGCGGCCCGATGTGCGCGCAGTACCCCTGACCCCACTGCGAATCCATCACGCGATCCGCGCTGATCCCGTTCGCGCCCTGCAGCGCGGCCTGCGATGTGCCGATCGGCTCCGCCGAGCCGTCGCTGCATGCCGGCAGCAGCGACAGCGCTGCAGCGGCCATCCACATGTCCCATCTGCTCTGGAAGCTGAAGTTGTGCATGGATCTTACCCAAGTTGGTGGTGAAGCGTCCGGTCGTCGCGCCTCGTTCGGCAGGGCGACGAACCACCCCGTGCGCCGCGCAGATCTGCTGACGCTCGAACCGATCTAGCGTCCGGACTCATGGCCTGGCAAGCGCCGGGGATGACCCAATGCGCATGCCCGATGCCGTGATTCAGCGGTGATGCCGGGGCTCACACCTGCACGACGCACGCCGCGCTCGTACCGGCGTGGCGGGCCGTCGCTTTCGGTGCGACGAACGCTATTGGCAAACAAAGGAGCCTTGTCAGGCTCAGCAGTTCGAAATCATTTCTCCCATCGCCCTACGGCCGACGGTGGCGCATTGCATAGTCGCTTTTCGGCACGTGCGCCAGTAGGGTTCTTCCGGACTTCGGCACGGATCCTCAGGCGCTTGGCGTGCCACCCGTCCTCGGCGACATGGCTGCACGCAGGTCGCGCGATCTCGTTGATTCAGCTTCGAAAACTATCGCGTGAAATAAGGCAAAGAATCATGAATTTGATTGCGTCCGAGCGCCTGAGGCGGCGCGGCGGTGTCGCACGGCCCGCTCTGGATGATCGCGCGCTGGAACAGGCCCTGGCTCCTCGGGGGACACGAGGTGCATGCAGGTGCTGATGCCGCCGGCGGACTCGCCGAACGGGGTGACCTTGCCCGGATCCCCGCCGAAAGCGGCGATGTCGACCTTCACCCACTCGAGCGCTGCGCGCTGATCCTCGAGACCGTACTCCCCCGTCGAGGGGAGATCGGGGTCCTGCGATCTGAGCTCGGGGAGCGCGGACCCGGCCGACGGGGACGCTGCTACGGCGCGCATCGCGGTCGGAACCAGGTGCGCATGCGTATACCTCCGCGACGCTGCGTGGTGTACGCTTCGCGGTAGAAACGTCGCCGAGCCGAGGAACGATGACCCCCTATCGCGATCCCGCTCTTCCCCGTAGCACCATCGTGCGCGCTCGTGCGCAGACGCGCACGCTGATCGCCTACATCATCGCTCTCGCTTTGGCGTGCGCTGGCCTCACGCTCGCGGCCGCGCTGGACTGGACGGAAGATTCGTTCATCGCCGGGATGGGAGCCTTTCTCTGCGGGTGTGGCGCTGTCGGCATCCTGGTCGGCGAGGTGCTCGCCGGGGCCGGGAGCGCGCCCTGCCCCGTGTGTGGCGCGAAGATTCACGACGTCGAGCGCACGAGGCGCGTCGACGGCATCCTCTGCATGCAGTGCAGCCGCTTCCTCCGCGCGGAGGCCGGGGAGCTGCGGCCTGTGGATCCGGGCAGCGTCGCCGACGAACCAATCTTCGGCGCCGCGTTGACCGACCGCTACCGATGGCCGCCGGGCTGCGTCGTCTGCGGCGCACCAGCCACACAAGTTCTCCCTGTGCAGACCATGAAAACCGACGTCGGGACGAGCGTGGGTATGGCGGCCGTCGGCCTTGCCATGACAGCGGCGATCGGCGTTGGCTTCTGGGTGTACAAGGGCAAGCGAATCGCAGTGGGCGTGCCTCACTGTGCCGAGCACGACGACGGCGCCATCCTCGCCGAGGGAGGGCCGACGGGTTTCCTGTTGGTATTTCGCTCCTATCCATATCAGCGGGAATTTTGCGAGTTGAACCACACGCAGGCCGTTGAGTCACCAGGGACCGGCCGATCGGTCGGCTCGCGCTCTCGGGCGCGCAAGCAGATGGGGACCCGCCCTGCAAGCCCGCGCCAAGCCGCGATCGGTCGGGCCCGTCGGACACGGCGGACCAGAGCACCACTCGACTCGAAGACCGAGAAGGATCAGGCCGGAGCCGGTGACGATCCGGATGCGGACGATTGATCATCGCGATGCCGTGATTCAGCGGTGATGCCGGGGCTCACACCTGCACGACGCGCGTTACGCTGGTGCAGGCGCGGCGGGCGGTGCTCCTCGTGGAGGGTCGTCTCACACTTGTCGAGCTCCCCCACGCGATGGCTAGATATGCTCGCCTGAGGAACGCGCGCGACGCCGCCATGGCGTAGGATGAGAGCATGCGATCGACGCGCGCCTTGCTCCCGCTGCTCCTCGTTGTCTTCGCGGCCGCATGTAGCAGCAGCGAGACCAGCCGCGGCAGCACCACCGGCTCGGGCGGGGCCAGCCCCGGCAGCACCACAGGCTCGGGCGGCGCCAGCCCCAACAGCACCACGGGCTCGGGCGAAGGCGCATCCGGCGGCGCGGGCAGCGCGGAGGGCGCAGGTGGCGCCGGGGGCATGGTCGAGGGACCGGGCACCGACACGACGGTGACCCCGTTCGACAAGACGCCCTTCTACTTCACCAGCGACGACGACCGGCGCGTGGTCGACGCGCCGGCGTCGTTCCCGAGCACCGGCACCTACGAGAGGATCACCTTGCATCTCTCGCTCGAGTGCCCGCCGGGCGGCTGCGACTCGTGGGCTCGCCTGGCGTCGCTCGGCCTCGTCACGGCCAAGGATCCCGCGGGTGACACGGTGATCGAGCTGATGCGCTTCTTCACGCCTTACCGTGTGGGTGCGAGCTGGGATCTCGACGTCACCGACCTGCGCCCGCTGCTCGCCGGCGAGGTCACCTTGCGCGCCTTCATCGATACCACGGTGGGGCCGGGATCGCCGTACGGCGACGGCTGGCTGCTCCATGCCAGCTTCGATATGAAGGGCGGTGTGCCCGCGAAGATCCCGGTCGCCGTCATCCCCGTGTGGAGCCCACGCCGCGTGGTCTACGGCGACCCCGCCAGGCCCATCGCCGGGGCGGCTCCGCCCGCCGACATCCCGCTCCCCGCGGGCGCCTCGTCCTTCGCGCTGCGCTCGTTCATCACCGGCCATGGGCAGGGAAACGCCGACAACTGCGCCGAGTTCTGCGAGAGGGAGCACACCCTCACTGTCGGCGCCGTGCCCCACGCCGAGAGGATCTGGCGTGACGACTGCGCCACCACGGCCGCACCCGGTCAGCAGGGCACCTACCGCTACCCGCGCGCCGGCTGGTGCCCGGGCGCCGACGTGCGGCCATGGACCATCGAGTTCACGGCCGACGTCGCGGGGACCGGGGCGGCGAAGGTGGCGTATGACGTCGCTGGCTACGAAAACACCTGTCGCCCCGACAGCCCCAGTTGCGATGGGTGCACGCTGGGGGCCGGGTGCGCCTACGATGGCGGGACCCATACGGAGCCGGGGTACGAGCTGTCGACGGTGCTGATCGGGTATCGATGATCCTCATGTCGAGGGGCCCTGTCCCGCCTGAGCGCACCGGCAGCGCTCGCTCTCGTCGCTGCGTATGTGGCCGTCCTCGTGATCCCTGGCCCGCGATTCGACATCAGGGCCGCCAGTTCAGGCGAGCGGTCACGCGCGCGGCGGCGTGCGCGCCGCCGGCCAGAGCCGCACGAGGAGCGCGCTGGCCGCCGCCGACGAGGCGAGGGCCGTCACCGCCAGCCAGCCCCACCGGGCGAAGAGCACGCTGCCCAGCGCGGCGCCGGCGGCCATACCGACGAACATGCCGACGACCAGCACGGCGTTGACGCGGCTGCGCGCGCCGGGCTCGATGCCATAGACGATGGTCTGATGCGCCACGAGCGCGGCCTGGATGCCGAGGTCGAAGGCCACGGCGCTGGCGCCGAGCAGCCACAGCCGCCCATGGGCCGACAGCAGGGGCGACAGCGCCATGGCGGCGAAGGCCACGAACGCGAGGGCGGCGCCCATGCGCGTCACCCGTTCGGGCCCGCTGCGGTCGGCGATGCGGCCGGCCAGGGGCGCCGCCACCGCGCCGGCCGCTCCGGCCAGGCCGAAGGCGCCCGCCACCGCGCTGCCGAGGTGGAACGGCGCGGCGTGCAGCATCACGGCGAGCGTGGACCAGAACGCGCTGAACCCCACCGACAGCAGCCCCTGGGCCAGCGTCGCGCGGCGCAGGGCGCCGTGGCGCTTCCACAGCTCGGCCAGCGAGCCGAGCAGCGCGGCGTAGCTCAGCTGCGTCGTCGGCTCGAAGCGCGGCAGGCTGCGCCACATCGCCGCGCCGAGCAGGGCGATGCTGGCCGCGGCGGCGACGAACACCGCGCGCCAGCCGAAATTCTCCGCCACGAAGCCGCTGATCACGCGCGACAGCAGGATGCCCAGCAGCAGGCCGGTCATCACGGTGCCGACCACCTTGCCCCGATGCGCCTCCGGGGCCAGCGTCGCGGCGGCGGGCACGATGTCCTGCGCCAGGGTCGCGGCCAGGCCGGTGACCAGGCTTGCGACCAGCAGCGTGCCGATCGCGTGCGCGGCCCCGCCGAGCAGCAGCGCGGCCGCCAGCAGGGCAGCCTTGGCCAGGATGATGCGCCGCCGGTCGTAGCGGTCGCCGAGCGGCGCGAGCAGCAGGATGCCCAGCGCATAGCCCAGCTGCGTGAGCGTCGGCACGAGGCCGAGCGCGCGGTCGGAGGCGCCGATCTCGGCCCCCAGCACGCCGAGCATGGGCTGGCTGTAGTAGATCGAGGCCACGGCCAGGCCCGCTCCGGTGGCCAGCAGCAGCACCAGGGCGGCGGGCAGGGGCGGCGCGGACGCGGCGGGCGGCGGCTGGTTGGCGGGGGCTGTATGCGTCAACTGAATGGCGTGCATGGTACACCGAGTATGGGAAGCATCGCTCGAGCGCTGTAGTGGCATGCAACGCACGATGGTTATACCGTCGGCGTATGACCAGACCGGCGCCCCCCTCGCCCTCGTCGCTCGACCCCATCGGCTTGCTGCAGACCTTCGTGAGGATCGTCGAGGCGGGCAGCCTGTCGGCTGCGGCCACCCTGCTGGGAACGACGCAGCCCACCGTAAGCCGGCGCCTGCAGGCGCTGGAGCGCTCGCTGGGGCTGCCGCTGCTGCAGCGCACCACGCACACGATGAAGCTGACCGAGGACGGCGAACGGTGCTTCGAGCGCGCCAAGGCGCTGCTGGCCAGCCTGGAGGCGTTCGCGTCGGACATGCGAGGCGACCGCGACCAGCCCGACGGGACGCTCCGCGTGGTCGTTCCGCACGCGTTCGGCCAGCACCAGCTGGTCAAGCCGCTGGCCGACTACCTGCGCCGCTACCCGCGCGTCTCGGTCGAGTGGCTGCTGCACGACCGGCAGCCGAACTTCATCGCCGACGGCATCGACTGCGCGATCCTGGTCGGCGCGGTGGCCGATCCGGCCGTGGTGGCGATCCGCCTGACCGAGGTGCCGCGCATCGTGGCCGCCGCGCCCTCGGTGCTGGGCCGGGGAGCACGGCCGGCTCATCCATCGGACCTGGCGGACCTGCCTTGGCTTGCGCTGCGCACCTACTACCGCGACACGATCGCGCTGACCCACGCGTCGGGGGGTGAACGGGTCGAGCTCGCGATCCGCCCGCGCATGAGCACCGACAGCCTGTATGCGCTGCGCAGCGCAGCGCTGATGGGCCTCGGCGTCTGCGTGGCCTCGTCCTGGCTTCTGACCGACGATCTGGCGCAGCGGCGGCTTCTGCACCTCGCGCCGTCGTGGCAGGCGGATCCGCTGCCGGTCCACCTGGTCTACCCGCAGGCCCGCTTCTATCCGGCCCGGCTGCGTCGCTTCATCGAGGCGATGCGGGAGTCCGTGCCGGCGGTGGTCGACGGCGCCGCGGCGGCCCGTCGCGGTTGATCCGCCGGAGGTTCGCGGCCTACATGCGGGGATGGGATAGGCCATGCGCCGCGATGGATCGCGACGCCAGCAGGACGCTTCGCGCGGAACGTAAGACACAGGAGCTGATCATCCGTGGAACATCGTACTGTTTTGATCTCGGGCGCGAGCATCGCCGGTCCCGCCCTCGCCTTCTGGCTTGCGCGCTACGGATTCCGACCCGTCGTCGTGGAGCGTGCCGGCGCGCTCCGGCTCGGCGGGCAGAACATCGACGTCCAGGGCGCGGCGCGGGAGGTCGCGCGCCGCATGGAGATCGAAGACGACATCCGAGCCGCCACGACGGGGGAGCAGGGGCTCCGCTTCGTCGACGATCACGACGTGACCGTGGCCGAGTTCCCCGCGGCGACCTCGGAGAGGGTCGGGTTCACACAGGAGCTCGAGATCCTTCGCGGCGACCTCGCCAGGATCCTCTACGAGCGCACCCGAGACACGACGGAGTATCTCTTCGGCGACCAGATCACGGGCCTCCGAGATCACGGCGACCGGGTGACGGTCACCTTCGAGCATGGCTCGGAGCGCGACGTCGACCTCGTGATCGCCGCCGATGGCATCCGCTCGCGGACCCGTACGCTCATCGTCGGCGAGGAGCCCAGGATCCGCCCGCTCAACCTCTATGGCAGCTACTTCACGATTCCCCGCGGAGCGTCCGACAGCGCCTGGGCTCGCTGGTACCTCGCCCCCGGCAGACGATCGATCATCCTGCGTCCAGACAATGTGGGCACCACGCGGGCGTCGCTGTGGTTCCTGTCGCCCCCGCGCGGCTACGAGAGGTTGAGCTCCGCCGAGCAGAAGGCGCTCATCGCGAGCGTCTTCGCCGATGCAGGTTGGGAATCGCCGCGGGTGCTCGCCGCGCTGCGTGACGCCGAGGATGTCTATTTCGATGCCGTCAGCCAGGTCATGGCGCCGCGCTGGTCCCACGGCCGCGCCGCGCTCGTGGGCGACGCTGCGTACTGCGCGTCGCCGCTCAGCGGAATGGGCGCGAGCCTCTCCCTCGTCGGCGCTTACGTGCTCGCGGGAGAGCTGTCGCGGCACGCCGACCATCGAGACGCCTTCGCGGCCTATGAAGAGCTCATGCGGCCCTATGTCGACCGGGCCCAGAAGCTCCCGCCGGGTGTCCCCTGGATCGTGTACCCGAGGTCGAGGCTCGGCGTTTCACTCCTCCACAGGGTCCTCCGGCTTGCGTCCAGTCCCCTGTTGCGGCGCGGCGCGGGGTGGATCGGCTCCTCGGCGGACGACGCGATCGAGCTCCCCGATTACTCGAAACCCGGCCCCTCCGCGCGGGCGCGAGCGCGGTGATCGGATCTCCGGCGGCCGCTCATTCGCGCGCTCGTCGAGGTCCACGCGCCTGGGCCGGCCGCGCACGGCGGCGTGGTCGTGCGGCGCGCCGCGCGCGCGGACGCCTCATGCTCATCAAGTCGTTCGCCTGAGCGCCGTCTTCGGGGGTAATCTCCCCTCAGACCACAGCGATCGCGACGAGCGGACCGCATGCCGAAGCTTCACGAGATCCGAGCGGACTACGACGCGGAGACCATCGTCATGTACCAGGCCTACGCGCCGGCCATCGCCGAGCCTGCGCTCGCTGCCCAGCGCTTCGTCGCCCCGTTCTCGTTCGGCCGCATGACATGGATCAAGCCGTCGTTCCTCTGGCTCATGCACCGCAGCAACTGGGGGCGCAAGGCCGGGCAGGAGCGGATCCTCGCCGTCCGCATCCGGCGGACAGGCTGGGAGCAAGCCCTCTCCCTCGCCGTCCTCACGTCGCCCGAAGCGAGGGTGTTCCGCTCGCCGGACGAGTGGAGCAAGGCGTTCGCCGAAGCCAGGGTCCACATTCAATGGGACACCGAGCGCAACCTCCGAGGCGGCCCGCTGCCTTGCTACAGCATCCAGGTCGGCATCGGCCGCGATCTCATCCGCGAGTACGCGGAGAGCTGGGTCGTCGCCATCGAGGATCGAACTCCCCTGGTCCGGAAGATGTACCAGCAGATTCAGGCCGGCCACGCGGACAGCGCGGCCAAATCGCTGCCTCGCGAGAGGCCCTACGCCGTCGATGAGAGGATCGCCAGGCGGCTGCTCATCGACCCATGACGAGGCACGCCGCCTCCGGACACCGAGGAGCATGCTCGCATTTCTTCATACTTCCCCCGTCCACGTCGAGACGTTCAGCCGCCTCGTCCGGGACGCAGACGACTCGATTTTGGTCCGGCATGAGGTCCAGGAGAGCCTCCTCGCGGATGCGCTGGCGGCCGGTGCGATCACCGACGGCATCCGCTCGGCCACCGCCGCCGTCGTTCGGGCGCTCGCGAACGAGGGCGCGAGGGTCATCGTGTGCACCTGCTCGACGCTCGGCGGCGTCGCGGAGGCTGTCCCCGTGTCGGACTGTCTCGTGATGCGGATCGATCGCCCGATGGCAGAGCAAGCCGTCGCGAGCGGCCGCCGGATCCTCGTCGTGGCCGCGCTCCGGAGCACCTTTCAGCCCACCGGCGCGTTGCTGGGTCAGATAGCCTCCGACGCGGGGCGCTCGATCGATGTCGTCGACGTCCTGTGCGAGCGAGCGTGGCGCCTCTTCGAGCGGGGTGACCATCCTGGTTATGCCGGCGAGATCGCCGGGACGATCGAGGCGACGGCGCTCCCGGGCGATCTCGTGCTTCTGGCCCAGGCGTCGATGGCCCCCGCGGCCGAGCTGGTCCGTCACCTCGGGATCCCCGTTCTGAGCAGCTCGAGATCGGGCGTGGAGGCCGCCGTGTCGCGTTATCGATCGAGAACGGAACACGATGTTTCCCAGCTCCGCGGAGAGCCGTGAGCGACATCTCCGTGAAGGTCTTCCAGGCCGTCGTCGCCGGCGCGGCGGCCGACGGCGTGGCCCCCGCGGAGCTGCTCGCCGCCGCCGGGGTCGATCCGGGGGACCTCGCCGATCCGGACATGCGCTTTCCGCGGGCGATCGAGGCCCGGCTCTGGAGCGAGGCCGCCCGGCTCGTCCGCGACGACAGCTTCGGCCTGCGCCTCGCGCAGAGGCTGCCGGTGGGCAGCCTCGGGGCGCTGGGGTTCGCGGTGCGGAGCAGCGCCACCGTCGGGGAAGCCTACGCGCGCGCGGCCCGCTACCTCCGCGTCGTGGCCATCGGCCCCTCCCTCGACATCCGGATAGAGGGCGATGTCGCCCTGCTCCGCCACGAGCCGCCCCGGAGCAGCCCCGCGCCCTCGCGCCACGCGGTCGAGTTCTTCCTTGGCAACCTCGTCGTCCTCGCGAGGCGGGGCGCGGACCCGGCGTTCATCCCGCGCGCCGCGCGGTTTCGCCACGCCGCGCCCGGGCGCGTCGACGAGCACCGCCGCCTCTTCGGCGCCGGCCTGCGCTTCGGGGAGGCCCACGATGAGCTGGTGATCGATCGCGCTCTCCTCGCGAGGCCCCAGGCGCACGCCGAGCCCCTGCTCTGCGAGGTGCTCGACCAGCACCTCGCCTCGCTGGCCGCAGCGCTGCCGGCCGAGGCGAGCTTCCTAGAGCGCGCGCGCGCCGCGATCGCGGCCGAGCTCGCCCACGGCGAGCCGGGGCTGCCGGCGATCGCGGCGCGCCTGCGCATGAGCCCGCGCAGCCTCCAGCGGCGGCTCAAGGAGGAGGGCACATCGCTCTCGTCGGTCCTCGATCGGCTGCGCGCCGATCTCGCCGTGCGCTACCTGAGCGAGTCGCGCGACGCGATCTCGGAGATCGCGTTCCTTCTCGGGTTCTCCGAGGTGAGCACGTTCCACCGCGCCTTCAAGCGCTGGACCGGTGTGACGCCGGCCGCCTACCGCCGCGGCGCGGGGCGCCGAGCGCGAGAGCTCCCCCGCGCGGCGGCGCGTCACCCGTCGAACAGCACATCGTAGACGTACGGCAGCGCGTCGTGCGCGGTGAGATCGTCGAGCGTGTACGTCTCTCCGCCGCCGTACCAGGCGCCCTCGCTCGCGGTGAGCGGGTTGAAGCTCCGGTCGTCGCCCTCGAGCGGCGGCTCGTCCGCGTGCGTCTTCTCCCACGTATACCAATAACGATCGAGCTCGCCGTGGAGCATCCAGAACACGGGATCCACCGTCAGCTCGTTGAAATACGTCACGGTGCCGCGCACGTCCGCGTTCGCCGGATCGAGCCCGCCCGCCCACAGGTGCATCCGGACGTGGGGCATGAAGTTGAAGAGGCTGTAAACATCCTTGACGGCACCGACGAGCTCGGTGTCCGGCGCCGCCTTCTGCGCCTCGACGGCTCCGATCCAGCCGATCTCGAAGAGGGCATTGGTCGTCTCCGCGCCCTGCTGCGAGCTGCTCGGGGGTCCGCCGAAAGCGTCGACGAGCGTCTGGACGGCCGCGCTGTCCGGCAGCTTCACCTCGAGCACATCCAGCGCCGCCTGCGCCTTGGGATAGTTCTCGATGCGGAGCTCGGGGGTGACGTCGAGCGCATCGTAGAAATCGGCGAACGTGCGCTCGGCGAGTATGCGCTCGACGTCTTCGGGCGCCTGCAGCGTATCGAAGACCAGGTTCTTGCCCGGCCAGCGCCCGAAGACGATGTCGTAGCGCTCGCCCACCGCCTTGCCGTACCCGGCGTGCCCCTCGGGCAGGCCGGGCGGCACGATGGCCGTCCCGCCCTTGGGCTCGAAGCCGTGGACCCAGTGCGGCAGGTCCTGATCGTGCGCCGCGTCCCAGTACGGAATGAACAGGAGATCGGCTTCGCTCGGGTCCATGCCCTCTTCCTGGTCTCGCTGGCGGAGGGCGGCGCGGAGCATCTGCTCCGCCTCGAGGAGGAAGGCCCGGTGCCACGGCAGGAGCCGGTAGCCCGACGTTTCGTCCATGACCATGATGGTCATCGGCGAGGTGGCCTGCAGGTCGGCGCCGTGGTGGCGATGCCGGTGGTGGTCGTAGTGCTCGTCGTTGAAGACGTCGAAGAAGCCGCTCGCGACGGCATACTCGTAGGCTCGCTCGAACCTGTCGATCTCTTCGCTGGTCATCGCCGAGGCGCTCTTGCGGACGATCGCCTGGGCTCCCGGGCTCGCGTCGCCGGCGTCCACCGAGGTGTCGGCGCCACAGCCGAGCGAGAGCCCGAGCCACGCCGCCGACGCCGCCGCGATCATCCCACGCACGAACGCTCGTCGATGCAACTCACGTGTCATGTCCTGCCTCCTTCGGACGGGAGCTCCGTCGTTCATGAGGCGTTTATAAAGACGCGAGCGCGCCCCCGCATTGGCCGAGCGCGACGAAAGCGTTGGCCTACCGCGCCAGCGGGCGGCCACGTCTCCGCGCGGGCGCGTCCTGCTCTCTCGAACGGGCAAATCGGATGGATAGATGGTCGCCGACGGCCAGCGCCGGACGACTCCAGTCCAGGCATTCGTCCGTGCGGTAGTCCCGCCCGCCGACCGAGAACCAGAAATGGCTGGGGACGTCGCTTCGCGTAGGTCCGGCCCAGGTGATCAAGGACATCACATGACCACGGCGCGGTACCCCCGCGACACAGACTCGCCGCGAATTCAGCTCGACGAGGACGGCGCGCTCTGCGCGCGCGCCAGGCGGACGAAGAGCGCGGCGCGCCATCGCGGTCGCGGTCCTCGAGAGAAGGTCCCGGGCGCTCCGGGAGATGGTCGCGAGTTGCCTTCGTGGATCGCGCAGCATCGGCCCGGCGAACGCGCCCAGCGCGGTACGGACCTGGCGGAGCAGCGTGGCGCGATACGACTCGGCGCTCGGCGTGCGTTTCAAGGGGGGGTCGACGGTGTCGGCGTCGAGGACCTCGATCCCGATCTCGTCCCCGACCCTGAGCGCGCGGGAAGGCCACACCAAAAACTCTTGCCGGTCGGAGGCCAACCCGCAGATGCTCACGTCGCCGTCCCTGAGCAGCGCCTCCGGAGAGCCGGCGACCCGCCTGACCATGATCGTCAGAACACCGGTCGGGCCGACGCCCGCGGTGCACACCTTCGTTCCATTGACCGAGACACGGAATGTGATCATTGCTCCCCCGCGCGCACGCTTTGTTAATTGTATATCCCAACGCGTCACGCGGTGCCATCGCCAGCTGGGGATGCCGTGAAGCGGGCGTCGCGAAGGCGATGAGGCGCTCGCGGAGAGCGCGGTGCTCTTGTCGCGCGGCTGAATCAGGAGAGAAACCGCAAGGGGCGCGAGGGGCGCAAGGGAACAGAGATGAAATCTCTTCCCCTTTTCCCCTTGCGCTCCTCGCGGTTTCTCTCCCCCATCTGCTGGTTTTTTTTCGAGATTTGACGTGATCGAAATGAGCGAACGCGTTCACATGCGCACGTGAACGCGTTCACATACGCATGTAACGCGCGTGGTTCAGCGGCACACCTGCTGGTAGTCGGGGCAGCAATCCCCGGACACCGTGCACAGGTTGTCGCAGAAGCACACCGGGCCTCCACCCGCGTCCTGAGGGCCGGCCCCGCCGCAGTAATTCCTGGTCCTGCCGGCGCAGGTGTAGAGGTTGCTGCGCGCCTCGAAGCTCGTGGCCGTGCACGTTCCTCCGCCCCAGAAGGCGTTCGTGTGCACATGGAGCCTCGCGCGACAGTCGGCCGGATTGCCAGGGTTGACCCAGCCGGCGAACTCGCAGGCTCCGTTCCCGTTCCAGCTCACGTCGACCCTGACCCGCTCATACCCAGGAGCGCACATGCCGCCGAACTCCGGGTAATGGTCCTCCTCCACGATGTTCCCGCCGTAATGCTGGCTGAAGCTCGCACGCCGCCGCGGCGCGCCGACGGCGAGCGCCTCGGCGTCGCTCCCGACGGCCCCCTCGTCCGCGGCGCCGTCGAGCTCCACGCGATCCTCATCGAGATCGCCCGTGTCCCCAGCGTCGACGGCGCACCCGAACCCGAGCAGCGAAGCCAGAACGACCGCACACGTATTACGGATCAACATAGTTTGCTCCTCACGAAGAAGAAAATTGCGATGGTCAGCGCGACAGATCGGGCGCTCTTCAGCGCCCCCGTTCATCGTGTCGTCGCGACGCAATGCCATTGAGCAACAGCCATGCCGGGTGTGAATTCGGCTGTTTTTCCGGTGCCCCGCTCGCCCCTGGGCTGCTCCGCCACACCGCCTCGTGGCTGCCATGCTCGCGGAGGCCCGACGCCGGGGCCGGCCTGGGTGCAACCGGGTGCAACGGGTGCAACGGGTGCAACACCGCCGCTCTGAAGCCGCCACGCCGAGAGAGGTCTCAGCCGGGAGGCGCGGGCCCTACTCGCGATCGTCGAAGTCGGCGATCTTCGCCATGTCCCGCCGCAGCTGGAGATCGCGCTCCACGAGGAGCTGGTCGAGCTCGTCTTCGGAGGCGTACGCCAACCTTCGATGGCGCTCCGCGACCCGGCTGTCGATCGCCCGGACCATCAGCACTGCGAGGCACGCAGCAGCGATCGACGCCGCGTCGGACGCAATGAACGCAACCCGGGACCGGATGAACTCCGCCGTGGTCAGATCCGGCATGGACGAGGCCAACCACCCGAGTCCGCGGCTCGCGACATAGAGCCCCCACCACGCGCCGAGCGCGGCATGGTGCACCGCGCCGGCCCGTGGGGCGCGCGCCACCTCGACGCGCCGGTAACCACCCCCGCCGTCCAGGAGAGGTCGCGGCGCAGGCTCGGGCACCCCCGCCGGAGCAAGGCCGTCGTGCAGATCGCGCAGCACCCTGTACGGCTGCACCAGGTTCACGAGGGGAATGAAGAATCCCAGGACCGCCTCGGACGGCGTCCAGTGAAACCCCCGCACCGGATCCAGCTCGCCCGCCAGCGCGACTGTCCTGGAGAGCCAGCGCAGGAACACAACGCTCGCAAGGAGCCCGAGCCCCAGCTCGAGCAAACCCCCGACCTCACGGAGCGTGTTGGCGAGCCGCCACGTCGGCGCCGAGACGTCCGTCGAGCCGAGCAACACGACGTGCCACGCCCCGACCAGCGCCGTGAACGCCGCCACCGCCCCCATCGCGATCAGCCCGGCAATCGCCAGACGAGCGCGCCGGCGCACGACGCGGACGTCGCGGCTCCACCCCTCCCGAGCTTCGGCCCAACCGCTCACGGTGAGCGAGGCTATCAGCGTAATGCGCCGCATCGCAACCGATGCGGCCGAGGAGCACACGTGGCAATCGTGCGCTTCGAGGCGCCCGCTCCTCCCCCGACACCGCAATCGCTGGGCGGCAATCCGTCAGCTCGCCATCGCCGGCTCCCCTCGCCGCGCGCATTCGTCCAGCCCCGCCATCGCGCGCCGGAAGCTCTGTATTGTCGCGTAGAGCCCCTGCCGGAGCGGCACCCGCGGCTCGAACCCCAGCGCCCGCCGCGCCAGATCGATCGCCGGGCGCCGCCGCATCGGATCCCCCTCCGGCAGCGGGCGGAACGCGATCCGGCTCGCGCTCCCCGTGAGCCGCACGATCTCCTGCGCCAGCTCGAGCACCGTCACCTCCACCGGATTCCCCAGGTTGACGGGCCCCACCTCCGCCGGGTGCTCCATCAGCCGCAAACATCCCTCCACCAGGTCGTCGACGTGACAGAAGCTCCGCGCCTGCGACCCGCTCCCGTACACCGTCAGCTCCTCCCCCCGGAGCGCCTGGGCGATGAAATTGCTCACCGCGCGCCCGTCGTCGATCGCCATCCGCGGCCCGTAGGTGTTGAAGATCCGCGCGATCCGCCCCGACGCACGCCCCTGACGGTGAAAGGCCATCACCAGCGCCTCCGCGCAGCGCTTGCCCTCGTCGTAACAGGCGCGCACGCCGACCGGATCCACCCGCCCGAGGTAGCTCTCCGGCTGCGGGTCGACGTCGGGATCGCCATACACATCGCTCGACGACGCCAGCAAGAGCCGCGCGCCGTGCCGCTCGGCGCACAGGAGCGCGTGCAGCGTGCCCATCACGTTCGTGAGCGTGGAGCGCACCGGATCGCCCCGCCAGCGCGCAGGGCTCGCCGGCGACGCCAGGTGGTAGACCCTGTCGACCTCGTAATCGAACGGCAGGGCCACGTCGTGCTCGACAAGCCAGAAGCGGCTGCTGCGCATCAGGTGAGCCACGTTGGCCGGCGAGCCCGTCGAGAAATCGTCGAGCGCGATGACCTCGTGGCCGTCCACGAGGAGCCGCTCGCACAGGTGCGAGCCGATGAAGCCGGCGCCCCCCATCACCAGGACGCGCATGCCGCTCCCCACCGTCCTCCCGTTCGCGTCACCCATCGGAACACCTCCGTCGTCGCAACACCGCCCCTCGAGAACCGCCGAGACCGCCCTGCGCCGCGCAGCGCCTCACGCGAGCGGGCTCCGGTAGCGGCCCGGGTCGCAGCGGCGAACGCCGGACGCAGGGCCGCTCCGCTCCACGTCGTCGTCCGCCGCCTCGCCGAGCCGGTAACACGGCAGCAAGAGCAGCTCGTCGATCAGGTCGAGGAGCGTGTCCACGCGGTGCGCGCACGTGTGGCGCGCGAGCACCGTCCGGCGCCCGTGCTCGGCGACGCCGCGCGCGAACTCCGGGTCCGAGAGGAGCGCGCGGAGGTGCTCCGTCATCTCCGCGCCCGTGCGCGCGACGAGGTAGTCCCGGCCAGGCGAGAAGAGGCGCTCGACGTCGGTCCACGGCGCGCTCACGAGCGGGATCCCGCACGCGAGCGCCTCGAACGGCCGGATCGTGGGGATGCCGGGGAGCCACGCGGCGTACGGCCGCCGCGGGACGTGCACCGTGATCCGGGCGCGCGCATAGGCGTCCGGGACGCGGTGGTTGGGGAGCCAGCCGGCGTACTCGATGCCAGCGTCCGCGAGCGCCGAGAGCGCGCGATCGGGGTAACGCACGCCGTGGACCCGCGCGCGGAGCCCGAGCGCCCTCACGGGCTCGACGAGGAACTCGTGGAGCTCCGCCGTCCGCTCGCCGTCCCCCCAGTTGCCGATCCACACGAGATCGCGCTCCTTCTCGACCCCGGGCAGCGGCCGGAACAGGCGCACGTCCGCGGCCTCGTGCCACACCACAGCGCGCCGCGCGACGCCGCGGCTCAGGTAGAGATCGCAAACGCTCTTTCCAAAGCCGAGCACGCAGTCGTACCCCGAGAGATCGCGCCGCACGATCGCGGCCGGATCGGTGATGAGCCCGTGGTGCGTGTCGTGAAAGAAAAGGCGATAACGATCCGTGCGCGCGCGGTGCTCGCCGAGCCGCCGCACGAGCTCCGGGTCGCTCCGCTCGTGGACGAGCACGACGTCGACCCCGGCGAGCGCGGCGTCGAGGTCCAGCGTGGAGAGCGCGTAACGGCGCGGGCGGAGGCGCGGATAGACGGCCGCGGCCTCGCGCAGCGCGTCCGGGCCGTACGCCGCGACGAGGCCCAGGGCGCTCCAGGCGTCCTCGGGCTCGAAGGCGAGGACGTCATGGCCGCGCGCGTCGAGCTCGGCCGCGATCCCGCGGAGGAAGTGCGCGTCCGCGTGGTCCCAGTCGGAGAGCAAGGAGTGGCAGAAGAGGGCTATTCGCATGGTGTCCCGCAGGGTGAAGGCGACGACGGAGGGCAGACCCGCCGGGGGGCCGGCGGGCGGGCGGCGAGCGCGACGGCGTAGACGTCGAGGTAGCGGCGGGCCATGGCGCGCGGGCTGAAGCGCACCGCGCGCCGGCGGGCGAGCGCGCCGAGCGCCTCGCGGCGCGCGGCGTCCCGGACGAGGTGGTCGAGCGCGGCGTGGAGCGCGCGCGCGTCGTCCGCGGGCACGTAGAGGGCCGCGTCGCGCCAGACCTCGCGCAGGCTGGGCAGATCGCCGAGCACGAGCGCGCAGCCGGAGAGGGCGGCCTCCAGCGTGGCCATGCCGAACGGCGCGTACCGCGCCGGGGAGGCGTAGATCGCGGCGCGCGACATCCACCACGCGAGCTCCGGCTCGTCCACCCACCCGAGGGAGCAGAGGCTCTCCCCGGCGCGGCGGCCGACGCCGCCCGGCGCGACGTCGCTCCCGGCCACGATCACGGGCCACGCGAGGTGGGGCGCGACCTTCTCGAGGGCCGCGAGGTTCTTGGCCTCGTCCCAGAGCCGGCCGGCCGCGAAGACGAACGGCTCCTTCGGCGCCGGCGCGAACCGCCTGCGGTCGCGCGCGTGCGGGATGACATGGCCGCGGCCCAGGCCGAGCGCGCCGTACTCGCCCGCGAGGGCGCTCAGCATCGCCGCGCTCGGCGCGACGACAGCGTCCGCGGCCCGGAGGCCCTCGGCGACCCGCGCGCGGTAGCGCTCGTAGCGGACCGGCGCCGGCCGGCGGTGCACTGCGCGCCACCACGACAGCACGCAGGCGTGCGCGACGACGACGCGAGGCGCCCGGAACGGCAGGGCCGCGTGGCAGTAGCCGTTCAGGTGGACGAGGTCCGGCCGCACCCGCTCCTCGAGGTCGAGCAGCCAGTCGCCGGCGGCCGCGACGTCGTCCCACGGGTCATCCATCCATTCGAGCCGATAGGCGCTCTCGACGAGCTCGAGGCCCGGTATCGCGGCGGCCGCCGCGCGCGCCGCAGGCGACAGCGGCCCGCCCATGATCGCGAGCACCGTGGCCACGCCGGCGCGAGAGAGCGCCAGCGCGAGCTCGATCGCGACCGTCCACACGCCGCCCTGCGTGTCGGCCGTCATCAGCACCCGGCCGGGCCGCGGCGCCGCGGCGCCCGGGGATCCGCGGTCAACGCGCGCCATGCTCGAGCTCCGTGAGCGGCAGCGGCCGGCTGTCCGGCAGATCCCCGAACGTCCGGTGCTCGGCGATATAATGGGCGTGCGCCCGCTCCCAGGCGCCGTCGTCCGGCGCCCCCCAGCGCCGGGTGTACGCGGGGGAGCCGGGGTACGGGAACGCGGGGACCGGCTCGTTGGCCCACACGCCGAGCCCGAGGAGGCGCTGCCGCCACGACGCGGTCTCGGCCGGATCGCCGGAGCCCGCGTCGCTCAGGTTGGCCTGCACGAAGGGCACGCTCCGCCGGGCGTGGACGAGCAGCGCGGTGAGCTCCTCGGTCGACGCGCTGCACCGCCTGGTGAGCGGGTCCATCCCCTCGATCGACGGGCGCTCGACGCTGGCCTCGATCGAGACGCAGCCCGCGCGGCCGAGGAGATCGAGCATCTCGCGCGACCAGCTGTCGATCCTGAGCTGGACGCCGAACACCACGTCCCGCGCCCAGAGCTCCTCGAGCAGGGCCCGGTCGGGCAGGAAGCGCTCGTCGATGAAATAGACGTGGCGCACGCCCTCGGCGAGGAGCGCGTCGAGCTCGTCGAGCACCGTCGCGAGCGGGCGCTTCCGGAGCCTGTCGCGCGCGCCGTCCCTGGCGCAGGAGGCGCAGCGGCAGGGGCTGCCGCGCGAGGTCTCCATCTCGGCGCTCGGCCCGTCGGGCACGGCGTCGAAGCGGTGGTGGTGGTGGACGTGCCGCGCGATCGTCGCGCCGTCCCACCGCAGGGCCGGCAGCGTCCTCAGGCAGGCGGCGTAGGGGCCCCCCTGCACGTGGTCGATGCCGTTCCTGCGGTAGGCGATCGACGGGATCTGCCAGAAGCGCGACTCGGTCGCGCCGGCGAGCATGACGAGGATCTCCTCGCACTCGCCGAGGACGATGACGTCCACGCCGAGCTTGCGGAGCGCCGCGCGCGGGGTCGCGGAGCCGTGAGGGCCGACGGCGACGAGGAGGCCGCCGTGGCCCCGCAGCGCGGCGACCGCCGCCATGGGCACGCGCAGCTCGGGCGGGGGGCTGCGCCACGAGAGGTAGCTCGGCGCCGTGGCGATCACCGTCATGTCGGGGCGGAGCGCCGCGACCTCGGCGCGCAGCGCGATGAGGTCGATCCCGCGCGCCTGGGCGTCGACGAGCGCGGCCTCGTGGCCCGCGCGCTCGAGCAGCGCCCTGGCGTACCCGAGCTCGATCGGCAGGTGCGGCTCGCGGCAGCCGAGGTAGACGCTGCCGTGGAAGGTCCAGGGCGGGTTGACCAGCGCGACCTTCACGAGGCGGCCTCCAGCCGGTCCATCCGGACAGACGCGGGGATGTCCGCGTAGACGGCCCCGAGGCGCGCCTCGACGCCGAGGCGCCATTGATAGAGCGCGCGCAGCCCGTCGCGCAGGGCGACCCGCGGCGCCCAGCCGGTGAGCGCCTGGAAGGCGCGGCAGTCGGAGACGTAGTACCGCGGATCGCCGGCCCTCCACGCGGCGAGCGAGACGACCGGGCGGCGCCCGTCGAGCTCCGCGAGCAGATCGAGCAGCTCGACGAGGCTCACCGCCGTGTCCGGGCCGCCCCCGATGTTGAAGGCGCGGCCCGAGGCGGGCTTGAGCGCGCGCCGCGCGCGCAGGAGGGCGTCGACGAGGTCCTCGACGAACAGCGCGTCGCGGACCTGCAGCCCGTCGCCGTAGAGGGTGATCGGGTCGCGGCGGATGGCGCGCGCGACGAAGTGGGCGATCCACCCCTGGTCCTCGTTGCCGAACTGCGGGGGTCCGTAGACGCAGCTCACCCGGAGCACCGCGGCGTGGAGGCCGAAGGTGCGGGCGTAATCGAGGACGTACTGGTCGGCGGCGCCCCGCGAGCACCCGTAGGGGCCCCGGAGATCGAGCGGCTGGCTCTCGGAGATGCCGTGCTCGCGCGCGCCC
The DNA here is from genome assembly GCF_028368935.1 of Sorangium aterium. Lineage (NCBI taxonomy): Bacteria > Pseudomonadati > Myxococcota > Polyangiales > Polyangiaceae > Sorangium > Sorangium atrum. Next base: position 822,584 of record NZ_JAQNDK010000002.1, on the reverse strand, counting down.
TCGCACAGGGGTCGATACCGCTCCTCGCCGCGCTCGACCGGCAGATCGGGCAGCGCGCCATAGACCTTGCTGGTGGAGGCGAAGAGGAGCGGCGGAGGGCGGTCGAGCTTCCGGAGCGCCTCGAGCACGTTCAGCGTGCCGCGCGCGTTCACCTCGAAGTCGAGCGCCGGGTCCGCGACGCTCCTCGCGATGGCGACCTGTGCGGCGAGGTGGAAGACGAACGAGGCGCGCCGCACGGCGTCGCTCACGGCCTGCTCGTCCCGGACGTCGCACACCCGGACCTCCACGCCGGCGCCGTGACGCCCCTTGAGGCGCTCGACGTTGCGCTCGACGAACCCGCGCGAGAGGTTGTCGAGGACGAGGACCGGCTCCCCCTTTCGGAGCAGCTCGTCGGCCAGGTGAGAGCCGATGAAGCCGGCTCCCCCCGTGATCAGGACATGGTCAGGCATAGGATGCTCCGTTCCGGTCTGGACGACCTGCGGGCGAGCGGGCGATGAGAGAGCGCGCCTCGCGAGCGGACGGCGCACGACGGCGCAGCGCGACAGGCAGACCGAACGCCCGCCCGCCGCGCGGGGTCCCCCCCGGCTCTGCGCCTCGCTGCGCGGGAGTCGCTGAGGAGACACCGATTAACATGCGAGCTGGAGAGCCGCAATCGATCGAAGGAGCTTTGTCTGACGATCGATATCGCGACTTCCGCGGCTCCTGGAGAGGGTACGGCGCCGCCGGATGGCAGCGGAGACTCGATGTGTCGCAAAGGGGGTTTGTGGGGAGGAGCGCCCCTCGGACAGGCGATGAGAGCGGACGGGGACGGGGGGGAGAAGGGAGGCGCGCGCTCGGCGCGGGGCGGAAACGAAGGGGGACCTCGGTGTTAGCCAGGCCCGTTCAGTCGCGCTCGCCGCCCAAAGCCCGAGCCCCGGCATTGCTCGCCAACGCGGTCGTGGTCGTGAACGCGGTCGTGGTCGTGGTCGTGGTCGTGAACGTGGTCGTGGTCGTGGTCGTGGTCGTGGTCGTCAACGGCTAGGTCGTGAACGTGAACGTCACCCGGAAGTCACGGCTCTCATTCGTTGACCAAGGTTTCGGCAGAACGTTTACGTCCACGTCGTGTCGTCGACGACCACGACCACGACCACGTCCACGTTCACGTCCACGACCACGTTCACGTCCACGACCACGTTCACGTTCACGTTCACGAACACGTTCACGTCGGCGTCGACGTTGGTGAGGGATGGTTGGGGACGGGGGTCAGGCTTCGTGCCCCGAGCGCGACCGAACGAGCTTGGCCAAGCGCGATGAGCGAAAGGTGATGAGGCGAGAGCGCGGGGTGCGCGGCTTGCAGGACGGAGGGCTGCGCGGGAGCGTGCCCTCGTGAGGCTCAGCTCGCGGTCGGCTGGCCCGTCAGGCGCAGGTAGATGTACGCCAGCCCGATCGCGACGACCGGCCCGGCCACGAGCGTGCCGAGGCAGCAGGCGAGCACGCCCGCAAGCACGAGCGCGCAGGCGAGCAGGCCATAGACGAGGAGGCCGCCCTTGTGGCCGGTCGTGATTCGCCAGCTCTCCTTCATGGCGTCGATGGCGCCCAGGTTCTTATCGACGATGCACAGCGTGGTCATGCTCAGGCCGAGCCCCAGGATGACGCCGGGGACGATCAAGAGGAGCGCGCCGACGCCGACAGCGAGGCCGGTCAAGAGCTGGGCGCCCAGGATGGACAGGAACCACCGCCCGCCGCCAAGGAGGTCGCTGAACGAGTACGGCTCGCCGCGCGCGACCTTCAGGAGGAGGTTGTTCATGCCTCCGGCGAAGTAGGCGCCGACCACGAGCGCGACGCCCTGCATCAGGAACTGGATGGCCGCCCCCGCGGAGGGCGCGTCCCTCGCGAGCGCCGCCTGGATGCCTCCGCCGATGCCGTTGGGGACGCTCGACGCGAGCCCGACGACCACGATGGCGCCGATGAGGACAGCGGGGTCGCGCTTCAGGCGCTCCCAGCCGAAGGACGCCGCATCTCCCGCTCCCCACGACGCCGAGCCGCCCATGCCCGGGGGTGAGCCGTAGCCCGCGCCGCCGCCCGGGGGCTGGTAGGGGTTGGCCCCACCCCAGCCGGCGCCGCCGCCCGGAGGCGGGCCGTAACCGCCGCCTCCCGGAGGCTGGCCCCAGCCGCCACCCCCTCCCGGGGGCGGGCCGTAGCCGCCGCCGCCCGGAGGCTGGCCCCAGCCGCCGCCGCCCGGAGGCTGCCCCGGCGGCTGACCGTAGCCGCCGCCCGGGGGCTGCCCCGGCGGCTGGCCGTAGCTGCCGCCCGGGGGCTGCCCCGGCGGCTGGCCGTAGCCGCCGCCCGGGGGCTGCCCCGGCGGCTGGCCGTAGCCGCCGCCCGGGGGCTGCCCCGGCGGCTGACCGTAGCTGCCGCCCGGAGGCTGCCCCGGCGGCTGACCGTAGCTGCCGCCCGGGGGCTGCCCCGGCGGCTGGCCGTAACCGCCGCCCGGAGGCTGCCCCGGCGGCTGGCCGTAGCCGCCGCCCGGAGGCTGGCCGTAGCTACCGCCCGGAGGCTGGCCGTAACCACCACCCGGAGGCTGCCCCGGAGGCTGGCCGTAACCACCGCCCGGAGGCTGACCGGGGCCAGCGCCCCCGGGTGGCTGTCCGTAGCCGCCGCCCGGAGGCGGACCGTAGCCACCCCCCGGCGGTTGCCCGTAACCACCACCGCCCTGACCGCCCCCTGATCCCCCGCCCCAGCCACCTTGGCTCATCTTGTCTCCACTGGGTGTGAATACCGACTACCCCCAACCAACTACCCCCCACTATACGTGGAGGGCGCCGGCACGGAACAACTAACTTCCGGCGCGCGGCGCCCGGTGCGCGCCCGCACCGCGCCGCGCGCCACGCAGGAGTGCGACGACCGAATGCCGCGCGCGCTCCGCGATTGCGGACAGCGCAGCAATCGCGGAGCGCGCAGCATTCGGCGATCAACAGCGATTGAGCGCTCGATGTCCATTGCTGGACGCGGCGGCGAAACACGCGCAGATCACCTCGGTGGCGGGCCGCTCAGGCACAGCCCGGCGATGCTGCTCGTGAACGACGTCCCATCCTCGCGCCGGACCTCGACGGAGTTGCCCGTGAGCGGCGACGAGAACACCCCCTGAACGACGCCTGCCCCCTGCTTCGCCGTCACGGAGCGGCCGACGAGGGATCCGGGCGACACGGCCTCGATCGGAGCTCCCGGCGCGATCGCCTGCTCCTCGGGCAGCTCGTCGCGCCGGAACCCGCCGAACCGCACCGCCGCGCCGCCGCCCTTTCCTGGCACGCTCTTTCCGATGCACTGCCCGAGCGGCGTGCCGACGACCGCGTACGTCACGGCGGCGTCCACCGGCAGCCGCCTCGATTCGCCCACCAGGGTGACGGTGACGCCGAGGGCGAACGAGGCAACAGGGACCGCGAGCGCGGTCGCCACGACGACCGCGGCGGCGCCGGACGTCGCCCTGCCGAACGCGGCGAGCTCGGCGCTCACGGCCTGCTCGAACGACCGCAGGATCACGACCTGGCGCGCGCGCACCCGCTCGAGGACGGCCGCGGCGACCAGGTTGTCGGCGGCGCAGAAGCCGCACCGCGCGATCGCGCCGTCGCCCGCGCCGAGCGGCGCGCCGCACACGTGGCACGCCGCCGGCTCGCCCGGGGCCGCCGGTGGGCGCGCGGCGCACGCCTCCTCGAGCCGCCGCTGCTTGCTGCGCATGACCGCGAGCACGGCCGCGCCGGTCCCGACGGTGCCGAGCCACGCCGCCACCGCCATGCCGCCGGTGATGAGGTTCCCCTCCGTGTCGGGGCTGACCCAGACCCCCAGCGCGATGAGCGCGCCGAGCAGGGTGATGGGCACCGACGCGAGCGCGAACACGACGAGCAGCCGCGCGTGCCGCTGCGACGCCGTGATCAGCCTCCGCCGCAGCGCCTCCGAGAGCTGGCGGCGGCGCACGTCGGTCTGGAAGACCGCGTGCGCCGCGGCGCGCAGGCCCTGCGCCGCCTCCGCGGGCAGCGGGCCGCGGTAGTGGCAGGCCGCGCAGGCCATGAGATCCGGGCTGGCGAGGGACACAGGCGCTGGTCGCCCGCAGCGCGGGCAATGCACGGCGAGCACGGACCGATTCTACGCCAGCCGCGTCTCGGCGGGTCAAGGCGCCTCGCCGCGCGGCTCACGGCGCCCCCCGCCTCGCCTTGCGCGCGCGCCGCCCCGCCGGCGCGAGCTCGCTGAGCGCGGCCGACAGCGAGGAGAACGTGCCCAGGACGCCGAGGTCGACGCCGACGAGGCTCATCGCGATCTCGGGGCGCACGCCGACCAGATAGACCCGCGCCCCGAGCAGCGCGGACGCGCGGCTGGTCATGCCCACCGTGTCGGCGACCCGGGCATCCACGAACGGCACGCCCGTGAGATCGAGCAGCACGGAAGATGCCCTGTGCCGGCTCACCCCCTCAGACACCTTCTCGAGCACCTGCCTGGCGCGGCCGCCGTCGATCATCCCGATCAGCGGCACGAGCAGCACGCCGGGCAGGAGCGGGATGAGCGGACAGCCCAGCTCGCGCACCGTCTCCGAGAGCGCGCGCTCGATCTCGTACGCCTTCTGCAGGTCGGCGTGCTGCGACGACAGCGACTCCAGCAGCGCGTCGCGCTCCAGGGCCGCACCGAGCAGCGTCCCCCAGATCGCGACCGTCCCCTCGTCTCCGGCCATGGCGACGAGGGTCGGGCCGACGAGCACCAGGATCCCCCAGTCGCGCCGGGCAGAGCGTATCGGCAAGAGCAGCACCATGTGCGTGCCGTCCTCCGCCGACGGCGGCAGCATCGCCGCCGGCAGAAACGCCTCCGGTCGACAGCGGCGGCCGATCGGCGGGGTCGGGCTGCCGTCGCGGCTGTAGGCGCCGGCGACGACGAGGCGCGCGCGCGCCTGCGGATCATCCCACAGCGCGAGGCAGCCCCAGACCACCGTGGTCGTCTCGAGCCACGAGAGCGACCGGGACGCCTGCTGGGTGCCGCCGAGCAGGGCAAAGCTCACATCGTAATTGGTCCTCGCGAGCACCCCGAGCTGGCGGACATACTGACTCTCGGCCTCGAGCCGGGCCCGCGCGATCGCGAGGCGCACGAGCTCCAGGAACGCCTCCACCCGCCGCCTCGCCGTGTCGTCCAGGGACGCGCCGCGCCGCTCGTGAAACTGGCCGAGCAGGCGGATCGTCGCCAGCAACGTCCCCACATCCATCGTGATGTCGACCGCCTGCCGGCAGGCGCCCCCGAGCTCGGCCGCCGAAGGCAGCGCGGCGCCCCGGAGCGCCGCGAAATAGCCGTCGATCAACGACGTGACCGCCGGCCATACCTCGGTCGGCGGGAGGTCGGGCGGGAGCGGCTGGGGCAGGAGCAGGAGCTCGACCATCTGCCGGGCCAGGACGCCGCCGGCGTCCTCCTCGGGCGCCGCGTCCTCCTTGTCGAGGAACTCCTGGATCGTGTTGCACCCGCACGAGCTCCGCACGGCGAGCGTGTTGGCCGTGCGCACGCCCTCGGCCGGGAAGGCCTCGCCGGCGATCATCGACGCGAGGAGATCGCACGCGGCGCTCCCCATCATCTCGAACCGCTGGCGCACCGTGGTCAGCGGCGGATCGGCGCTCTCCGCGTCCGCGATGTCGTCGAAGCCGATGATCGCGAGATCCTCGGGGATGCGGACGCCCGCCGCCTTCAGCAGGGGCATCGTCCCGAGCGCGTTCTTGTCGGTCGCGAAGACCGCCGCCGTGCACCCGGGCAGCCGCGCGAGGAGCGCCGGCGCGGCGCTCTGGCCGCCGCTGTACCAGTTGTTGTCGCTCCGGATGACCAGATCGGGGTCGAAGGCGATGCCCGCCTCGGCGAGCGTGTCCTTGTAGGACGCGAAGCGCTCGCGCACGTCGTATGCATCGAAGTAGCCGACGAACGCGATGCGCCGGTGCCCGTGCTCGATCAGGTGGCGCACCGCGCTCCGCATCCCGCCGTGGTTGTCCGGGATCACGGCTGGACAGGCGACATCGAGGGCGCGCGTGCCGACGGTGATGAACGGGACCCGGCCGCGCGCGAGCGCCTCGAGGCCATGCAGCTCGATCAGGACGATCCACCCGTCCACCTGCTCCCCTGCGAGCGACGGCGCGTGGACCTCGAACGGCGTACCGCGCATCACCAGCGTGCGAAACCCGCGCTGCTGGGCCGAGTCATGGATGCCCAGCAGGACAGGGTTCCAGAACGAGCCGTCGAGAAAGGGGGAGATCACCCCGAGGGTGCGAGGGCGGGCCGCGGCGCCGTCTGCCGGGACATGGAGCGGCGGGGCGTCGGTGCGGCGCGCCGGAGGGAGAGACGAGCGCCGCGCCGGAGGGAGAGACGAGCGCCGCGCCGGAGGGAAAGAAGAGCCGGTGCCGCGCCCCGAGCCCGCCGCCTGCCCCGGAGCGCCGGAAAGCTCGCCCCACTGCTCCGGCACCACGATGCCGCTGTCGCGGCGCCCCTGATCCATCCTCGCGCTCCCTCCCGCCCTGCTCGCCCACGTCCGGCCGAGCCTCTCCACTTCCGTGGCGAGCGCCATCCTTAATCGATTTCGGGCGGGAGGTGAGGAAAGCGACAGTTCCCTGGCGCGCCCCTCACCTCGCCTTGGGCGCGCCCCCGGCCGCCGGCGTGAGCTCGAGGAGCGCCGTCGCGAGCGAGGAGAACGTGGCCAGCTCGCCGAGGTCGACGTCGATGAGGCTCTCCGCGATCTCGGGGCGCACGCCGACCAGGTAGACCCGCGCGCCGAGCAGGGCAGCCGCGCGGCTGGTCATGCCCAGGAAATGGGCGACCTGGATGTCCACGAACGGAACGCCCGTGAGGTCGAGCAGCACGGACAGCGCCTCGTGCCGGCTCACCCCCTCGGCCACCTTCTCGAGCACCTGCTGGGCGCGGCCGTTGTCGAGCATCCCGATCAGCGGCACGAGCAGCACGCCGGCGAGGAGCGGGATGATCGGGCAGCCCAGCTCCCGCACCGTCTGCGACAGCGCGCGCTCGCTCGCGAACGCCTGCTGCAGGTCGGCGTGCCGCGCCGACAGCGACTCCAGCAGCGCGTCGCGCTCGAGGGCCGCACCGAGCAGCGTCCCCCAGATCGCGACCGTCCCCTCGTCCCCGGTCATCGCGACGACCGCCGGGCCGATCAGCACGAGGATCCCCCAGTCGCGCTCCACGGAGCGTATCGGCAGGAGCAGCACCATGTACGTGCCGTCCACGGCCGAGGGCGGCAGCATCTCCGCCGGCGGGAACGCCTCCAGCCGGTGGCGGCTCCCGTTCGCGGGGACCGGGCTGCCGTCGCGGCTGTAGGCGCCCGCGACGACGAGGCCCGTGCGCTCCGCCGGGTCGTTCCACAGCGCGAGGCAACCCCAGACCATCGTGGTCGTCTCGAGCCACGAGAGCGACCGGTACTCCTGCTGGGTGCCGCCGAGCAGGGCGAAGCTCACATCGTAATTGGTCCTCGCGAGCACCCCGAGCTGGTGGACGGAGTGGGTCTCGGCGTCGAGCCGCGCCCGCGCGCTCGCGAGGCGCGCGAGCTCCACGAAGTCCTGCACCCGCCGCCTGGCCGCGGCGTCCAGGGACATGCGGCGCCGCTCCGGGAGCTGGTCCATCAGGCGGGCCGTCGACAGCAGGGCCCCCAGATCGGGCGTGATGGCGATGGCCTGGCGATAGGCTCGCTCGAGCTCGGCGGCCGGGGCGGGCGCGGTGCCCCGGAGCGCCGCGAAATACATGTCGACCACCCGCGTGACCGCCGGCCAGACCGCGGCCGGCGGGGTCTCCGGCGGCAGCGGGCGCGGCAGGAGCAGCTGCTCGACCATCTGTCGGGCCAGGGTGTCGGCGGCGTCCTCCCCGGAGGCCGCGTCCTCCATGTCGAGGAAGTTCTGGACCACATTGCAACCACACGAGCTCCGCAGGACGAGCGCGTTCGCCGTGCGCACGCCCTCGGGCGGGAAGGGTTCGCCGGCGATCATCGACGCGAGCAGCTCGCACGCCGCGCTCCCCATCATCTCGAACCGCTGGCGCACCGTGGTCAGCGGCGGGTCGGTGCTCTGCGCTTCCACGACGTCGTCGAAGCCGATGATCGCGAAATCCTCGGGGACACGGACGCCCGCCGCCTTCAGCTCCGCCATCGTCCCGAGCGCGTTCTTGTCCGTCCCGAAGACGGCCGCCGTGCACGCGGGCAGCTGCGCGAGGAGCGCCGGCGCCGCGGCCCGGCCTCCGCTGTACATGTTGTTGTCGCACGGGATGACCAGATCGGGGTCGAAGGGGATCCCGGCCTCGGCGAGCGTGCTGATGTAGGCGTCGCGGCGCTCGCGCACGTCGTACGCGGTGAAGTTGCCGACGAACGCGATGCGCCGGTGCCCGTGCTCGATCAGGTGGAGCACCGCGTTCCGGACGCCGCCGTGGTTGTCCGGGAGCACCGCAGGACAGCGGAGGTCGACGGGGCGGGCGCCGAGCGTGATGAACGGGACCCCCGCGCGCTCGAGCGCCTCGAGACCGCCGAACTCGACGACGACGATCCACCCGTCGACCTGCTCTCTGCCGAGCGAGGGGGCCAGGACCTCGGACGGCGTGCCGCGCAGCACCAGCGTGCGGATCCCGCGCCGCTGGGCCGACTCATGGATGCCGAGCAGGATAGGGCCCCAGAACGCGCCGGAGAGAAACGGGGCGACGACGCCGAGGGTAGGAGGGCGAGCCGCCGGGTGCGCGCTCTCGGACCGGCGCGCATCAGGGCCGGAGGCGCCGGCGTTTCCCCTGGCCTTCCACCGCGCGGCGCCAGGCAGCTCGCCCCACTGCTCCGGCAACGGTACTGCACTGCCCTGGCGACCCTGACCCATTCCCGACGGCCTCCTGCTCCACAACCTGACCGCCCTCCCCACGACCGCTGAGGACCGGCTACATCGTATACGCTGCGCCGCCGGCCCGGGCGAGAAGTCTTGCGTTCTGCCGTGGAATCCGGCGCGTGACGTCGGACTGCGGACATGGCCGCCCCACACGCTGCGTGCGTGTCGAAGCGCTTCGACGCGTCTCCACGCGTTTCGACGACCGGCGCGCCGCCGGTGCGGGCGAGCTGGTCGGTGGTATCGTCGAGCAATGCAATACCGCGACGAACGAGACGCGCTGCGAGGGCGTGTGGACAGCCTCGAGGAGCAGCTCGCGGCGGCCACGAAGGAGCTCGAGGAGCACCGCGACGGCGATCGGGCGGCGCGCGTCGAGCAGATCGAGCGCCAGATGGCGGAGGCCCGCCGCGTGCTCGACCAGCTCGGCAGGGAGCTCGACGCGGTGCGCGGCCAGCCGAAGCGGTCGTCGGCGGTGCCGCTCCTGGTGACGATGGCGGGCGTGGGGCTCTGCGCGATGGCCGCGAGCTATCTGCTGGCGCGGTCCGGGCGCGAGACGATGGCGATCGTCCAGCAGCCGGCGGTGCCCCCGCCTCCCCTTCCCCTCCCGGAGCAGCCTCCCCTCCCCGAGCCGCCGGCGCCTGTCCCCGAGCCAGCGCAGGCGCCGCCGGAGCCGGCCGCGCCGGCGAGCGAGGCGCCGTCACGGACCGCGACCGCGACCTGGAGGGCGACCGTCACGCGCGCCACGGGGCTCCCCCTCGCGGCCGGCGCGGCGTGCACCGTCGAGGCGGAGCTCGCGAGCTCGGGCAGCGACATCCGCGTGCCGGCGCTCCGGGTCCTCTGCGGCGGCAAGCCGATCTACAGGTCGAGCGATCCGCTGAACGGCATGTCGATGTTCAGCGCCGGCGTGGAGGAGGACTCCGGCCCTGCGCCTGGCACGGTTGCTTATGCCCTCTCGTACCAGGACAAGGGCTCGCGCGCCGGGGAGCGGGCCGAGGTCTCGCTCGACAGCATCCGCAAGGCCGGCGCCGTCTGGCGCGACTCGGTGCCCGCGTACCGCGTCGAGTTCACGCTGGCTTACCAGAGCCTGCCCGTCGCGGGGGAGCCGCTCCTCGACGCGACCCGGAAGGCGCTGCGCCGGTCCGCGCGCGTGACCGAGTCCACGGGACCGAGCCCGGTGAAGGCGGGCGCGAGGTGCGCGCTGCTCGTCTCGCCGCTCCCGCGAGGCGGCAAGTGCCTCACGCGCCTCGCGTGCGCCGGCCGCATGCTCTACGGCGCGGGCACGACCGGCGTCTCGGAGTGCACGGTGGAGGGCGACAAGGTCGTCCGCGTCCACGACGGGAACACGACCCCGAACGGCGGCGACCCGGCGTTCGAGCTCGACGCCGCGACGGGGCGCGTCACCGTCAAGGACGAGGCGGGCGGCGCCGCGTGGACGGTCGGCCTGCAGCTCGATCCGAGCGGCTGAACGCTTGTCGCCGGATCCCGCATCGTCCAGTCCGCCCATCCGGGCGTGACGTCTCGCATTGCGTCATAGGCGAGTATGCCTATGCCTCAGGGCCGACGCATAGGCGAGTATGCCTATGCCTCGGCCCTGAGGCATAGGGTACGACCTCGTTGCGGTCACCCTCATCGGTGATGCGAGGACGGACGGCGATCTTAGAATAGAGAGGCGAGGACGAATGAAAACGCTTCGCAATTTCGGCGTGATCGCTCCAGGGCTCGTTGCGCTCGCGGCGTTCGCGGCGCTGGGCTGCTCCAGCGAGGGAGAAGCGACGACCGAGGCATCTTCCGGCGGCAGCGCAGGAGGGCCCGGTGGGCCCGGATCCAGCGCATCCGGCGCCACGGGTGGCTCGTCGGCAACCGGTGGCCCGTCGGCGACCAGCGGCTCGTCGGGGGCGGTCAGCGGCGCAGGCGGCAGCGGCGGGCGCCCGGACTCGGGGGAAACTGGCGCGGGCGGCGGGAGCGTTGCCGGCTCCGGATCGAGCGGCGCTGGAGGAGACGCGCAGAGCGCGGGCTGCGGCAGCGCGACCGCGCCGAAGAGCGGCCGTTTCAGCATCGATGTCGGGGGCACGACGCGCGAGTACATCCTCGCCGTGCCGGACGGCTACGATCCGAACCACCCTTATCGGCTGATCTTCACCTGGCATCCCCGAGGCGGCTCGGCCCAGCAGGTCGCGACCGGGTTCGGCGGCGGCTACTACGGCCTCCAGAGTCGCGCCAACGGCTCGACGATCTTCGTCTCGCCCGAGGGCATCGACCAGGGCTGGGAGAACCCGGGGGGCCGCGACATGACGTTCCTCCGCGCCATGCTCGACCGCTTCCGCGCCGAGCTCTGCATCGACGAGAGCAGGATCTTTTCGACGGGGTTCAGCTACGGCGGCATGATGTCCTACGCGGTCGGCTGTGCGATGGGCGACGTCTTCCGCGCCATCGCCCCCATGTCCGGCGCGCTCTACAGCGGCTGCGAGGACGGCGACCATCCCGTGGCCATGTGGGGCTCCCACGGCAACGCCGACAGCGTGGTTCCGGTCAAGAACGGTCAGAGCGCTCGCGATGTCTTCCTCGAGCGAAACCACTGCGGTCAGCAGACCACGCCGGTCGAGCCGAGCCCCTGCGTCAGCTACGAGGGCTGCGACGCGGGCTACCCCGTCGTCTGGTGCGAGTTCGACGGGGACCACGCCCTGCCGAACAACTCCGGCGCGTCGATCTGGAGCTTCTTCTCGCAGTTCTGAAGCGGGCGTCGCTCGAACCAGCGCCCCGTTTCAGGGTGCATCGAATCGCAACGTGCGATTGAACGGATGGGTCCGGCAATGGTGATCAAGAATCTGCCAGCGAAGCTCTTGATAACTGGAATCCTGGGCATCTGCTCTGGAGGCTGTGGTTCGTCGACCGACGATACCAGCGGAGGGACGACGAGCAGCAGCTCCGGCGGCGCGGCGTCGAGCGGTTCCGGCGGAGCGACCGGCACGGGCGGCGACGCCGGTGTGGGCGGCGCGGGTAGCGGAACCACCGCGGGTAGCGGAACCACCGCGGGCAGCGGAACCACGGGAACCGGTGGCGCCGAGGAGACGGGCAGCAGCAGCGGCGGCGCAGGCGGGGCGCCCGGCGCCGGCGGCGGCGACAACGGCAGCGAGGAGGCGACGATCGTCCCCGATCCCTCGTGGACCTGCGGGATGCCGAACGGCATTCCGCTCCCCACGCGCGGCGAGCTCGTCCTTCGGGCGACGCTCCAGCTCGGCCAGACCCACGATGTCGGGACCACCCAGTTCGGACACCGCCGCCTCCTCGACGTGAAGGGGGGCACGCTCACGGGCGACAAGATCCAGGCCACGTTCCTCACGGGCGGCATGGATCTCGAGCTCACGCTGTCGAACGGATCCGTCGAGCTCGAGGAGATCAACATCCTGAAGGCGAGCGACGGCACCCCCATCTTGCTGCGGACCTGCGGCGTGGCCGCCGCCGGCGATGACGTCGTCCGGATCGTCCCGGACTTCGAGGTCGCCACCTCGAGCTCGCTCGCGTGGCTCAACACCGGGAAGTTCGCGGGCACCCGCGTCGTCGACGCCGCGGCGGGCACGATCCAGCTCGACATCTACGACATCAGCAAGGTGGACGCCGGAGAGCCGAAGATCCAGCTCAAGGATCCCGCGGGCGTCCCGAACCAATCGTGGGAGTGCTCGACGGCGACCGGGGCGAAGGGCTCCAGCGTGTTCACCGAGTCCGTCTCGCTCGGCGCATCCGTGTCTGTCGGCGCGAGCAAGCGCGGCACGCGCAACATCATTCCCATCACCGGGGGCACGGTCACCGGCGGAATGCTGCTGAGCGGCCTGTCGGGCTCGGTGCTCCCCGGAGGCGCGGATTACCAGCTCATCGGGTCGACCACGGTGCTGGACGCCCGGTACGCGCTGTCCTCGAAGGACGGCGAGGTCATCGTGGTGAGGAACTGCGGACCGTTCGGCGCGCTCGTGCCTGTCTTCGAGACGCGCGCGGACGGCCCCTATGCGATCCTCAACACGAAGTCCTATGTGAGCTCCGACCCGGGTGGCGCGGCGGGCGGCGGGGTGAGCCTCACCTTCTACGAGCGCAAATAGAACAGCAGAGCCGCGGTGACACCGGCGCCTCCGGGAGGCCGGAGCACACCGACCACGGAGACTGGCACCTCGGGTAAGGCTACCAGGGCCTCGGGATGTGGTCGGCCATCGCCTCCGACGTCTCCCGCGCGGCGCGGACCGCCGCGAGCCAGTGGACCTGGGCCGGATCGCCGTCCCATGGCGGCGCCTCGCGCCAGCGCGCGTCCCAGTACTCGCGCGCGGCCGCCTCGGCCGTCGCGAGCTCGCTCTCGTCCTCGGGCGCGTCCTCGACGCGATCCGCGAAGGCCAGCCATGGTTTCGCGTCGTCGTGGAATGGCCTCAGCGAGGGTGGCGCAGGCTCCCCGTCGAGGATTCCGTCGCTGCTCCGGAGATATGCCTCGTAGGCGCTCTGCGCCACCGCATCGCGCCGGTGGACGGTGACCCAGTGCGCGCACGACTCGCGGTACGCCTCGGCCCACGCGCGATCGTCCTCGGGCACATCATCGCGCCACGCGCTCGCATGGAGCTCGCGCAGTGCTCGCTGGCTCGCCTCCACGTCCTCGCGACTCGCGCCGCTCGCGCGCCATGCGGCCACGAGGGCTCGCTCGCGAGCTGCGCTCGGCCCCAGCAAGTTCGCCTCCGCCTGCTGGCGGTACCAGTGATAGGGAGGATCCACCATCCGGGGGATGTTCCTCTTCGTGGAGAAGGGTCTCTGGCTTCGTCCCAGCCGGAAGCCCCGCTGGAAGGCGCGGAGCGCCTCGGGGCCGTGGCTCTGGGCCACATCCTCGGCCGTCAGCAGCTTCCAGAGATAGGTCCTGTCCAGGCGCGCGAGCGCCTCGGCCTCCGTGGTGGGCTTTCGCTCGAGAGCCCCATAGCCGGCGACGAACGCGCGCTTCACGGCGGCGATCAGCATCGGCCACGGCGGGGCGGCTCTGCCGTCGACCCAGTGGTGGAACTCTTTCCGGTGCGCCTCGGCCCACGCGCGATCCTCCTCCTCTGACAGATCGTCTCGCCATGCCGCGCCGCACACCTCGCCCAGGTTCTGGAGGTAGGACTTCCATTTTCGTGGGTCCTTGGTCCTGAACATGACCGACCCATTGCCCGCCTCGTGCACGACGAGATGACGTTTCACGGTTGATCCCCTATCGCCCAAGAACCTCGTCATAGAGGTCCTCGTACGCGCGCGCCATGCGGTCGAGCCCGAACCGCTCCATCACCCGCGCCCGCCCGCGCAATCCCATCTCCGCGCGATCATCCCGCACCGCCACCGCCTCGAGCGCGCCGGCGAGGGTTTCCGGCGCTCCAGGCGGCACCAGCATCCCTGTCTCGCCATCCACCACGATCTCCGGATTGCCCCCCACCCGCGTCGCGACGATAGGCAACCCCGCCGCCGCCGCCTCGATGAGCGTCAGCGAGATCCCCTCCGTCAACGACGCGAGCGCGAACACATCGAAGGCCGGCAGCAGCTCTGCCACGTCCCCGCGCGTCCCCGTGAACGTCACCGCCCCGCCGAGCCCGAGCCGCGCCGCCTGCGCCTCGAGCGCAGGCCGCCGCGGGCCGTCGCCGATCAGCGTCAGATGCGCGTCGGGCCGCGCCGCGCGGAGCCGCGCGAACGCGTCGAGCAGCGTCGCGTGGTCCTTCTCCGGCGACAGCCGCGCGACACACCCCACGTGGTAGCCCGACGCCGGCACCCCGAGCCGCGCCCGCGCCGCGACCGCGTCGCCCGGCCGGAACACGTCCGTGTCCACGCCGTTCAATATCGTCACGACCTTGGCCGGATCGACGTGCTCCACCTCGAGCGCGACCGCGCGCGCGTCGTCGCTCACCGCCACAACCCGGTCCGTGAGCGCCGCGGCCAGCCGGTTGACCAGCACCTTTCGCTTCTGCTTCGGGTAGTTGCGCCCGTGCTTCGTGTGGATGACGCGCGGCCCGCCGCCGCCGGGGAGCGCCGCCGCCCGCGCCAGGGCCGCCGCGAGCGCGCCATAGAGGTGCGGCCCCGGGTTGTGCGTGTGCACGAGCCCGATCCCCTCGCGGCGCAGCCACGCCGAGAGCCGCACCGGCAGCCCCGGGTCGAGGCCGGGCTTCCGCGAGAGCACCACGAGCGGCACGCCGAGCCGCGCCAGCTCCTCGGCCAGCGCGCCGGGCTCCTGGAGCGCGCACACCACCGGCGCGAACCGGTCGCGCGCCATCCTGTCGAGCAGCCGGAGCACCACCCGCTCGAGCCCACCCACGTTGAGCGACAGCACGACGTGGGCGACCTTCGCGGGCCGGCCCGGCGCGGCATACGGCGCCGGCCGGACCCCGGGCGCTCCGATCATGCCGCGGCCTCGCGGCCGAACTCGATCGGCACCTCGGTCATGGTGAAGCGGAACTTGCCGCCCGATGTGACCGGGATGTCGCTGACGAGCTGCACCCGGATGTCCGCCCGCTCCCCGAGGAACCGGCGCAGATCGCGCTCGATGGCCTGCGACGTCTCCGGCCCGTACCCCTCGCCAGGGATGATCTTGATCGTGATCGCCCGCGTCTTGTCCTGGTGGACCTGATACCGCTCCACCGTCGGATTGTCCTTGAAGAAGTAGGGGAAGAACACGGACGAGAGGAGCTGGCCGTCCGTCCCGACGATCATGTCGAGCACCCGCCCCTCGACCGAGGCGAGCAGCGGCAGCCCGCGGCCGCAGGAGCAGGCCTTGTCGGCCGCGACCACCACATCCTCGTTCTTGTAACGGATCAGCGGCATCGACCGGCACACGAGATCGCTCAGGATCACCTCGCCCGGCTCGCCGGGCCGCGCGTGCCGGCCGCCGCGCACCACCTCGAGGAAGACGTTCTCGATGTTGAGGTGCTTGCCCTCGTGGCGCTCACACTCCGCGCCGATCAGCATCATCTCCCTGCATCCATAACGGTCGTAGACCGGCGCCTGGAACGCCCGCTCGATCACCTCGCGCTGGTGAGGGAACAGCCGCTCCGCCGTCGCGATGATCCCCTTCGGCGTGGGCAGCCGGTGCCCGGTCTCGAGCGCATAGCGCGCCGTGTAGTAGAGTGGGCTCGTGTACCCCACAACGAGGTTCGGCTGGTAGCGCCGGATCTCGTCCACCACCCCCGCGAGCCGCTCCTCCGCCAGGTTCCACGCGCTGACCGTCTTCTTCCGAATCAGCGCCTCGTGCAGCGTGCGCTTCGCCTTCTTCCAGCGGGGCTCCAGGGTCGGAATCCCCCAGATGTACAGCTCCTTGTCCCCGATCCGGCCGCCGGCCCACGCGTCGGAGCGCAGGGCCGCGGCGCTTCTACACTCGTATGTCGTGTGATCGTAAAAGAAGCGCGCCGGCTCTCCGGTCGATCCGCCCGTACCGCTCCTGAAGAGCTTGCCGCGCCACCCATCAGCGATGAGCTCGCTGCCGTGCGCGCGGAGATCGGCTTTGGTCAACACCGGAAAGCGCGCGAGATCCTCGGGCGCGTGCACGTCCTTGACCCGCACCCCGTATTCGGCGAAGCGGCGCCGGTAGAAGGGCACGCTCTGCTCGGCAAAGCGGAGGGCCGCCAGCATCTTTCTCCAGTTGAGCTCCCTGAGCTCGCGCTCCGGACGCCACTGGGACCGCTCCAGCTCCCCCAGGTAGGCCAGCGTGGCTCTCCCTCGGAGTTTCGTCTCGTAAAACGGAAAGAGCACGTTCCGAAAGAGGGCTGAATACATGGCTGCTGAGGATTCTTTCGAACCTCGGCCACACAGTCAAGCAACCGCGGCCGGGTCGCCGCTTCCCCACGCACGCGCCACCCACGCCCCGCGCACGCCCTACCCACGCCCCACCCACACGTTGCACACGCTCCTCCACCCGCAGCCACGATTGGTTACCGCGGAGATGGCGTGAGTGAACTCCTCATGACAACGGCTCAGCTCGACGCGCTCACCGGGGCGCGGTGACATACGCGCTGCGCGTCGCCCTCGCCCGCCGGCGCAGCCGGGCGAGCCAGCACACATGAGCTCTTCAGCTCTTCCGTCCGCAGCGCGGCCGCGACTCGCGGCCTCACTGCAGGGTGGGCTCCGCTTCTTGCTGCCAGAGCGCCGCCAGCGCGAACGTCTTGGCGTTCTCCGGCACGGCCTGGCAAAAGCTCTGCCGCCGCGCCGGGTCCTGGATCCATTGCGCCCGCGCGACGAGCCGCTGCATCGCCACCGTGATCGCCTCGCGCGCCGCCTCGTGGTGGCCGCAGGCGCGGAGCGACTCGGCATACACGAGCCGGATCTGCGCCTCGCCCTCCTCGGTCCCGCCGACCGACACGAGCAGACCGAGCCCGCGCCGAGCCGCCTCGAGCGCCTCCTCTGCCCGGCCCTGCTCGAGCAGCACCCGCGCGCGCACCGAGAGCGCGTGCGCCTGGAGCGTCGGCACGTGCGCCAGCATCGCCACGGCCGCGCCCGCCTCGTTGTCCGCCGCGTCGAGGTCGCCGAGCCGCGTCAGGATCGCCGCGAGGTACGCCCGCGACCGCGCCTCCTGCCGCCGGTTCGCCTGCGCCACGAAGGCGTCGATCGCCTCGGCCGTCGCCGCGCGCGCCGCGCCGAGATCGCCCTGCTGGATCCAGAGCAGGCCCTGGTTCTGCTTGGCGAACGCCGCCACGTTGTAGAGCCCGATCCGCCCCGCCTCCGCGAGCGCGTCGCGCAGCTCGGCCTCGGCGCGGCCGTACACGCCGAGCTGCAGCAGGCAGTGCGCCGCGTTCACGCGGCTCAGGCACGCGTTCCTGAGGTCGCCTGTCTGGAGGTAGGCGGGGATGCTCTGCTCCGTGCACGCGAGCGACGCCGCAGGGTCGCCGTAGCACAGCGCCCGCGACGCCCGGAGCGCGTGGATGCGCGCCGCCACCGCCGCGTCGCGCTCGGCGAGCGGCATCGCCACCCGCGCGAGCTCCTGCACGATCTCCTCCGCCGCGGCGTACTGGCCCCCGTGCAGGAGCGACCCCGCGATGCGCGCCAGCGCGCTCACGGAGGCGCCGGTCGCCTCCCCGACGTCGATCCACGAGCCGCGGTCCCCGCTGCCCGGGCCGGCCCCCCGGAGCTCCTCGACGAGATCCGCGAGCCGGTCGCCCATGCCGAGGCGCACGCGCATCGACGCGGCCTCCCCGGCCGCCGCGTACCAGAGCGCGCTCTTCCGGGGGAAGCCCCGCATCGCCATGACGGCGCACCGCTCGGCCTGGGACGCCTCGCCGAGCCACTTGTGCGCCTCGGCCTGGACGAGGCGCAGCGCCGCGAAGAACTCCCCGTCCACGTCGGCGCTCGCGGCCCCCTGCTCGGCGCGCTGGATCGCGGCGCGGAAGTCGTTCGCCCCGAGCGCCTGCTCCGCCGCGCGCCGGAACCAGACGACCGCGCGCTCGGCGTCGCCGCCGCGCTCGAAGTGGTCCGCCAGCAGCGCCGCGTCGCGCTCGCCGGCCGCGTCCAGCCACTCGCCGGCGAGCAGGTGGCCGAGCGCGCGATCCTCGTCCGTGAGCGTCGCGTACGCCGCCTCGCGCACGAGCGCGTGCCGGAACGCGTACTCGTCCTCGCTCCGGAACTTGCCCTCGCCCCGCCGCGCGATGAGCTCGCGATCGACGAGCACCGCGAGCCAGCCGTCCACCTGGGGGGCGCGGCGCTCGCCGCCGAGCAGCGCCATCAGCCCCCCGCGCCAGAACTTCTGGCCGAACACGCTCGCGGCCCGGAGCACCCGACGCGCCTCGCCGTCGAGCGACTCGAGGCGGGCCTGCACCATCGACAGCACCGTCTCGGGGAGCGCCTCGGTCCGGCCCGAGGCGGCGGCGCGGATGAGCTCTTCCAGGTAGAACGCGTTGCCGCCGGCCCGCTCGCACAGGCGCGCGCAGAGGTCGGGCGTCACGGCGTCGCCGAGCACCTCGCGCACGAGCCGCTCGCTCCCCCGCCGCCCGATCTCGCGCAGCCGGATCTCCTGGACGCCTCGCGAGACCCACACCTTGGGGAAGACGGTCTCGACCTCCGGCCGCGCCAGCGCGAGCACCATGAGCGGCTGGTCGCGGAGCGCGAGGGCCGCGTCGATGAGCTTCACCGTGGGCACGTCGCCCCACTGGAGATCCTCGAGCACGAGGAGCACCGGCTCGGCCCGGCACTCGGCGAGCACGAAGTCCTCGAAGGCGCGGCGGATCTGGTCGCCCATGAGCATCGGGTCGCTCCGCGCGGCGCGCAGCTCCACCCTGCCCTCGTCGGAGAAGCGGATCCGCGCCACCTCACCGAGGAACTCGGTCACGCGGTCGAGGTCGGCGTCGCTCAGGTACCGGCCCACGCGGGCGCGGAGGCGCTGCTCGCGGACCTCCTGCGGCTCGCCGCCGGAGAGCCCGGCCTCGCGGCGGAGCATCTGGCGCAGCATCCCGAAGGGCGAGCCGGCGCTCATCGGGTCGGCGTGGCCGAGCCAGACCTGCACCCGGTCCTTGCGCTCCTCGACGCGGCGCAAGAACTCGTAGCGCAGCCGGCTCTTGCCGAGCCCCGCGGGCGCCGTGATGAGCACCGCGCGCGCGGTCGGCTCGGAGACGCACTCGTCGAGCACGGCGTCGAGGATGGCGAGCTCGTGGTCGCGCCCCACGAACGGCGTCGTGCGCCCGAGCAGCGTCCGCGCGGCCTCGACGAGGTCGCGCTCGGCGCGGAGCACGAGGCCGGTCGCGTCGCCGCCGACCTCGAAGCGGGCGTCGAGCAGGCCGGCCATCACCTCGTCGAGGCGGATCGACCCGCCTTCGGCGCGGTCGAGCAGCCGCACGGCGCGGTCGATGGTGGGCCCCATCGGGAGCCGGTCGTCGGCGGAGCCGCGGCCGGCGACGAGGGCCATCTGCACGCCGGGCAGGAGGTCCCGCACCTCGATCGCGCACCGCGCCGCGCGGGCGGCCTGGTCCGTGATGAGGCCGCGCCCCTCGAGCGTGATGAGCAGGAGCCCGTCGGCAAGCGTCTGCAAGGCCCCGCCGAAGCGCGACGCCACGCGCTTCACCTCGTCCTCCGGGACGGTGCGCGCGAGGGGCACCGTCATCGGGAGCGTCATCGGCATGGTGGGCCCCTGCCACGAGGGGGCCTCCGGCGCCCCCACGCGCGCGAGCATCAGGCACAGCGTGCGCCGCTCGCCGGTCGTGAGCGCGCTCGCGCGCCGGCTCACGGGCGCGGGAGGGGTGCTCTTGATCTCGCCGACGCGGAGCAGCTCGAGCGCCACGGCGGCGCCGTTCGCGGGCCGTTCCGCCGGGGCCTTGGCGAGCATGCGCGCGACGGCCATGTCGACGTTCTCGGGGACGTCGGCGCGCAGGTCGCGGAGGCGCGGCGCCTCGTCGAGCACGACGCGGAGGAGGGCGGTGTGGATGTCGTCGCCGATGAACGGCGGGCGCCCGGTGAGGCAGTGGAACAGGACGCAGCCGAGCGCGAACACGTCGGCCTGGGTGCCGACGTCGCGCTCGCCGCGCGCCTGCTCCGGCGCCATGTAGAACGGCGTGCCCATGACGACGCCGGTCATCGTGAGGGGCGCGAGCGACGTGAGGCGGGCGATGCCGAAGTCGAGGAGCTTGACCTGCTCGACCGACTTGTCGACGAGGTACAGGTTGCTCGGCTTGAGGTCGCGGTGGACGACGTTGTTGCGGTGCGCCTCGGCGAGCGCCTCGGCGATCCGGAGGCCGAGCGTGACGCTCTCGGCGATGGTGAGCCCGCGCCGGCGCAGCCGGTCGCCGAGGCTCTCGCCCTCCAGCCACTCGAGCGCGAGCCAGGGCTCGCCGCTCTCGGTGGCGCCCTGCGCGATGTACCGGACGATGCCGGGGTGCCGCAGCTCGGCGAGCACCTGCGCCTCGCGCGCGAAGCGCTCGCCGTGCTCGAGGCCGCGGCCCGACATGACCTTGAGCGCCGCCGTCTCGCCGGTGTGCCGGTCGAGAGCGCGGTAAACGGAGCCCATCCCGCCCGACCCGGCGAGGCGCTCGATCAAGAAGCGGTCGGCGACGATGTCCCCGGGTTTCATCGGGACGGCGAGTATCACACGGAGCCCCATGGGCGAGGCCAGATCCCGGCGACTCCCGGCGACGAACCCGCGGCAGGGCGCCTGCGAGCCGGCTCACTCCCCACGGCCAAGGTGTGATAGGGTGCGCGCTATGTCTGCGATAGTCCTGCCCTCCGTCGAGCTGCTTGCGCCGTACGAGACAGGGAAGCCTCTCGACGAGCTCGCGCGCGAGCTCGGCGTGACGGACGCCGTGAAGCTCGCCTCGAACGAGAATCCGCTCGGCCCGAGCCCGCGCGCCCTCGAGGCGGCGCGCCAGGCGCTCGCGAACGTGCACCTCTACCCGGACGGCGCGGCCTACCGGCTGCGCGAGCGGCTCGCGGCGGTCCACGGCGTCACGATGGAGGAGATCGTCCAGGGAAACGGCTCGAACGAGCTCCTCGACCTGATCGTGCACACCTTCGCGACGCCCGGGTCGCACATCGTGTTCGCCGACCCGGCCTTCGTCGTCTACAAGCTCGCCTCGCTCGCCTACGGCGTCCCGTTCACGGCCGTACCGCTGCGCGACCTGCGGCACGACCTCGAGGCCATGACCGCGGCCGTCACGCCGAAGACGCGCCTCCTGTTCATCGCGAACCCGAACAACCCGACGGGCACGCACGTCGGCCGCGCCGCGGTCGAGCGCCTGCTCAGGGAGGTCCCGCCCGAGGTGATCGTGGTCATGGACGAGGCGTACATCGAGTACACGGACGCGCCGGATTTCCCGGACTCCCTGCGCCTCCGCGGGCTCCGCGAGCGGCTGCTCGTGCTCCGCACCTTCTCGAAGATCTACGGCCTTGCGGGCTTCCGCGTCGGCTACGCCGTGGGCCCGGCCCAGCTCATCGACTACATCAACCGGGTGCGCGCCCCGTTCAACGTGAGCGCGCTGGCGCAGGCGGCCGCCGTCGCGGCGCTCGACGACGCCGAGCACATCGAGAAGAGCCGCGCGCTGAACCTCCGCGAGCGCGACCGGCTCACGCGCGAGCTCACGCGGCTCGGGCTGTCGGTGGCGCCGAGCCAGGCGAACTTCGTGCTCGTGGACGTCGGGCGGCCGGCGCGCCCCGTGTACGACGCCCTGCTGCGGAAGGGCGTCATCGTGCGGCCCTTCGGCAACCTGCCGACGAGCCTGCGGGTCACCATCGGCACCGAGCGCGAGAACCAGCGATTCCTCGACAGCCTGTCCGACGTGCTGGCCTGACCCGGCGAGTGGCGCGCTACCAGCGCTTCGCCTCCGGCGGCGCGCAGCGCACTGCAGCGCGCAGCATGCCGCCGAGGCGCAGCGGCACGAGCGTGACGAGCCCGCGCTCCTCCGCAGCGCCGGGGCGCGCCGAGGGGTTCTCGTAGACGTGCAGGAAGTCGCAGCCGCCCGCCGGCTCGGCCGCCGTCTGCCCGACCTCGAAGACGAACGGGCCACCTCGATCGTTCGCCTCCGGGTCGAACGAGGAGGCGAGCCTGGACATGAGCTCGTCCGCGCCCTCCGGCGGGCTCGTGCGCGCGATGTCGACGAAGCGCGAGAACAGCGCATAGCTCGACGGGTGAGCCACCGAGCACAGGCAAAACACGGGTCGACCCGGGTGGGCGAGCATGTACCGGATCAGGCGCAAAAGGACGTGGCGGAGGACGTCATCGTCGCCGGCGTGCTCGCCGAGCGCCCCGGACTCGCCACGGAAGATCGCGATCTGCGGGCCGGAAGGCTCCGGATCCATGATCTGAACCGCGAAGTAGCCGGTGATCTGGCTGTCAGCGCCCCTGTGGACCACGACGGCGCCGTGCTCCGCGCCAGCGTCGATGACGTGGGTGGCGAAGCTCTTCTCCCTCTGCGCACCCTCGAAGATCACGCGGCGTAAGCCATAGAGCTCGTCGATGAGCTGCTGTCTCTGATCCCAGGACATCTCACGTGGAACAAAAACCTCGACGGAGGTCTGGTCTTTCATCGAATCCTCCATGCCTGCCCATCCCGTCGCCGACCTCGGCCGCGGGACGGCGGTCCGCCGGGCGCCGTCAGCGTCGCAGCGTCGTTCATGCTGTCGGCGCCAGCGGCATCGGCGCCATCACATCCAGCAATGGTGGTGCCACGGTGCGAGGAGCGGCGATGACGCCGCGGTCCTCCCCTCATCGTCGGCCGTGCGCCACGCACGACGCGCCAGCCCGGCCCAGACGAGCTCGTCGGCGCGGCGGCGCGGCGGCGCGGCGGCGCGGCGGCGCGGCGAACCTGACGGTCCATCGCGGCGCGTCCGCTTGTATCGCCGGACCGCACAGCAGGACGGGTGAGGCCGGCGTGCATCAGCTCCGCAGGCATCAGGAACGCTGGAGGACCGCGCGACCGAGCCATCCATGCAACGAGACGCTCGCGGCGCGCCGCCCTCAGCGCCTCGTGACATGCGGCCGCGAGCGCGATTGCCCGCTGGCAAGCGGTGCTTTACGGTCGCGCTCAATGAACCGCATGCGTCGAGCCCGCCTCTCCCGCCTTCCCTTCGTGCTCGCGCTTGCCTGCGGAGCCCTCCTCGCCTGCACCGCATGCTCCGGCAGCGGCGGCGCGCCGGGCAAGGCGCCGGCCAGAGCGCAGGGCGAGGCGCCCGCGCCCGCGCCGCAGGGCGAGACGCCCATCGCGCCGACCCAG
This sequence comes from Sorangium aterium, assembly GCF_028368935.1. Taxonomy (NCBI): domain Bacteria; kingdom Pseudomonadati; phylum Myxococcota; order Polyangiales; family Polyangiaceae; genus Sorangium; species Sorangium atrum. The sequence goes on along the minus strand of NZ_JAQNDK010000002.1, from coordinate 799,072 downwards.
GCCTCGCCCGGGCCCGCAGCGCCCTCGACCGACTTCCTGGGCAAGCGGCCGGCCACCTCGCTGCTCTCGGGTCGCCTCGCGGTGCGGCTGCCCGAGGGGGCGCGGATCGAGGCGCGCGCGCGCTCGGTCATGGCCGCGGCGGAGCCGGACGAGGACGAGACCCGCGTGGTGCTCGACGCCGGCGACGAGCGCTTCGTGATCATGGCCTACGAGCTCTTCGCGCTCGGCGGAAAGGATCCCGAGGGCGGCGTGCGCGCCGCGGCGGCCACGGACTTCCCCGGGGGCGGCGCCACGGTGGAGCCGCTCGGCGTGTCCGACGAGCAACTCAAGGCCTGGGCCGTGTTCCCCAAGAGCGCGGATCGCGGCAGCGTCGCCATCCCGGTGCTCGTCCTGTACGTCCTGCACCCGGACGGCTTCGCGCAGATGCTCGCCTTCTACGTCAATCCGCCAGCCGCGAAGGACGCGGCGGGCTGCAGCGCGCTCGCGGCCGGCGCGGGCGCGCTGCCGGCGGCGCCCGGCGAGCTGCCCCGATGCACGGCCTTCGCGCGCGCGATCGCCGCCACCGTGAGCGCGGGGCCGCGGCGCCTCGACGCGGGCGGAGGAGAGCGCACCCTCAAGGGACAGGGCAGCGAGGACAGCTTCCTCGTGAAGGTCCCGGCAGGCGCGAGCACCACCGCGCAGCGCGGCCCGGACTTCACGGTGCACCGCCTGCGATTGCCCGTGGAGCTCGGCGCGCCGCAGTCCGCGATAGGCATCTATGTCGGTGGTCACCCGTCGTTCCAGTACAACCAGAACGAGGCGAAGGTGACCCCCACGCCCAGGCCAGGCAAGGTGTTCGGAAAGGCGATGAGCTGGCAAGTCTGGCCCATGAGCCCCACGCGCGTCATGGCGGAGGCGATCCTGCCGCACCCGAAGATCAAGGGCCTGACGTTCACCTCTTCGCCGGCGCCGCGGACGACAAGGCGCTCGCGCCGCTGCTCGACATCGCCGCCTCGCTGCGGGTGCCCTGACGGCCCGGGGCGCCGCCGAGGCGCGGACCTGGCGTGAATCGGATGGGCAGGCGGGTCGGGCCGTGCACGTGGATCGCCCGGCGCGGCTCCCACGGCGCGTCGCTGGCGAGCTCGAGGCCACCGAGCCGCGCGACCAGATCGGAGAGCGCGATCCTGGCCTCGAGGCGCGAGAGCGGCGCCCCGATGCAGAAGTGGATGCCGTGCCCGAACGCGATGTGCGGGTTGGGATCGCGCCCGATATCGAAGCGGCCAGGGTCGAGAAATTGCTCCGGATCTCGGTTCGCGGCGCCGATCATCGCCAGCACCGCCTTGCCGGCCGGGATCACCTTTCCGTGCATCGGGACATCGCGCCTCGTCACGCGGAACATCGCCTGGACCGGCGAGCGGTAGCGCAGCACCTCCTCGATCGCGGAGGGCAGCAGATCGGGCGCGGCCCGGAGGCGGGCGAGCTCGTCCGGGTTCTCGAGGAAACACAGCATCGCATTGCCGATCAGGTTCGTTGTCGTCTCGTGGCCTGCCACGAGGAGGAGCTGGAAGAAGCCCAGGATCTCGTCCTCGTTCAACCGCTCTCCGTCCACCTCGGCCTCGACGAGCCTGGTCAGGAGATCATCCTCCGGCGCCGCCCGCCGCTGCTCGATGAGGCCTCTCAGGTAGGCCTGCATCTCGGCCGTCACCGCCGTGAACTCGACGAGCGCCCGGGCCGCCTCCTCGCTGCCGGAGACCGTATAGCTGAGGTCCAGGATCGCGTCGCTCCAGCGCTTGAACCGCGGCTGGTCCGCAATCGGGGCGCCGAGCATCTCGGCGATCACCAGGAGGGGGAGCGGGACCGTGTAGTCCTCGGCGAGGTCCATCTGGCCGCTCTCGATCGTCCGGTCCAGGAGCTCGCGCGACAGCCGCCGGATGCGCGGCTCGAGCCCCGCGACCGCGCGCGGGGTGAAGGCCCGCATGACGATCGCGCGCAGCTTGGTGTGGCGCGGAGGGTCCGAGAAGATGAGCCACTCGGCGGTCCTGGTGCCCGGCGGCGACACGACCGAGCTGAACGCCTCGTGATCGTGGAGCGCCCGCTTCACGCCCTCGTAATCGAAGATCATCCACGCGTCGGACGGCGGGTAGTGGAGCACGGGAGAGCGGCTCCGGAGCTGGTCGTACACGGGGTAAGGGTTGCGGCGCATCTCTTCCGAGAACAGGTTCATCGCTCACGACCTCCAGCGGAGGCCAGGGTAGGATCAGGGGTCGTGGGCCGCTTGAACGAATCCCGGATCGGCGCCGTGATCGCGGACGCCTTCGCGGTGCGCGCCTCGACGGCGATGAGGTCGACGCTCCACGCCGAGCACGGCGCGGCGATCCTGGTGGGGATCGAGCGCGAGGTGACCGTGACCGAGCCGGGCGGCGCGGTCGTGCGCGGGCGCGCGGTCGTGGTGCCCCCCGACCTGTGGCACGCCGCCACGAGCCCCGGACCGACGCTCGGGTTCCTGTACGACCCGCAGAAGGTGCCGCACGTGGCGGGTCATGCGCGCCTGCGCGGCGGCCCCTGTCCGCTCGAAGGCCGGCTCCTCTCGCGCCTCGACGGGGCCGTGGCGGCGCACCGCGCGTCCCTGTCGCGCCCCGACGTGCTCGACGGCCTCGCGCGCGAGGTCGCGTCCTGGCTCGCGAGGGAGTCGCCGCGCCGCGCCCTGGATGTGCGGGTCGCCCGCGTCCTGGAGGCGCTGCGCGAGCCGGCCGCGGACCGGCGCCTCGCGGTCTCTCGCGCCGGCATCTCCGAGGCGCACCTGCAGGCGCTGTTCGTGCGCGACGTGGGGCTGCCCATCCGCACGTTCCAGCTCTGGCGCCGGCTGCTCGTCGCGCTCGGGGCGTTCGCGCGTCTCGACGCCACGGGCGCCGCCCACGCGGCGGGGTTCGCCGACCTCGCGCACTTCTCGCGGACGTGCCGCCGCATGCTCGGCTACTCCCCGAGCGAGCTGCGCAGCGGGCTGATGGAATAGCCCGCACCGCGCTTCACCGGCGAGCTGCCGCCGGCGGCCGCCGCGATTGACGTGGAGCTGCCCAGCCGGCAGCGTGTCGGCCTCTCGAGGAGATGACTCATGACGATGGATATCGCCGCGCTGCGCCGCGACACCCCGGCCTGCGCCGGCGTCCTGCACTTCAACAACGCCGGTTCCTCGCTGCCTCCCGCCGTGGTGGTCGACACGGTGGTCGAGCACCTGCGCCGCGAGGCGGCCGTCGGCGGCTACGAGGCCGAGGAGGAGGCGGGCGCGCGGCTCGAGGCGGTCTACGGCTCGATCGCCCGGCTCATCGGCGCGGCGCCCGACGAGATCGCGCTTGTCGAGAACGCCACGCGCGCCTGGGACATGGCGTTCTACTCCCTCCGCTTCGGCCCGGGGGATCGCATCCTGACCGCGCGGACCGAGTACGCCTCGAACTACATCGCGTTCCTGCAGGTCGCGCGGCGCACCGGCGCGGAGATCGTCCCGATCCCGAGCGACGAGCGCGGCGCGGTGTCGCTGCCCGCGCTCGATCGCCTGATCGACGAGCGGGTCAAGCTGATCGCCATCACCCACGTCCCCACGAACGGCGGGCTGGTCAACCCGGCGGAGGAGATAGGCCGCCGCGCCCGGTCCGCGGGCGTGCCCTTCCTGCTCGATGCCTGCCAGTCGGTGGGGCAGCTGCCGCTCGACGTCGAGGCGATCGGCTGCGATCTCCTGTCGGCGACGGGGCGCAAGTACCTGCGCGGGCCGCGCGGCACCGGCTTTCTCTATGTCCGGCGCGCGCTGCTCGACCGGCTGGAGCCGCCGTTCCTCGATCTCCACGCGGCCCGCTGGACGGCGCCGGACCGCTACGAGCTGCGGCCCGACGCCCGGCGGTTCGAGAACTGGGAGAGCTACGTCGCCGGCCGGCTCGGGCTCGGCGCGGCCGCGGAGTATGCGCTCCGGCTGGGTCTGCCGGCGATCCGCGACCGCGTAGGTGCGCTGGCCGAGCGCCTGCGCGCGCGGCTCTCCGAGGTCCCTGGGGTCACCGTGCGCGACCTCGGCGAGCGGCGCTGCGGCATCGTGACCTTCACCAGGGCAGGCGAGGACGCCGCGGCCATCAAGGCGCGGCTCGGCGCTCAGGCGATCCACGTCAGCGTGTCGACCGCCGCCGGGACGCTGCTCGACTTCGAGGATCGCGGGATTCCCGATCTGGTGCGCGCCTCGGTCCATTATTACAACGACGAATCCGAGGTCGACCGCTTCGTCGCCGCGCTCACCGAGGCCTAGAGCGCTTTCCGCCTACCTCTGCACCATGCCGAGCAGAGCGGCGGTCACCCGCACAGGAGACGGGCCCAGATCGGCGTTTTCGGCGCGCAAGCGCACTCCGGTGCGCTGAGCACCGAAAACGTCGAGGTGGGCCCGTATCCGAAGCGGGTGACCGTCGCTCTAATGGATGTGCAGCGACGAAGGTAGCGCCTCGTTCAGCCGGGCGACGTCGCGCGCCACCTCGCGGCGGCGCGCCTCCTGGTCCGCCTGCGACGGGAACGGGATCGCGGCGAACGCCGCAATCGCGGCCTCGGCCACGCGCGCCGCGCCCTCGGGGCCGAGGAGGCCGCGCTCGAGGGCCGTGAGCGCGGCGCCGATGTACGTATCGAACAGGTGAACGCCCGAGGTCGCGAGCTCCCTCCGCGTGAGATCGGGTGTCGCGACCACGTCGTGGATGAAGACCGCTCTCACCGCCTCCGAGGCGAGCTCGAGCATGCGCTGGCCGAAGTGGATATCGCCCTGCCCGCTGTCGCCGACGAAGACGAAATCGTACTCCGGGTACAGCCGCCGGTACTCGAGGAAGTTCTCGAGCTTCTTCTCCGCGATCGTGCGGTTGCCGATGAGGCGGGTGAACGAGCCCGTGAGCACGTTGGCGGTGAGCTGACCGCGCTCGGCGAGCGCCTTGATCGTCGCGTCCTCGACGAGGCCGAGGCGATCGCCGGGGCGGGCGGTGACGAACGTCAGATCGCCGGCCCGCCCGGGCGTGGGGCCAGGGCCGCGGTCGAGCTCCGCATAGAACTGCAGGACGCCGGGATAGACGGTCTTCTTCGGGTACCGGGCGTCCTTCCAGTTCGCATAGAACGTGTCGTCGATATCGGAGAGGATCTTCACCTCGCGCACCGACACGGAACCTGAAGCAGAGAGAGCGTCAGACGCCGAGACCGCCTCCCGCGCGAAGTGCGCGAGGAGCTCCTCGCGCAACGCGTCATCGTCGATATCGTGGTAGAAGAGCTGGTGAAGGTCGCGGTAGCCACCCCGGCCGTCGAGCGCGTTCTTGAGCCGCGTGACGTCCGCGCCGCGCGTGCCGAGCCAGAGGCGGCGCAGCGCCTGCTCGTCGAGGCTGCCCGTGCGGCCGCGCTGCAGCGCCGAGGCGAGCGCCGCGCGCGCCGGGATCCCGAGATCACCGAGGCGCTCGGCGGTCAGGAGCTCGAGCAGCGCCGTGCGGTTGTCGGGGCCGATGAGGCGATCGTCGATGTCTCCGAGCAGGGCGGGCAGATCGAGCTGGAGGAGCAGCTGGTCGAGCTCGATGGCGGTCGATCCCGCGAGGATCTCCAGGATCCGCCGCTCGTCGTCCCGATCGGTGTGGGAGGCCATGCGCCGCCGGATCTCGTCGAGCTTCGACAGCACCGACGGGATGGGCGCGTCGGGAGAGGTGTCGATCGTCATGGGGTCCTGACAACGTAACCGATCCGTCGGGCGCTGGTAGGAGCCCGCCGCCGCTTGACGAAGAACACGGCTGACAGGCGGTCCGAGCTTCTGCTCTTTCAGACGGGTTCAGCCTGCTGACCGCTGGTGTCCCGGGTGGCGGAGGGCGTGCGCGATGCCGCTTTGCAGGGTACCCAGCGTGGTGATACCGGACAGATCCGCGCCGAGGGTGATCAGCGTCTGCGCCACCTCCGGGCGCACGCCGGTGAGCACCACGCGCGTGCCGAGCAGCTGGGCGGCGCGCGCGGTCCGCGTCAGGGCATCGGCGACGTGCTCGTCGACAGCGCGCACGCCGGTGACGTCCAGGATCGCGGTGTGTGCGCTCTGATTGCTGATCCCGGACAGCAGCGTCTCCATGATCTGCGCTGCGCGCGCGCTGTCGATCGTCCCTACGAGCGGCATCGCCACCACCCGGTCGGCGATCGGGATGAGCGGCGTGGACAGCTCCCGGAGGGCGGCCTGCTGGGCGACGATGATCTTCTCCTGCAGCGCGGCCCGCTCGGCCTCCGCATGCCTGAGCGAGGTGATGTTGGTGACGACGCCGCCGAGCCCGACCGGCTCGCCGCGTCCGTCGAGGATCGGGAACTTGACGGTGGAGAAATGAATGCTCGTGTCGCCGAGCAGCAGGCTCTCTTCGTACTGCATCGCCTTCCCCCCGGCCATCACGTGACGCTCTCTCGCCAAGAGGTCCTCGATGGCCTCGGGGGCCAGGGGGCTCAACTCGACCTCATCCTTGCCGATGACCTCGAACACGTGCCGCTGGAGGACCTCGGCGTGAGCTCGGTTGACGAAGACATAGCGCCCTTCGGTGTCCTTGACGAAGATGGAATTGCGCGAGTGGTCCAGCAGCTGAAGGAGCAGCTGGAGCCGCCCGAGCAGCACGTGCTCCCTCCACGGCGGGTCGCCGGCATCCTCGACGATCGCCGCGATCTCACGCGCGCCGCCGCTGTCGTCGCGCAGCACCGCGTGGGTCCACCGGAAGAGGCGCGCCTGCCCGTCTCTCGTCGTGCCCTCGCTCGTGGCCGAGGCGAACCGGTTCTCCGTCCAGTCGAGCAGGAGCGCACGCACCGCGTCCGGGGACACGGGATCTGCGCCCACGAGCTCGGAGAGCCTGCGCCCGACGGCCTCGCCCTCGCTCCAGCCGAAAACACGTTCGGCGCCATCGTTCCAGCGCGTCACCGTGCCGTCGGGGCTCCAGCGGATCAGCGCCGGCGCCGGCGTGAGCAGCCACGCGAGCGCGCCGAAGGCGGCGTGAACGTCCGCGCCCGCCGCGCCGGCCTGCGCCGCTCCCTCGGCCGCGCCGCCGCTCGACCGCTCCGCCAGCGCGCTCTCCAGCTCCTCGACGCGGGCGTGCAGCGCCGCGATCTCTGCCCTGAGCCGCCCGATCTCCTCCAACGCCTCATCCGCCATTGGCCGGACGGTATCCACAGCATGCTCGGGGTTGCAAGATTGACATCCCCGAAGATGTACGCAAGATCCGTACGCCGGCACACTACGATGCTGCCCATCGAGACATTCCCTATTCGACGGGATGGGCGCGGGCTGCACGGTTCCCATCGTGGATGGGGTCGTGCCGCGAGCGGGCGCATCGAGCTTGGTACTGATGCTGTACGTCGGCGAGGCAGCCGGCCCCCTCCGCTGCCCTCGCGCGCTGCCCTCGCGCGCAGCAGAGCGGCGGTCTCCCGCACAGGAGACGGGCCCAGATCGGCGTTTTCGGCGCGCAAGCGCACTCCCGTGCGCTGAGCACCGAAAACGCCGAGGTGGGCCCGTATCCGAAGCGGGTGACCGCCGCTCTAGAATTGGCTCAGGAAGGTCCAGACTTCCTGGGGCATCCACGACATGTTCTGCCCGGCGTCGTTCGGCGACGGCGTATGACCGCCGTCGTAATCACACCAGCGGGTGGGATTCCCCTCGGAGCATCCCTTGTAGTCCGAGCAGGCGTGGCCGCCTCTGGGCGCCTTGGCCAGGGACTCCACCGTGCATCCATTTTGCTTGGCGAAGAAATCGCTGTTGGAGGTCTGTCCGGCCCCGCCGCTCTCCTGCTGGCCGAGCGAAGACATGAAGGCGACCGGCTGGCAGCTCGCGGGCCGGGCGAGACCGCCGCCGGAGTGGACCACCGCGGCGCGGTAAACGTCCGGACGCGCGCAGGCCAGCGTCCACGCCATGGCACCTCCCTGGCTGAAGCCTTCGAGCTCGATGCGCGAGGTGTCGATGCAGAGATCGCCCGTGACCTGCTTGAGGATGTCGTCGACGAAGGTCACATCCTCGCCGGCCGACCAGATCCCGCCGACGGCGTCGGGCGCGATGAAGATGGTGCTCCCCTCGGAGAGCGACCAGAGCCCGAAGTACGAGGGCGCAACTTGGCCGCTGTTGCCCGTGGCCCCGTGGAAGGAGAGGATGAGCCGGTACGGGTGGTCGTTATCGTAATCGTCGGGGACGCGCAGGGCGTATTTGCGGCTCTTCCCGCCGCTCTGCACGGAGCCAGCGCCGTTCTGAAGCGTGCGCGTCTTGCCGCAGCCGGCGGACTTCATCGCGTCACCCCCGCCCCCGCTGCCGCCGGCCCCGGCTGTGCTGGCACCGCCCGCGCCGCCGGCCCCGGCTGTGCCGGCACCGCCCGCGCCGCCGGCGCCACCCGAGTCCGCTCCACCCGAGCCCGCTCCACCCGAGTCCGCTCCACCCGAGCCCGCGGTCGCCCCGTTGCTGCCGGAGGTAGTGCCGCTGCTCGTGCTACCGGAAGCAGCGCCACCGCCGGAGCCGCTCGCGGAGGTCTCACCGGCGGATGATCCGCCGCCGTCGGCGTCGTCGCTACAGCCGACGCTGAGCGCGGCGCAGAGGCCCAAGGCGCCCCAGATCGGCCGCAGCCAACGAGAGTGACGGTGCATGCAATCGGAGCTCACGGAGCCAACAATGGACGACATGGGTGCTCTCCTCGGTTGGCATCCAACCCAAGGGGTTTTACAAGGCAGGCGCGGCACGGAAGGGCGTCTTTCTCGGCGCGAGGTCATTCCCAGTTCTTGCGCTGGGGATTCACCCAGGGCGAGGTGCACATCACGCAATCATCACCGTAGAAATAGTGCTTCCCACCGGTGTCATTGTAGATCCAGTAACGCAGCCAAGCCACGATCGCCGGCCGCTGGACGCCTCCCACGTCGCGCGTGATGTACCCGTGATCCGCGCCCATCACCGTCGCCAGGAACGTCTGGGTCTGGGACATGTCGTACGTCTTTTGCTGCATCGGAAGCCCGACCGTGTCCTGCGTTCCGCTGGTCTGCAGCATGGGCCCGTGCAGGGCGGCAGTCGCGATGTGGCCGTGGATGGAGACGACGGTGGCCACGGCCTCATGGCCGCCGAGCTCCACGGCGGCGGTGCCGCCGACCGAGTAGCCCATGGAGACGGCATGGCGCACGTCGATCTTGCCCTCGTAGATGCTGCCCGCCTTGCTGTTTTGCGCGATGATCCAGTCGAGCCCCTCGCGCATGGCCGCGAGGTTGTTCGGGGCGTTGGGGCCGCCCGTGAGGAGGTTGGCGCCGACCACCACGAAGCCGTGAGAAGCGAAGTTCGACAGGAGAGCCGTGTAGGCGGTCACCTGCGTATTGATCCCGGGACCAAAGCTGATCGGCGCATGCAAGAAGCCGTTCTCACCCAGGCGTTCGGGCCTGAAGATCGTGTGGTTTCCGCTGGGCCCCGCGTTCCGCTCCACGGTCGTCGCGAACGGCCCCTCGGCAGAGTAATCCGTGATCGGCGGGAGCGGCGAGCCGCCGGCTCCGCCCGCTCCAGCGCCTCCGTCACCTGCCCCGCCCGTGCCGCCGTCACCTGCTCCGCCCGCTCCGCCCATTCCACCGTCGCTCACGTCGGCGCCGCCGCTGCCGCTGGCAGCGCCACCCGACCCAGCGGTCACGCTGGCCGACGCCCCGCTGACGGCTGACACGCTCGAGCTGCCCGCGCCCGCGGCTTGCGCCGCTCCGCCGCTCTCCTCGCCGCACGCCAGCATCGCGACGCTCGAGAGCAAGCAGAAGACATGGAAGCGCCTGACGGCTTTCTTTTCGTGGAACACGATGCCCCTCTGGTCACGTCACGCCAGCGCGAAGCGCTCGCTTCAGGCCGATAAGGATGAAATTGGCAGACTGGTGATCGCCAGACGTTCCGAACCTGGAGCGCGCCCTGATGTCGTCCCCAGCCGAGCCCAACTCCTGCGCTTTCCCCCTGCGTGCGCCTCGTCTGGAACATTGGCGCGACCGTGGATGGTGAACGCGCAGGAGGACGCGGGGCCCGATGCGCGTGATGGCCTACCCAGGGCAAGGCAGAAGAAGTTCTGGAGCGATCAATGTGAACGCTCACACAGCCGGCGTCAATCACAAACTGGCGCGCGGCGGCTACGCGGACGGCGCTACTTGGCCAGCTCTTCGATGGCCGCGGCGAGCTCCGCGGGGGGCAGCGCGTCGGCGGCGCGCCACGGCGGCATACGCAGCGGCGAGGTCGCGGGCTCCTGCAAGCGAAAGATGGCCTTGTCCTTCGTCTCTCGCGACATGCCGTCCAGGTCCTTCACGTTGAACTTGGCGCGGTTGAGCGCCGGGTTCCCGCGACCGTCGTGGCAGCGCGAGCAGAGCTGCGTGAGCACGGCGCGCCCGCTCGCTCCCGGCGGCGGCACCAGGCCGAGCTTCACCTTCGCGTCCGCGGAGAACAGATCGCGCAAATCGAGCAGGGACTGTCGCGGGGCTGCGCCCGTCACCACGTCGAGGTAGGACCTCGTCCGCTCCGCGCGGAGCGCGGGATCCGTCACGTCCACGAGCGGGTAAGGCACCGAAATCGAGTCACCCGCCAGCGACACGGCGAACTGCTTCTCCCAGATCGCGCTCGACGAGCCGGCCTTGGCCTCGGCCTCGATGCGCGGGTCGAACGCGTTCGGCTGCGCCGCCTGGCCTTCGGCCACGAGCAATGCCTCGAGGTGCGCGCCGCTGCCCTCGTCGATGGCGTTCTGGATGGCCGCGATGGGGATGCCGCCGTACTGCGCGTCCCGCGCGTGGGCCTCCAGGAACTGCGCCGTGAGCACCCGATCGGACTCCGTGCGCTGCACGAAGCGCTGCGGGAACCAGTGCATCCAGGGGAACTCCAGCTCCTGCATGCGCAAGATCTTCTTCGTGCCGTAGCCGTCGGGCTGATGGCACGAGCGACAGTCGAACGACGTATTCTCGACGTCTTCCTCGCTGTAGATGCTGAACGCGGTCCAGCCGTGCTCTACCTCCTCGGTGAGCAGGCTCGCCAGATCGCAGCCGCCGTCGTAATCACACTGTCGCTCGAACGTGAACAGGTAGAAGTTGTAGTCGCCGGTCGAGAGGTCGCGGCTCACGACCTCGACGAAGGGCTCGCCGCGAACGAAGCCGAGCGCGGTCATTTCAGCCGGCCTCTCGCGCAGCTCGGTCACGCGCGGAAAGAGGATAAGGCGCGGATTGATGGCGGAGACGGAGCTCTTCACGAGCGAGGTGGAGTGCCGGTGAGCGCGAAGGCGCGATCTTCGTCGAGCTTCGCGACGCGGAGCAAGCTGGCGAGGTCGGTGATGTTCGGCCGGGGCTCGGCGCACACCGCCTGCCAGAAGCTGTCGCCGCGCGGCGTCGCGCAGAGCGCGCGGTGCTGCGCCTCGCGCCTGGGTAGGTCCGACAGCTCCGGGTCGGGAGCGTTCACGGGCGGCAGCGTGTCCCAGTCGTTCGTCGTCTGGTCAGTCGCAGCGCCGCCGCCGATCTCGCCGACGCACGCCGCCAGCAGCAGCGACACCAGGCACAGGCTCGGCAGGCGTCTCACGCGACCCTCCCTCGGCGGGCGCCGAACGTCATCAACCCGGCCACGAGCGCGAACGCCAGGAGCGGCGCGTGGCTGTCGCCGCGCCCGCCCGTCACGCTGCAGCCAAAGAGGCCTTCCTCGGTCGGCTCCTCATCCGCGCCGTCCCCCTCGCTCGGCTCCAGGTCGACGGTGCCGTCGAGCTGCTGCACGTAAGCGATGAGCTGTCCTAGCTCGGCTTCGCTGAGCGCGCTGGTGAAGGCGTGGCGATCTTCGGCGTTGGCCGTGACGAGGACGTCGCGCAGCGTTGGCGCGGAGCCGTCGTGCAAGTAGGGCGCCGTCTCCCAAACGCCGTTCAAGGTCGGCGTGTCGATCCCGAACAGCGGCTCACCCGCGCGCATGCCAGAGGACGCCTTCACGGTGCCGACGTCGTGCAGCTTGCCGCCCGCGCTGTCGGTCCCGTCGGGACCCGTGTGGCAGAAGCCGCACCCCAGGCGCTTGAAGATCGCGCGACCCGCGACGCCGTCCTGGGTGAGCGAGCCGTCGGCGTCGCGAAAGGGGCTCGGGTTGTGCGTGTCGAGCGAACCGAGGAACGCCGCCAGCGCGTCGAGCTCGGGGCTCAGGCCGGCCTTCTTGTCGCCGCGCGGCGTGGCGACGGTCCCCACGGCGAGCTGCTCGGCGCTGAGGAACCCCTTGCCGCCGAACAGGTTACGGATGTTGTCGTCGGCGTCCTGGATCTCGTCGAAGCTGCCGCTCCAGTTGACGTTGCCGTGGCCCGTGCCGCGCCGTCCGAGCAGCGAGACGGTGTTGCGAAGCCCCTCCCCCACGCTGCCGAAATCCCACACGCGCCCGTCGTCCGCGCCGTCGAAGTGACACGACGCGCAGCTGATGTAGCCCTGGTCGCTCATGCGCACGTCCTCCGAGTTGAAGAACAGCTGTTTGCCGCGCAAGACCTGCGCGTCGAGCTTCTCCGCGGCCACGGTCGGAACGTCGGCCAGCTTCTTGGTGATGAGGTCGTGCGAGCTGACGATGTCGGCGACGTCGTAGACCGCCACCGTACGGCTGAGCGACGCGTGCACGAACAGCCTGTCGGTCTCGGTCAGCGCCAGGCCGCGCGGAGCAAAGCCCGTCTCTTTCAGCGCGGTCACGAATTCGCCCGTGTAGGCGTCGCGGACCTCCACCAGGGCCGAGCCGGCGACGCTGACGAACGCATAGTCGCCGAGCGGCGTGAACACGACCTGGTTGGGCAGGTTGCGATCGTCCAGATCGATGCGCTGCGCGACGTCTTCGACGCCCTCCGCGACGTTCAACAGGGCCACGAGCGGACGCACCGTGTTGTCGTCGCTGAGCGCGAGCTGATCCCGGAATGGACCGCGAAAGACGTTGTCCTTCTTGCCCGGCACCCACGCGAACAGGCCGTCGGGCAAGAGCCCCACCGAAAACAGGTAGTTCGGCAGGCCACGCCCTTGTTGATCCGTGTCCTCCGTCGTGGTGTCCGCCGCGAGCTCGAAGCGCGTGCTCACCTGGAAGGTCGCCGCGTCGATGCGCGCCACCTCGCCGTGACCCTCCCCGGAGGTGCAGCACCCACAGCTTGCCTTGCGCCGTGAGCGCGACCCCGACCGGGCCGCGCGCCACCGGCACCTCTGCGAGCCTGGTCAGCGCGTTCGTGTCGACCACGCTCACGCTGTCGTTCTCGTAGTTGGCCGTGTAGATCTTCGCGTTCGGCCGGTCGTAGACGAGATCGGTCGAGCCCGCTGCGTTGCCCGTGACGAGCGGCCGGTGCACCGTGTGCACGAACGCGACGCTGGTGAACCCGACATCGTCTTTGACCGTCACGAGCACCGGGTAGTGGCCGGGAGCGGCGTAGGCGTGGACCTGCTGCACGTCGTCGACCGTGAACTCGGTGCGCGTCTCGTCGCCCATGTCCCAGCGCACCTGCACGGGGCCGACAGCGTCGCCGATCGTCAGGTCCAGCGTGACGGGCTCGCCGGCGAGCGAGGGCGCGCGCTCGGGGATGCTCGCCGTGATGGCATATGCCTCGGCCGGCCAGGCCGCCGCCCAGCAGATGCCGCCGAGCAGGCCGAGGACCCTCCGCAGCGAGCGCATGGCTCAGGGACCTGTCGTGAACGTTGACTTGAACTCGGCCGCGATGCCGTCGCCGACGAGATCTTTCATGCCGTCCTTGGGCAGGACGACCTCGTAGGTCGTGTTCGGCATCAGGTCCTCGTCGGGGTCGAAGTTCACGATGCCCATGTACAGGCCGAACGAGCCCTTCACCGGCTGCCCGCCCACCGGCCGGACGATGAAGCTGCCCGGGTGGACCGTGGCGAGCTCGATGTTGTCGGTGAGGCTGAGGCCGATGCGCGACTTCCTGGACAGCCCCGTCGCCCCGTTCTTCGGCAACACCGTGTCGACCGCCGGGGGCGTGGTGTCCGGATCCGTGGAGTGCGCGGCGATGACCATGCCGCGGTAAGGCAGCTCGTCGTCGGCCAGCACCAGCAGGCTGCCGACCGAGATCGAGAACTGGTCGTCGCCGTTCGTGAACTCGAGCCGGCCCCAGATGCGATTCTCGATCGACATCCGGTGGATGTCGCGCACGTCGATCTTCGAGACGCCGGCGTCGGGCCGCAGGTGACCCAGGAACAGATAGCCGTCGGAGAAGCTCATGTACTCGGATCCAGCGGGGTACCCCTTGGCCCTGAACGCCGAGTCGGGCAGCGTGGCGACGGGTGAATTGGCCGAGCCGATGTCGGTGGGATCCGTGAGCACGTCCCACGCGCGCAGCGGCGACTGCACAAAGACGTGCTTGCCGTACAGGCCACAGATGTAGCTCTTGGATCGCCGGTTTTTGATTGACGCTATAAATGTGAACGCTCACATTGGCTGGCCGGGGGCTGGACTTCCGGACGGCACGGCTTGGCGTGGTGGTGCTCACCGTCGCCATGGTCGTCGTGCTGGATAGGCTGATGAGGAGGTGCTCGACATGGACTACGCTCGTTCGAAGCTGATTGCTGGTCTTGTACTTTCGGCATGGCTCGGGGCTTGCGGCGGTGGTGAGGAGAAGCCGGACACGGCGACCTCTGGCCCAGGAACGTCGTCATCGAGCTCCAGCAATAGCTCGAGCAGCAGCGGCGCAGGCGGCAGCGGCGGTGAGGGCGTCAGCAGTGGCACGGTGGGCAGCGGCGGCGCGACGGGCAGCGGCGGCGCGACGGGCAGCGGCGGCGCAGGCGGCAGCGGCGGCGCAGGCGGCAGCGGCGGCGCGGATGGCGGCGGCGGCGCAGGCAGCACGCCGCCCCCGACAGCGTTCGACAACCCCATCATCAAGTACGATGCGCCAGATCCGACCAGCGGCCCCGGAGACCACATCTTTACCGCGGACGGCGCCGCCATGGCCTGGAACAACAAGGTCTACCTCTATACCGGCCATGACGAGCAGGCCGAGGGTGCAGAGGGCTACCGCATGTTCGACTGGCGGCTCTGGACATCGTCCGACATGATCCACTGGGAGAACAAGGGCGCGGTGATTCGCTACGATGTGTTCTCCTGGGCTCGCGGCAGCGACTCGACGGGCAACGCCAATGCGGCTCAGGTGGTCGAGCGCGATGACGAGAGCGGCAACCCGAAGTTCTACTTCTACGCGCCGGTGCAGGGCGGCCAGTCGGCTTATGGGATCTCGATCGGCGTCGCGGTCGCGGACAAGCCGGAGGGGCCGTTCAAGGACGCACGGGGGATCCCGCTCGTCTTCCTGGCCGACACCGACGGCACGGCGGACCATTCGTGGCGAAACCTTGATCCGACGGTGTTCGTCGACGACGACGGCCGGGCCTACATGTACTGGGGGAATGGAGTCCTGTACTGGGTCGAGCTCGAGGACGACATGATCCACCTGAAGGGTGAGACCTACACGACCGACGGCGGCGGGAAGATGCAGAACCGCAGCATCGGCGGCGCCCAGATCCACGTGCTCAAGAACATCCCCGGCTACACCGAGGCGCCTTTTCTGTCCAAGCACGGCGGCCTCTATTATTTGACCTACGCTTCGGGGTTCCCGGAGAGCATCTCCTACGCGACAAGCACGTCGCCGGAGGGGCCGTGGCAACATCGGGGCGTCATCCTGGATCCGGTGCCGAACAGCAGCACCATTCACCAGTCGCTCTTCGAGTTCAAAGGGGCCAGCTACCTCACGTACCACGACGCCGCGCTGCCGACCGGCGGCAGCTACCGGAGGTCCACCTGCGTCGATCGCGCCTACTACAACGACGACGGGACGATCCGAAAGATCGTCCCGACACACAGGTGATTCGCACGGCACGAGCCGTCTCTGACGATCCTGGAATAGCCCTCATCCCCGTGAGAGCCTATCCGAAGCGCCGCTCCGGCTTGTGCATCCGCGCGCTCCACAGCAGGGCCGCCGCGACCGCCGGCGCCGCCACCGCCGTCGCTACGACCGCGGCCTCGAACGCCCCCCGCGCCCGCGGCACGTTGAACAGCAGCGCCTGCCCCAGCGTCAGCGCCGCGTCGCAGGTCACCAGCACGGCCAGCGCCAGCGAGAGCCGCTGCCCGTACCGGCGGCTCAGCCGCAGCATGGCGGGCGCGAGGCCCACGTCGAACGCCACCCACGCCCATTTCACGGCGGGTGACGGGAACCACCGCGCCGCGGGCGCGAGCGCGAGCAGCGCGGTCCACGGGACGAGCAGCCAGCCGAGCACCTCGAAGATCACGGCTGGCCCGCGCAGCAGCGTCGCGAGCCCGAAGCGCAGGAGCCCCCCGCGCGAGAACGCCGCGAGCGTGTCGTAGATGGCCACGAGGCCATGGCCGCCCGGCGGGACCACCAGGTAAATCGGCGCCCATCCGTCGGGACGCAGCTTCGCCTTGAACGCGTAAAGCCCCTGGAAATCGTACAGGCGAGCCCCGATCCGCCGCGCCGCGCGCAGCCCGCGCCGCACAGGCCCGGCGAGCGGCGCGAGGCCGAGCGTCACATACAGGCGCTCCTCCGCCGCGGCGGCGCGCATCGCCTGATCGACGAGCAGCTCCGTGGTGCCGTTCGGCGCGGACGGGTCGCGGAGCAGGTCCTCCAGAAAGAGGCCGCGCCGCGCGTACACGGGCACCGCTGCGAGGAAGCCGACCACGGCGCCTCCGGCCTCCGCCACGACATAGCGCCGCTCGCCCGCGAACGAGAACGGCTCCAGCTGCACGAGGAAGCCCATGGGCGCCATCGGCCGCGACGAGGCCCAGCGCGCCATCAGGCGCTCCACCTCGCCCCGCAGCGGGCTCCCGGGGTCCTCGAGCTCGCCGCGGCTCACCGAGCGCGCGACCACGCCCTTCGCGCGCGCGCGGCGGAGCTGCTCGCGCAGGCTCCGGCTCGACCGGAGCACGCCGCCCCAGCGCGCCGGCTCCCACACCGGCTGCTCGCCGACGAGCATCGCGCTCCACGACACCCGCTCGCAGAACCGCGCCTCCGCGCCGAAGAGGCACGCCCGCCGCCCCTCGGCCGCGGCCGCCTGCACGAACGCCTGCGCGACCTCGGCCAGCTGCTCGGCCGCCGTGATCGGCGCGCCGGCGGCGACCCAGGCGCCGCCGGTATCGACGTAAGCCACGCAGGCGTCGTCGCCATGGAACCAGTAGCGAAAGTCGGACTCCAGGGTCTGGAACGAGGTCGCGTTCCATCCGTGGCGTTTGAGCAACGCAAGGACGCGCTCGCGGTCGGAGCGCTGGTTCGGCGGCGGCACGGTCCGCCGGAGCATACCTCAAGGGCGCGTGGCCGGCGTCGCGCGCGCCCGTACTCCCCGAGCAACAGCAGCGCATGGCCGCGGTGTTCCGCCGCGCAATGGCGAGGCCCCTCCGGTATCAATCTCCGGGTCCGTTCCTCCCGTGCGCGGACCCTTCGCTCGCGCCGAGCCCGGCGGCCGACTCTACGCGATCGGCGTGAGGGCTGCCCGGGTGCGCCTCGAGGAAGCGCCGCGCCGCCGCGTGCGCGCCCGCGCGATCTCCCTTGCGCGCCAGCGCCTCGACGCGGATCGCGGCGGCCTCGTCGGAGAGCTGAGCGCTCGGGAACTCGCGCGCGTGGCGGGCCAGGAGCGCGAGGGCGACCGCCGGATCACCGCGTCGCAGCGCGCGCCGCGCCGTGTCGAGCAGCGCAAGCTCGGCGGCCAGCGTCGGCGCGTTCCGTTCGCGTGCGCGCGGGCTGCTCGCCGCCGCGGCAGCAGGAGCCGTTGCGGCGGGCGCGGCCATGGGCGGAGCCTCGTCCGCCCGCTCCTCCGGGACGCGCTCGTGCAGCTCCGCCTCGGCCGCGCTATGGGCGCGCGGCGCGGCGAGCGCCCCCGGCGCGCTCGCCGCCTCCTGAGCGCGCCTCGCGGGCATCGGCGCGTCGACGTGCGTCCATTCCGCGACCCCGAGCGTGAGCACCCCCGCGAGCGCGCCGATCCCGAGCGCGCTCAAGATCCCGCTCCCGCCCGCCACGCCCGCCACCTTCAGCGCAGCGCTCGCCCCCGCCGCGGCCGCGCCCCCCGTCGCGGCCGCGCCCCCTGCCCCCGCGCCCGCGCTCCCCGCCGCGGCCGCGCCCCCTGCCCCCGCGCCCGCGCCCCCTGCCCCCGCGCCCGCGCTCCCCGCCGCTCCCGCGCTCCCCGCCGCGGCAGCGCCCCCCGTGCCCGTCACAGCCGCCCCGACGCCGACCGCGACGAGCATTCGCCGCGTCAAGCCGCTCGGCGGGCTCTCGTCGAGCGCCGCGCGGAGGAGCGTCGTTCGCAGAGCACTCCCCTTCTGGTCCAGAAGGCGCTCGGGATCGGTCATGGCGATTCACCTCGGAAATGGGCCCGCGCCTCTATCCGCCTCACGGCGGCCTGGAAGTGCTCGCGCGCCCGGCGGAGGCGAGACGCGACCGTGCCTGCCGGAAGATCGAGCAGCGCCGCGATGTCCGCCGTCGTCATCTGCTCCAGCTCGAACAGCACGAAGACAGCGCGCTGCTCGAGGGGCATCGCGTCGAGGATGGCATCGAGCGTCGCGCGGGCGCGAGCGCGATCCATCATCTCCTCGGGGTCCGGCGCCGGATCGACGCGCTCGCAAGGCGCGTCCTCCAGCACCTCCCGGCGCCGCTGCTGTGTCCTCCGCGCGCGCGAGGCGATCCGCAGCGCCGTGCTGAACAGGAACGCGGCCTCCCGGCCCGATTCGATGTCCCCGAGCCGCCGGGCCGCCACGAGGAAGACCTGCTGCGCCGCGTCCTCCGCGTCGGCGCGCGGCAGGCCGAGCCGCACCAGCGAGCGCCAGACGAACGCCGAATAGTCCATCACGAGCCCGGTGAGGCGCCCGGCCGCCGCCCGGCTGTCGGGCGGAACTGCGGCGGGGAGCTGCATCAGGGTCAGCGCTTCACCACGGCTCACGCCTTGTGCAATCTCCGGATCGAGGCGAACCGATCACAAAATCGACAGGCCAGCGCCGAGCAGCAGCACGGATGACCGCGCGGACCTCGTGGAGAGCTGCACCGGGCGTGCGCCGCGAGCGAGCGCCGCACCAGCGCAAATTGCGGTCCTTAGTGCACGTCGACGCGCACGAGCGCGCCGACCGGGAGCTGCCCATACCGCATCCGCGTCATCTCACGCGCGGAGCACGGCCGCGCGCGCAGCGCCTTCGTCGTCGCCAGCGCTCGTGATCACAACGACGCTTCCTTTCTTGCGCCCTTGTTCGACACCGGCGTGGGCCTCGGCCATTCGCTCGATCGGATAGCGTCGATCGATGACGGCGCGCACGCTGCCGCCGGCGCCGGCATCCGACGGGCGCGCGGCTCAACCCCGCTCGCCCGACGCGCCGCCCTTCCACTGAAAGACGTGCTCGAGCGGCACGCCGAAGGCCGCCGCGATGCGGAAGGCGACCTCGAGGGAGGGCGAGTAGCGGCCCTGCTCGATGGCGACGATGGTTTGACGGGTGACGCCGACCTTCTCGGCCAACTCCGCCTGCGTCATCTCGCTCGCTTGAAACCTCAGCGCGCGGATGACGTTGGTGATCTGAGGCTGCCCCTTGCCCATCGGGCTATCCGATACCGCTCACGGCATCGAGCACCAGCCAGCCCGCGATCAGCGCCTGGCCAGTCAGCAGGATCGCCGCGTTCCATTTCTTGAACGTCATCTTGCCCTCCGAGGCAGCGCGACCTTCCGGAGACGAGCTCCGCCCGCCACACATCCGGCCGCAGATGGCCGGACGCCTGCGCCGCTTCGCGCGCGGCCCAGGCTCTGTTTCATCGCGGTTTCGCCTCGCTCCGCGCTCGCGGCGCCCACGTCGCGGCCGCGCTGGTTCGAGGTGGCAGCGATCCCTGTCGGGGTTGCTGACACCTCGAACTGGTAACTGACCCCGTGGTCAATGTCAATTTTTTCATACATAGAGTCGTGATTGACGGACACCATGTCCTGTTTCTATGACATCGGGGTGCTCGCCGTACCTTCCGTCAGCGAAGGCGCCGGCGTAGGCTCTGCGGCGATGCTCACTCCCACGGTGGTCGTGTTCGACCTGGACGGCACGCTGATCGACAGCCGGGGCGACATCGTGGCGGCGGTGAACCATGCGCTCGTGGCGACGGGCCGGGCTCCGCTGCCCGGGCAGGTGATCGTCCGGTACGTGGGCGACGGCGCGCGCGCGCTGTGTGCGCGGGCGGCCAGGCTCCCCGAGACCTCCGAGAGCGTCGAGGAGCTCCTCCGGCACTTCCTCGAGTACTACGCGCGGCACCCGCTCGACTTCACCCGCTGGATGCCCGGCGCGCAGGAGATGCTCGAGAGGCTCTCGGACCTCGGCGATCTGGCGATCTGCATCTGCACGAACAAGCCGCGCTCGACCACCGACGCGGTGCTCGCCGCGCTCGGGGTCGGCGCGCGCTTCCGCGCGGTGGTCGCGGGCGGCGACGTCGCCGACAAGAAGCCGGATCCGGCGCCGCTGCTCCACCTCGCGGCGCGCCTCGGCGTCCAGCCGCACAAGATGGTGATGGTCGGCGACGGCCCGCAGGACATCGAGTGCGCGCGCCGCGCGGGCGCGCGGTCGATCGCCGTCCTCGGCGGCTTCGCGTCGCAAGACGAGCTCCTCGACGCCCGCCCCGACGTGCTCCTCCGTACCATGGGCGAGCTCTGGGACGTCCTCCGCCGCTGGCGCGACGCGACGGTCAGGCTCTCCACCGTTCGTTAGCTGCACACCCGCGCGCGTCGGATCGGCGTGCGCGTCGGATTTGCGCGCACGGCCGAACTGCACGCGCGGTCAGCCTCTCTCCCCGCCGCACGCGCAGGACGTCGTTGCCCGCGCGCCCCTCAGGCCGCGACGCCCTCGGCGATCTCGCGCCCGAACGCGGTCGCGTTGAGGATCGCCCGCAGGCGCACGCGCGCCCGGTGGAGCCGCGAGCGGACGGCGCTCTCGCTCACGGCGAGCTTCTGCGCGATCTCCTGGAGGCCGAGGTCCTCGTGGTAGTGCGCGAGCACCACGTCGCGGTAGTCGTCCGGCAGCTCGCAGAGCGCCTCGCGGACGTACGCCTCCCGCTCCGCCGCGGACGCGGCGTCGTCCTCGCCGATCGTGCTGCGCATCGTCGGCAAGAGGCCGAGCTCCTCGAAGTCGAGCCCCTCGACGATGCGCGCGCGCTGCCGCCGCTGCGACCGCATCAGCATGAGCGCCTCGTTCGCCGTCACGCGGAAAAGCCACGTCGTGAAGCTCGAGTCGCCCCGGAACGAGCGGATCGTCCGCACCACCTGCAGCAGCGTCGACTGCACGAGGTCGAGCCGATCCTCGTCGGACACGGGGTAGCGCGCGAGCTGCCGCTCCACGTGCGGGCGGATGAGCCGCGTGAGCTCGTCGAGCGACTCCCGATCACCGTCCTTCGCGCGGCAGATGACCTCGGCTAACGGGCCCGCGCTCGCGGCGCGGGGCGACGGGCGCGACCCGACCGCGCCAGGCGGGGTGAGACCGCACGGCGCCAGAGGAGTCTCAGGCCTGGTGCTGGCGCTCGGTACATCGGTCGGAACGGCGGTCAGAGCCATGAGCCATCTCTCCGTCGAGGGCGCCGCGTGCGCTTCCGGCCCACGGGCCCGGTTGTGCGCACCGACCAGCAAACGCCTTGCCACGGCAAGCTCAACGGACGTGCGCGCCACGTGCGCACCGCGTGCTCAGCCGGTATAAGCGGGGCCACGATGTCCAGCGACGCTCCGCGATGGGAAGCCCCCCGAGGGGGAAACAGCCACGTTCCGACGCCCGAGGTGGACCGGTCAGCGCCGTCCGCCTCCGCCCCGCCGCGCGCGCTGGCGCACCCGCTGCCCGCTGGCATGCGCGATCTCCTCCCCGAGGAGGCGCGGCGCCGGCGCGCGCTCGCCAAGCGTGTGCTCGATCACTTCGTTCTGTGCGGCTACCAGCCGGTCTCGCTGCCCGCGTTCGAGTTCGCCGAGGTGCTCGAGCGCGGGCTCGGCACGCTCGACGCCGCGGACGTGCTGCGCTTCATCGAGCCCGAGTCGGGCGAGGTGGCGGCGCTCCGCCCGGACATGACCCCGCAGATCGCGCGGCTCGTGGCCACGCGGCTCGCGGACGCGCCCCGCCCCATCCGCCTCTGCTACGAGGGCACCGTCCTCCGCCGCCGCCAGGGGCGGGCGCGGCGCCACCGGCAGATCCCGCAGGCCGGCGTCGAGCTCTACGGCGTCGGCACGCTCGCCGGCGAGCTCGAGATCCTCCGCCTCGCCGCCTCCGCGGTGCGCGAGGCCGGCCTGGAGCACTTCGTTGTGGACCTCGGCCACGCGATGATCGCGCGCGCGCTGCTCGACGCCGTCCCGGCGGGGCTCGCGGCCGAGCTCTCGGAGGTGCTCGAGCTGAAGGACGCTTCCCGCCTCGCCGCCGTGCTCGCGAGCCCGAAGGCCGCCGACGTCCCGCGCCGCATCGTCGCGGCCATCGCCGCGCTGCCGGACCTCGCGGGCGGCGGCGCGGCTGACCCGGACGGCGCCGCGGTCTTCGACCGCGCCACGAGCCTCCTCACCGGCACGCCCGCCGAGGCGCCGCTCGCCGAGCTCCGCGCGCTCTGGGACGCGGCGCGGGCGAGCC
The DNA here is from genome assembly GCF_028368935.1 of Sorangium aterium. Lineage (NCBI taxonomy): Bacteria > Pseudomonadati > Myxococcota > Polyangiales > Polyangiaceae > Sorangium > Sorangium atrum. The sequence continues at coordinate 776,526 of NZ_JAQNDK010000002.1, read as the reverse complement.
CCGAGCTCGGCCCGGCGCTCCGGGTCGACCTCGGCGAGCTCCGCGGTCTGGCGTACTATACGGGTGCAATTTTCCACGTGCTCGCCGATGGCCCCGGGGAGGCGATCGCGGCGGGCGGGCGCTACGACATGCTGCTCTCCCGCTTCGGCCTGCCGATGCCGGCCGTCGGCTTCGCGCTGAACCTCGACGCGATCGCCTGGGCGCGCGACGTCGCGGGCGCAGCGGACGAGCCGGCGCTGCGGGTGCTCGTCGCTGTGCGGCCGGAGCGCGCCGCGTCGCTCGCGGCGGCGCTGCGGGGGCTGGGCCTCCCGGCCGTTGCGCACGCGCCGGACCAGGATCCGGAGGGGTACGCGCTGTCCTGGCGGTTCTCCCACCTGGTGCGGGAGCGGGACGGGGCGCTCGTGGTCGAGGCGACATCCGGCGGCGGCGAGGCCGCGACGAGCGCGGGCGAGGTTCCGGCGGCCCTCGACGACGCCGCGGCGGCCCAGGCGATCGTGCTGAAGACGGGGGCAGGACGTCCGGGCGGCAAGTAGACGCTCGCTCGGCAAGCGAGCCTGGGGTAAAGGCGAACCTGGACCCGGACGGAGCCGCTCGGAGTGACGAGCGGGCCGAGGCCGGGCCACGTGATCCAAGAGGAGCTTCGGAATGACCGCGATCGTGATCGTCGGCGCACAGTGGGGCGACGAGGGCAAGGGCAAGGTCGTCGACCTTTATACGGAGAGCGCCGACCTCGTGGTGCGCTACGCCGGCGGGCCCAACGCCGGCCACACGCTGGTGGTGGGCGGGGAGAAGCTCATCGTACGGCTCATCCCGAGCGGCATCCTCCGCTCGAACGCCCGCTGCGTGATGGCGCAGGGCATGGTGGTCGATCCCGGGGTGCTCGTCTCCGAGATCGACGCGGTGGAGGCGCGGGGCTGCTCGACGCAGGGGCGGCTGTTCGTTTCGGATCGCGCGCACCTGATCTTGCCGTTCCACCCGCTCGTCGATTCGCTCCGCGAGGCGGCGGCGGCGGACGGCGTGCGGCTCGGGACGACCAAGCGCGGCATCGGCCCCTGCTACGAGGACAAGGCGTCGCGGCGCGGGGCGCGGCTCGGCGATCTGCGCGACATGAAGCGGCTGGCGCAGCTCGTGTCGCGCTCGATCGAGGCCTGGACGCCGACGCTGCGCGCCCTGGGCGGCGAGCCGCCGTCGCTCGACGCGATCCTCGAGGAGCTCACGCCGCTGGCGAAGCGCATCACGCCGCTGCTCGCCGACACGTCGCAGCTCATCGACGGCGCGCTCCGCCGCGGCGAGCGCGTGCTCCTCGAGGGGGCGCAGGGGACGTTGCTCGACATCGACCATGGCACGTTCCCGTTCGTGACGTCGTCGTCGGCGATCGCGGGCGGCGCGTGCGTCGGCGCCGGGGTCGGCCCGACGCGCATCCGCCGCGTGCTCGGCCTGGCCAAGGCGTACTGCACGCGCGTGGGCGAGGGGCCGTTCCCGACCGAGCTCGAGGGCCAGCTCGGCGAGCGGCTCCGGTCGGTCGGCGGCGAGTACGGCTCGGTGACGGGCCGGCCGCGCCGGACCGGGTGGCTGGACCTGCCCGCGCTGCGCTACGCGGCGCGGGTGAACGGCCTCGACGGGATCGCGCTCACCAAGCTCGACGTGCTGACCGGCATGCCGGAGCTCAAGGTGTGCGTGGCCTACGACACGCCGTCGGGCCGCACGCGGGAGTTCCCCATCGACGACATCGCGACGGCCAAGCCGGTGCTCGAGACGGTGGCCGAGTGGAGCGAGTCCATCGACGCCGCCCGCTCCATGACCGAGCTGCCCGCGGCGGCGCGGCAGTATGTGGAGATGGTCGAGAAGGAGACCGGCGTGCCGGTCGACGTCGTCTCCGTCGGCGCGGATCGCGAGGCGACCATCGTCCGGCGCAACGCGTTCGCCTGAGGGGCAAGCGAGCGCGAAGCCCCACGTCGAGGAGATGAAGAGAAGGCCGGCACCGTGAGACAACGGGCGCCGGCCCTCACCGGCGGAGCGTTACAAGACCGCGTCCAGTTTGACTACATTGCACACTCCCCGGCACGGGCGCCGTCGGACTCACGTCTCGTGGGCTCCCGCCGCTCCGAGCCGGGCACGATCGAGCCAGGCGAGCAGCTCCTTTGCCCTCCTGTTGTCGCCAAATCTCCCGAGGAACCAGGTGTACGCGCGCTCGAGGACCGGAACCGCGTCGGGGTGACGTCCCATCGCGATGAGGCAACGGCCCTTGCCAAACAGCAGCGTGAACTCGGCCAACCCGTCTCCTCTGCCGCTCATGATGCCGGACGCGCGCTCGTACGTCGCGAGGGCCTCCTCCCACCGCCCGGCATCCAGCAGCATATAAGCGAGCCCGCCCAGCGCGTGAGCGAGCAGGACGCCATCTCCATGGGCTCGCTCCGTGAACCGAACGACATTCATCATGTGGGTGCACGCCAGCTCGGCTTCTCCAGACGAGTTCAGGCTCAGCGCCAGCGCTTCCTGGATCCGCGCCGCGGGACGCGACTCCTCGCCGTGATGCTCGACGGCGAGCCGTAACGCGCGCTCGAGCGCGGCCCTCTCGCGATGCGGCAGCGTGGTCCACGGGTACTGCTGGCTCACAGCCCTGGCGTACTGGTAAAGGGGGTTGATCAGCTCCGGCGCGCGGTCGCCCAACCGCGATTCGATGTCGTGGATGAGCCCGGAGAGCAGCTCCTCGGCCTCGGCGTACGCTCCACGCCTCAAGAGCTCTCTGGCGCGGCCAACGGCCTCGGCGATAGGAGGATCGCTCATGTTGTGTACCTCCGTGCCGGCGCTCTGGGCGGCAATGCAGGGCTCGTGGTGAAGAACAACACTTCCCTGATCCATAATCAAGCGGAATCACCGATAAAAATGAAGCGCCAGGACGTCGAGGACGCGAGGAAGAGAGGATTCCCTCTGCTTCTCTGGCGCCTGGCGTCCTGGCGGTTCATCTCTCGATACAGCTGCTTGATCGGCGCTTCAGCGCCGCGCGCCGGTCATCCTGAAGCCGTGAAGCCGCTCGCTGCATAACTCTCTGAAACGCAGAACTGGTAATCGGACTACTCCTCGAGAGTATCGGGATCCATTCCCCCTCGTGGAGCCCTCCTCCCGCGCGGCGCTCACGGCGCGGCGCCTTCCGCTCCACGGATCGACGAAGGGACGCTCGCCTCGGAGCGAGGCGCCGGCGTGCTGTCCGCGGCGGCGCCGGCCTCGGGCTCGGTCCTCCTCGCGGAGAACACCGGCAGGACGACCCGGGAAGAGGGCGCCCTTCTCTCCCGGCCCGACTCGGCGTCGAGCACGAAGCCGCGGACCGACCGCCACACGTCCAGGAACCGCGCGCGGCCGAAGCCGGAGCTGGACATGAAGAGGCCATATCGCTTGTAGTCGCGGTCGGGGCTCACGACGTCCTCCTGCGGCGCGTCCGAGTCGCCGTAGTGCCCGATGATGTCCGCGTGGTCCGCGTCGACGTAGACGCTCTCCTCCGGCGTGGGCCACACCATGGATACGGAGTTGACGATGCCGTCGTTGTGCGCACGGACGAGCGCCACGCTGCCTGCGGCGTCGAGCCTGCGAACGGAGCAGTCCGGACCGAGCTCCGCTCCAGGGTTGTGCGCGGTCCACCGGTGACAGATCGTGAACAGATCCCAAGCAGGCGCGCTCGGGTACGGCTCGGCCCTGGTCACGATGGATCGGACGCGCACGTGCCCGTAGGTCGTCCTGAAGATCTTCGCGTGGAGAGGGTCCTCGGCGTGACGGGCCGGATCGAGGTCCGCCATGGCGCCGAAGTCGTCCGAGGCGTCGTTCAGCCACCTCAGCGTATCGAAGTAGCTGGCCCTCGCCCGCGCGCGGACCAGGCCATCCTTCGAATCGAAGGAGCCGAGCAGGCTCGTCGTGTCGAGGAGCGCGTCGATCCAGCCCGCGGACCACCCGAGCCGCTTGATCGAGCCGGCCAGGAAGCGCGAACCCGGCAGCCGCAGGGCGCGGCAGGTCTCGTACAGCACCGTCGCGAGCAGCTGGAGCTCGCCGGACCAGCGGGTGAACACGTGGGCCAGGTTCGAGCCGCGGTGTGGCGTGGAGAGGAACTGCACCGAGGAGATGCTCTTGATGAACAGCTCCGCCGGCAGCTCCTCGATCTGCGCGCCGTCCGCCGCGCGCTCCGCGTGATCGTGCAGGAGCTTCATCATCCACCGGATATCCATGCCGCCGGTGGAGTGTCCGACGAGGTGGAGGGAATCGCCGCGGCTCAGGCGGAGGATCCCGCGCTTGTACCGCTCAAGAAGCCAGTCGAGGAGGAGCCGCGCGCGCGTCTCGATGGCGGCCGTGGGCACGTTCGGAAAGTAGTGCAGCGTGAGCGGGGCGTCGTACATCGCGCCCTTCCAGCCGCGCAGCGCCTCGGTCACGCCATGGTAATATTGAAGCGATCCCAGGGCATCGAAGCCACCGAAACCGGGTACGAGGACAACATGAGTCCTTGGCACGTCCGTGCGAGTCGTCACGTCCATGAATGCGTGTTCTCCGCCCTGTGATCGCCCTACCGCGCTCGGCGTGTGGGCGTGTACCGTTATCTATCCGGGATGAAACAGCCGACCGGACCGGGTAGTCCCCGCCGCTGTCGTCGCGGAGTCAGGCATCTCTCACGCCATCCGCGCTCGCCCCGCGATCTCGGCCCGACTCACCGCCGGATCGCGCGCAACGCGGCGGTCGCGGCGGGCGAGCGCGCAGGAGGTCGAGCCGAGGGTTGCGCGATCGCGCAGAAGGTGGAGCCGAAGGTTGCGCGATCGCGCGGGAGATTGCGCAGGGTCGATCGCTGCGATGGGAGGCGAGGCGGGAATACCTTGAGAATTACTGCCCCGAACCGCCCCCATGCGTGTGGGAGCCGCCGCTCTTGCTTCCGCCGCCGGGCGTGCCGCCCCGCTGGCCGCTGCCGCCGCCCGGCGTGGTGGTCCCGCCCGGCGTACCGGTTCCGCCGCTCGGCGGCGCGTAGGCCCCGCCCCCCGGCGTGCCGCCGGTGCCGCTGCCCGGCGTGCCGCCCGTGCCCGGCGCGCCGCCCGTGCTCGGCGTGCCGCCCGTCGTGCCGCCGGTGCCCGGCGTGCCTCCCGGCGTGCCGCCGGTACCGCTGCCCGGTCTGCGCTGGGTGCCGCTGCCCCACTCCTGCGTGCCGCCCTGGGTGCCTGGCGCGCCTTGGGCGCCTGCGCCCGGCTCTCCCATCTCTCCTCCAGGCATCGTACCCTCGCCTGGCGTTCCGCCCTCGGGCGCTCCCGGGGCTCCAGGCGCGCCGGGGGTCTCTCCGCCCGTCGGTGCGGGCGCCGGCGAGGCCGCCTGTCCGCCTTTATTGCCCCCGCAGGCCATGAGCGGCAACGCGGTCAGGACTACCAGAAACATGCTTCGCATGATGTGTCTCCCAGGTCGTTTGCGTTTGCGGCTCGTGCCGAGCCGCCGGCGATGCGGACGCGCCCATGCGCGCGAAGGCCGCCTCCGGTGCCTGGCGGCGTAGCGTCCCGCGCTCGACATGCTGGGGCCGGATCCGGCCCTCGGGATCGAGACGACGCCGGAACGACGCATCGGGCCGCGCCCGATCGAAGGCCGATATGCCCTCGAGACACGAACAACGCCTGACGCCGGCCGGCGCGCGCTCGCCAAGCGCGCGCTCGACGACAGGCGCTCAGCCGGTGTCGGAGCGAGCGAATCGATCCACACGCGCCACACGCGGCGCGCAAACCGCCCTCGCCGCGGCTCGCCCGGCTCGTCTCACCTGAACGCATGGCGCGTTATCGTTCGCCTGGCACGGACGCCCCGGCGAGAGATCTTCGTGGGCAGCGCGGGCCCACAGCGCGCCGTGCTGTCTCTCCTCGCGCCGGGCTCGCAGCCCTCGCGCCCGCCGCGCCAGGCCTCTTGTGGCTCCGCCCAAGGCTGCTCGCGTGGACGCCCGGCGGTGACGGCGCGCTCCCGCTCCCTTGAAATCGTCTGGACATATCGTCGGGACAAGCGCGTTTTACAGCCCGGACCGAACAGCTCAGCCGCTGTGCGCCGCTCAACAGATGGATGACGCTGGAAGAAGGTCGGGCGAAGTCAGCAGGGAGAAGCTCGCTTTTCCTCCACGGGATGGACTATTCTGTCCATTCCTATGGCCGAGAACAGCTACGTATTTGCGGGTTCGGAGCGTGCGCGAGAGCTGGAGCGCCTGCGGCGGATCGAGGGCTTCTTCGACCCCGGCAGCCGGCGCCTTCTCAAGGCGTCCGGGATGGGACCCGGCTGGAGCTGCCTCGAGGTAGGAGCCGGCGCCGGGTCGATCGCCTGCTGGATGGCAGAGCGCGTGGGCCTCGAGGGCGAGGTGGTCGCGGTCGACCTCGATGTCGGGTTCATGGACGCTTCTCCGCCGCCCGGGGTCCGGATCATCGAGGGCGACATCCGCCAGCTCAATTTCCACGCGGCGCGCTTCGATCTGGTGCACGCGCGCTACGTGCTCATCCACAACGCGGATTTCCAGGATCTCCTCGACGCCATGCTCGCAGCGCTGAAGCCCGGCGGCCACCTGGTGCTCGAGGAGCCCGACTTCACCGCGGCGAGGGGCGCCTCCGGTCCGGATATCGAGGCGTTCGATCGGGTCAATCGGTCGATCCTCGCGATGTTCGAGGCCGACGGCAAGGACCCCGGCCTCGGCCTGCGCCTGCCCGCGATCCTGACGTCGCGAGGGCTCGCCATCGAGGCCGTCGAGAACGAGGCGCCGCTGTGCCCGGGCGGTCACCCGCTGTCCGAGATCATGAGCATCTCAGCCACCCAGCTCCAGCACAGGTACCTCGCGACAGGGCGGGTCAGCGCGGAAGATCTCGCCGGCTACACCCGGTTCGCGGCCGATCCGTCGGCGTGGGGTGTCTACTACGGCACCGTCGGCGTCCTGGCCCGCAAACCGGCCAGGACCTCCGACTGACGTCCTGCTCCCGCCCCGGCGGCCAGGTGACGGCGCCAGGTGACGGTGCCAGGTGACGGTGCCAGGTGACGGTGACCGAGAGCCCGATTCCGGGCCCGCCCTCCAGCAAAGCGGCGAACTCCGTCCTGCGATCTCCGTCGAGCTCGGACACGGCACCACGCTGATCCTCCGACAGCGCCGCTCCCCGCCCCCGCCCGCCCCCGCGCAAGGTTTCCAGGGCCGCCGCCCGTGCGGCGCCCGCGTCCGTTCATCGACGTCGAGAGGTGGCACCCCTGCGCCGGTCCGTCGCGCGGCACGGACGATTCAGCCGATCCTGCGCGCTGGTGAGAATTGACTATTTGATGTTCTCGCGGCTTGCGCCGCCCAACAACGGTTCAAGATACGTGACGGGGCGGGCCAGGCATCACCGCCGAGCGCTCCAGCGCCGGCCCCGCTTCCGTCAATGACATGGGGGAACTATGAACATTCGAGCCGATTCTCTTCGTTTTGCATGCATGGCAGCCCTCGCGCTCGCGGGAACCAGCGCTTGCTCCGTCGCGGCGGAAGACGGTGTTCTGGTGGCGGCGGACGAGGACAGCTCGGAGGAGGCGGTCGATTCCACCTCACAGGCCTTCTCGCTCAGCATGCCGCAGCTCGCCGCCGTGCTCGCCGCCTTCAACGCGACCGAGATCACCGACGCGCAGATGGCCCGGGCCAAGGCGTCGGACGCCCACGTCCTCGAGCTCGCCGCGCAGCTGTTCGACTATCACACCGCCGCGAGCCAGCAGCTCGCGCTCGCGCTCGCGCAGATGGGCATGGCGCCGGCGGACAACGAGATCAGCCTGTCGCTGATCGAGCAGGGCACGGCGGATCGGCAGCAGCTCGATGGGCTCGCGGGGCCCGGCTTCGACTGGACGTTCGTCAACGTTCAGATCTATCGACACCGGGAGTTCCTCGCCCATCTCCAGGAACAGATGGCCATCGTGGGGCCCGAGCTGCACCCGGGGCTCTCTCACCTCGTCCCGGAGGTCCTGAGCGCCACGAAGCGTAACCTCTCGTTCGCCACATCGCTCCTCGCGCTCATCGGCAGCCCGTACGTTCCGGAGAGCGGCTATCCATCCGGCGTTCCCTATTCCGGCAATTACGGCACCTACGGCAACTACATCGATTACGGCAATTACGGTAACTACGGCAACTACGGCAACTACGGCGGCGGCTTCGCCAACAACGCGCCTTCCTACGGCCCCGTCTACTTCGGCGGCAACGGGCCCTACTCGCCCGCCGTCTCCCCCTACTACGGGGTTTACGGCCGCAGCACGCCGCCTGGCTTCGGCGCGCCCAGCCCGTACCCCCGCCCCTGAGGCCGGCCCGATAGGGCTCGCTCGCGCCAAGGCGCCTGGCGAGGGGGACGTGCGCGTCGCCGCCCCACGCTCGAAAGGAGCGGGAAGCAGCCGGTGGGTTTCTGACGGGCCTACGAGGAAGGGCGCGGCGCGCTACAGGCGTCGCCGTGCCCGGCCGCGATCCGGGATGACCGCGTGGATCTCCGCCTCGCTGAAGCCAGCGGCCCTGTAGAGGCGCTTCAGGTGCACCAGCTCGATGTGCGCGCTCTTCGCCACCGAGGCGCGGATGCGGTCGAGCACGCTCAGCCGCTCGAGTGGCAGCCGGGTCGCCTCGACCGTCGAGCGCACCGCCGCCGCCGCCGACTTCACCTCGGCCGCCGCGGCCTGCGCCTTGTCCAGGCTGAGCTTCGGGTGGATCCCGGAGCCGAGGAGCTGCGCGAGCACCTCCAGCCGATCCGGCTGCCCCGTGAGGTCGCCGTCCTCGTTGTCGGCGAAGTAGGCGACGCCGCCCGGGAACAGGATCGACAGCGCGGGATCCGCGGAGGGGCGGCCCACGGCGTTCCAGACGTCGTCGGCGACCTTGCCGAGCGCGTCGTCGGCGCGCGCGGACTCGGCCTCGACCTTGGCGAGCAGCGGCTCCGCCTCGGAGCGCGCGGCGTTGCGCTGGGCCTCCACCCCGTCGAAGAGCGTCAGCACGGGCACGAGCCGCTGCTCGGCGAGCTCCCGGAGGGGCCCGCCCTTCGCGGAAGCGCTCTGGAGCGTCGCGCGCACGTCACCGATGATGTCGTCCGCTGGCGCATCCTTGCGAATCACCTCGCCCATGATGTCGATCCTCCTCAGGCTCCAAGGCTGCGGAGTCCAGCGATACACGACCCGCGAACGCCCCCCGTCGACGCTGTCACCTCGGGCACCATAACGGACCGACGCCCACCCGATCAACCGGATCGCAGCCCGGCGCCGTCGGCCCCGGCGTGAGCCTCCAGTGCGCCTCCCTGGTACACTCTCGCCGTGCACCTCGGCCCGCTGCTGCTCACGGCCCTGCTCGTCCTCCCGCTCGCCGCGCACGCCGGACAGGCCGGCGATCTGGTCGCCGCCGCGGCGGCGGCGGGGCGTCCGCCCGAGTGCTCGGCGCGGTCCGGCCGGGCCATCGCCCGGGGGCCCACCGTCTGGGAGCGCGCGCGGGCGCCCGAGCTCCCGCGCTACTGCGACCTGCTCGCGCGCGGCCAGGCGCAGCTCGGCGGCGACGCCGAGGCGGCGCGCGAGTCGGCGCGCCTCGCCGACCAGCTCCTCCCGGGGCACGCCGCGCCCCAGGTCCTGCTCGCCCGCGCCGCCCTCGCGCTCGGCTCGCCCGAGGACGCCGCGCGGGCCTTCGAGCGGGCGCGGAGCGTCGATCCCCGCAGCGTCGAGGATCCGCAGACGATGCACGACCTCGCGCGCTCGCTCGCCCGCACCGGCAAGCGCGGCGAGGCGATCGCGATCTACCGCGCGCTCGTCCCGCGGATCGATCTGCTCGGGACCGCGGACCAGCGCGCGCTCGTGCTGCTCGAGGCGGCGCACCTGTCGATGGCCACGGCGGGCGCGGCGTCCGTCGCCGACGCGAGCGCGAGGCCGCCTGCGGGCGCGCACGGAGAGGCGGCCGCCCGCGGGGCCCTCGACGAGGCGATCGCCTACCTGCGCGAGGCGCGCCTGCGCGCGCAGACGCAGCTCGCCCGCGACGTCACGCTGTCGCTCGCGCTCGCGCTGGACCGCGGCGGCGACAAGGCCCAGGCGGACGCCGCGCTCGAAGGCGAGGCGGCCACGCTGGAGGCCCCGCGCGGGCGCGCGGCAGAAGATCGGAGCGCCGGAGCGGCCGCGCGCGAGCGGGCCGCGGACGACCTCGCCAGCGCGGCGGCGCGCCTGCGCACCGTCGAGTACCTCGCGGTCCCGGAGGACAGGCTCGCCCTCGAGGCGCTCGCGCTGGAGCGGACCATGACGGCGGCCGCGATCGCGCGCTGGGAGGCGTACCTGTCGGGCGCCGGCGGCCAGGGGCCGTGGGCCCCGGCGGCGCGCGCGCGCCTCGACGCGCTCCGGCGAGGTGGCGGCGGGGGCCACCGGCCCGCGCGCGCGGCGACGCGCGCGGCCGCGCGCGGCCCGCAGGAGCGGAGCGCGGCGCCGCCGCCGCGGCCGAACCCAGGAGGAGCGCGGTGACGCGGCGCTCGCCCCTGCCCTGGCGCTCGCTCCTGCCGGGCGCCGCGGCGCTCCTTGCGTTCTCGCTCGCGGCGGGATCCCTCCGCGCAGCGCCGACCGTCTGGTCCCGCGCGCTCGATCCGGCGGCCGACGAGCGCGAGGAGCTCATCTCCCAGGCGGACGCGCTCCTCGCGCGGTACGACCAGCTCCGGCGCTCGCCGCTCCTGGAGCGGGTCGAGGAGATCGGACCGCTCTGGCTGCGCGAGGCGCGCGCCCTGTACGAGCGCGCCGGCGCGGCGACCTCGCGCACCCCTTCGGTGCGGCTGCGCTACGCCGACATCCTGGAGCACCTCGGCGACGTGCAGGGCGCCGTCGCGACGCTCGAGGGGCTCCTGCGGCTCCATCCTCCGGCGCCTTTCCGGGCCGACGCGTGGCACGCGCTGGCGGTCTGCTACGCGCGGCTCGGCAGGTACACGGACGAGATCGAGGCGTACGACGAGGCGCTGGTGCTCGAGCCGCACGCGGCCTCGCGCGCGCTGCTGCTCGCCAACCAGGCCGAGGCTTACATGGCGCTCGGCGACATCACGTCGGCGGTCGAGGGGTACCGCGCCTCGCTCTCGACCCTCGGGTCGCTCGACATGGTCCGTTACGGCGTGACCACGCTCTGGGGGCTCGCGGTGGCGCTCGACAGGTCCGGCGACCTGGAGGGAGGCATCGAGAGCATCCGGCTCGCGAGGACCTACGATCGGGCCGACCAGCAGATCAACGGCGCTGGCTGGTTCTATGTGCCTTCCTACGACGAGGCCTGGTACGCGGCGATCGGCCACTGGGCCGCGGCGCGGAGCGCCGAGCTCGGCGCTGCGCGCGCGGAGGCCTACCTGCAGGCCGTGACCGCGTGGGAGTCCTACATCGCCCGCGCTCCCGGGAACGATCACTGGCTGCCGCTGGCGAAGGCGCGGCGAGCGCAGTGCGAGAGGGAATGGGAACAGACGTTGAAGCGCCTGCGCAAGCTCGCGGCGCCGCAGCGGCGCTGACCCGGGCGGCGGCCGCTGCAACGTCTGGACGGCCGAGCGCCGCTTCCGCCCGCGCCCGCGCCCGCGCCCGCGGCGTCCGGCGAAGGATGGCCGCGCGTGCGCGTGGTGCGCGTGATCACCGATGGTGCTCTGGTCGTACAGCGGCGCGATGGCGAGAGCCCCTTTACGACCCCGGCCGGCGGGTTCACCTTAACGTGGTCGCCCTCGCGCGCGGGGGCGGCGCCGGCCAGCTCACCCCGAACGGAGGCTCCATCGAGATGCGTGACTCGTGTTCGATGAGGTCGTGCTCTGGTCCGGACGTCCCAAGGTCGTCGCGACGCCGCTGCTCTACCTCGTGGGCGCGGCCGTCTGCGGCGTGACCTCCGCGATCAGCACCGCGTCCGCCGTGGTCGTGAGCAAGGCCCTCGACGCGTCGCCGAACCAGCTGCTCGCCTTCGCGGCCTGGATGGCGAGCCTCGCGGTGGCGTTCAGCTACCTGCCGCGCTGGTGGCGCTCGGAGCTGGAGTACATGCTCACCGATCGGCACATCGTCGTGCAGCGCGGGAAGCTCCGGCGCTCCATCGAGCGGCGGTCGATCAGCTACGCGCGCATCCACTGGAACCCGAAGCACCCCGGCGTCGGCGACCTCGAGCTCGTCAGGGCGGTGCCGACCGGCGCCCTCCGGCGGCGGCTGTCGATCGTGCTGACCGGCGTCGTGGCCCCGGATCGCGTCTGGGCGATCCTCCGGGGCGTCGTCCCGTCGGCGCCCGCGGGCGACGGTCACCGCCTGCTCTCGCAACGCCTCGACGAGGGCGAGCGGGTGCTCTGGTCGGCGCACCCGGCCGACGGCTGGCACAAGTGGCTCCCGAACGGCCTGCGCGGCGTCGGCTCGGTGCTGCTCGGCGTGCTCCTCGGCGGCTTCGCGGTGGTCACGGCGGTGCACGCCGTGCGCAGCATCCGCATCGTGACCGCGGCGGGCATGGATCCGGAGAGCGTCTCCTTCGTGGCGCTCGTCGCGTCCCTCTCGCTCACGATCGTGCTGCTCGTCGCCGCGGGCGCGGCGATGCTCTACATGTCGGTGGTGCGTCCGGCGCGGCTCGCGGCGCGGACGCGGTACCTCATCACCGACCGGCGCGTGCTCATCCAGCGCGGCGACGAGGAGCTGCACCTCGATCGCTCGCGCATCGTCGACGTGATCGACGCGCCGGGCGCCGGGGGCCTGCGGGACGTGTTCCTCGTGCTCGACGGCCCGCGCGCCCGCGCCGTCGCCGCGAGCGGCGCCTTCGGCGAGGCCCCGGGCGCCGGGCTCCAGCCGGTGCTGCACCGGGTCGCGGACGTGGACTCGGTGCGGCAGATCCTGCGGCCGGCGTAGTCCACCGTCGCCTGCGCGCGCCGCGCGCCCTGCTCATCGCGCGAGCCCGTCCGCGGAGGCATGGTCGCTGCTCCCCGGAGGAGGATCGGCCGCTGCGAGGTGCCGTTCAGACTGGATCTCGAGCGCTGCCTCACACCCGAGCCTCGGATCCTGCGCTTCCGAGCTCGGCAGTGTACCCCGCGCACGTTGGATCAGGGTAAGGAGCCCCATGCCGATCGTTCAGATCAACGACCCGCAGCAGTCGGCGCCGACGAGCTGCGGCGTCATCATCTTCCGCGTCGATCTCCAGACGGGTAATGTCGACGGCACCTTCGCCCTCGCCCTCTACGAGGGGGAGCTCGCGCGCGAGATCGGAACCAGAATCAGCCCCCCGACGGGAGATTTCGCGGGCGCGTACTCGGTCACCACCCTGCGCCCCGACGGGACCACGTTCGCCGTGGGCGACATGATCGCCAGGCCGCTCGGCCAGGAGGGCGTCTACCTGGTCCGCTGGGTTCTACGGCCGGTCGAGCTGGCGCTCGAGGAGCTCGGCTATGTCCCGGGAACGCAGCTCATTTACGAGGCGATAGGGATGAAGCTCAACGGCGGCGCGGCGGTCGCGGTCGCCTGGGACAACAATGTCTTCGCGCGGCGCTGGCCCCAGGGATCCGCGCCCCAATAGAGAGCCCCGGCCTCAGCCAGGCAATGCGACGATGAACGTCGCGCCCTCGCCCTCCCGGCCATCGACCCTGAGCGTGCCCCGGTGGGCCTGGACGATGTCGTAGCTCAGCGACAACCCGAGGCCCGTGCCCTGGCCCGTGGGCTTCGTCGTGAAGAACGGGTGGAAGATCTTGGCCCGCAGCGCCTCGGGGACGCCGACCCCGTTGTCGCGCACCCGGATCTCGACCTCGCGCCCGAGCCGCCGCGTGCTCACCATCAGCGTCGGCACGTACGGCCCGGCCGCCGAGCGCTGCTTCTCTCGCAGCGCGTGGAAGGCGTTCGTCAGGAGGTTCACGAACACCCGCCCGATCTCCTGCGGCACCAGCTCGATCGCGCCCACCGCCTCGTCGTAATCGCGCTCGATGATCACGTTCAGATCGAGCTTCTGCGCGCGCATCCCGTGGTAGGCGAGGCTCACGTATTGATCGAGCAGCCCGTTCAGCCCGACGCGCTGGCGCTCCCCCGTGCCGCCGCTCGCGTGCTGCATCATCCCCCGCACGATCCCGTCGGTGCGCCGCCCGTTCTCGGCGATCTTCTCGGCGCTCTGCTTCAGGCTCACCACCAGATCCTCGATCTCGGCGACCTTGAGATCCCGGTTCGACGCGAGCCCGTCCAGGATCTCGGCGGTGATATCGACGTTCGCCTCGGCGAAGTTGTTGATGAAGTTGAGCGGGTTCTTGATCTCGTGCGCGATGCCCGCGGTGAGCTGCCCGAGCGAGGCCATCTTCTCCGATTGCACGAGCTGGAACTGCGTCGCCTTGAGGTGATGCAGCGCCTCCTCGAGGTCGGCGTTCTTCTTCTGCAGCTCCGCCGTCCGCTCGCCGACCCGCTGCTCGAGCTGCCCGTAGAGCACCGCGTTCTCGATGGACACGGCCACCTGGGCCGAGAGCAGCCGCAAGACCTCCAGCCGCTCCTGCGTGAACGCGCCCGTGGCCAGGTTGTTTTCGAGATAGAGCACGCCGATGAGCTTGCCGTGGTTGAGGAGCGGCATGCACAGGACCGACCGCGTCTGGTTCCGCGTGATGTAGGGGCTCTGGGTGAAATCGCCCTCGTGCGCCGCGTCGGCGAGCACCACGCTCTCGCGGGTCCGCTCCACATACACGGCGATGCTCTCCGCGAACTGCCCCCCCTCGACGGACGACACGAGGTCCAGCTCCGTGACCGCGGGGGCGGCCCGCGGGTCGGCCGGATCCACGCGCGCCTCCACGCTGGGGATGAGCTCCTCGCCCTGCGCGAGCAGCAGGACGCCGCGCTCGGCCCCCGCGTTCTCGATGACGATGGTCATCAGCTTGGTGAGCAGCCGCTCCAGCACGAGCTCGCTGGCGATCGCCTGCGACGCCTTGAGCACGCTGCCCAGATCGAGCACCCGCGACGTCTGCTGCCGGGTGCTCGTGGTGGTGAGCGTCGTCCGGTCGAGGGGCGCCTCGGCCAGCGGCTGCGGCGGGTTGAGCTCCGCGTCGAGCAGCGCCACCTTGCGCCGCGCGCCCCAGAGCTCGAAGCCATAGCGGGCGTCGGCAAGGTAATCCCTGCCGAGCCGCTCCTTTCCGCGCCGGAGCCAGAACCTGCCGTAGAGCTCGCTCGCGAGCGCCTCGTCCTGGAGGAACCCGTGGGCCCTCGCCGAGGTGATGGCGCGCTCGTACAGCTCGATGGCCTCCCCGATCTCGCCCGCGAGCCGCGCGAGCTCGGCCCCGACAAGCGCGTGCATGTGAGAACGTCTCGGGGCAGACCTCCGCCCAGCGCCCCAGCTGATCCCGCCTCGCCGCGGCGGCCTCCTGGAAGTCCCTCCGCTCGTCCGCCCCGGCGCCGTCGGCCAGCGCCGCGAGGCAGAGCGCGTGATGAAACTGGTGCTCCGCCGACGCCACGTTGCCGGTGACCGCCGAGATGAGCGCCTCGGCCCTCGTCGCCGCGGCGCGCGCCCCCGCCAGATCGCCGTGCAGGTACAGCGTCTGCGTCTTCAGGATGTGATGGTAACAGAGCGCCATCACGCTCTGGTTCGCCTCGCACGCGGCCAGGTAGTCGGCCTCGGCGGCGGGATCCGGCGCGGCGCCCCCGGCCCTGCCCGAGAGGTCCGCGAGCGCGAGCTCCAGCCCGCGGATGATGTCGATCGCGATCTGGTTCTTGCTCTTCTGGTTGAAGTGCAGAAACTCCGGCAGATCCGCGAGCACCTGCGCGAGGGGCCTGCCCTCATACAGCTGGTTGAACAGCTTGTAGATGAGAATATAGCCCGCGTACCGCAGCTCCCCGGCCTCGAGCCCCGCCTTGTATCCAGCGTCGTTGACCGCCTGGGCCGCCGGCAGGGGCTTCACCCACGGTAAAAGGAAGTTGCCGAGGGCGAAGCAGCTGTTGCAGACGTCGCCGGGGCTGTTGAACCGCTCGCCGAGCCGCACCGCGAGCACCCCCATCTCGTAGCCCGCGACCGGCTGGCCACGGAACCCCGAGAGCACGATCCCGAAGAACGCGAAGATCGAGCAGGCGCCGGGGGCGAGCCCGTACTGGAGGCTCAGGCCGACCGACTTCGTGACGGTGAGCCCGTAGAGCTGCCGGTCCACGTAGAACGTCGCCGAGAGCACGTTCGAGAGCAGCTTGAGCGCGGCCTTGCCGGCGGGATCCTCCACGGCGGGCGCCTCCAGCAGCGACTCGAGCGGGCGATCGCCGAGCCGGCGGTCGACGTCCGCGAGCTCCGCCTCGAGCGCCGCGCCGAGATCCCGCTCGGGCAGGTCGATGCCGAGCAGGGCGAGCCCGCGCCGGGCCTCGTCGATGGCCTCCGCGTACCGCCCGACCATGGTGCAATGGCTGACCAGCGCGTCGTACACGCCGGCCTGCTCGAGCGGCGTCCGCGCCTGATCGAGCAGCACCCGGGCGAGCGCCTCGGCGCGCGCATGGTTGCCGTTGAGCCCCTCGGCCTCCGCGAGCTCGCGGTGGAGATCCGCGGTGAGATCGTGGTGCTCTCCCCAGGAGCCCTCGGGCAGGAGCGCGAGCCCCGCGGCGAGGTACTCCCGCGCCGCGGCGTAGGCGGTGGAGCTCTTCGCCCGCTTCCCGGCCTCCAGGTTCAGCCGGGCGATCTCGAGCCGCTCGACCGGATCCGTGACGAGGCCCCGCCCCTGGTTCAGGTGCGTCGCGAGCTGGAAGATCCGCTCGGCCCGCTCCGGCCCGCTGATCTTCGAGAGGAGCAGCCGCCCGATCCTGAGGTGCACCGCGGGCCGCTCCGCCTCCTCGACGAGCGCATACGCCGCCTGCTGCACCCGGTCGTGCAGGAACCGGTAATGCCGCACGAGCAGCGAGGGATTCGTCGAGTCCTGGACCACCTCGAGCTCGGAGGCCGGCAGCAGGAGCCCCTCCAGCGCCGCCGCGAACAGCGGCTGGGACAGCGCCTCCTCGGATCTGCCCGCCACCAGCGAGAGCGCGCGCAGATCGATCTCGCTGCCCATGCAGGCGCCGAGGCTGAGCGCCTGCTGGGTCGCGGCCGGCAAGCTGCGGATCTTGCCGATCATGAGATCGATGATGCCGTCGGTGACGCCCTTCGCCTCGATCCGGCCGAGATCCCATTGCCACCGCCCCCGCTGCCGGTCGAAGGCGATGAAGCCTTCCTTGTGCACCGCCTTCAGGAGCTCGCTCACGAACAGCGGGTTGCCCTCGGTCTTGCGCAGGATGAGCTCCGCCAGCGGGCGGACCCGCTCCGGCTCCGCGTGCATGGCCTGGCCGAGCAGCTCCTCCACGTGCTCGCGGCCGAGGGGCCCGAGGTGGATCTCGTGCACCGCCGTCCCGTACGCCCGGATGGCCGCGAGCGTCATCGTGAGCGGGTGAGCCGGCCCCACCTCGTTGTCCCGGTAGGCCCCGATCAGGAAGAGGTGCGCCGGTCGATCCTCCCCGAGCACCCGCTCGAGCAGCCGCAGGCTGGCCGCGTCGGCCCACTGCAGGTCGTCGAGGAAGATCACGAGCGGGTGCTCCCGCTTCGCGAAGACCCGCAGGAAGCGCTCCAGCACCAGGTTGAAGCGGTTCTGCGTCTCCGTCGGCCCGAGCTCGGGCGCGGGCGGCTGCGGCCCGAGGATCGCCTCCACCTCGGGGATCACGTCGAGGATGACCTGCCCGTTCTGGCCGAGCGCGCCGCGCAGCGCCTCCTGCCACCCCGCGAGCCGCGCCTGGCTCTCCCCGAGGATCTGCCGCACCAGCGACCGGAACGCCGCCACCACGGCCGCGTAGGGCGTGGCCCGCTGGAGCTGGTCGTATTTCCCGCCGATGAAGTACCCCCGCCGCCGCGTGATCGGCTCGTACAGCTCGCGCACGAGCGCGCTCTTGCCGATGCCCGAGGAGCCCGTGACGAGCAGCAGCTCGGCCGCGCCTCGCGCCCCCTCGACGGCGCTCTTCGCGCCCTGCGCGACCCGCTCGAAGGTCGAGAGCAGCGCCTCCACCTCGCGCTCCCTGCCGTAGAGCCGCTGGGGGATCTGGAACCGCTCCGGCACGTCGCGCGCCCCGAGGTCGATCGCCCCCACCGCGCCCGTGTCGCGGAGCGCCGCGATGCACGCCGCGAGGTCCGCCCTGATGCCGTACGTGCTCTGGTATCTCGCCTCGGGCGCCTTCTCCAGGAGCCGCATCACCACGTCCGACACCGCCCTCGGCACGCCTTTCGTCCGCGCGTGAGGCGGCGCCGGGAGCCTCGCCAGGTGGCAATGCACGAGCTCCATCGCGTCCTGCGCCGGGAAGGGGAGCGCCCCGGTGAAGAGCTCGTAGAGGGTGACGCCGAGCGAGTAGAAGTCGGTGCGGTAATCGATCGCCCGGTTGGTCCGGCCGGTCTGCTCGGGGGCGATGTACATGAGCGTCCCGTCGAGCACGTCCGGGCTCTTGAGGACGGGGTTCTCCCGCGACAGCACGGTGGAGATGCCAAAGTCGATGATGGCGAGCCGCTCCCGCTCCGCGCTCCAGACGATGTTCGAGGGGTTGATGTCCTTGTGGATGATGCGCTGCTCGTGGAGCTGCCCGAGCGCGTCCACGATGCGGACGGCGATGTCCAGCGCCTCAGCGAGCGGCGGCGTCCCCCGGCGCAGCAGCCTGTCCAGCGACTCCCCGCCGAAGTCCTCGATAGCCATGGTCCAGCCCTGCAGCTCGAGCCCGAGGCCATAGACCCGCGGGACGCAGGGCAGCTCGAGCCCGCGCTGCATATCGTATTCGCGCTGGAACCAGGCGAGCCGCTCGGGAGACGGGCGGAGGGGCTTCAGGATCTTGAGGATGAGGGGCTCCCCGTCCGCCTTGCGCAGGGCGCGGCAGACGCGGGTGTTGGTGCTGTCGTAGACCTGAGCCTGTATCTCGTACCCGGGCAGGACCATGCTGGATCTAGCCTCGATGCGCCGCGGGGCTGCGGGGCGAGTGGCGGAGGGCGGCGCTCATGGGAGCGGATTGGACCACGGTCCGCGGGACAAAGCCATGTCCCCGCCGGGCCGGCGCTCCTTCGACCGAGCACGCACCGAGCACGCACCGAACACGCACCGAACATGCGCGCGCTGCGCCACCTCGCGCCGGAGGTGGCCGCGAGGCGGCCCACGTTGACGCCCGCATTGCGGTGCTGATAACAAGGACCCTCATGCTCCGTTCAATGGGGGGAAAGGTCCTCGTGCCGTGGCTCCTGCTGCTGGGCCTCGGAGGTTGTCCCAAGCCGCCCCCGTGCGCCCCCGTCCAGATCCAGGAGCGGAAGCACCCGTTCATCGCCTTCGATCGCCACGACATCCCCGCCCTGAGGCAGCGGGTCACCCAGGACCCTTACAAGACCTGGATGGACGATGTCCGCCGGGGCCCGCCGGGGCAGGGCCACCCGTGCGCGGCCCCCTCCACGAATACGGACGTAAAAGAATACCAGCTCTCCAACTGCGCGCTGTACGGGGCCCTCTCCTGGGTGATCGAGCAGCGCAGCGACGCGCTGAAGACGGCGCGCGATACGCTGCTGAAGGCGGGCGACACCAGCACCGGCTGGAACCAGACGCCTGGCGCCTGGTACTGGGGCGGAAGCCTGCTCAACTATGCCTACGCCTACGACCTCGTGCAGCCGGCGCTGAGCGCGGACGACGACGCGGCCATCCGCGACAAGCTGGAGGACGCGCTCGGAAAGACGATGGGGGTGTACGGCGAGTTCAACACGACGTACGTCACCAACTTCCGCTATCGCGTGGGCAGCGGCGCGGCCACGCTGAGCTACGCCCTCGGCGAGCACGACCACGCCTGCACCGTCGAGCGCGATCTCTTCGGCGACGAGCCGCTGGACTCGCTCGTCGCCCTCCGCTCCTACGGCCCCTACATGCAAGCCTGCCTGACCAAGGACGGCACCTACGTCGAGGGCCCGAGCTACCAGGACGACGTGTTCTCGGTGATGCTGCCCTACCTCCAGGCCATGAAGAGGCTCTCCGGCGGGGCTCGCGACGGCCGTGATTACATCAACGCGGTGAACACCCCCGCGGTCTGGGGCGATGACACCCGCATCGCCCGCATGCTCCGCTACGGGGGCGCCCTCTCCATGCCGGACGGCAACGCGGCCACCCTCGAGACCGGCTGGCGCGAGCCCCTGCAGCTGAGCAGCATCGCCGCCAGCGCGCTCAGCGACAAAGAGGGGCGCCGCGACGCGAAGGGCTTCTATGGCTGGCTCAGCGCGAAGGGCAAGGCCGTCGTCAACAACCCGGTCTATAGCATCCTCTATACCGATCCCGACATCGCCAGGGCCGGCGCCGGGGCGCAGGAGCCCAAGGAGCCCGCGTACACCTCGATCGTTACCTCGGACATGACCTCGCTGCGCTCCGGCTGGAGCGCGGACGCGGTTCACCTGCTGATGACGACCGAGCACGAGTACCGCCCGTCCTCGCACAGCCAGCCCGATCAGACGAGCTTCCTCCTGCACGCGAAGGGGCAATACCTGCTCATCGATCCGGGCGACGGCCGCAACTACGACCCCGCGGGCAGCTCCCACACCTCGCTGTTCTACTGGGTCAACTTCAGCCCGGAGTCGCACAACCTGGTCACCATCGACAGCTTCAAGGGGATCCGGGATACGTACCAGACGCCCGCGTGGCGCCAGCTCGGCATCTTCAGCGACCTGACCCGGCCCGTGGACGATCCGGCGATCCTGCAGGCCTCCTTCCTGACCGGGGAGCTCGACTCCTCGACGGTCACGATCGACGATTACGTCAACGTGCCCGACGTGTCCACGCGGCGGACGGCGACGCTCGCGCGGAGGAGCTACGTGGTCGTCTTCGACCACATGATCTCCGCGGCCATCGGCTCGGCCCAACCGATGCTCCACTATTACGACACCCACCTTCATTACAGCGGTTGGCTGGGCTGCCGGCCGGGCGCGCCCGCCATCTGCACCGACTACGCCACCTCCAGGCCCACCTCGTCCAGCACACAGGTGGACTGCGGCGACGTCTGCGGCGAGGTCCGGATGGCCAGCGACCTGGCAGCGGCGGGGGCAGCGACGGGGCTCGCCCCGAGCGAGCCGATGCCTCCGGGCGCTGGCGGCGGCGCTCCGTCCGCTCCCACGGCGGGCCGGCTGGTGTGGGCGACGCGGACCGACGACGGCAAGCGCGATCTCGAGCTCGACGTTGTCTACGTCCCACGACCCGACGCCTTCTCGGTGAATCGAAGCGGCTTCACCAACTTCTTCCCGAACATGACCTTCCGGCACCCGTTCTCGGTGGCGCGCTACATCGCCTCCAGCACGCAATGGCTGACCGTGCTCTACCCGCGCGACCTCACCGCGGGCGAGCCGAAGCCGGCGATCGAGGCGCTCAAGGTGAGCGGCGGGAGCGGCTCGGCCGCGCTCGTCTCCATGGCGGAGCAGGACACGCAGGATCTCGCGCTGGTCTCCGACGGCGCGCAGCCGGTGGAGGTGGGCGACGCTTTTCGCGTGCCCGCCGTGCCCGC
Source organism: Sorangium aterium (assembly GCF_028368935.1). Lineage (NCBI taxonomy): Bacteria > Pseudomonadati > Myxococcota > Polyangiales > Polyangiaceae > Sorangium > Sorangium atrum. The sequence goes on along the minus strand of NZ_JAQNDK010000002.1, from coordinate 755,112 downwards.
CGCGAAGCTGCAGGGCCGCAGCGCGCTGCTGCTCCTGCGCCACAGGGCGCTCGAGCGCGCCCAGATCGACGCCGGCACCTCGCTGAGCCTCGGCGGCCGCGCCCTGCTGCTCGCCGCCTCGCCCGTGTCCGCGTCGCTCTGGCCCGAGGGCCCCGGCCTCGCCGCGGAGCTGGTGCTCTCCAGCGCGGCGCAGGTCGGCCTCGCCGTTTCGCAGAAGGACACGCAGCTCACCCTCGACGGCAAGCCCGCGCCGACGCGCTACGACGCGGCCAGCGGCACGGCCTCGACGAGCGTGCCCCAGGGCCGCCACCGCCTCACGGCGCGCTGAGGCGCGTCGAGCCGGCGCCGGCGCGGCGCGACCTCATCGCATGGTGGTCGTCGAGTGGACGCCGATGGTCGGCTCGCAACCTGCGACGAAATCGGCCGGAGCGCGCTTCACCAGGTTGAAGACGCTCACGGGAGGGGCTCCCGGCAGCAGGCTCCTCGCGCCGACGTCTTCGAAATCGAAGAGCTGCTGCGCGGCCTCGCGGACCGTCGCTTCAACGAGGATCTCCCCTGGCCGCGACGCCCTGGCGAGGTGCGCTGCGGCGTTGACCACCTCGCCGAGCACCGTGTAGTCGAGCCGGCCGTACGCCTGGGATCCGACGCTGCCGGAGAGGACCTGCCCCGTGGAGAGCCCGATGCAGATCCCCTGCGTGTACGGCGAGCCCTCGCCGGCACGGCGCGCCACCGCCGCCATCTGCGCGCGGACGGCCACGCACGCGCTGAGCGCCCGAGACAGGTGATCCGGCCCCTGGAACACCGTCATCACCGCGTCGCCGAGGAACTTGTCCACGACCCCCCCCTTGGCGACGAGCTCCGGGACGATCACCTCGAAGTTCGCCCTGAGCAACCGCATGGCCTCGCCGGGCAGCCTCTCCCGGGTGACGGGCGTGAACTGGAAGATGTCGATGAACGCCACCGTGGCCATGACCGCCTCGCTCGCGAGCGCGATCGCGGGGCCCATCTCCCGGATCCGCTCGATCAACGCCGCGCTCGTGAACTGACGGAGGATCTTGTTCTCCTCGTCCGAGCGAGCGTTCCTCCGCAGCTCCGCGACGTGCTTGATCGTCTTGTCGATGGTCGCCTCGAGATCGCCCCGCTGGATCGGCTTGAGCAGGAAATCGAACGCGCCCTGGTTCATCGCGCTCCGGATGTTCCCCATGTCGCCGTAGGCGGACATCATCACCGTCCTCGCAAAGGGGCTCACCTCGGGGACGCGCCCGAGGAACGTGAGCCCATCCATCACGGGCATGTTGATATCGGTGACGACGACGTCGATGTCGGGGTGGCGCCGGAGCTCGTCGAGGGCGTTCTCACCGTTGTCAGCGAAGATGAACTCGTAGACCCGGTCGCGGATCTTCTGCCGGAAGAGCAGCTTCATCATGAGCGCCACGTCTGGCTCGTCGTCGGCGATGAGGATCTTGGCGGGGCCCCCGCTGGCCTCGATCACCGCCGCGAACGCCGCCACGAAATCGGCCGCGGACTGGAACCGCTGCGCCGGGTCCTTCGCCAGCGCGTGCTCGAAGAAGCGGTCGAAGCCGGGCAGCAGACCGGGCACGAGGCTCGACGGCGGCGGGAACGGATCGGTGCAGATGCTGATGAGCAGCTCCCCGATCCCGCTCGCCGCGAACGGGAGCCGGCCCGTGAGGGCCCTGTAGGTGATGACGCCGAGCGACCAGAGATCGCTCAGGTGATCCGGCACGACGGCGCGCACCTGCTCGGGGCTTATGTATGACGGCGTACCAACGACCCTGCCGAACGATCCCTGCTGATCCTCGTCCGACTCGAAGACCGTCCACACCACGCCGAAATCGAGGAGCTTCACGCATTCTCCTGGCTCCTTCCGCGCTAGGAAGACATTCGCCGGCTTGAGATCGCGGTGGATGATCCCCGCGGAGCTCGCCACCTGCAGGCCAATGGCGATCTGCCGGAGCAGGGCGAGCGTCGCCGACGGCGAGAGCTGCCGCTCCCGGGTGAGCCTGGCCTCGAGGTCCTCCCCTTCGAGCAGCTCCATGACGATGTAAGGGCAATCTTCGTCGATACCGTAATCGTGTATCTGGATGATGTGCTCGTTGCGGAGCCGCGCGATCGCCGTCGCTTCTCGCTCGAACCGGCGTCGCGCCGGGTCGGAGCTGACATGCTCGGGCGTCATCACCTTGAGCGCCACGGGACGCCGGAGCACCTGATCGAACGCCTCCCAGATGACGCCCATCCCGCCGCGTCCGATCTCTCGTCTCAGCGCGTACTTCCGCGCGATCGTGCGATTCAGCATGGTGAGCGCAGTGTAGCGAGCTCCCAGCGCGCTTGCTCAGGTTCGAGACGCGGGGGCCCGTCGACAGCAGCCCTGCATCAGCGAGGAGAGGGCCGCTTCACACCCAGGACCTTCATGCGGTAGGACAGCGTGCGCACCGGTATCCCCAGTCGCCGCGCGGCCTCGGTGCGGTTCCAGCCCGCGGTTTCGAGCATGTCCTGGAGCAGCTTGGCCTCATACTGCTGCACCTTCCCCCGGACCAGCCCGCCCTCGGGGGGCGCCTCCTTCGGGGCGGACGGCGTGGGGCAGAACACGGCCACGTCGGTCGGAGCGCGGCCGAGCTCCGCGTCCGTCCCCCGGTCCGCGGGGCGCTCCGACTCGCCGCGCGCCGCCGCCGCGCGCACCCGCGGGGGCAGATCCTCGAGGCCGACGAGCGCGCCGGGCGTCACCACCACCGCGCGCTCGATCACGTTGCGCAGCTCGCGCACGTTGCCAGGCCACGCGTACGCGCAGAGCAGGGCGAGCGCCTCGGGGGTGATGCCCTCGACGCGTCGTCCGTTGGCCGCGCTGGCCGCGCGCAGGAAATGCCGCGCGAGCGGCTCGATCTCGTCCTTTCGATCGCGCAGCGGCGGGATGTCGATGACGACGCCGCCCAGCCGATAATACAGATCGGCCCGGAACGCGCCCGACGCGGCCATCGCCTCGAGATCCCGGTGCGTCGCCGCGACGACGCGCACGTCGACCTCGATCTCGCGGCTCGAGCCGACGCGGCTGAACGACCCCGACTCGAGCACGCGGAGCAGCGCGGCCTGGGCCGGCGGCGGCAGCTCGCCGATCTCGTCCAGGAACACCGTGCCGCCGTCGGCCTCCTCGAACACGCCCTTCTGCTGCTGCAGCGCGCCGGTGAACGCCCCGCGCTCGTGGCCGAACAAGGTGCTCTCCACGAGGTCCTTCGGGATCGCCCCGCAGTTGACGCGCACCACGCGCCGCCCCTTGCGCGGGCCGCCCTCGTGGATCATCCGCGCGACGACCTCCTTGCCGGTCCCCGTCTCGCCGTGGAGGATGACCGGGATGCGCGAGGCGCCCACGCGCCTCACCGTCTCGATGACCTCGCGCATCTGCTGGCCGGCGATGATCCCCCCTTCCTCCGGCTCCTCGCGCGCGAGCACCGAGGTCGCGGCCGGGCCGCACGCCACCGGGCGCTCGGGCGAGGCGTGGCGGGCAGCCTCGCGCGCGGCCGCGAAGACCTCGTCCGCGGTGCTTCCGGCGTCCGGGTAGAGGGCGAGGCCGACGAGGAGCCGGGCGTCGCTGCCGACGAAGGAGGCTGCGATGGCCTGCGCGGCGCGGTGCGCCTCCTCGGCGCCGGCCTCGGGCAGCAGCACGTGGGCAGCGCAGGTGCCGTAGAGCGCCACGCGATGGACGGGCTGAAGACACGCGCGCACGGCGTTGATCCAGCCCTCCGCCGTCACCGCCGCGCTCATGCGCACGTGGAGAAGGGCGAACGGACGGCGAAAATGTCGGGCGCGCGTCAGCTCGTCCTCCACGCGGCGCAAGAGCTTTTCCTCTCCCTCGAGATCGAGCGACTCGCCCCCGGCGCCGAACGCCTGCACCCGCAGCGCGACGCTGCCGAGCACGACCTCATCCCCTATCGCGATCCCGGCGCGGGAGACGCGGCGGCCGTCGAGGAACGTGCCGTTCTTGGATTCCAGGTCATCGACCCACACCCGCCCGCGCGAGAGGAGGAAGCGGGCGTGCTCCCGCGACAGGGTACGATCGTCGATGCAGAGCGCGGCAGGCGCGGCGCGCCCCACGACAAGCGGCGTGTCGGGCGAGAGCAATCGTCTCTCCGTCTTTCCGGCGTGATGCCAGACGAGCGCGATGCCCAGCGTCGCGGTCTGCTGAATGGCAGAGATCGACCTCCCCGCCAGGGTCCAGGTCTTCGCCGCGTCGTCCTGCACCGACTTGCCTGACCGCATGCACTCCGCCTCGCTGGTCTCTATATCAGGCTCTTTCGGAAGGTCCAAGAGCCACGGACCTCGCCGCTCGTGAGTCTCCGCCGCGCTGCGCGGCGCTGCGCCGCTCTGCTCCTGTTTGTGTCGCCAGGTCGCCGCGGGCGGGCGTTCCACTTCTACTTCCACTTCCACTTCCATTTCCATTGCGCGCCAACGTTTGCCGGCGCGCCCGGTCATGTCCGGTGGGCCTCGGCCCAATAGCTCAAGCCGGCTCACGTGCCGGGCGGAGCGACGATCTGGACGAAGGCCGCGGGAGCCGGGAGGACACCGCTGTTACGTTCGGCCCATCCTTGCCGGCAAACTCTTGCCGGGCAACTCGCGACGGCGATCTCTTGCGGGCAAGGTCTTGCCGAGGCGGCCATGGGCGGGCGCGCCGCGCCCCCGGAAACGCACGGGTGCCGCTCGCATTCTGCCTGCTGACGTGGAGCGCCGAGCGCTTCCGAGGAGGGCGCGCCCTGGTGGCACGCAGGCTGCAAACAACCGAAATCAGAATCGGACGGGCGGCGAACATCGCGACCCAAGACGTCAACCAGACAGACCACTCCAGGAGCCGACCATGAACACGAAACACATCCTCTCCGCACTCTTCACCTCCAGCGCGTTCGGCATCCTGCTCATCGCGGGTTGCAGCGTGCCGATGGACGAAGGCGGCTCGGAACAGGCGTTCGCCGACGAGGAGATCGTCGAGGAGGCGTCGCAGGCGCTCGGCCCTGCGTGCGTCGCCAAGAACCTCGCGCTGGAGGCCGGCCCGATCTGGAACACCACCGATGCCCAGACCAAGTGCCCGAACGTCTGCAATCCCCAGAACATGAACTGGAACGGGCAGTGGTGGACGACCGTTCCGGGCGCGATGTCGGTATGCGAGTGCAGCCCGCGCCCTGCCGCCGTCGTGCAGGCCGGCCCCATCTGGAGCAACACCCACGCTCAGACGCAGTGTCCGAATACCTGCGCCGCGTTCAGCAGCGCAACGAAGTGGGACGGGCAATGGTGGACGACCGTGCCGGGCCAGATGTCCGTCTGCGAGTGCGCAACCACCCCGCCGGCCACGGTGTCGCTCGAGGCCGGGCCCATCTGGAGCAGCGCCGACGCCCCGAGCAAGTGCCCGGCCGCCTGCGGCACGAGCCGCGCCTGGAATGGGCAGTGGAGCACGACCGTCTCGGGCCAGATGTCTGTCTGCGGCTGCGCTTGCACGCCCTGACGTCACGACGACCCGCTCGTGAGCGCGCCACCGCGCTCACCTCCGGGACACGCGGGCCTCCAGGTCGCGCACCCGCGCCTCGAGCTCGCGGACCCGCGCCTCGGCGGCGGCGCGGGCGCGCTGCTCGGCGACGCGGGCGCGCTGCTCCAGGGCGCGCGCCTCGCCCTCGGCCCGGAGGGCCTCCTCCTCGGCTGGCACGAGATCCGTCGCGCGGGAGCTCCGCGCGACGCGCAACGTCGGGTGCGGGCCGTCTTTCAACACGACGAGGTGCGCGTCGAGCGCCTCGATCCAGACGGGATCGCCGCTTCCGTGGACCCGCAGGTAGGTGCCATCCGCGTCTCGCCGGTACAGCTGGAGAGGCACCCGCTCCTCCGCGAGCGGCGCGCGGGCGGCAGCCGCCTCGGGATCGAAGAGCAGGAGCTCGGGACAGCCGAGCTGCCAGTACTTCGCCGGCGCATCCTCGTAGATACGGCGCCAGTCGCCCGAGACCACCTCCAGCGCGAACCGCGGCGGACGATGGCCGGGCAGCCAGGTCTGCCACTGCCGCGGGACGGGCGGCAACGGGCGGTGATCGAGGACGTAGAGGTCCGGCAGGACGCGCACCAGCGGCTCGCCCCGCACCCACGCGAAGAGTTGCCCGGTGCCAGCATACAAGTCGGCCCAGCCACGCTCGCGCGCAAGCTGGGCGACCACCGACAGCAACAGGCGGACGATCTCGGACCGCTCGACCTTGTCAGGACGCTCCGCGTCATCGGGCAGATACCAGCCGGACCAGTCGATCGCGGCGCCGGCCTCTTCCGGCGACAGATCGCGGAGCACGAGCGCGCGGGGAGAACGCCGAGGGGTAAGGGGGAACCCGATGCGATTCGGCGATGCCACGCGAGGAAATTAGCACCCCGACAGGCCCCGCGGGGCGCCGAATTTCAACGAGCACTGCCCGGCCTTCGCGCCCGACGACAGGCGGATCGCATTCAACAGGACGCCTGGTCCGGGGGAGATGTACCATCATCCCGACTCCGGGTTTCACGTCATCCCCGCGGCCGGCGGCGCGCCGACGCGGCTCGCGGCCAACGACCCGCCCGCTTGCCTCGGGTCACGAGCCCTGGAATCCACGACAGCTGCCCTCGAGGGTCGCCCGAGGCCACCACCGTCGACGGCAAGACCTGTTGCTGGGTCATCTTCTCGTCGTCGCGCGACGGCTACGCTCCGATCTCGCGCTGACGGAAACCAACCGTCATACCATCCGTTTGGCACACGTGTGCCAGGCGGCCTGCGGCCAGTGCTTGCATGTCGTGCTCTCCGCAGCGCGGCAGGAGCGGCGCGCGGGCGAAGCGCGGTGAACGAAGCGAGCGGGCGGCTGGCGCGGGCCTTGCGAACGCAGCAGGCACCATGCGAACCCACCGCACCCATTCCTCCCTTTGGCTACTCCTGACAACAGGCCTCCTCGCCGCCGGATGCGAGACGGCGTCCGCGCCTGTCGACCAGGTCGGCTCTCAGCGCGCGGCGCTCCACCGGGCTCAGTCCTGCAACGACCTCGAAGCGCTGCTGAAGCAGGACGCGCTCGCCAAGATGAACGCCCAGATCGACGCCACGATCGAGAGCTACTCGGCGTACGGCTACCCCCGCGGCGGCGTCGTCGGCGGCGTCGACAACGGCAGCGTCGGCGTCCCCGGAGGGGCCCAGGATCCCACGGACACGCCCGCCCCGGTGCCGCCCACAGCAGACGACGGGGAAACCGGCCAGGAGACCTCGGCAGATGGCAGCGGCAGCGGCGCCGACCCTGCCCACTCCGAGACGAACACCCAGGTCGCCGGCGTCGATGAGGCGGATATCATCAAGACCGACGGCAACAACATCTACGTGCTCCACGGCCAGAGCTTCTACACCCTGACGGCGCGGCCGGCGTCGTCGCTCGCCGTGGGCAGCTCGCTCGCGATCGAGGGGTCACCCCACGAGATGTTCGTGGCAGACGACAAGGTCGTCGTCTATTCGTCGGTCAACGGGGCCGCGATCTACGAGCAGGCGGGCGTCACGCCGCGGCCGGGGTATTACGACTACCTGCTCGTCGACACCATGGTCGGCGGCGGTGGCGTCATGCCGACGCCTGGAGCCCCCAGCGCGCCGAGCAGCAACCCGGGGACCCCCGCCGACGGCGGAGACGCGAAGCCGCTGCCGCCGGACGATGCCGAGCCACCGCCCGACGGCGGCACGCCTTCGTCCGACGGCGGCACGCCTTCGTCCGACGACGCCCCCCCCGACGCCGAGGCGCCGTCCGGCGGCGACGCGCCGGCGCCCCCGCCGCCGGACGGCGGGGCCGCTGAGCCGCCGCCCGACGTCAGCGACCCCGGCTCGGGCGGCGTCTGGGCCCCCCTCACGAAGGTGACCGTCCTGAGCCTCGCCGGCGGCGCCCCCAGCGTGGTCAAGGAGCTCTACTTCGAGGGCGGCTACACCTCGGCGCGGCGCACCGGCCCGAACGTGCGCACGGTGCTGACCGGCGGCGCCCACGGCCCCGCGCTCCCCTACTGGCCCTCAGGCCTGACCGAGTATCCCGAGACCGCCGAGGCGTGGACCGCGGCGTTCGAGCAGCTCCGCGCCGAGAACGCGGCGATCATCGAGGACGCCCCGCTCTCGACGTGGCTGCCGTACCGCTTCGAGAAGCAGGGAGAGGCCGTGGAGCTGCTCGACGCGAGCTGCTCGGACTTCTACGTTCCGGAGGCCGGCACGACGTCGTACGGCCTGACGCAGATCGAGTCGATCGACCTCGCCGACCTCGCCGCAACGCCGGAGTCGACGTCGATCGTCGGCGCGACCGACACCGTGTACGCGAGCCACGACGCCCTCTACGTCGCCGCGCGGTCCTGGGATCATCAGGCGGCGCCCGGCGAGGTGTTCGTCGGCACGAACGTCACCCATCTGCACAAGTTCGATCTGATCGCCGACCCGAGCCAGCCCGGGTACGTCGCGTCAGGCTCGGTGTCCGGCCACATCATCAACCAGTTCTCGCTCGATGAGCACGACGGCAAGCTCCGCGTCTCGACGACCTCGCAGGTGTCGGCGGAGCCCAGGTGGACGACCAGCAACAACGTGTTCGTCCTCGAGGCGCAAGGGACCGATCTCGCGCAGATCGGCGCCGTCACCGACCTGGCCCCCGGCGAGACCATCCAGTCCACCCGGTTCGTCGGCGATCGCGGCTATGTCGTGACGTTCCGCCGGGTCGATCCGCTGTTCGTGATCGATCTCGCGAACCCGGCGTCCCCCTCCGTCGCGGGTGAGCTCAAGATCCCCGGCTTCAGCGAGTACATGCACCCGCTCGACGACGGACACCTCCTGACGATCGGCAGGGATGGCGAGGAGGACGGCACGGTGACCGGCCTCGCTCTCCAGATCTTCGACGTCACGAACGCGTCGGCGCCCGCGCTGCTGCACAAGGAGGCGCTCGACGGGGCGAAGTACATGCACTCCGAGGCCGAGTACAACCACAAGGCGTTCACGTACTATGGCGAGCTCGGCGTGCTCGCCTTCCCGCTCGTGAGCTTCGACGGGGAGACCGGCGCGATGTCGAGCACGCTCGAGCTGTTCAACGTCGATATCGAGGACGGGTTCAGCCGGCTCGGCGCGGTCGACCACAGCGGCTTCTTCAGCAGCGTGCCGTCGGGGTGCTACTACGGCGGGGCCGCCGTGCAGCGCGGCCTGTTCATCGAGGACTACGTGTACTCGTACTCCCAGGGCGGCGTGCTCGTGAACGCGCTCGACGACCTCGAGACGCCGGTGGCGTCGCTGCCCCTGCCCACCCCGGACTCGGTCGGATACGCGTGCGTCGGTGGCGGCGTCACGGAGCCCGCGCCGGCGCCCGAGCCGGCTCCCACCCCCGAGGAGTAGCGCCGAACAGGCAGCGCTCGGCCGCAGCGCCGCCGCCCCGTCCGGGCCGGCGGCGCTGCGCCGCTCAGGCGCCCGGCCGCGGCGCCTCCCACGGGTGATCCGGGTAGAACTCCTTCATGAGCCGCGCGGTGTACGCGGTGAGGTTCGCGAAGCCCTCGGCCCTCCGCCGCAGCGGCGAGTCGAAGAACGGCGTGAGGAGGCCCGCCAGCGCCGCGAAGGCCGTCGCGTCGACGCCCGCCGGGCGCGCTCCGAAGAGGTACGGCTTGTCCCCGAGCAGCGCGGAGAGCGCCGCCAGCGAGCGCGCGCCGAGCTCGACGACCTCGTCGTTCGCGTGGCGCGCGACGCCGACCGCGCGGAGCGTCTCGCGGACGCGCGCGACGAGCTCCTCGCGCAGCTTCGGGCGCGCCTCCTCCGGCGCGCCGTTGACGAAATTCGCCGGGCCCTTCGCGAAGTTCTCCGGGATGAGCCAGCGGGAGTACACCATGGTCGGCGTGAGGCTGTTCTCGATCATGCGCTCGATGGCCCACGCCTCGGCGCGCTGCCGGGCGTCGAGGCCGGCGTCGAGATCCTTGCCGTACTTCTTCTGCAGATGCTCGCGGATGAAGTGCGAGTCGGCGATACGCGCGCCATCCTCGTCGATGAAGGGGAGCTGCCCCTTCGGCGACTGATCGGGCCGCGCGCGCTCCTTCGTGTAGGGGAGGCCCAGCAGCTTGAGCTGGACCTCGGTCTTGGTCACGTAGGGGCTGGCTTCCGGCAAGCCGAACATGGGGCCGAAGCTGTGGAGGGTGATCATGTGCAATCTCCGAGCTGTTGTGGGTCCGCCGTGGACTGCGCTTGATGTAGCCCTGCCCTGCTGACAACCTGGTGTCAGCATCCCCGTGCGACGCGCCGATCGCCTGTTCCAGATCCTGCAGATCCTGCGCCGGCAGCGGGCGCCGATCACGGCGGCAGCGCTCGCCGAGGAGCTCGAGACGTCGAAGCGCACCGTCTACCGCGACATCGCGGACCTCCTGGCCCAGCGCGTCCCGATCCGCGGGGAGGCCGGCACGGGGTACGTGCTCGATCGCGGCTTCGACATGCCGCCGCTGATGCTGACGCCCGACGAGATCGAGGTCGCGGTCCTCGGCGCGCAGTGGGTCGCCCAGCGCGGGGACGTCGCCCTGCAGCGGGCGGCGCAGGACCTCATCGCGAAGATCGCCGCGGCGGTCCCCGAGCGGCTGCGGCCCTTCGTGTTCGAGCCGGCGACGGGCGCGCCGGTCGGGGGGGTCCAGGCGCCCGACGCGCTCGACCTGGCCCAGGTTCGCGCGTCGATCCGCGCCGGCACGAAGATCGCGCTTCGCTACCGCGACGAGACGGGGCACGAGAGCGAGCGCGTCGTGTGGCCCGTGATCGTGGGTTATCTCGAGTCGACGCGGCTCCTCGCGGCGTGGTGCGAGCTCCGCCAGGACTTCCGCCACTTCCGCTCGGACCGCGTGACAAGCGCCAGGTTCCTCGACGAGCGCTACGCCGAGAAGCCGAGCGCCCTCCGCGCGCGGTGGCGCGCGCACATGCGCGCGCGTAGGGAGCTGCGAGAGCGCGCCGGCGCGACGTCGACCAGGGATCGCTAGCTACGCGTGTCAGACGAGGCCGCCGGGCGGCCTCGCCGGCGGTCACCGCCGCTGGCGCCGGGCGCCCGACGCGGCCGCGCGCGGCTGCGACACCGAATCGTTCGCCGGCGATGCCGGCTCGTCCCCGCCTCCGGGCCGCGACGCGGCAGGGAGGGGATCCCCGATGTCGTCGAGCTCGCGGTCGAGCGCTCCCTTCTCGGTGCGGAACGCGTCGCGCTGATCGGCGGGGAGCTCCTGCAGGCGCATCGCGAGCAGCGTCTCCGCGTCGAAGTAGACGCCGTTGCGGCTCGCGCTGAAGTGCAGGTGCGGCCCCGTCGAGCGCCCGGTCGACCCCACGTAGCCGACGAGCTGATGGGTCGCCACGTGGTCCCCGCGCTTCAGGCCCGCCGCGAACCTCGAGAGGTGCGCGTAGCCTGTCTCGACGCCGTTGTCGTGCTGGATCGCGACCCAGTTGCCGTGACCACCATGCGGCCCCACCCAGGAGACGCTGCCCTCGAGCGCGGCATAGACCGGGGTTCCCGACGGCGCGCCGTAGTCCGTGCCCTCGTGCGGCCTCACGCGGTGCAAGATGGGGTGCATCCGCTTGGGGTTGAACGGCGACGTCCGACGCAGCGTGGCGAGCGGTGCCTGCCACGGGTTCGGCACGAGCTCGCGTCCGTCTTCGTCGACCAGCCGCCCCGTGGCGTTGTCGTCGAACCGGTAGAAGCGGGCTTCCGGCTGCCCGGCCGCCCGCACGTCGAGCGCCAGAACACGAGGCTCCTTCGGCGCCCTGGCGGCCTCGGCCACGGCGCGGATCACCGCCCCGCGACGGAGCCCGTGAGGGAGGCGCCGCGCGAGCAGCTCCTCGGCTGCCTGCCGCACGCTCGCCAGCGGCTCCGCCGGCTGGTCCGGGGCTCCCACGGTCCAGGCCAGCGCGAGGTGCGGTTCAGCGCCCGCGTCGGGAGCCGGCGCGGGCGGCGGCGGCGCGTCCGGAGGCCCGGCGCTCGCGAGCTGCCGGCTCGCGGCGTCGAGCGATCTGTCGATCTCGATGGCGCGCACCGCGAACCACGCGACCCCGACGCCGAGCAGCCCGAGCCCGAGCCACACCGAGGCCTCGGTGCGGGGCGACCAGCCGTCGGAAGGGGGCTCGGGTCGCTTGAGGCTTCCACCGGGCATCAGAGGTCACCCTGCGCCATGGCACCGGCGAGCCTGGGCGGCAGTGACAGGGGCACGAGACACGCGGACGCTATGCGCGAGCGTCGTTCCCGTCAACCCCGGCCGCCCGGCGGGCCCCCTTCGAGGACGCATCGCTGGCGCGACAGGTCTCCTCGGGCACGCAAGCATCGAGCGCGCTCAGCTCTCCTACCGCGCAGCTGGATCAGCGCGCCCCTCATCATCCGCTGTCAGCCCCGCACAGCGCCGCGAGGCGGCGCTCGTCCTCGGGTCCGCCCGCCGCGCGCGCCGTGTAGTAGACGAGCTGCTGGCGGCTCGACGTCGTCGAGGCGAGCGTGTGCCACTCGAGCACGAGCGGCCCGGCGCCGTCGGCGTCGCGGCCCCCCGCGCCCTGGGCCTCGACGCGGAAGGCCTTCGCGCCGCTCACCTTGGCGCGGACCTCGTGGCGCGCCCAGATCGCCCGGAACGCCTCGCTCGTCTCGAGCAGCTCGGCAACGAGCGCGTCGAACTCCGGATCTCCCACGTACGAGCTCGCGCTGAAGCGGAAGGCGGCCACGACCTCTCGCTCGATCACGCCGATCTCCGCGTAGCGCGCGCGGTAGGCCGCATGGTGGAAGGTCATCCAGAGCAGGTTGCGCCTTCGCGGGGCGACGTCGCCGAGGTCCACGAGCAGGCGGCGCGCCGCGCCGTTCCACGCGAGCACGTCGAAACGGGGGCTGAAGACGAGCGCCGGGACGCGCATCGCCTCGAGCGCGCGCGCCATCGCCGGCTCGGCCCTCTCCTGGCGCGCCGCGGCCCGCGCGGGCTCGGGCCGCGCCAGGTAGAACAGGTGACCTCGCTCGTCGTCGTCGAGCTTCAGCACGCGCGCGATCGCCTCGAGCGTCTCGCGCGACGGGTTCACGTCACGCCCTTGCTCGAGCCGCGTGTACCAGTCGACGCTGAGCCCGGCGAGCTGCGCGATCTCCTCGCGCCTGAGGCCCGGCGTGCGCCGCCGCTTCCCCGCGAACGCGCCGCCCGCGATCGGCGCCGCGCGCATCCGCCTCCCTCGGAGGAAATCCGCCAGCTCGCTCCGCCTGTCGCTCACGATCACGCGCGCCCCGGGCACGCACCGAAAGATGCCCTGTTCGCGCTCCTCTATCCAGGGATTGCGAATCCTAGGTTCGCGGCACGTCTGCCTAGCCTCGACGCGGAGCTCCAGATTGCGGGCACCCCCGACCGGGGACCCAACCAGGAGCTCGCACCATGTCTCAGTCTCAGCATCTTCCTCTCGCAGGTCGCATCGCCGTCGTCACCGGGGCCTCCAGCGGCATCGGTGAGGCCACCGCGCGCAAGCTCGCAGCGCAGGGCGCCGCCGTCGCGCTCCTCGCGCGTCGCAAAGACCGCCTCGATTCGCTGGCCGAGGGCATCCGCGCCGCGGGCGGGCGCGCGCTCGCGCTCGCCTTCGACGCCAAGGACAGGGCCGCCGTCGCCGACGCCGCGCGGTCGATCGCGGCCGAGCTCGGACCCGTCGACCTCGTGATCAACAACGCCGGCGTCATGTTGCCCTCCGGCGTCGAGGAGCATCGGATCGCCGATTTCGAGCAGATGATCGAGGTCAACCTCACCGGCGCGATGCGGGTCGTCGACGCGTTCGTCGATCCGCTGGTCGCGGCAGCGAAGCGGGGCGGCCCGTCGGACCTCATCAACATCTCGTCGATCGGCGCGCACGGCGTCTTTCCGACGTTCGCCGTGTATTGCGCCACCAAGGCCGCTGTCACCCACCTCTCGCGCAACCTGCGCGCCGAGCTCGGACCGAAGCACGTCCGCGTCTCGGTCATCGAGCCTGGGTTCGTCAACACGGAGCTCCAGAGCCACATGACCGACGAGGCCGCAAAAGCGTGGATCGCCGAGGCGAGGCAGCAGATCACGTGGCTCACGGCGGACGACCTGGCGAGCACCATCGCCTTCACGGCCGGCCTCCCGCGGCACGTCAACCTGGCGCACGTCACCATCATGCCGACCCAGCAGGTGTGACCGGCGCCTCCTCGCGACCGGAACCGCTCGCGGCGCCGTGACGCGCGCTGCGCGCTACCCGTGCTCCAGCTGCTCCAGCTCGCGCACGCGCGCCTCCAGCTCGCGCACGCGCGCCTCGGCCGCCTCCCGCGCGCGGGCCTCGATCGCCGCGGCTTCCTCCTGGGTGGGCACGAGCTCGCCCTTGCCGCCGGGGCGCGTGAGGCGGAGCCGGGCCTCGGCCCCGGCGCCGATCACGCAGAGCCAGCTGTCGAGCGCGGGGCTCCACACGCGCCCGGCGCCGGCATACACGCGGACATATGCGCCGTCGGGGTCGCGCCGGTAGGCCTGGAGCGCCACGCGCCCCGCCGGCGGCCGGTGCGTGGCGGCCAGCGGATCGAAGATCGCGAGCTCTGGGCAGCCGAGCTGGCAGTACTTGAGCGGGACGTCCTCGTAGGCCTTCTGCCAGTCGCTCGCCACGATCTCCAGGGCGAAGCGCGGCGGCCGGTGGCCGGGCAGCCAGGTCTGCCACTGCTTGGGCAGCGGCGGCGCGGGCCGGTGATCGAGGAGGTAGACGTCCGGCGAGACGCGCACGAGCGGCTCCTCGCGCACCCAGGCGAAGAACCGATCGGCGCCGGCGTGGTGGTCGGTCCAGCCGCGCTCGCGCGCGAGCTGCGCGATCGAGGAGAGGAGCAGGCGGGAGATCTCGTCGTGCTCGCCCCACGCGCCGATGCCGTCCGCGTCGTCCAGGTACCAGTCCGACCAGTCGATGGTCGCGCGGAGCTCCTCGGGATCCGGGTCGCGGACGACGAGCGCTCGCGGCAGGCGCGTCGCAGGGGGAGCGGCTCCGGAACGGGCAGGCAGCACGAGCCCGCACGGTAGCACCCCGAGCGGAGCGGCGGGAGCCACAGGCGGGCGCGATCGCCCGCGGCGGGCGGCCGTGGCGCGCCGCCGGACGGAGCCGGAGGAGGCGCGATACGGCGCCGCGCGCGGCTGTCGCCGGCGCGCTCCAGCGCGCTGTGCGCGGCGTCGTCGAGGCGCCGCGGGGCTCCCGATCCGGCGCGCCGGCGCCATGTCAGCGGCATGCGTCCTCTCGGGGGAGTCCTCTTCGACGTCGATGGGGTGGTTGTCGACTCGCCGCATGAGCGCGCCTGGCAGGAGGCGCTGGAGGCGCTGATGGCGACCGAGTGGCGCGCCATCGCGCCCGAGACGCGCTACGCGCCGGAGCGGTTCACGACGGCCGTCTACCAGAGCGAGGTCGCCGGCAAGGCGCGCGAGAGCGGCGCGCGCGCGGCGCTCGACTACTTCGGCGTGCCCGACGCGGCGGAGCGCGCCGGGGTCTACGCCGAGCGCAAGCAGGAGGTGCTGCTCCGGAAGATCGCGGCGGGTAAGTTCGTCGTGTTCTCTGACGCGACGCGGCTGATCCTGGAGCTCAAGGCGCGCGGCGTGCTCCTCGCGGCTGCGTCGTCGTCCAGGAATGCCAGCGAGCTCCTCCGCAGGATCCGCGTCGACGCCTTCGTCGAGCACCAGAACCCCCGCCGCGCGCCGGTCGCGCTGGGCGCGACGCTGCTCGACCTGTTCGACGCCGACCTCTGCGGCGCCGCGGTGGCGCGCGGAAAGCCGGCGCCGGACCTGTTCCTGGCCGCCGCGCGCGCGCTCGGCGTCCCGCCGCCGCGCTGCCTCGTCATCGAGGACGCCCCCTCCGGGGTGCAGGCCGCGAAGGCGGCCGGGATGACCTCGATCGGCGTGGCGCGGCTCGCCGACGAGGCGCTGCTGGCCGCGGCGGGGGCGGATCGCGTCGTGACGACGCTCGACCAGCTCGATCCGGACGCGCTGGTAGAGGGGCAGATCGCGGCGCGCGCGGCGTGAGCCGCGGCGCCCCCTCAGCCGCCCTGCTTGCGGACGATCGCCAGGCTCCAGATCTCCCCGGCGCTCGTCCCGACCCACAGGGTCGGCGACCCCTTGCCGGCGACCGCCAGCACGGCCGGCTCGCCGCGGGCGCCGAGCGTGACGATCGCCGTCGGCGCGATGGGCGCGCCGACGGCGGCCTCGATGGCGGCGCCGTCGAACAGCGCGACGCGGCCGTCCGCGAAGGCCACGAAGAGGCTCGACTCGAGGACGGCGACGTCGGCGACGGGATCGGCGAACGCGAGCATCTTGGCCGCGAGCTTGCCCGACGACCTCACGACCGCGCAGGCCGCGCTCGCGCCGCGCTTGTACACAGCCGTCAGCTTCGGGCCGCCGCGGACGCGATCGAGGTTCTGGGCCGCGCGCGGCAGCGAGGCGCGGAGCGTCGGACCCGGCTCGGGCGTCGCGCCGGGGTGGACGCGGAGCTCGCCTCCCTCCCCCGCGCCGTCCATCACCACATGCGCCTCGGTCTCGGTCAGATCGAACGCCCGCGCGGAGCCGCGCACCGCGAACGTGCGGCCGTTCACCTCGGTCTTGTCGAGCTTGAGCTCCGTCGCGCTGCCGTCCCAGCCGAGCGCGAGCGCCGTCTCGCCCGACGGCCGCGTGGCGAGCTGCCGCGCGTCCCGGCCGACCTGATCGAGCTTCGGGCCGTGCGTGATGCCGAGCAGCGCCCACACCGCGTCGTCGCCGCTCCGCACCACGGCGACGTCCTTCGACAGGAGCGCCACGTCGTGCGCCGAGGGCAACGACAGGTTCGTCGTCTTCGCGCCGGAGCCGCCGATCGGGCAGACGCCGAGGCGCACCGGATCGGTCGAGATCATCGCGACGAGCCCGGGGCTCGCGAGGACCGCGGCGCCCCGGATCTCCGCGTCCAGGCCGTGCACCTTGCGGGGGGAGCTCAGATTGCTGAAGGGCATGGCCCGCTAGGATACCGGTTCTCGCGCGGCGCGGTCAGCCCTTGATGAGCGAGCGGACGTCGATGTCGAGGTTCTCGGACTCCGCGACCGCATCCATCGCCTTGCGGAGCTGGGTAACGGTCACCCCGGCGGGGACGTCGACGCGGGCCTCCATCCGGAAGAGCTGCGAGCCGGTGACGGGCGCCTCGTAAGCCGAGGTCTCGAGCGAGACGATGTTGACGCCGACGCCGTGGAGCGCGCGCGACACCGCGCGCACGATGCCCTCGTGATCGAGCGCGTCGACGGAGATGACGCAAGGGATGGTCGCCGCGCGCCGGTGCGACTCGGGGCTCTTGGTCCTGCGGCTCTGCACCGTGAGCCCCGTCGCCCGGGTGAGCGACTCCGTGTCGCGCTCGACCGCCTCGATCGCGCCGGGGGGCCCGGACGCGAGCAGGAGGATGCCGAACTCGCCGCCGAGCACCGCCATCCGGCTGTCCTCCACGTTGGCGCCGCGCTCCGTCAGGTAGTGGGTCACCTCCGCGACGATGCCCGTCCGGTCAGGGCCGAGGCAGGAGAGGACCAGGAAGACTTCAGGCTCGGGCGTCGTCGTCATGCGGCGCATCTTAGTCCGATCCGCGCAGCCAGCGCACCTCGCCGCGGGCTGCGCGGATCGGACTAAGATGCGCCCGGGCAACGCCGTCCGTGCCCTCCGGCCGAGCTCCCGCCGAGGGCGGCCGGATCGAGCGCTGCGCGCGCCTCCTGCCGGCAACGAGGCGCTTGTCTCCGGCGAGCCAGTGGGCGAGAGACGGCCATCCCCATGCTGTACGAACGCGACAACATCCATCGCCTCACGCCCTACACGCCCGGCGAGCAGCCGCAGCGGGCCGACGTGGTCAAGCTCAACACGAACGAGAACCCGTACCCGCCGCCGGCCGCCGTGCTCGAGGCGATCCGGGACGTCTCGGCCGATCAGCTCCGCCGGTACCCGCCGCCCCGGGCGCAGCAGTTCCGCGAGACCGCGGCGCGGCTCCACGGCCTGTCGCCCGAGCAGGTGATCGCCACGAACGGCGGCGACGAGCTGCTCCGCATGGCCGTGACGGTGTTCTGCGAGCCCGGCGGCCGCGGCATCGGGGAGACGTACCCGACCTACTCGCTCTACGACGTGCTCGCGGAGATCCACGGCACGACGATCACCCAGGTCCCCCTCGCGGAGGACTGGTCGGTCCCGGAGGACTTCGCGCAGCGCCTGAACGAGCAGGGCTGCCGGCTCGCGCTCCTCGTCAACCCGCACGCGCCGTCGGGGCGGCAGGAGCCGCTCGACAAGCTCGAGCGCGTCGCGCGGGCGTTCCGCGGCGTGCTCCTCATCGACGAGGCGTACGTCGACTTCGCGGAGTTCGACGCGACGCCGCTGCTCGACCCGGCGCGGGGGCTCGACAACGTGCTTCTGCTGCGGACCCTGAGCAAGGGCTACTCCCTCGCGGGGCTCAGGTTCGGGTACGGGCTCGGTCACCCGCGGCTCATCGAGACGCTCGACAAGGCCCGCGACAGCTACAACACGGATATCCTCTCGCAGGCCGCGGCCACCGCGGCGCTGTCCGCGCGGGACGAGGCGAGGAAGAGCTGGGAGAAGGTGATCGCCGAGCGCGCCCGGCTCACGGGGGCGCTCCGGCAGAAGGGGTTCACTGTGGCGCCGAGCCAGAGCAACTTCGTCCTGGCGGCGCCGCCGGCAGGAGGGCTGTCGGCGCAGGCGATGTACCGGGCGCTCTACGACCGCGCGATCTTCGTGCGCTACTGGGACGCGCCGCGCATCCAGGACAAGCTGCGGATCACGGTAGGCACGCCGGAGCAGAGCGACGCGCTCCTCGGGGCGATCGACGAGCTGTCGCGCGCCGCCGGGGCCGCGGGCGCATCATGAGCTGAGCCGCTCGATTCAAAGACGAAAAAGAAGAGCTCTTTTGCGTCACCAGAGCAGCCCGCGCGACGGTCTGTCGTCACCCGCTCCCTCGGGATTGCCATGGGATCCGCGGGCTGCTAGCTTCGGGTGCACCTCGCCAGCCCAGACCCGGCTGGCGTTTCTGTTTCCAGAGCGGTGATCGACCGCGCCTGCATAAGAAAACCGCCAAGACACCAGGGACGCCAGGAGAAACCTGAATTTCTCTCCTTGGCGCATTGGCGGTCGTACTCTCGTCGTCGTCGTTGTTGGGGGCTCCAGATCGCTCGGCGGCGTGTACCTCATCGGCCGCCCGCGCGGGCCGTGCGCTTGCGTCCCAGGGTCCCTGCGCGGTGCGCTGTCATCGAGCGGCGCTGGTCGACACCACAGCAGAGGAGAAGCACAGATGAGCCAAGAATCCGAGCGAGCCCAGATGATGAAGAAGACGGCGGTCCTCGAGATCCCCGGAATGGATGCCGTCATCCTCCGCAGGGATATCGAGTACCAGGCGACCGATGCAGGCGCCTTGACCTTCGACCTCTACGCTCCACCAACATCGGCAGCCGTGGCACGGGCGCCTGCCGTCGTCTTCGTGTCCGGATATCCGGATCCGGGGTTCGAGTCGGTGTTCGGCTGCAAACGCAAGGAGATAGGGCAGTCCACGTCGTGGGGACGGCTGGTGGCCGCTTCCGGGCTCGTGGGCATCAATTACACGAACCGGGAGCCGTCCGATCTCCATGCGCTGCTCGAGCACCTGCGGCAAAACGCCGCCTCGCTCGGGATCGACGAGCGCCGGATCGGCCTGTGGGCCTGCTCCGGCAACGTCCCCATGGCCCTGTCGGCGCTGATGCGGGGAGCGAGCGGCTCGCTCCGGTGCGCCGCCCTCTGCTACGGCTTCATGCTCGATCTCGGCGCGTCCACCCGCGTCGCGGAGGCGGCGGCGCAGTTCCGGTTCGTCAACCCGTGCGCCGGGAAGTCGATCGACGACCTCCCTCCGGAACTGCCCCTGTTCATCGCCAGGGCAGGGCAGGACAGGATGCCTCACCTGAACGAGACGATCGATGACTTCGTCGCCGGAGCGCTGGCCCGCAACCTGCCAGTGACGCTCGTGAACCACGCCGCCGCGCCGCACGCGTTCGATCTGCTCGACGACAGCGAGGCTTCGCGAGAGACGATCAGGAGCATCCTGGGGTTCCTGCGGCTCCATCTCCTGGGGTAGGGCGATCGGGCCTGCGCGCTGGGAGGTCGTCGTGGCGAGCTACCCGACAGGCAAAGCGAAATCCCACATGATGAGCTTCGGTTGGGTCATCCGGCCGCCCGCGCGTTTGGAGAACGCGCCCGGTGTGAGCCCGACGAGCTGACGGAAATCGGCGATGAGGTGGGCCTGGTCATAATAGCCCGCGTCTGCGGCGATACGCGCCCAGTCGCACGAGGTCGCTGCCATTCGCACCGCGCGTTGCAGGCGGACGGTCCGCGCGAACTCCTTCGGGCCGATGCCGACGTTCTCGATGAAAGCGCGGCGGAGATGCCGCGCCGTGACGCCGAGCCGATCGGCGACACGCTCCACCCGGACCTCGCCCCCTTCGAGCAAGCGAACCGCACGACGGGCGAGCTGCCCCGATGCCGTTTCGAAGGGTCGGCCGGCGCGGAGGGCGAGCGCCCGGGCGACGCGGTCCATCAGGTCCGCGCGGCTCCTCGCGGCGAGCAGCTCACCGCAGAGCTCGCACGCCGCGCGGCCCCACACGTCCTCCAGCGGAACGATCTGGTCCGTGAGCTCGCTCGCTGCCACGCCGAGCAGCGGAACCGACCAGCCAGGCTTGAACCGAAGGGTGACCGTCCGCGCGATGCCGGTCTTGCTCTTGAATACCGCGCGCGTCCGGGGGCCCGCGACCCACACGTCCCCCTCGCGCCCCCCCTCGAGCGCTCGAAAAAAGAGGCCCGTTCTGCCGTCGGGAAGCCACTCGACGTCGAACACCTGACCGGGGGGTGCCGCGACCTCACGGACGTCCTCGACGAAGCGCGGGAGCGTGAGGGTGGGGAGATCCATCGCTGCGGCCACGTTCATCACTCTTACGCCTCTCGTGCGGCCGTTCAAGCCGACGCGGGTGGCCGCATCGATCGGCTACCGCTCGCTGTCGAGAACCTTCATGTGCTGGGCGGGGTAGCGCGTGCCGCCGATCGCGCCCGCTGGCACGATGCTCTCGAGCGCCGCGACGTCGCCCGCCGACAGCGGCTTGTCGAGGGCCACGAGGGCGTCGTCGAGCTGGGCTCGCGTGCGGGCCCCGACGATCGGCACCAGCGTGGGCTGCTTCGCCAGCACCCACGCGAGCGCGACCTGAGCCGGCGTCATCCCTCGCTCGCCGGCGAAGGCGTGGAGCTTCTCGACGACGCTCGCGTTCTTTGCGCCCTGTTCGCCTGCGAAGCGTGGCATGTGCTGCCGGAAGTCCCCCTTTCCCGAGGGCTTGCTGCCGGTGAGCAGCCCCCGCGAAAAGACCCCGTAGAGCGTCGCGCTCATCCCGAGCTCCGCGAGGACAGGAAAGATGGACGCCTCGGGCCCGCGCGTCGCGATCGCGTACTCGATCTGCAGGTCCACGATCGGGTGCACCTCGCTCGCGCGCCGGATCGTCTCGACCCCCACCTCGGACAGCCCGATATGCCGGACGAAGCCGGCCTTGATGAGGTCGGCGATGGCCCCGACGGTGTCCTCGATGGGCACCTGCGGGTCGAGACGCGCGGGGCGGTACACATCGATGACCTCCACGCCCAGCCGATGCAGGCTGTACGACGCGAAGTTCTTCACGGCCGCCGGGCGGGTGTCGATGCCCAGCGCGGCGCCGTCCGGGCCGCGCATCGCGCCGAACTTCACCGACAGCTGGACCTTGTCGCGCACCCCCTCGATCGCGCGCCGGATGAGGAGCTCGTTGTGCCCGTTGCCGTAGAAGTCTCCGGTGTCGATCAGGGTGATCCCTCGCTCGATGGCGTGGCGGATCGTCGCCACGCTCTCGGCGTCCTCGGCCGGGCCGTAGGCGCCGGACATCGCCATGCAGCCGAGGCCGACGGGAAAGACGCTGGGCCCGGTCTTGCCCAGCGGAGTCGATCGGAGCGGGGAGCGGCTCATCGTGGCGTCGAGGTGGGTCATGGGGTGTTCATGCCACGCGCCCGCGGCCTCCGATTGGAAGAACCGGACATTTCGACGATCCGGCAGACGACAACCATGTCGTGCACCGGCTCGTGCACGGCGAGTTGCTCCTACGGCGCGGGACGACCGTTCAAAATGTCCGCTCCTTCCAATCGGAGGGCAGCGGCAAGCGGTACGAAGGCGGTGGACGTACGCTGTATCCAGCCAACCATCGTCAGGAGCGAGAAGATGCAAGACAAGCGCGTCGCCTTGATCACGGGGGCCAATCAGGGGATCGGCCTGCAGATCGCAAAGGAGCTCGCCGCGAAGAACTTCACCGTCCTTGTCGGCTCGCGCGACCTCGCGCGCGGAGTGGAGTCGGCCAAGACGATCGACGGAGACGCCCGCGCGCTCCAGCTCGACGTGACGGATCGGGCCTCGATCGCCGCTGCGGCGAAGCGCATCCGCGAGGAGCTTGGCCGCCTCGACGTGCTCGTCAACAACGCGGCCATCTCGCACTCGGGACGGCGGCCGGGCACGACCGTCGAGGAGTACGCCAGGTCGACCCTCGCGAGCAACGTGTCCCTCGATGAGCTGCGCGCGGTGTTCGAGACCAACGTGTTCGGCGTCGTCGCTGTCTTCCAGGCCATGCTGCCGCTCCTGCGCGAAGCGCCGGCAGCCCGCATCGTCAACGTGTCGAGCGGAGCTGGCTCGCTGACGATGAACGCGGACCCGAGCTTCCCCTGGCGCTCGATCTTCGGTCCCCTCTACCCCGCGTCCAAGACGGCTCTCAACGCGATGACGCTCGCCATGGCGATCGAGCTGGAGTCGACCGGGATCAAGGTCAACGCCGCCTCTCCGGGCTTCACCAAGACGAACCTCAACAACTATACGGGCACGGAGACCGTCGAGGAGGGCGCCCGCGAGGCGGTCCGCCTTGCGCTGCTCGGCCCGGACGGCCCGACGGGTACGTTCTCGCACGCAACCCTCGGACGGCTCCCGTGGTGACGGAGTCTCTCGGGCGCGCGCATCCAGGTTAGGGGTCGTCCGTGGCTGACAGCCCTCTCGGTCATGGAGTGGCCCCGAGCAACGGCGTCATGTCCGGATCCGCCTTCTGCATCGCGCGCCGATACGCGGGGCGCGCGCCGATCCGCTGCAGATAAGCCAGGATGTTCGGCCACGGCGAGAGATCGTACGGCTTGAACAGCCGCATGGTGGTCAGCGAGAACACCGTCATGATGTCCGCTGCCGTCAGCTCCGGACCGGCGAGATAAGGCGCCTCACCCAGGCGCTTCTCCACCGTGGAGAAGATCAGGTTGAACCGATCCTTCGCCGCCTGCAGCGCCGGATTCTTCTCGGACGCATCGACGCGCTCCAGGTACCACACCCGCAAGACGGCCGGCTGCAAGGTCCCGTTGGCGAAGTGGAACCAGTAGAGATAGTCGGCGAATCCAGGCTGGCCGCGCTGCACGGCGAGCCGTCCCTCCCCATGGGTCGCGATCAGATAGTCGGCGATCGCCCCGGATTCGCCGAGCACCAGTTGCCCGTCGGTGATGATCGGCGCCGTCCCCATCGGGTGCAGCGCCTTGTATTCAGGCGGGGCCAGCCTGTTGTCCTTCCGGCGCTCGTACCGTTTCAGCTCATAGTCGAGCCCGAGCTCCTCGCAAAGCCAGACAATCCGCTCCGACTGGGAGCGCCCGAGGTGATGCACGGTCAGCATGTTGTTCGCCATGAGCCCAATGTACGACCGCACGTCGCGAGACGCTTGCCGGTAGCTCTCTGCTTCTTGCTCGATCCTCTCGCCGGAGACACAAACGCGTGACGGTGCTACGCTCGCCGCATGAACCTCGCGGCTCTCGCCGAGCTCGCCGCGCGCCAGCTCCCTCGCCCGAACGGCCGCGCTAGCCAGTACGTGCGACCGCTGAAGAACCTCGGTATCCTCCGGCACCACCAGCCGACCTCGTTCGAAGCCGCGGTCTACGAGCCGGTCATGGGCCTTGTCCTCCAGGGGCGAAAAGAAACGGTGCTGGGAGCCGATTCGTTTCCGATGGGCGTCGGCGAGTGTCTGCTCATCAGCCACGACCTTCCGGTGATCGCGCGCGTCACGAAGGCCCCGTACCTCGTGCTGCTCTTCGATGTCGAGCTGGATACGCTGCGCGACCTGTACGAGGCAATGGCCGACTCGCTCCCCTCCGCCGCACAGCCTCGCTCGCTCGCGGTCCACACCTGCGATGCCAAGCTCGTCGACGCGCTCCATCGCTATCTCGCGCTCGCGGGCGCGCGGACGGATGCAGCGGTGCTTGGTCCGCTCGTCTCGCGCGAGATCCACTACCGGCTCGCGACGGCGTCGTTTGGCGGCATGTTGCGCGACCTCATCCGCCATGACAGCCACGCCAGCGCGATCGCGCGCGCGATCGCACAGCTGCGGCGTGACTTTCGCTCGCCCGTCGAGATCCCCAGGCTCGCGCGCAGCGTCGGGATGAGCGCGTCTTCGTTTCACAAGCACTTCAAGGCGATCACGGCGTTGTCACCGCTCCAGTATCGAAAGGGCCTCCAGCTCCTCGAGGCCCGCCGTCTGTTGCGCGCAGGCACGATCTCGGTCTCCGCGGCGGCGTTCGACGTCGGCTACGAGAGCGCTGCACAGTTCAGCCGCGATTACGCGCGCAAGTTCGGCGTATCGCCGAAGCACGACCTCCCGGCAGGATTGCTGCCCCGGGGTGCTAGCCGGTGAGAGACGCGCCCTCGGGCGCCACCTCCGGCGCGGCGACGTGCTCGAGCTCGGTCGCTGTGTCGCTGGGCGACGCGCGAGCACGATGCCACCCTCGCCAGGCGACGGCGGAGCTCCGGTGCTGCGCGCGCTCGTGTCCGTGGGGATCTTTCAGCGTCTGCCGGACGGTCGCTTCGCGAACAACCGCCTCTCGCGCGCCCTGAAGGGAGGGCGGCTCGATCGGATGCGCGAGTGGGTCACCTACGCTGGTGGAGATACTCGCCCCCCGTCACGACAATGACAACGTGGCTGCGTTCGTCGACGTGCACATGATGATGGTCCGTTCGAACGGTCGAGAGCGCTCCGTCGAGGAGCTGCATGCTCTGTTGCGCGCTACCGGGTTCGCACCAGCGCGACTGTTCCCCCACCCCACCACCAACGTGATCGAAGGCGTGGCGGTCGAGTAGCCGAGGCCAAGACGCCTGGAAACCTTCGTTTGCATGCGTGCGTTCTTTGACGAATCGCGTTCCGCGGTTCGAGGGGTTCGTGTCGTGCAAACCCAGGCTCCGGCTGGACGCGAGCGGCTGCCGACGCACAGCGACTGGGCCGCGGCGCACCGCGAAGCAGGGACGGGGTGAAAGGATCAAGCGTGACCCGCTAGCGGCGGCCCCGCGCGGTAGCCGTGCGCCCTGCCCCGCTCCGGGGGTGCGCTCTGGCGCACGCCCGCATAGGATGATCCGATCATGGCCACGACGACCGTGACGTCGCCCGCCGCCCGGCTCCACGATCGCTCGCCCGAGCCGCGGGGCCCGGCGCTCTTCGTCGGGCGCGCCCGCGAGCTCGAGACGATCCATCGGTCCTTCGAGGAAGGAGCGCGGCTCATCAGCGTGCTCGGGCCCGGTGGGATGGGAAAGACCTGCCTTGCCCGGCAGTTCGCCAGGTCGACCTGCGTCCTTCCCTCCGGGCTCCTCGACCTGTCGAGCGCTGCCTCGCTCGACGAGCTCCTGGCCTGCGTCGCGGATGGGCTCGGGATCGAGCTCCCGCGGAACGCCGGCGAGGGCGAGGTGTGCCGACGCCTCGCGGCGGCGCTGCGTGCGCTCGGCCCCTGCCTCGTGATCCTCGACAACTTCGAGCGGCTCGTGCGGTTCGCCGCGGACACGGTCGAGCGCTGGCTCGCCGAGGCGCCGGAGGTGAGCTTCCTGGTCACGTCGCGCGAGCCGCTCGGGCTCGGCGAGGAGGTCCGCCTCCTCCTCGGTCCGTGGAGCGTGGAGGAGGGCGTCGCGTTCTTCGCCGCGCGCGCGCGTGCGCTGCTCGCGGGAGGAGAGCTCGCCGACAGCGACCGCGCGATCGTCGCGCAGCTCGTCGAGCGGGTCGACGGCATTCCCCTGGCCCTGGAGCTCGCCGCGGCCCGCCTCCCGGTCCTGAGCCCGGCGGAGATCCTGGACCGCGTACGCCGCCGCTTCGAGCTCCTGCGCTGCGGGCGGCGGGACGTGCCCCGGCGGCACGCGACGCTCCACGCGGCGCTCGACTGGTCGTGGGACCTGCTCGACGAGGGCCAGCGGCTCGCCTTCCTCCAGTGCTCGGTCTTCTCCTCGCGCTTCTCGCTCGAGGCAGCGGAGGCCGTCCTCGACCTCGGCGACGGGCAGGCCCCGCTCGACGTCCTCCAGTCGCTGGTCGAGAAGTCGCTCGTGGTGCGGGCGAGCGCTCCGGGCGAGCCAGCCCGCTTCACCCTGTTCGAGACCATGCGCGAGTACGCGGCCGCGAAGCTCGCCGACTCGCCGGCGCGCGCGCGCGCCCTGGCCCGCCACGCCGGCTACTTCGCGGGGTTCGCCGACGCCTGCGCCGCGGATGCGTGGGGCGAGCGGGCCCGCGCGAGCGTCGAGGCGCTCGCCGGCGAGCTCCCGAACCTGCTCGACGTGGTCCGCCGCGCCGAAGGCCACCCGGACGAGGCCGCGCGCATCGCCGTTGCGCTCGAGCCGCTGCTCTACACGCGAGGCCCCTTCGGGCGATCGTTGGGGCTCCTGGACACCGTCGTCCACGCGCTCGACCGCGTGAAGGACCCCGCCCTCGCGGCGCAAACGCTCGTGGTGAGGGCCGCCATCCGCCGGGTGTCGGGCCGCGTCGCCGACGCCGAGGAGGACCTCGGGCGCGCCGCGGCCCTGCTCGGCGCGCGCGGCACGCCCGCGCTGGAAGCGCGCATCTTCCACCTGCGCGGGAACCTCGCGCGCGACCAGCTGAGGGTCGGAGACGCGCTCGAGCTGTTCACCGCCGCGATCGCCCGGGCGCGCGAGGCGCGCGACGCCCGCACCCTCGCGCACGCGCTCACCGACCGGGCCACCGTCCGGTACGACACCCTCGTCGAGGACCCGGGCGCGGCCGAGGCGCTGGCCATCGCCGTCGCCGCAAAGGACCTCCGCATGACCGCGACGGTCTCGGTCAATCGCGCGCTCATGCCTTGGGTATTCGGCGCCGTCGCCGAGGCGTGCGCCCACGTCGAGCGCGCGCTGCCGACGCTGCGGGAGGTCGCCGACCGCGAGCTCGAGGGCGTGGCGCGGATCGTCCTCGGCAGCGGCCTCGCGTGCGCCGGCGACCTTCCGCGCGCCGAGGCCGAGCTCAGGGAGGCCGGGCGCATCGCGCACACGCTCGGGCGCCACTTCTTCCTCCCGATGGCGCTCTCGTTCCTGGGGCTCATCCTGCTCTGGGGCCCGGGGCGGCGGGGCGAGGCGCGCGCCGCCCTCGCGGAGGCGCTGTCGCTCGGCCCCGCGGGCGGGCCGGCGATCATCGCGCGGGTGGGGCTCGGCACCCTCGCCGCGGACGACGACGATCTCGCGCAGGCCGAGGCCGAGCTCGAGCTCGGGCGCCGCGAGCTCGGGACGTACCCGGAGCCGAATGTGGCCTTCTGCGTCGAGGTCCTGGAAGGGCTCATCGCGCTCGCGCGGGCGCGGCAGCGCGCGTCGGCCGGTGATGTGACGTCCGCGGGCGAGCTCCGTCGCGTGGTGTCCCGCCGGGTCGAAGCCTGGCTGGAGCCCTGGGCGGGCCCCGGCCGCCCCGCGAGGCTCCGTGGCGATCCGCGCCTCGGCGCCCTCGGCGCGCTCCTCACCGGGCCGATCGTGCTCCGCGCGCTCGCCGAGGCCGACGCGGGGCACCCGCGGGCGCGCGGGGACGTGGATCCTCCGGCGCCGCCGGCCGGGCCCGCGCCGCCGGAGACGCCGCTGCCCGCCGCGGACCTGACGGTCGGACCGGGAGGGCGGTGGTTCCGGGCGGGGGCGGCGGAGGAAGTCGACCTGTCCACGCGGCAGGTGTTCCGCCGCCTGCTGGGCGCGCTGCTCGAGCACCATCGCGCGGGGCACGAGGACGCGCTGACCGTCGAGACGCTCATCGCGGCCGCCTGGCCGGGGGAGCGGATCTCCGGGAGCGCGGCGAGGAACCGGCTGCACAACGCCGTCGCCACGCTCCGGAGCCTCGGACTCAGGGCCCTCGTGGTCACCGATCAAGGTGGGTATCGGCTGCGGCGCGGGGCGAACGTCGTCTGCGCGCCCGACCCGGATCCACACGACGGCGCGCGCCAGGATCGCTCCCCGGTCGCGGCGAGCGGCGGCGCCGGGGCGCCGCGTGCTCCCGTCACCAGGCGCCGGTGACGGGTGTGTACCCGGCGCCCCCGTACCAGACCGTCCGCTCGACGCCGCCGCTGCCGTTGACGTCGAGGTACCAGGCCCCGGCGCGGAACACGCCGACGTGGGTGCGCCCGGTGCCCGTCCAGTCGCCCACGACCGGGATGTCGCCGCGCGCCCCGAGCGGGAACATGCGGTCGGCCGCGTCGAGGCCGTTGCCGTTCATGTCCAGGTACCAGAACAGCATGTCGTT
Organism: Sorangium aterium; assembly: GCF_028368935.1. NCBI lineage: Bacteria > Pseudomonadati > Myxococcota > Polyangiales > Polyangiaceae > Sorangium > Sorangium atrum. The sequence goes on along the minus strand of NZ_JAQNDK010000002.1, from coordinate 726,559 downwards.
CGACTCCACGCGCGCGACGCCGAGGTACGACCGCCCGCTCCCGTCCCAGCTCCCGACGACCGGCATGTCCCCGGGCGCGCCCCACCACGTCACCTTGTCCGAGGCGTCGTACCCGTTGCCGTTGGTGTCGAGGACCCACATGCCGCGGCGGAACACGCCCACGCGCGACTGCCCGCTGCCGGTCCAGTCGCCCACGACCGGGATGTCCCCGCGCAGCCCGAACTGGAGTGTGCGGTCGGCCCCGTCGGGCCCGTTGCCGTTCACGTCGAGGTGCCAGTACATCATGCCGTTCGACTCGACGCGCGCGACGCCGAGGTGCGCTTGCCCCGATCCCTCCCAGCTCCCGACGACGGGGATGTCCCCCGGCGCGCCCCACCAGACCTGCCGGTCCGAGGTCTCGTATCCCTCACCGTTCACGTCGAGCAACCAGACGCCGTCGCGGAACACCCCCACCCGCGCCGGAGCCGGCGGGCGCGACGAGCACACGGCGGCCTGCGCGTAATAGCCGTCGATCCAGTCCTGGTCCGACGTGCAGCCGCCGCTCGGGACGCCGCACGCGGTGCGCTCGGCCATGCTCGCGTAATTGCACGCGTTGTTGACGGCCGTGTGGCACGGGCAGCGCTGCGGGACCGGCGTGCACAGGTCGTTGGTGCCGGACGGCATCACCTGGCAGCCGCCCGGGCACGGCGCCGAGCTCGCGATGGCGCCGCCGGAGCATTGGTAGAGCGTGTTCGGGTCTCCGTTCACGCGGTCGTTGCCGCAGTAATACCCGTTCTGAAGCGTCGCGCAGCTCGCCCCGCCGCCACCGCCACCGCCACCGCCACCGCCACCGGTGTTCTTGTCGGCGTGGATGAAGCAACGCGCTTTGCTGATCGAATAGGTGTTCGTCCCGTCGACAGAGGAGTTTTGCTCCACCACGTCCACCGTCCCACCGCTGACCGTGTTGACGACGGCGACATGCCCGTAAGCGCCGCCGTCCAGAACGATGAGGTCCCCATGGACCGGCGTATAACCGTCGCCCTTCCAGTGCACGCGCGTGCCCGCGACGGCGTGGTCGCACATCTCACGGGCCGCCCCCACGGGCCATTTGTCTGCTGTCTCGAATTTCTTGGCGAAATAACGCTGCGCGAGCTCGACGCACTGCCAGTGATCGCCGTAGGTGTCGCCTTTCACGCCGTCGCAAGGGGTCCCGCAACATTGCTGGTTGCCGTTGGATTTGGCGGGCTGGTCGTCGATCCACGCCATGATCGTCCCGCACGCCTGGGCGCCCGGGCAGGGCTGGCAGTCCTCGAGAGCGCCCACGGCGGCGCCCGTGCGCTCCTCGTCCGGCGCATCGGCCTCCGCGGGGCGGTCTCCGGCGCTCGAACAACCGACGCTCTGCAGGGCGATCGCCAGCCCGGGAATCATGATGGCCGCGAGATACAGCGATGTCGTCTTCATGGTTCGTTCTCCGTAGGAAAGTGCCCAGACCTCTCGCCAAGAGCCGACGTGAGGCGGGCCTCCTGGGACAAGGTCACGTCCCCTCATCGAGCGGACGTTCGCCCTGCCACGGTCTTTCGTTCAGCAGGCAAAGGAGCGCCTCCCGGGATCTCCAGCCACCAACCAGGGCGCGGCGAGAGGCGACGGCGTTGCGCGGGCGGTAACGTGCTTCAGCACGCCACCGCCCGCGCGCCCTCATGCTCGCGTGACGCTGGCCGGCCCGGCCCGTTCTCGTTCGGCGCTCCGACCGGTGACAAACAAGTAGTCGACGCCACGTGCCCCGGCAACCCAGAGGGCTCCACGCTTTCCTGATTTAAGCAGCGCCGCGCGTGTTTAAGAGGGAATGCCGAGGTTTAAGTGGCGCGCGGCGCGGGCGCGCCGCAGGCTCGTAGGTTCGCCGGGCACGAGCGCGGGCGCGCTGCACCGCCGGCGGTCCCCGCTGGTGACGCGGCGCCGTGCGCCTCGGTGGTTGAACGGCTCGAACGACGGCTCGCAGCAGGCCTCGGCGAGGTCACACGCCGGACCGACGCCCTCGCAGGTGGCCACCTCCATCCCGTCGACGCGGATCCTGGAGCGAGCGGCGGCGACGAGCGGCTCCCGCCACCTGGGCCCCAGTGAACGCCCTCGGCTACCTACGCGTCATGTTCACGGTGGAGGACATCGACGATACGCTCGCGCGGCTCCAAAGGCGCGGCGCGCTTGATGGGTGGGCCGTCGATCAGAAGGGTATCTGGTTGGGGTAGATCAGCTTGATCCGGGCCTCTCTTGCGTTGGTCTCTGCGGCGATCGCGTCGCGGATCGCGATCACCTGGTCTTCCGCGACATCCAGCTTGGCCGCCATTCTGAGCACTGTCTTCCACTCGCCGTCCGTAAGCTCGCCGTCGGCCAGGCAAGCGCACAGGGCGTCGTGCACCAGGCACAGGCGATTACTGTTCAGCGCGGGGTGGCTCGTCACGAGCGCAACGATGTCCTCGTTGGCAGGATAGTGCTTGAGCTCCTCGACCAGGCTCGCATCATAGCCCTTGGCGGCGCTGTACCCCAACACCCAGTCGCGCTCTGCTTCGGACAGCGTGCCGTCGCCGTTTGCACAGCAGAGCAGCGCACGTCCATGCGCCGCTTGCCCGTCGGGCGGGGGTATGGTCCTGAACCCATAGTACCTCTTGTAGAACCACCTCGCTGCAAGTTGCCCAGAGTCCATGGAAATCGCCTTTCCCTTCAGGAGTCCTCACGCAGGATTACCGGGCGTGACGTTAATCCATGGTGCGCGCGAAGGAAAGCATGGATGCAGGGCCTCGGGGGTGAGCCCCCGACGTTCTCGGGTGTCGAAGCACGCCAACGTGGAGGCGCTGTACGGGGCCATCGACGACGGCACCATCGCCGTCCGGATACCCAAGCACGCGAAGAAGGAGCTCGAAGCCTACCTCGACTGCGGGCTGCTCCGGCGTGCTGACCCGCATCTTCGTCGAGAGCGCGCCGCGCGCCGAGGCGCGTGTGGCGCGGTCAAGAGCGGCGCGATGACGGTCGTGCAATGCACGTCCGGCGATATGCGGCTCAATCCGCATCTACATGTGGTCTTCCTCGACGGCGCTCATCACGAAGACGCAGGACGGCCTGGTGCCGCTCTCGCTCGAGCACGCCTTCGCGGTCGACAAACCGCGCCGAGCTCTTGCGCCGCACATGTGCGATCGAGATCTACTGGCCATGGTGCACCCCAAGTGACGGGCCTGTTAACTCCTGCTGTTGAGCCCGGCCGCATCCATCGCGACGGGCCAGCAGCAACGGTGGCACTTTAGCACCGCCTGACGTCAGAACGGCGCGCTCCTCGTGCAAGAGCACGCCGTCCCGCCGTCGCCGCGGCTCGCTGGGTCAGGCAGCCTGCGGCCGCCGCGGCCAGCGCTTGCGCGATGGCCTGCGCCGCGCTGCCAGCCGCTCGAGTTCCTCGTCGTCGGCCCAGATGATCCATGCCCCTACCGGACGAGGAATCGGCACCCAGCGTGCCCGAATCCAGCCGCGCTTGCGCCAGCAGTGCAGGGTCACGCGCGGCATGTGAAGCCGAGCGGCGAGCGCTTGCATCGTCCACTCGTTCGTCTTCAGCTTGACCCTCTCCATGATCGATCGCTGGGGAGGCGTCGTGCCGTGCGACGGGAGCAGGCCCCTGACCATGCTCCTGCTGAAGGTCTCGCACTGCTTCGCGGGGCGCCACCCCTCCGCGTTGAGCGAGTCGGCGATCTGCTGTAGCGACTCCCCATCGCGCTGCAACTGCGCTGCACGTCGCGTCAGGTCGTCATGATAGCTCAGCTGCGACAACTTGGCGACGGGTCGCGTCAGCGTCGTTGTGGTCTCATGGCCACCCGCCCAGCGCAAGGTCAGCTCGACTCGCTCACTTTCGCCTTCGACGGTCACACGCGCCTCGTCCAGGAGCTGGCGGACCACGTCCTTGCGTTGCTCGTTGGTCGTCGTGGGGCTGTTCCAGAGCTTCGGCAGCTCCGTCGCCAGTGCGCGGATCGCCGAGCGCTCCGCGTCGGTCAGCGTGACGGGGCGCGTCGCGCAGACGCGATGGTACTGTTCCCTCAGCTTCTGCTCGGCGCCGAGTCGCTCCTCGAGCGCTCGTTCGAGCGTGCGCGCGACGAGGCGGTTCTCGGGCTCGACTGCGTCGTACTGGCGGCGCGCGCGTTCGACGTCGTAGTGAGCGCGCTCTAGCCGCTGCTGCCACAGCTTCTCTTCGCGGGCGCGCTCCTGCTCCAGATCCGACGCCACCGCCAAGCTCAGCTCCAGCGCCGAGGGCGCGAGGGCGCGGAGCACCAGCGCCTCGACGACCTCATCGACTGGACGCGCTGCGAGCGACTGGCACAGGGGCGTTGCAAAGTGCCTTGCGTCATACACGCAGGCGTACCGCGCGTAGCCGCCATTGTAGGACACCTGCATGCGGTGACCACAGCGACCGCAGAGCACGAGACCAGCCAGAAGCGTCGCCCCCTCGCGCGGGACGCCGCGCGTGGCGTTGTCGTTGAGCTCCAGCTGGCGCTGGTTCTGCTCGTATTGCTCCCACGAGATATAGGCCGGGATCTTGTCGCGCAGACATACGGCCCACGCCTGTGCGTCCCTGCGCCGGGTTGCGGGGTGACCCGGCAGCTTGGCGCGCGGCTCCTTCGAGCGCCGCCCATAGACGTAGGCACCCGCATAAGCCGGGTTGATGAACACCTGCTGCAACGTGCTGCGGCTAGGACGAGACCAGCGGAGCTCTCCTTTGTCCGGACCCGACATGATCCGGACTGGCAGCTTCAGGTCGTGCTCGAGCAGGTAGCAGAGCACGCCTTGGATGGTGCCGCGGCGCTGGAATTGCTCGAAGAGCAGCTCGATGACGTGGCGTGCCTGCTCGTCGGGATCCTTGACGACCTCGCCTGAAGCGCGGGTGACGTAGCCGATCGGCCGGAGCATCCCGAGCTCACCGCGCTGAGCCTTGGCGAGCTTGGCAGAATGCATTCGCTGCTTGATGAGGTAGAGTTCGGCCTCGCTGATCGTGCCCTTGAGCCCGAGTAGGAGCCGGTCGTTGTAGATGGCCGGGTCGTAGATGCCGTCGAAGTCGCCCAGCAGCGTCCCGAAGAGCGCGCAGGCATCGATCAGCTGGTACCAATCGCTGCAACTGCGCGCCAGGCGCGACATCTGGAAGCCGACGATGATACCGACGTGACCCAGACCGACTTCGGCGACCAGGCGCTGAAAGCCGAGACGCCCCTCGGAGGTCGTCGCCGTATGCGCCTGGTCCTCGTCGATGACGAGCACGCGCTCGCGCGACCAGCCAAGACCCACCGCGTGCTCGGTGAGGCTGTATTGCACGCGCGTCGACTCCGGGTTCTTGATGAGCTGGATGGCGTGCGACTGCCGGACGTACACAATCGCGAGCCGATCGAGATGGCGCGGTGTGATCTTGGACGAGGTAACGGGGCCCCCGTCGCGCCGCTCAGCGCTGCCGGCGTTCATCCTTCACCTCCGCGGCGTGCGGGGGCGCGCGCAGCGCTTGGACCACCATCGCGTCGAGAAGCGCGAGGAGCCTGCTTCGACGGGTCGGCGAGAGGCTGTCCCAGCTCGGCGGAGGGGGCAGCGGCGGGTTCGGACGGGTTGTTCCCATCCCGCAGTCTCAACCCGCGCGTCAGTTCCAACAGGCGAGCCACCGCGACGATGGGCGCGGCGAGCGTCGACGGACAAGGAGGAGACTCGGGAGGACGAGGATGGGTAACAGGCGGCGGCGGTACCGGCTGGTTACGGACGTGGGATCGATGTCCTCAAGTGCCCAGCTTGCAAGGGGCGGGTGAAGCTCGTCGCCCTGGTGACCGAGCCAAGGAACATCACCCGCTTTCTCTCCGCGCTCGGCGAGCCGACCGATGTTCCAGCACGCTCTCCCAGCGCCGACGCGGCAACCGCCGTACTGGAAGAGCACCGTTCTGCGCCGCAAGGCGCCCGGTGACGCCGCATAGCGTCTCGCGACGCGCCTCCCGGGCCAGACCAACGCCCGGGCGGACTCGTGTGCCCACGGCACGCCGATGCGCCCCGTAGCGCGCTCGGCGCCGCCCGGACCACGCTCTTTCGACCCAGGACCGAGCCATCACGACGCTCGCGGTCCCACCCTTTCAATTTGCTGCGCTACACTTCTTCGCGCTGCGATCCGGCTTCTTTTACCTACGCGCTCGCGCTGCGATCCGGCTTCTTTTACCTACGCGCCTTCGCGCGCGCGCCTCGTGGGGTGGATGGTCCGGTCGACCACCGGCCTCGCCCGTCTCCGGGCGGGCCTGCCGAAAGACTGGGTCGTCGGCGACAAGACCGGGACGGGCGAGAACGGCGCCGCGAACGACGTCGCCGTCGCATGGCCTCCGTCGCGCGCGCCGATCGTCATCGCGAGCTTCATCAAGGCGCCGTCGGCGAGCGCCGACGCGCGGAACGCCGCGCACGCCGAGGTCGGCCGGATCGTCACCGAGGCCTTCGGCTGAGGGCCGGCGGGGGGGCCGGCGCGGCGTGAAGGACCTCGACCTGGAGCGCCACGAGCTCCTCGTTCGCGACGTCAAGGGCGGGAAGGATCCACACCGTGAAGTACGCGGGGGTCCATTTCACTTCTTGTTAGCGTCCCATTTCGAATCCATGTCTTCCCGCGTGTTGATCTCGAACTGAACGCCGCCCGGCGTCCGTCCGAAGAAACGCGAGCCGCGTCCCACTCGGTTGAACACTTCGGTTTCGAGCTTCACGCCAACGCGCTTCAATTCCTCGTGGAGAGCGTCGACTTCGCGCTTGGTCTCGAGCTCGAACCCGAAGTGGAAGTCCCTGTGCCAAGGGACCGCGTCCTTCATGGCTTCCAGTACGATGTCGGTCCCCCCGTGCTTCAGGAGAGCGTTTCCGGTGGCGGTGTCGACGAACTCGATCGTCGCGCCGAAATGCTCCTCGAAGAACTTCGCCTCCGTCGTGACGTCCACGGTGGGGAAGCTCATGTGGTTAAATTTCATCCTGAACTGGAGATTCATCGTGTCCTCCGCAGGCGCGAAACGTCTTCGGCCTGAAGTCGAGCCTTTCGCGTCACAAGATCAGAGTGCGACTGATTCGTCATGTTGCATCGAACGAGGTCGTCGATCATCACGTTCGTCATGAGCCCTCACGCGAAGTAGTGAGGCCGGTCGAGATCCGCGATCAGGCCCGGCAGCGTCGGTCGCCACTGCAGCTGTTCCTGCGTCTGCTTGCTCGATGCCGTCACGTTCATCGCGACGAAATGCGCGAAGAACGAGGTGAAGTGAGCGGCGGCCTCGTCCTGGCTCCTGGAGACGACGGGCACCTTCAAGCGTCGGCCGATAACCTCCGCGATCTGTCGGAACGGCACGCCCTCCTCCGCGACCGCGTGGTAGTAGACCCCCCGCGTCGCCCGCTCGGCCGCGAGGCGGTAGACCTTCGCCGCGTCGAACCGATGCACGGCCGGCCATCGATTGAGCCCCTCGCCGATGTAGGCTGAGGCCCCTTGGTCGCGGGCGATCTTGATCAACATCGGAACGAAGCCGTGGTCACCTTCGCCGTGCGTCGACGGCGGGAGGCGGACGACGGAGACGTTCACCCCACGGTCGATCAGCGCGCGCACCGCCTCTTCGGTCGCTGCGCGCGGATTGGGGCTCGGCGAGAGTGGCATGGTCTGTTCAGTGACGACGCTTCCAGGGGGAAGCACGCCGATCGCCGACGTGACGATCAGCGGTCGCTCCGAGCGAGCGAGCGCCGACCCGAGCGCATCGATCACCTTCCGATCGGCCTCGCAGCTCGCCTTGAACTTCGAGAAGTCATGATTGAATCCGGTGTGGATGATGGCGTCGGCCTCGGAGGCGCCGCGCTCCAGGCTCTCAACCCTCTCGAGGTCCCCGCGGTACACGACGGCGCCGGTGTCGGCGATGACCTTCGCCGCGGAGTCCGAACGAGCAAGCCCCACGACGTCGTGGCCAGCCGAAATGAACTCGCGAACGACCGCGGACCCGACGAATCCAGAGGCTCCTGTAATGAAGACGCGCATGATTCCTTCTCCTTGTTTGTGCTTCAGTTTCCCGGTTCATCCGAGTTCGACGGCATCCCACGCGTCCACGCCGGGCGCGGGCTTCGCGACGCGAATTGCAGTTGGTGCCACGTCGGGTACGGCGGCGGCATCGCGCTCGATGTAGTCGGCGCGAAGACGCCGGAGCGCAGCATCGATCGCAGGGGCGCGAGCGGGGTGGTCATGTAGGTCTCCGATTGGGGTCAGCGCGTCCTTGCGCCTGAGTAGAAATACGACTAATCAGTCAGGTTCGCGATTCGCATTGGGTCCGCCCGCCATGCCCGACCGACGAAGCCCCCAAATTTCCTCGAGAAAACAGCCCAAGCAGGCTCGCTCGACCGGACTCGTCGCCGCGGTTCTGGAGGCCGCAGTTCAGGTTCTGGCGAAGGAAGGGGCGCAGCGCTTCACCATGGCGCGGGTGGCCGAGAAGGCTGGCGTCAGCGTCGGGTCGCTCTATCAGTACTTCCCGAACAAGGCGGCGCTCCTGTTCCGGCTCCAGAGCGACGAATGGCGGGACACGACCGAGCTGCTGCGCGTCATCCTCGAGGACGTCGAGAGACCTCCGCTTGAACGACTGCGCACCCTGGTCCACGCCTTCATCCGCTCCGAATGTGAGGAGGCCGAGGCGCGCGTGGCCCTCAATGACGCCGCCCCGCTCTATCGCGATGCGCCCGAGGCACAGGAGGCGAGGGCGTCGGGAGACCGCACGATCCAGGTCTTCATGCAGGAGGCGCTACCCAACGTATCCGAAGCGACGCGTGCTTTGGCCGGCGACCTGATCACATCGACGCTGAGCGCGGTGGGGAAGCACTTCTCGGAAAGTCCTCGAACCCCCGCAGAGATCGAGGCCTACGCCAACGCCATGGCCGACATGTTTTGCGCCTACCTGAGAGGCATCGAGACTGGCTGAGGTCGCCGCCCTCGTCGGCTGGAGGAGCTCCGGGACGGAGCGCTCACTCACGTCGTCGTCCAGACCTTGGCACGCTCGAGGCGGAGAGGTGGGGCGAAGCGAGCGCGCTCGGCCGCAGCTGCGCCCGACGCCCACCTCGGCGCATCGCGATCCTGCCGTGACCACCGCCTCGCACCTCGCCCGGGCCGACCGGGACCTCGCGGCCGGCGAAGCGGCGGCGGCTTCGAGGTAAGCTTCCGCGGTCGGCAGCGTATTCATGAAGCAGACGCGTTCTTCCTCGCTGAACCTCATGAACACCACGCCTTCTTCTTCTCTTCGGCGCCTCCGCGCCAGGCTCTTCTCTGCCGCCGCCGTGGCGGCGCTCCTCGCGGCTGCGCCCGAAGCCCGCGCGCAGCTCTGCTGGGGCACCAACTGCCCTCCACCCAGGCCCGCGCAGGGCAGCGCCGGGGGCAACGCGGGTGGCAACGCCGGCGCCGGCGCGCAGGGCCAGGCCAGCGGCCACGCCCAGGGCCAGATCCCGCCACCGCCGCCGCCGCAGCCGCCGCCGTCGCCTCCCCTCCAGCCCGCGCCGACCCCGGCCCCGACCGCCGAGGCGCTTTCCCACGTCGCCGCCTACCTCGAGAGCACCGAACAGGTTGAAATTTGCCTGAATTCAATGAGTTGCGAAGCCCGGCCGTTCTGCCGGAAAACAAGCTCCAAGGGCAAGGAATGCGGGAAAGAGAAAAACCGCAAGGGCGCGAGGGGCTCAAGGGACCAGAGGCGAGATAGCCTTTGTCTTCCCCTTGCGCCCCTCGCGCCCTTGCGGTTTCTCTTCCCTTCTGTTGATTTCTTCGGGACTCCAACGTGATCGGTGCTCTCGTGGCGGCGGCATCATCAGGCGCTGGCGTGCCGCTGTCACTACCCGCGCCGTGGCGCTCGTCCGCCGTAAGTACAACTGTAGTACTAAAGCCCCGTTGTCCCAGCCCCGCCTCGGCGCCAGCGCAGGCGGGCCCACGCTGTGCTGCCCACGAACGTCGCGGCCCCCTCATGGACGCCATGCTCGGCGCACGGTAGGCTCGGCGGCGTGTCAGGACCGCGTTGGGCTCGCCGCGCGAGGAGGGCTGCGCAGGCCGTCGTCGCGGCGACGGGGCTCGTGCTGCTCGCGCTGCGCTACGTGATCCCTGCCCTGATGATGGAGGCGCATCCCCCCGGGTCGACGGCGTCGCCCTACGGATATGTCGAGTACGTGCCGCCGGACCCGGGGCCGCGCCCGCGCCCGCTCCTGCTCGTGCTGCACGGCGGGAGCAGCCGCGGTGACGGCAGTCACCCGCGCTCCATCATCCACCGCCTGCCGCCGCTGCGTTATGTGGCGCGTGCGCGCCTGCTCGGCTCGTCGTCTCCGCTCGTCGACGCGGGCGTGCTGATCGCGGCGCCGCAATCGCCCGGCGAATGGGACGCGGCCAAGATCGACGCCCTCCTCGACTACCTGCTCGCTACACACGACATCGATCGCGACCGCGTCTATCTCACCGGTCCGAGCATGGGTGGCTGCGGAACCTGGCGCTACGCCGCCGTCCATCCGGAGCGGCTGGCGGCGGCGCATAGCTATCCCAATTGCTACTGTTTCCGGCGACCGCTCGTCATCCACCGGTTTCTCTGGCGGGACGATTCCGCGGGGGCGAACCGTCGCGATCCGTCGGATGCCCCGGGATTTTGGGAGGGCGTGATGACGGATCGCAGCCCCTAGATGGGATGAGGCAGCCCACGGGGCGCCTGGACCCATGATGCCAACTGCACCGACCCGAGCCTCTGCACGACGCGTTCGCGCGGCGGGGCCTGCGAAGACAGCCCGCAGTACCGTGGAGGTCGGCCCATCGGCAGCAGCAAAGCGTGCTGGAGTGCTCGGAGGCGTCAAGGGTTCGCGAGCGGAGCTCGCCGGCTCCGCCGCCCTTGACTCCCCCTGCGCGCTCCAGCCGGACAAAGCTGCGGGCGATGGGCGGACGGAGGCCTCCGGCGGGGGCTCCAGGCTCCGGAGAGGAGCGCGCAAGAAAGAGCCGCTCGGAGCAGCGAGCAATGTGGCTGACCTCTCGCCTGCAGGGTTGCCTGCGGGCACCCCCACGCGTTCGAAGACGCAGACGACGGGGGTCCAGGAGAGGTCAGCCATGCGAAGTGTAGCGCTGGATCTGGGGGTCCATGAGATCTCCTTCTGCGAGGTGGCGGGCGGGGCCGTGGTGTTGCGACGCACGGTCCGCTCGCTCGATTCGCTCGAGGATCTCCTCGGCCCGTCGTCCTCGCCGGCCCGGGTGGCGATCGAGGCCTGCCGCGAGGCCTGGGCGGTGCACGACACGCTGCGCAACTGGGGTCACGACGTGCTGGTCGTCGACACCACGCGAGCTCGTCAGCTCGGCATCGGCCAGCACGGCCGCAAGAATGACCGCCTTGATGCCGAGGCGTTAGCGCACGCCGTCGAGCGCGGGGGTATTCCACTCGCTCACGTGCTGTCGCCTCACCGGCGGGCCATTCGCCACCAGCTGGCTGTCCGGCGCGCGTTGGTCGAGACGCGGGCCCAGTACGTCACCACCGTGCGCGGCATCCTGCGCGCTTGCGGACACAAGCTCGCGAGGTGCACCACCGAGGGATTCCTCACGGTGCTGAGCGCGGCAGCCTTGCCGGCCGAGACTCGCCAGCTCGTTGGACCCCTGGTGACAGCGCTGGAGATGCTCACCCCTCAGATCGCGCTGGCCGATGCCGCGCTCGAGCAGCTGTGCACCCACGAGCCGGTGATCGTGCGGCTGACCACGGCACCCGGCGTGGGGCTGGTCATCGCCGCCGCATTCGTCTCGGTGGTGGACGAAGCCAAGCGCTTTCACCACGCCCACCAGCTCGCCTCCTACCTGGGCTTGGTCCCCTCGGAGGACACCTCCGGGGGACGCAACAAGCAGCGGCTGGGCGCGATCACCAAGCAAGGCAACGCCTATCTGCGCGTGCTGCTGACGCAGGCTGCGCACACGATCCTGCGGCACAAGAGCGGCGACGACCCGCTGCGCCAATGGGCAAACGCCATCGACGAGCGCCGGGGTCGCCACGTCGCGGTCGTGGCGCTGGCGCGGCGGTTGTCGGGTGTGCTGTGGGCCATGTGGCGCGACGGCACGGTCTACGATGCGCAGAGCGCAGCAGTCGCTTCGGCCAAGGGCCTGCGGCAGCAAGCACAGTCAATCGAGCAGCAGGCGCAAAGCATGAAGGAGGCCTCGGTCAAGGCGCGCCGCCGGCAGCGCTCGATCGACAAGGGACTCGGCGCCACTCGGGCAACGGCTCGCTCGAGGCCGGTCTCGACCTCAAGGAGGGCCTCGATGCACTGACTTTCCCCCGACGGGAACGTGCGCCACGAGCGCGTCACGCTGGGAGCGCGAAAGAGGGCCACGTGGATGAGCGCGGACGCCTTCCGGGTGATCGGCCTGTGGGTCGAACATGCCGTCCCCTAGAATGCGCCTCCACGGTCCCGTTTCGGACCCCCGTGTGCATCCAGGCCACCAGGGCGACCGCCGGCCTGTGAATGCGGATCGTCGATCGAGCCACAGCTCGCTCCTGCGGACGCGACGAGGCGCTCAAGCATAAGCGGAACGACGCCCGACCAGGGCGAAGGGAGACATCCATGCCGAAGCGACCTGCACTGACGACGCTGAGCGCCGCCGCTGCCGAGCCGAAGCCCGCCAGCCGCGCAAAGAGAGCGCTCAAGCCCTTGACCTCAGGGCTGCCTCATCGTCGGAAGGCGTGGGCCCAACCCGGGCCCAAGCGTCAAGCCTCCGGCCTGGGGAGCTCGCCGTGACCGGGCCGTCGCCTCGGGAAGCCGTGGTCGCCTCGCTCGCCAGCGCCCTGAGCCGCGCCGTCGCCCTCGGGGATGAGATGGCGGCCCGGGTCGTTCACGAGGCGATCGGTCGGCTGCTCGAGCTGCCGGTGGCGCCGGAGGGGTGAGCAAGCATGGGCCGAACGTCGAGCCCGCCGCTCGGGTCGACTCGTTGCCGGAGCTTTGCCGCTCGCCAGCGCCCGCGGGCTCTCCTGAGATCGCCCGTGCGCAGTGGTTGCGTGCCGAACCGCCCCGGCGGCCTCCGGCAAAGTGTTGTCGGCAACCAGCAGGCCTGTGCCGGGGAGGCAAGCGCGAGGGCGTGCGCCGGCGCTCCCCGTGGCCACGCCGAGCATGTTGTTCAGCCTTGCGAGCCCCGTCGACGTCAGGAACCAACGCTGCGTGCGGCCTGGTCCCTTCACGCAATCGACGTGCGGAGAGCTCTTCCGCAACGTATCGGAACACTTCCGCGGCGCCGCCGTCGGAAGGCGGGTAGCTAGCTCCGCGCCAACGCGGCTCGTTGGGACGGCAGTCGCCGCGCCCACCACGCCAAATTGGACACGCTGACCCCGTAGCGCCGCGCGATCTCGGCCTGCGTCGCGCCGCCCTCTACCTCCGCCACCAACTGCTCCCAGAATTGCTGCTCTCGGTGCTGACCCATGCTCGCCTCCGGCCAGCCAGGGTTCCCGGGATCACGCCGACGCCCAAGGCGTCGCCAACTGGACGGTTACGCGTCGGCGGGCGTTGAGGAGCCCGGCAGGGGAGCTGTAGCCGCAGTAGAGCGCTCCCTCGCGCGTCCCTCTGGAGCGAGCGCCCGGCTCTCCCTTTTCGAGCGCCAGCCGGAAGAGCCGCGCGGCGTCGAGTCGATGGACGGCGGCGAGCCGACCGATGTTTCAGCACGCTGTCCCAACCGGGGGCCACCGTACTGGAAAAGCACCGTTCTGCGCCGCAAGGCGCTCGGTGACGCCGCATAGCGTCTCGCGACGCGCCTCCCGGGCCAGACCAACGCCCGCACGGACACGTGTGCCCACGGCACGCCGATGCGCCCCGTAGCGCGCTCGGCGCCGCCCGGACCACGCTCTTTCGACCCAGGACCGAGCCATCACGACGCTCGCGGTCCCACCCTTTCGGTTTGCTGCGCTACACTTCCTCGCGCTGCGATCCGGCTTGATTTGCCTACGCGCCGAACCACACGTACTGCCGGTTGTTTGCTTGGTGCCATGCCTCTCTCATCTCTGGAATCGCCGCAACCCGCGCCCGATAGTGCGCATCGATGGCCGCCTTCCCTTCCGGTGTGACGCGACGGCGCGCTGGTCGCACGCGGCGAAGCCGGTGATACGAGCAGAGGCCTCGTCGGCGCGGCCCAACCGCGGCGCTGCGATCTCAGTATCGGACCTTGAACGTGATGCTCAGCGGGAAGCTCGAGCCGCCGACGTCGGCGCCCCACCCACCCGAGACCGTCAGGCCCGTGAAGGGAACGGCCGCGGTTTTGCCGGCGTCGATCGCGAGGACGGCAGTGTTGCCGAACCGATCCGTGTGCCGAAGATTGAGGTTGTAACCGCTGGTGTTCTCCACCCACGCGACCGCCGCCTCCGTGCCGTTGAGCGCCGGATTGGGGACGTTGTTGTTCTCGTAGCGAAACGGCGTCTGCGGATTCGCTGGCGCCAGCGACACGTAGACGGTGTTGCTCGACGAGTACGGGTACTGCTCGCAGGTGTTGCTCGCGCCGCAGAAGAGCGTGCTGTGGTTGCATCCGCCGTTGCAGCACTGCTCGTTGTAGTCGCCGCAGGGCGGCGGAGGCGGCGGAGGCGGCGTAGTGTAGCACACGTCGGCCCAGAAGTCGTAGTACGACATCGCCTCGTCGCACTGCCTGCGGCAAGCGTGCTGGTTGTTCCCACCGCAGCTGGTGTCGTAGTCCGCGACGCGCACGTCGCGCCAGGCGGTCATACCCGGCCTGAAGAGGATGAGCCCGTAGACGGTGCCCTGGCCGTAGTTGGCATAGTGGAAGGTCGGGAACGCGGCGCCGTAGCCGTTGCGGACCGCGTAGTCGTTCGCGCCGCGGAACATCTGCCCGTAGTCGTTCACGTTGGGATAGCCGAGCTCGCAGGCGGGCAGGTCACGGAACTCGACGGCTCCCGCCTGGAAGAACACGATGCCCTTGACGGGCACGCCGTTGTACGTGGCGTAGTGGAACGTCGGCATGCCCGCGGCGTAGCCGTGCGAGATGGCATAGCTGTGCGCCGCGCGCATCATCGAGGGGATGTCGTTGACGCTCGGATTGCCGAGCGCGGAGCTCGGGACGTCCTCCCAGCCGGCGTATGCCGCTTCCGTGATGAGGAAGGTGCCGCGGACGGGCCCCTGATCGTAGGTCGCCTGGTGGTAGTTCCAGAAGCCCATCGGGTAACCCTCCCGCAGCGCATAGTCGTGCGCCTGGCTGTGGGCCGTCGACGGGGTGCTGGCCCAGGGCGTGGGCGAAGCAGGGTTGGAGTAGGTCTGGCTGCACGCCGGGGGCGGCGGCGGGGGCGGCGGCGGACCATCATCGGGGGGCGGCGGCGGCTCGCAGGTCTCGCACTGGGCAAACTGCTGGGCCTCCGAGACCCGTCCGTCGTCGTCCACGGAGTCGGCCGGAGCGCAGGCGGTGAAGGCCAAGCTGCTAAGAACCGTGAGTGAAACAAAAGAAATGAAGTTCCTCGACATGACTTCTCCAGTTGCCCGCAACGATCCGGCAGGCAGTTCCGGCTTGGCAACCATCATGCCGTGTCGAAAAAAGCACGTACTCTTCGGTTCAGTCCCTCAGCGCGCGTCGCAATCGGGTAGGTATCGCGCGACTTGAGCAAGAGTTGCACAAGCCGAGAAACTGAGGGGGGCCGGGACCCAGCTCAACGCGAGCTCTTCATGTCGCGGTACAGCTTCGTGCGGCTCACGCCGGTTTGCTGCGCTACACTTCCTCGCGCTGCGCTCCGGCTTGATTTGCCTACGCGCTGGGCGCATCGCTTGCCGAGTGGCCTGTTGACCGGCACTGCGTGGGAGAACGGCGCGGTCGCGCTGTACCACACGGCGCGCTCCGATTCAGGAAGGAGGCGTGGAGCCGAGCCGATCGCGGGCGAGCGCGAGGGTGCGAGCGTTCTCGGGGACGCGCTCGCGGAAGCTCCGGCGCAAGCGGGGATCGCGGATGCGGGCGGCGCGCGCGAGCAGGAAGCGAGCGGCGACGTCCAGCGCCGCGCGCGCTTCCTCCGCCTCGCCGGCAGCGTCGAGGGCGAGGACCAGCACGAGGCGCAGCCGCGATTCCCGCTCGCCCATGCCGCCGCCCTCCGCGTCGAGCAGGCGCGCGCCCTCGCGGGCCGCAGCGACCGCCTCGGCCGCCCTCCCGGCGCGGAGCAGCACGTCGGCCTGGGCGCCGAGAGCCTCCATCCGCAGCGCTCGGAAGTCGCCGAGCAGGCCGAGCGCCGTGCTCAGCTCGGCGAGGGCACGTTCGAGATCGCCGGCCGCAGCGAGGGTCTCGGCGAGCAACTGACGCAGGGGCCCCTCGATCCCAGGCCCGTCCCGGCCTACCATCTCGGCCAGCGCGCGCTCGGCGAGCGCCCGGGCCTCGGCGAGATCGCCGCGCTGGCAAAGGACGCGCCCCAAGTACCGGCGCACGTAAGCCCCGATCAGATCCATCCCCATCCGCGCCGCGCGCGAGAGGGCGTCGCGGAGCAGCAGCTCGGCCTCGGCGTCCTCGCCGAGCTCGATCAGCGCGAGCGCCGCGTTCGCGCGGTTGTTGAGGGCGCTGCGCCAGTCGCCGATCGCCTCGTAGTGCCCAGCCGCACCGGAGAAGGCTTCGTAGGCCTCGGCCAGGTCGCCGTCGTACATGCGCCGCATGCCGCGCGCGTACTCGAGGTGCGCGGCGAGCTGGGGCGCGCCGCCGGCGAGCGGCACGATGTGCAGGTGCGCGTGATCGAGCGCGGAGTCGACCACGTCCGGGCGGCCCGCCTTGAGCATCTGGGTGGCGCCGCGGAGGAGCGCGCGCGCCAGCGCCTCGGCCGCCTCGCGGTCCACGGGCGCGCGGCGCCCGAGCCGATCGAGCCAGGCGATCAGGTCGCTGAAGCGGCCAGCGAGGCTGCGGACCTGGATCAGCACCCCGGCGGCGTGCAGCCAGAGCACCGTCCCCTCGGCGAGGAGCTCGACGGCCTCGAGCGCGCGCACCTCGGCGGCGGCGAGCTCGTCCCGCACCTCGTGGACCTCGGCCTGCACGCAGCGCAGCGCCCCGAGATCCTCGCCGGCAGCGCCGCACGCGACGCCCCGCTCGGCGCGCAGGAGGGCCGTGGCGTGGTCGCCCGCGCGGAAGGCCTGCTCGGCCGCGAGGCGATAACAGCGAGCCGCCTCGGCGAGGAGCTCGCCCCGCTCGTAGTGCTCCGCCAGGACAAGGGCGTCGCGCTCCCCGGCCGAGAGCAGCCAGGCGGTGGCCGAGCGCGCGATCTGCGGGCGTGAGCGAGGCGTAGGCGGCCTCGCGGAAGAGCGCGTGGCCGAAGGCGAAGTGGGCCTCGCCCTGGCCGTGGCCCAGGCGAAGGACGACCTCGCGCTCGCAGAGCTCGTCGAGGCGGGCGGCGACGTCCTCGACGCGCGCGCCGAGCAGCGCGGCCACCGCCGGGATCCGGAACTCCAGGCCGAAGACGCTCGCGGCGCGCAGGGCGCGGCGGGCCTCGTCGCCGAAGGCCGAGAGCCGCGCCTGCACCATGGCGAGCACCGTCTCCGGCAGGACGTCGCCCCGGCCGCTCAGCTCGGCCCGGACGAGCTCCTCCAGGTAGAGCACGTTGCCCGCCGCCCGCACCACGATACGGGCGACGGCCTCGTCCGAGATCCCGCCGCCGGCCACCGCGCGCACCAGCCGCTCGCCGGCCCGCCGCGGCAGCTCCCCGAGGCGCACCTCCACGAGGGCCCGCTCGGACCACAGGCGCGGGTACCGCTCGGCGATCTCGGGCCGGGCGAGCGCGAGGACCACGAGCGGGCGATCGGAAAGGCCGCGGAGGATGGCGTCGACGAGCTTCACGCTCGGCAGGTCGCCCCAGTGCAGGTCCTCGAGGACGAGCAGCACCAGCGCCGCCTCGGTCTCGGCCGCGAGCAGATCCCGGAAGGCGCGCGTCACCTGGTCGTTCATGAGCTGCGGATCGCCGCGCGCCGCGGCGAGCTCCACGCTCGGCGGGAAGGGCACGTCCGTCACCTCGCCGAGGAACTCCGCGACGCGGCGCGCGTCCCCGGGCGCGATCCTCCGGGACACGCGGGCGAGGAGCCGGCGCCGGCGCGCCTCGAGCGGCTCCTCGCGCGAGAGCTCCGCAACGTTCCGGATGGCGTCGGCGAGCATCGCCAAGGGCGCGCCGGCGCGCATGGGATCGCCGCGGCCGAGCCAGATCTCGTGCGGTTCGCCGCGGGCGTGGAGCCGCCGCGAGAGCTCGCGGCGGAGGCGCGACTTGCCCGCCCCAGGGGGGGGGCCGTCACGAGCACGGCGCGCACCGTCTCCTCGGAACGCGCCTCGGCGACGATGGCCTCGAGCATTGCGAGCTCCCGCTCGCGGCCGACGAAGGGGGTGGCCCGGCCGAGCACCGTGCGCGCGGTGTCGACCGGCGCGCGCTCGTCATGGAGCTCGATCGCGAGCGGACCGGGGCGGGTATCGAAATGGCCGGCGAGGAGCGCCGCCGTGGGATCGTCGAGGAGCACCGGGAGGAGCGCGCCGGCCTCCCCCGTCCGGGCGCGGGTGAGGAGGCGCGCGGCCCGATCGATGACCTCCCCGGTCGGGCTCCGGTCGCCGACCGCGCACTGGCCGGTGCACAGGACGATGCGCGACAGAGGCAGCGCTGCCCGCAGCGAGAGGGCGAAGCGGGCGGCGCGGGCGGCTTGATCCGTGGCCGCGCTGCTCCGCGCGAGGGTGCTGACCAGCGCGCCGCCCGCGACCGGGTGGAGCCGCACCCCGTGCGCTTCGGCCAGGGCCGCGAGGGGCGCGGCCTCCCGGGGCTCGCTCGACATGGGGACCGTCGGCGCGCTCACGTCGGCGGTGGGCGCCGTTCGCGGCTCGACGAGCAGCACGCAGACCACCCGCTGCTCCCCGTGGGTGAGGGCCGCGCCCGGCGCCGTCCGCGCCGGCGCGGCCTCGACATCGGCGAGCGCGGCGAGCGCCTCGGCCACCTCCCGTCCGTCGCGCGGGCGCTCGGCGGCGTCCTTGGCGAGCATGCGCGCCACGAGATCATCGAGCGCCGGCGGGATCCCCGGGGCGATGGCCGCCACGCGGGGCGCCTGCTCGACCAGGATGCGGGCCAGGATCGAGAGGCCGAGATCGCCGGGGAACGGCGGGCGCCCGGTGAGGCACTCGAAGAGGACGCAGCCGAGCGCGAAGACGTCGACCCGCGGGCAGAGGGCGCGCTCGCCACGCACCTGCTCGGGCGCCATGTACCCGAGCGTGCCCAGCGCGACGCCGGTGCGAGTCATCCGCTGCGGGTCCGTGGTGACGAGCGCGATGCCGAAGTCGATGACCTTCACCTCCTCGGAGCGACCGCTGACCAGGAAGAGGTTGCCCGGCTTGACGTCCCTGTGCACGACGCCGCGGGCGTGCGCGATGCCCAGCGCCCCGGCGGCGCGGCACGCGAGGCGCACGCTCCCCGCCACGCCGAGCGCCGGCCCGCGCCTGAGCCGGGAGGCGAGGTCCTCGCCGTCGAGCCACTCCATAACCAAATACGGCTCCCCGGCGGCCGTCTCGCCGTGGTCGACGTAGCGGACGATGCGCGGGTCGAGCAGCTCGGCCAAGAGCGCGGCCTCGCGCCGGAAGCGCGGCGCGTCGACATGATCGGCGTTGAGCACCTTCTCCGCCACCGGCTTGCCCGTGTGCCGATCGAGGGCGCGGTAGACCCGTGCCATCCCGCCCTGTGCCGCGGCGTGTTCGCTGAAGTACCGCTGCGCCAACAGGTCGCCGGCGATGCGGATAGGAAACGATAGAGCTCTCGCCCGTGTCAAGCCCCGCGGGAACGGCGCCGGGCGAGCCGTCTATCGCGCATCAAACACCCGCTCGCCCCGTCGCAGGGCCCGCGCGCCGTGCATTGGGTGCAGCTCTGGCTCGACGACCGCGACGTGCGTTCGCCATGACGGGCTCGGGCCGGGTGCCCACCTACGCCGCGTCGAACCCGAACGCCATCGGTTCCCACGTTGATTGGTGTTAGGCGTTCAGTACGCCCGCCAAAAGGTGCATACGTTCGGCGTCGCTACGCCATATGACGGACTGGGCCTGGACTAAGACTCCGCTGGCGCTCCGAATGTTTAATTTGCTCCCGCCCAAAGCCTCCACATCCTGGTTTACCATGAGGCCACGCCACTCGGGAATGTTCGATTCCTGGATGGTATAAGTGAGTGCCCCGTTATCGATCGACCAGACGCCATGGTTTACAAAAACCTGATCTTTCCGTCCTTCTCATGAGTCCCATGGGCCCTAAACGTCCCGTCGCCAAGAAGCTCCGAGATATGTTTAAATGTTTCACTGGGTCTCCCATCGACGGCGCTCCAATTTCCAATCATGCCCTTGATGAGGTCCGTGTCGCTCTGCTTTGCTTTGATCGACATACGTTCCCTTTCTTGTTCGGATGCGACCACTGCACTAGGACGTCTCCGGACGACCTCAGTAGACTCTATGCCGACGCATTCCGTTTGCAAATACTATTTACCGTCAATTCCGCCATTGATTGTGAGAATGTCCCAGACGCAAGTGCGGACGTCGATTGCTAAGGGGGGGTATCCCGTTCGCTGTTGAAGCTGAGCGGAATCTTGAGTTCAATCGGGCAATCTTCCGTGTGGCGTCAACTCCGCTGCTCAGCTCGGCGTCCTCAGCTCGGCGTCGTGCCCGCAGGCTGTAGAGTGAACGCGGCCCCCTAGATGGAATGAGGCAGCCCTCGGGGCGCCTGGACCCATGATGCCGACCGCACCGACCCGAGCCTCTGCTCGACGCGTTCGCGCGGCGGGGCCTGCGAAGACAGCCCGCAGCACCGTGGAGGTCGGCCCATCGGCAGCCGAGGGTGCTGGAGTGCTCGGAGTAACCACCCGGCCATCGCCATGTGCACGGCCCCTTGCGGCTCTCGCCGGGGTCGACGATGCTGGGCGCGGGGCGGTGTCGGCCTACGACTCGGCACGGGCACAGGCGGTCCTGAAGGGGGATCGGCGAGGCGGCCTCCGCCTGCGCCGCCGACCGACGCTCGCGTTGTTCAGATCGCGTCGGCGTCGCCGGTGCTCGGAGCGGCGCGCGACGAGTGCGCCCAGGCGTCGGGCAACAGCTCGTCCAACCGGTCGCGCGGCCAGCCCGCCTGCAACTTGCCGATGACGTCTGTCGCCCAGGCGAGCGGGTTGACTCCGTGCATCCGACACGAGCCGAAGATCGTGTAGCCGATGGCCAAGCGCTGAGCGCCCTTGTCGGAGCCCGGCGGATAGGAAACGATAGAGCTCTCGCCTGTGTCAAGCCCCGCGGGAACGGCGCCGGGCGAGCCGTCTATCGCGCATCAAACACCCGCTCGCCCCGTCGCAGGGCCCGCGCGCCGTGCATTGGGTGCAGCTCTGGCTCGACGACCGCGACGTGCGTTCGCCATGACGGGCTCGGGCCGGGTGCCCACCTACGCCGCGTCGAACCCGAACGCCATCGGTTCCCACGTTGGATCGCGCGCGGGTGCTGCCGTTCGGGGCTGCGAGGGCAAGTTCAGATGATCGAGGATGCGGCGCACCACCGCTGAGTCGGTGATCGTGGAAAGCACGCGCATCCTCCGTTCGCATCTCGGGCAGCGGAGCGCATCGAAACCGAACGAACGCTTCATGAGCACGGCCCACTCGACGTAGCGCGACGTTGCGAACAACTCCCCTTCGAGCAGCCGCCCCCAGTGCAAGACCGAGATCAGGGTCGGCTCAACTCGCACCGTGGGCTCGGCATGCGCGAGCGACCTCGCTGAGAGCGCCGGCGGAGGGCACGGCGACGCGGGCGCGGGCGATGCGGGCGCGGGCGCGGCGGGCAGAGGCGCGTGCCCCGCGCACGGCTCAGACTTCGCGGCGCGGGCCGGAGGTTTGGGTGTCACGAGAGAGCGCCACGACGAGCGAGGCGCGAACACGCCATGGTATCTCACAAGCGGGATCTTCGGCGGAGGAATCAAAGCCGCGAGCCGGGCCATGAACTCCATTGGACTCATGACGCGGTGAGTGCGTCCCCGCCGAGGTGTCTTCAGCAAGTACGCTATACGCCCATCGGGCAGGAGCTCGATTCGATCGAGTGCGAAGGTCGGGCGGGAGCAGTACCGCACGAGCCTCTCGCGCCCCTGATCGTCATCCGCTGCGATGCGCACCGCGCAATGCACGTCGAACCCGTCGCACGCCGCGGAGAAGCGTCGCTCTCGGCGCTCGAAAGCCGCGTCGGGACTGTCCTTGTGCTCGAAAGGCCGCGCAAGATACGCTCCACCTGCGAGTGCGAGCTGGGTACACGCATCGAGCGCGGAGGGCTCGATGGTCTCGTTGCTGCGCTCCTCGGCCGCGCGCTCGTCAAGGTAGCCGCGGCGCCGTAGCCAAAGAAGCGCACGCTCGCGCACCCGTCGCGCCACCTCGCTGACATCGTCCTTTGAAGGCGGCGGCGCATCGCGGAAGCGCACGCCCATGGCGGTCTTCTCGAAAACGCCGTCGATTGCCAGCGTGTGAAAATGGACGTGAACGTTCAAGCTCGAGCCGAATCTCTGAGGGAACCCGACCGAGCCCGTCCGTGCGCCGGCGATGCTCGCGAGCCGCGTGGTCACGCGGGCGATCTCCTCCGCGAAGATGCGCTCCATCGCCGCGAGGACGTCGGACCTTTTGGCCGCAAGCGCACGCAGCTCAAACGGAAGCGACATGACCCACTGCCTGACGGGCACGTTGGGCAAGATACGATCGACGAGCGTCGCCGCCTCATTGCACATCCGGCGCGAGGCGCAGCTGGGGCAGGGGCCGCGGAGCTTGCATGAGAAGGCGACGAGCACATCGTGACCGCAGCCATCGCAGTGACATCGGATGAAACCTCGCGCGAGATCGCCACAGGCGAGGTAGCCATCGAAGGCGGCGACAACGTACTTCGGGAGCGGGGCCGCGTACGTGGGCGCTGCGTGCGCGACGTAGGTCGCGAGGTGCTCCTGAACAAGGCCATACAACACGGTCTGATGCGGTTCGCGAGGCGCGTAGGCGTGCGGCGCTGGCCGCGAGGTCCTTGGACGCGCCGACAGCGGCCGAGACTCCGCTTGGGTGAGCATCCCGGCGGCTGCGAGCGAAACACGGGCCGCTCGTGCTCCGCGGGGAATTCTGCGGGACGAAAGCCGGCGGGACCTGGCGGCGCCATGGCGGAGAGGTACGGCGCGACCACGACCGCTGCTGCGGCGAGCGGCGGCTCTCAGCCCGGCAAGAGGCGGCTCTGGGATGTCTGATCCCATGATGCGCGACCAGGCACCGCCCAACACAGAATTGGACCTGACGGCGCTTCGCGCCGCAGGTCAATTCAACGTTGGGCTGGCAGAGTGCGGGCACGCAGGCACGATCCCGAAACAGGCGGCAGCGCATCGAGGGGCCCGACAACAGGGCGGCGAGCGAAGGAGAATCCCGCGGCGCTGCGCCGCCAGGCCAGGCGCCGACCCCGATCGGTGATGCCGCGGGCCCTTCACCGCGGGCGACGCGACGGCGGAGGGCGCCCCGTTGGGCCACACCAGAGCCGCCCTCGGCGGCGAAACAGGCGGAAGCCACGAGAATCGCTACTGTTTCCAGCGACCGCTCGTCATCGACCGGTTTTTCTGGCGGGATTTCTGACCCGCAGGGTTGGTCGCTGAGCGGCGCGCCCCCGGGCGCCGCCTCCGGTGCGGCCGGCGCGGCCGCGCCGGGCGGCGCGGCGACGTCCTCGGGCTCGGTCGCGGTGTCGCTGGGCGGCGCGCCGCGGTCGCCGCGGTCCTTGTAGACCGACGGTGCAATCGTGTCGGCGTCTTTCTCGTTCCAGCGCAGGTAGGCCACGGCGCGGCGGGTCTGGTCGTGGGCGTGCACGAGCAGCGCGAACTACGATGCACGCGTCCCATCAGCTTCCGAGATCGACCTCACGACCTGATTGGCTCAGCTCAGTTGCAGACGACAGTGCCGGTCGCCTCGATCAGAAAAGGGCCGTCCAGGTAGCCCTGCAAGATCGCCGCAGAGCTTGTCCCCGTGATGGTCCCGTCCTCGAGCGAGAAGTCATCGCTGACCGGGACGGTGCACGAGAACGACATCGAAGGGATCGAGATGTCCAGCGCGGGGTCCTGGGTCGGGTCCATCGAGCCGAGAATGACGCCGGAGGTGATGTCGTTGAAGTACGTCTCCACGGGATCGTAATAGACGACCTGCTCCGTATAGTAGCCACCCAGGACGCTGTCTGTCGCCGGCTCCCACACGAAGCTGATCGGCCCGTAGGCGTAGACATCTTCGCTCGCGGAAGAAGTGTTGTAGTAAATCGAACCCGAGGCGTAGAACACGCACGACTGTGCGGCGCTCGCGCTCCGCGCGCACAGCAGCGTCGCGACCACCGCTGCGAAAGTAGACAACGTTGATACCATCATGAGCCCCTCTCCTCTCGTGGTGTTGGCCATGTTGTCCCGAGCATCGTGTGTCCAAGAAAGCACGCGCAGATCGTTCGTCTGGATGTCACGCCCTCCATGGCTCGCTCATCCTGCCGGGGGTGTGCGCGGTGAGGCGGCGCCCCATGACCAGCTCAGGAGCGAGGTTGGCGAACGGGACGTCCTTGAAGCGCTTGTCCGGACGGGACGCTGAGCGGGACCGAAGTCATCCATCGGATTTGCATCCCAGGATCCTCTCTTTACTCTCTGTTCGTTCGAAGGACACGCCCACGCGGCGCGTGACGCACCAAAATCGGCAGGTCAGGGTTCACCAGGAACGTAGCCGTCGCCTGCGCCGGGCCCAGCGCACGAGGCTCCGCTGCTCGGAGGACCGCCGCTGACACAAGATCATGGAACAATTGGTGAGTGGACGTTTGCCTGTCCGAGAACGCGACGCCCACCTCGGCAGGCTGGCGCCTGACGCCCGAGTCGAGGAGCTGCTCCAGCTGCGGCGCACCACCAGGATGGGAATTCGAGCACTTGGCTCGCTATTGCCAAGGCAGCGGTAGGGCGAGCCGGCCTGCGCGCTGGGCTCAAGCAGCGCCGCCGGCGAGCGACGCCTCCAGCCGGTTGCCGGCCGCGCGGTGGGCGAGCACCGCCACGGCCTTCTCGACGATCACGCCCCCGGCCTCCGCGGCGGGCAGCCCGCCAGCGTGGATGTTCGAGATCACCGTGTACTCGAAGCCGATCACGGGATTGCCGCTGAAGGCGGCGGCCGCCTCCTGGTCCGCGCCGGGCGGGAGGCGGTAGGCGAGGTAGGCCGAGAGGCTGCTCGACGCCAGCTCGCCGCTCCCCGGGCGCTCGCCGAGCAGCACGACGACCAGCCGCGCCGCGAGCCGCTCGGCGACGGCCTCCGCGAGCTTCACCCGGCCATAACGCGCGAGCAGCGGCTGGCCGACGGTCACGCCGCGCGCCCCCAGGCCGTCCAGCAGGACCGGGAGCAGGTCAGGGAGGTTGCGGTGGACGGCCTCGGCGCTCAGGCCGTCCGACACAACGATCTGCACCTCGGCCTCCTCCGGCGCGAGCCGGGCGGCGCTCTCCGCGGAGAGGCGCGCCCCCGCGTCCGCGGAGCCGAGGTGCTCTCCCTTGCTGGCCGCCGTCGTGGAGATGAGGCGGAACGCGGCGACGCGGGCCAGCTCGCCCTCGCGCAGCTCGGTGGCGAGCGCCGACCGCGCGATGGCCTCGTCGCGGCGACCGCGGCGGCTCACCGCGTTGGCCGGGCGCGGACCGGCGGTGGCGAAGCCGTGGGCGGCGGGCGTGGCCGCGAGCAGCTCGGCGAGCTCGGCCTCGTCCGGGCAGAACTGCCGCACGTCGCCGAAGCGCGGCCCGCGGGTGATCGCGCCCGCCTCGCCCTGCCCCTCCCCCGCGCGCGCCAGGATGCCCCGCGCGAGGGCCCACTCCAGGAACTCGCCGCCGGGCGCGCGGCCGTGGAGCTCCCGCAAGGTCTGCACATCGTGCCCGCTCGTGTCGAAATAGGCGAGCATGCGATCGGTGTTGAGACAGACATCCATGTAGTAATTGGCGCCCGCCGCGGTGAGGAGCTGCGTCGCCATCTGCTGGCCCTCCAGCGTGACGTGGGCGTGGAGGGTGTAACAAGGGGCCATGCCCATGGGCACGCCGAGGAGCTTGCCCATGAAATGGTCCTGGAGGTTCGCGAGGATCATCTCGCGGTCGTCGAGGTGCGTCTCCGGGCCGATGAACCCGGTGACGTTGTTGAGCATGAACGGGTCCCAGCGGCGGGCGAGGCCATAACAGAGCGCCTCGGCCGTGGCCATGTCGATGCCCTCGTGCTTGCCGTACGTGAGCTCGCTGCCCTGGCCGGTCTCGAAATACATGAACTGCTCGGCCTGGCCTGCGAGCGGGCCGCGCGCGGCCATGCGGCGATAGCCCTCGTCGATGAGATCCACGGTGACGTCGAACTCGGTGACACAGCACGACTCGGTGCCTGCCAGGCTCTGAAAGAGGATCTCCACGGGCGCGCCCTGGTCGAGCGCGGCGAGCTGCACCTTGAGGTGCGACAGGCAGCAGATCTGCGTGGGGACGCCGGCCGCGCGGCGGATGCGGTCGAGGTGGCGGAGGATCGCGGCGGTGGTCTCCACCGTGCCGGCCGCGGGGTTGACGCCGAGCAGCGCGTCGCCGGCGCCGATGGAAAGGCCCCAGTAGATCAGCAGGGTCATGCCCCGGAGATCGTCGGTGGGGTGGTTCGGCTGGAGGCGCGAGGCGAGCGTGCCGGGGGCGCCGAGGAGCGTGCGGGCGCGGGTCGGACGGCTGATCTTGCGGGCAAGGTACACGAGCTCGTGCACGTCGCAGAGCTTGGCGAGCGCAGCGGCCATGACGCCGGTGAGGGCGCGGCCGAGGCGCGCCACCTCCAGGCCGGTCGCGCGGAGCAGGTGGTCCTTGAGCTCGCCGAGGCGCAGCGAGGCGATCGGGGCGAAGGCGTCGCGGTCGATGTCGTAATTGACGCGCATCACCGCGTCGATCTCGCCCCGCGCGTCGGTGAGCGGGTGATCGTGGAGGTGCTCCAGGGTCAGCTCGCCGAGCAGCTCCCGCGCGGCTTCCCGTTCCGCGTCGTCGCTCGCCGCGAGGCCTGCGTGTCGATCGCCGGCCTTGCTGCAGTCGGCGGCGCCGAGGAGCCGCTTCAGGCCGCGGAACGAGCCGCCGGGGCCGGGCAGGCGGGCCGCATAGACGACGTCGGTCCGGGGGCGAGGGACCTCGATCCGATCGAGCGGGGTCGGTTCCTTCACGTCGCGCTCCTCCCTTCACGGAAGGTTCGCCGAGCGACGTCATGGCGTCATCCCGTAGAACGAGACCGGCAGGATCTGATCGCACAGGCGGCCGACCTGGACGAACCGGGCGCCGTGCGCCTGCACCTCGTCGATGACGAGGAGGTCGATCGGCAGCGCGCCCCAGCCGGTCACGTAGCCCCCGAGCGTCTTGCCCGCGTTCTTCGCTGTGAGCAGCACGAGGGGGTGCTCCGGGATCGGTCCGGCCCGGCGCAGCGCTCCGGCGATGCGCGCGCCGAGGCGCTTGAGGGTGGCCGCCGAGACGTCGTCGAGGGCGATCTCCAGAGAGCCGCCGCAGGTGCTCCGGCGGAAGAGGTCCACGGCGTGATCGAGCTCGGCGTCGGAAGAGACCGGCGAGAGGCGCGCCAGGATGGGCAGGTCGCGCAGGGGCAAGCGCCCGGGGCGCGGGAGGAACAGCGTCGCGCCGGAGAGCTGGGTGGCGTGGCGCAGCAGGCCATACGCCGTCGCCCGGCCCATGCTGGCCGGCGTCGCCACCCGCGCGCTCAGCCGAGGTGAAGCGAGGATCGCGCGAGCGAGATCCACGCCGAGATCGCCGTGGTGAGCCGGCTCGGGCAGGGGGCGCCCGGCCAGACCGGCGTAGATCAGCTCGCCAACGCCCCCGGAGAACGTGAGGGTGGGCGCCGCGATCCCCTCTGGCAGCGCGAAGGGCACCTGCACGTGGCGCGCTGCCGCGGGCGCGTCGAAGGCGCCGGCGCGCCCCGTGATCGCCGCCTCGAGCAGATCCACATAGAAGGCGACGACGGCCTCGGCCTCGGCCTGCGAGAGCACCTCGCCCGGGCCGCGGCGGAGCCCGAGGTGGTCGAAGGCGGCGCGGGCCTCGGGCGAGAGCGCGCGGAGGCGGCGCGAGCGCGGGTCGAGCGCGACGTGCCGCGCGCCCACGAGAAGACAGCCGGTGCGCTGGACCTCGCCGGCCAGGCCGAGCGCGATGTTCGTGGTGCCGCCGCCGATGTCCAGGTTGACGAGGGGCTCGCCGGGGCGCGCGCGCGACAGGGGAGCGGCGCTGCCCATGAAAGCCACCCAGGACTCGAGGCAAGGGTCCTCGGCGACGGCGAGCAGCGCCTCGCCGACGCGCGCGCGGATCAGCGCCGCGAGCGCGTCGGCGTTGCTCCGGCGCGCGGCGAGGCCGGTGATGATCGCCCCGCCGCCGAAGAGGGCCCCGGGCGCCACGCCCGCCTCGGCGAGCCAGCGATCGAGGAGCGCCGCCGCGGCGTCGAGATCGAGCGCGTCGCCGGCGAAGGGCGTGAGCGCCATCTCCGATCGGTACCGCTCCTCCAGCGCACCGAGCTCCACCCGGCCGCTGCCCGCGGCGCGCGTGAGCGTCGCCGAGGCGGCCACGGCGCAGCTCGTCGTGGAGCCGAAATCCAGGCCGAGCAGGGTGACCTGGGCGCCCATCACCGGACGGTCCTGATCTTCATGGCCAGGCCACCGTCCTACCGCACCGGCGCTCGGGCGTCGCTCCACGCCGGGGACGTCAGAGCACCCGCTCGGGCGCTGCTCGACGTCAGGGACGTCAGGGCACCCGCTCGGGCGCCGCTCGACGTCAGGGACGTCAGGGCACCCGCTCGAACGCGCCCTGCAGCGCGGCCCGACCGCCGCGCTCGACGACGTCGCCGTGCGCCACCACGATGCGCTCCGGCTCCCACGCGAGCATCCGCTCCACCGACGCGCGCACCGCCGCGCGATCGCGCATCATCGAGCGCGCGATGCGCGACGGGCCGAACCTCCCGTAGGCGCCGTTGAGGCGCATGAAGAGGCGCGTCGGGAGGTGATCGCTCTGCGCGATGTGAAAGCAGAGATCCCAGACGAAGAGGGTCCTGCTCGGCCGGTGGAAGAAGACCACCTCCTCGAGCTTCGGCATCCCGCCGACCGCCGCCTGGTCGAGTTCCGCGGACCAGAGCGGGTCCGGCGCGCCGTCGAGCACGCCGGTGAACGTCACGTCAGGGCGCTTCTCGCGGAGCCCCCGTGCACCGTACAGCCGCGCCCCCGGGAACAGCCGCGCCGCCGGCGAAAGGCCGAGGTGGTGCAGCAGGTTCGGCGCCACGATCGCCCGCACCTCGCCGAGCGCGCGGATCTCGTCCGCCTCCCGCTCCACGCTCGGGAGCGGCGAGAAGAGCAGCAGCCCGCCGTCCTCGAGACGCACGACCGGAGATCGCACGGGAAAACGGAGAAACCCCACCTTCAACGTGTCTTCCGCAGCCCAGAGGGATTGATCGAGCCGTCGCAGCATGCTCCAATTGGTAAACCTTCTTGACCATTTAGTCAAGCAGCTTGACCATTATGAACCAACACGACCTCGATCCCTGCGACGTCGCCGAGCTCGCGCGGCGCAAGCGCGCGAGCCTCGGGCAGCTCCTGCTCCGCTCGGCGCGGCTGCTCGACGAGCGGGCGGTGGCGCGCGTCGCCCGGCGCGGCGCACCCGGGGTGCGCCGGGCGCACACGGCGCTCATGCCTTACATCGATCTCGAGGGCACGCGGCTGACGGATCTCGCGGAGCGCGCCGGCGTGACGAAGCAGGCGGTGGGTCAGGTCGTGGAGGAGCTCGAGGCGGCGGGCGTCGTGGAGCGGACGCCCGATCCGGACGACCGGCGGGCGAAGCGGGTGCGGTTCACGCCGCACGGCCTGAAGACGCTGCTCCACGGGCTCGGGGTGCTGCACGAGCTGGAGGAGGAGCTCACGCGAGCCATGGGCCAGAAGCAGATGGCCTCGCTGAAGAAGGGGCTCACCGCGCTGCTCGCGGCGCTGGAAGCGCCGGAGGCCCCGGAGACGCCGCCTGAGGGCCGGTGAGCGCCGGCGCGGCGGGGCTCCGTCGACGAGCACGGCGCGTCAGGAGAGCACGTCGGAAGCGTCCTTTGCTTCGAGGGCGTTATCGACCCACCGATCGAGGGTCGCAGGGTCCTTGCACGCCTGGATGCGCTCGCGGTGGTCGGCGGTGAGGGCGATCCCCGCGCGCGCTGCCAGCCGGAGCAAGGCGTCGCGCTTGGCCTCGAGCATGCCCTCGAGCTTGCCCTCGATGCGGCCACGCTCGATGAGTTGCTCGGCGAACGGGGGGAAAGTTGCCTTGCCTTCGGTCTGCCGTTCCATGATCAGCGCCTCCAGGGCTCTCCGCATGGGTTCACGCAACGCATTGTAGACGATCTGGAAGTACGCCGCCGCGTGCTCGTGATCGAACCGCCCGAGCGCGGCCAGCGCGATCTGGACCACGGCCAGGCCGTTCGGTCCGTTGCCGTGTGCCACGGCCGAGAGAATGGCGAGCTCGGTCTCCTTTTCCGCCTCGGCCTGATCCGTCACCTCCGGCACGCTCGCCGGCCCCAGCACCAGCGGCTGGAGCGTCCCCAGCCCCAGCCCGAGATCGATCCTCTGCGCGGCCCAGGCGGCCACCTCCGCATCGGGCGCGACAACGAGGACGACAGCCGAACACTCCTTCCGGGCCCGCACGACCGCAACGTAGACAGGCCACGAGTAACCCTTGCGTCGATCGATGTCGCGCTGGACCTCGAGGACGATGGAGAGCACCAGATCTCCAGCCCCGTCGCGGAGCTCGAGCACCAGGTCAGCGCAGAACTCGACAGGGATGAGCTGGTCCAGCGAGGCCTCAACGACCGCGACCGTGGCATAAGGCGGGAGATCCAGATGAAAGAGGATCTCGAGAAAATGAGGCGCGAGCGCCGGATTCTCGCGGAACATGTCGACGAAACCGTTGTGCTCGAGCGTCGGCATGGACGGCACGCTACTGCCAGCCACATGAGGTGGGCAAGCTGCGCGCACGCGTCCTGCCGTGTCTCCCGTGAGCGTAGATGAGCGAAACGGACCACGGTTCAACCACGTAAGTCGCCGCGTCGCTCCACGCGCAGCCGCTCAACCGAGCTCGCGACGAGGGCTTCCCCTGGCGGCGCCGTCGCGATAGGACTGCAGCGTGACACGCACCATCGCACGGTGGATACCCCTCCTCGCAGCGCTCTCCGCCGGGTGCGCCCCGGCGCCGCCCCCCGCAGCCCCGACGGCCGAAGAGGTCACCGCGAAAAAGGCCGCCAGCATGGCGCTCACCGCGCTGCTGAACCGCAAGTTCGACGTCCAGGGCTGCGACGCCTCCGACGCGCGCGTTGTCCAGGAGGCCGAGGCGCGCGCGGGCACGCCGCAGGGCGAGCGCTGCACCCTCCTCGTTGCGCGCAGGAGCGACCGGACATGGCTCGTCGCCGTCCGCTCCTCGCTCTCGTCAGGCTCCGTCGGGGCGCAGGCGCTCGTGACCGTGCTCCCCGAGGCCGAAGGCGTCGGCGCCATCGAGTACACGCGCTGATCCGCGCGGCGGCCGCGCTCACCGCGCCGTGGCGACGAGGAACAACCTCCGGAACGGAAACGGCGTCTTCCCGTCCGCCGCCTTCGGATACGCCGCCGCCACCCGTCCGCCGTACTCCTCCAGGAACTCGGCCCGCTCCTGCGCATCGAGCGCCGCGAGCAGCGGCCGCAGCGCCGTCCCCTTGGTCCACTCGACGACCGGATTCGCGCCCTCGAGGACGTGCAGATACTCCGTCTCCCAGATGTCGAGCCGCGCCGCGTGCGGCGCCAGCATCCCGTAATACCCCGCCGGCGCCGCGACAGGGCTCTCCCTCACCACCGCCGCCAGCTTGTCGCGGAAGCGAGGCAGCCGGCTCGCCTCCACCATCGCCGTGTGCGACGGCGCGCCGTGGTTCCTCGGCATCTGCACCGCCAGCACCCCGCCGGCCGTGAGCCGCCCGAGCAGCGCCGGAAACAGCGCCTGGTGGTCGTCCAGCCAGTGCAGCGCGGCGTTGCTGAAGATCAGCGCAGGCGGCGCGGACGGCGCGAAGCGCGCGATGTCGCCCTCGACGAACCGCGCCCCGGGCAGCGCGGCGCGCGCCTGCGCCAGCATGTCCGGAGAGCTGTCGACCCCGAGGATCCCCCGGCCCGGAAAGCGCTGCGCCACGAGGCGGGTGATGTTCCCGGCCCCGCACCCGAGATCGACGATCTCGCCCGGCGCGGTGAGGTCGACCCGGCCGAGCAGGTCAATCGCAGGGCGCGCCCTCTGGTCCTCGAACTTCAGGTACTGCGCAGGATCCCAGTCCGCCATCGCGCCCTCCACCGATCCAGCGCGGCGGAGCGTGAGCTCCCGCGCCGCCCTTTCCTTTCCCTAGTTCCAGCAGATCCGGGCGCGCCTGTCGACGCAGAAACCGAGGGCGACCCCGGCGGCGATCGCGCCCGCGGCAGCGCCCGAGCCGCCGAGCGCCGCGCTGGACATCTCGGCGCGGCGCCGGCACCCTCGCGCCGGTGGATGCTCCGGAGATCTCCGATCTCCTCGTCGACTACGATCCAGACACCCTCGCGCGCCTGCCCGTGCGCCGGAGCGCGGTGGTCGAGCGCCTCCGCGCCGCGGGCCGCCCCGGCGCAGCCCGGCTCGCCGCGCGGCTCCCGGCGCGGGACGATCTCCTCGACGAGGCCGCCGTCGACGCGCTCCTGCTCCGCGTCCACGCCGAGCTGCAGCGCCTGTCCGAGGAGTTCGACCAGGGAGAGCGCGTCCGCTTCGTGCTCGCGCCGCTGCTCGACGCGCTGCGCGCCGCCGGCGCGCCCCGCCCCCTGCGCGTCGTCGATGTGGGCTGCGGGCTCGGCTACGTCGTCCGCTGGCTCGCCGCCCGTGGGGCGCTGGGCGCCGACGTCGAGCTCGTGGGCTGCGATTACAACCGCGCGCTGATCGAGGCCGCGCGCGCCGCGGCCAGCGACGAGGGCCTCCCGTGCCGCTTCCACGTGGCCAACGCGTTCACGCTGCGCGAGCCCGCCACCGTCTTCCTGTCCACCGGCGTCGTCCACCATTTCCGCGGCGACGCCCTCGTGTCGTTCTTCCGCGAGCAGGCCAGGGCCGGCGCCCTCGCGTTCATCCACTTCGACATCAAGCCGAGCCACCTGTCGCCCCTCGGCGCCTGGATATTCCACCAGGCCCGCATGCGCGAGCCGCTCTCCCGCCACGACGGCGTGCTCTCCGCCCTCCGCGCCCACGCCGGCGACGCGCTCCTCGCGGCGGCGCGCGCTGGCGCCGAGGGCCTCTCCTCCGCGCTGTTCGACGGCCACGTCGGGCCCTTTCCCGTCCTGCGCATCATGCACGCGGTGATCGGCCTCCGCCCGGACCTGCGCGCGCGCTTCGTCGACCAGCTCGAGCGGCTCGGCCCGCGCGGCGGCCGCCGGCTCGGGGCGTTCTCGTGATCCCCGCGCTGCTCACGCTGCTCGCCCTGGTCGACGCCGCGTTCTGCGGCTTTCGCGACGCCGCCGGCCGCAACCCGCGCATCGAGAAGCGCGCCTATTTCCTCCGCGCCGTCCGCCGCGGCGCCCTGGCAGGGCTCATCGCCGTCGCCGCGCTCGCGGCCCTCACCTTCGCCGTGCTCGGGCTCGCGCCCGACCCCGCGGGCCTCTGGCTCGATCTTCTCGCGGCCGGACGGCGCCTGCTCCTCGTCTACGGCGCCTACGCCGCCCTCGTCTGCACGGCCCTGCTCGCCTACGCGCTGCCCGTCCACGAGGCGCGCGTGCTCGCCAGCGTGACGATCCTGGGCCCGTTCACCATGGTGCGCCCCTGGGTCCTCGCCGCGGGCGCGCTCCTCGCCGCGCTGGCCGCCGCGCGCGCGGAGACGGCCGCCCTGACGCTCGCCTCCGCGCTGACGATCGGGCTCATCGAGCGGCTGCTCGGGCGCGGCTGGCGCCGCGGCCGGCCCGTCCCCTTCCGGCCTTCGTAAACGCTCCTCCTCAAGCGGCCCCGGCCGCTACCGCTCGCCGCGCGCGATGTGCGCGAGCAGCACGTCGGGAGCGATCGGCTTGACCAGGTGGGCGTCGCACCCGGCCTCCCTCGATCTGCGCAGATCGTCCTGCTGGCCGTAACCGGTGAACGCGATGATCTTCAGCTCCGTCGCGCCCGGCCAGCGCCTCATCCTCCGGGCGACCTCGTAGCCGTCCATCTCCGGAAGGCCGATGTCGAGCAGGACCACGTCGGGCGCGAAGCTGCGCGCCATCTCCAGCGCCGAGGCCCCGTCGTGCGCCAGCCCGATCGCGTGGCCAGCCTGCTCCAGGAGCAGCGCCAGGGCGAACGCGTGGTCGCGGTTGTCGTCGACGACGAGGACCCGCCGCGGGCGCGCGCTCGAAGCGGGCTCGACGGCCTCCCCGGGCTCGGCCGCCGCCTCGACGGCCGGCAGGCGGACCGTGAACTCGCTGCCGCGGCCCTCGCCCTCGCTCGCGGCCGACACCGAGCCCCGGTGCATCTCGACGAGCCGCTTCACGAGCGTGAGCCCGAGCCCGAGCCCGCCGCGCGCGCGGTCGAGCGTCGGGTGCGCCTGCTCGAACAGGCCGAAGATCCGCGGCAGCATCTCCGCCGGGATCCCGACCCCGGTGTCCTTCACCCGGACCACGATCTCCGCCTCCTCCTGGCCCGCGGAGAGCCAGAGGCGCCCGCCCTCGGGGGTGTACTTCGCGGCGTTCGTGAGGAGGTTGACGATCACCTGCTCCAGGCGCGCGGTGTCTCCGAACACCGGGAGCGGCCGCGCACCGACGTCGAGCGAGAGCTCGTGCTTCGAGGCGTCGATCAGCGGCGCGGCCGCCGCCACCGCCTGGCGGACGACGTCGCGGAGATCGAGCGGCGCCTGCTGCAGCGTGATCTTGCCGCGCGTGATCCGCGAGACGTCGAGCAGATCGTCGACCATGCGGCCGAGCTGGCACAGCTGCCGCTGCATGACCGACCGCGCCCACGCCCGCCGCGGCTCGGGGACCGAGGGCATCTGCGAGACGCTGAGCGAGAACTGGATGGCCGAGAGCGGGTTCCGGAGCTCGTGCGCCAGCATCGCGAGGAACTCGTCCTTGCGGCGATCGGCCTCGAGGAGCGCCTGCTCGGCCTGCTTGCGCGCGGTGATGTCATGGCAGGAGACGGCCACGCCGTCGCCGACCTTCACGGCCATGTTGCGCACCCACACGCGGCGCCCGCCGGCTGTGAGCTCGACCTCCGTGTCGTGCGGCTCGCCGGTCTCGACGGCGCGCGCGTAGCGCGGGAACATCTCCGCCCGAAGGTCGGGCATCACGTCGAGGAGCCTCCGGCCGACGAGCGCCTCCAGGGGCACGCAATGGAGCCGCCCGGCCGCTGGGTTCGCGAACTCGATCAGGAAATCGACGATCTCGCCCCCGGCGTCGCGCACCGCCCGGAGCACGACGAACGCGTCGAGCGAGAGCTCCTGGGCCGCGCGGAAGCGCTCCTCGGTCTGGCGCCGGTCGGTGATGTCGATGTTCATCCCGATCCACTCGCGCACGCGCCCCTCCGCATCGAGCAGCGGCACCGCCCGGGCCTGCGTGCGCCGGTAGCTGCCGTCGGCGGCCCGGATCCGGTACTCGATCTCGTAGCGCGCCTTCGCCTCGACGGCGCGCGTCCAGCTCTGCATCACCTGCTCCCGATCGTCCGGGTGAACGACGGCCAGCCACCCGCGGCCGAGCATCTCCTCGGGCCTCTGGCCGGTGACGGAGCACCAGTGCGGCGAGTGCTGCTGCGTGAGCCCCTCCGGCGTCGTCGCCCAGACGACCTCCTCGGTGGCCTCGACGAGGCCGCGGTAACGGTCCTCGCTCCAGCGCCGCGTCTCCTCGGCCTGCTTGTGCTCGGTGATGTCCTTGACCACGCCGATCGTCCGCACCGGCTTGCCGCGCTCGTCCCTGATCACCGCGCCGCGCACCACCGCCCAGCGGACGCGGCCGTCCTTGCGGACGTAGCGCTTCTCGCTGCGCCACTCGAGGTGCCCGCCGTTCAGGGCCTGCACCCAGGTGGCGGTCTCCCGCGGGCGATCGTCAGGGTGCGTGAGGTCGGCGAAGGGGCGATCGAGGAGCTCCGCCTCGGAGTAGCCCGTCAGCTCGCAGAACGCCCGGTTGCACCCCACGATCCGCGCCGTCACCGGATCTCCCATGACGAGGGGCACGCCGGCGAGCTCGAGCGCCTGGAGCAGGTCGCGCACGCTCACGAGGTCCGCGCAGATCCCGCTCGCGCCCAGGCGCGTCCCCCCCGGCCTGGGGCTCCTCCCCTCGGAGAGCGCTGCGCTCGCCGCGCCCTCCAGCTCTTCTTGAGTCGATGTCACCCGCCCCCCGCGACGCCCCCCCGAGATCGCCGGCCTGCGTACCGGCCGCCAGGCACGCGGCGTCGCGGGCATCGTAGTGCAACGGCGCGCCCCCCGGCAGCTCGCGGATCGAGCCGGCTCGGCCCTTCACAGCGGCTCCGGCGCGGCGCGCGGCGGCGCCACATCGAAAGGAATCGCCCCTCGCACCCCCTCGGAACAGGGCCTGTCGCCACGGCGCCTGTCGCCGGGCGGCGCGGGGCCGAGGGCCCCTTCACCTACGAACTCCTCGACCCGCCGCGCGAGCGCGGAGTAGCATCGCGCGCCGCAACCCACCGATCACCGAGGAGCGCCGCGCGATCCGTCGCCGGCCGCACGCAAGACCCTATGAAGCTCGCTGTCATCTCAGGCAGTCACCGCAACGGCTCCGAATCGGGGAAGATCGCCCGCCACGTGCAGCAACAGCTGGCGTCGTCGGCCGACGTCTCCTCCACATACACGCTCGATCTCGCCGACAACCCGCTTCCGCTCTGGGACCCGGAGGTGTGGCAGCCGTCCGAGAAATGGGAGCGCGTCTGGTCCCCCATCTCCGCCGAGCTCAGAGCGTCCGACGCCTTCGTGATCATCGCGCCGGAGTGGGGCGGAATGGTCCCCGCCGGACTGAAGAACTTCTTCCTCCTCTGCTCCCGGGGCGAGCTCGCGCACAAGCCCGCGCTCATCGTCGGGGTCTCCGCGAGCCTGGGCGGCTCCTACCCGATCGCGGAGCTGCGCATGAGCAGCTACAAGAACACGTACCTCTGCTACATCCCGGACCACGTGATCGTGCGCAACGTCCGCAGCCTGCTCAACGACCCGGAGGCGCCGCAGTCCCCCGACGACGAGCGCATCCGCGAGCGGCTCCGCTACGCGCTGGGCATCCTCCTCCAGTACGGCAAAGCCCTGCAGCACGTCCGCGCCAGCGGCCTGGTCGATCTGGCCAAATACCCCTACGGGATGTGACGAGCGCCGGCGGCGAACACGCTAGTCTCGCCGGGTGCCGAAGATCCTCGTCATCGACGACCAGCCCGCCGTCTGCGTCGCGCTGACGACGCTGTTCGAGCTGCACGGGCACGAGGTCCGCGTCGCCGCCACGCCCGACGAGGCGATGGCGGCGGTGCTCGGCGACGAGCTCGGCGCCGTGGTCCAGGACATGAACTTCCGGCAGAGCGCCACCTCGGGCGAAGAGGGGATGGAGCTGCTCCGCCGGATCAAGGCCGTCGACCCCGAGCTGCCCGTCGTGGCCATGACGGCGTTCACGTCGATCGCGGGCGCTGTCGAGCTGATCAAGGCCGGGGCGAGCGACTACGTGCCCAAGCCGTGGGACGACCAGAAGCTCGTCGCCACCGTGGGCAACCTCGCGCGGCTACGGGCGCTCGAGCAGGAGAACGCTCGCCTCCTCGCCCAGCGCGGGCGCGCGCGGCACAGGCTCGCCGAGCGCCACGACCTGGCCGGGCTCGTGTACGCGAGCGACGCGATGCACGAGGTCGTGAGCCTCGCCGTCAAGGTCGCGCCCGCCGACGTGCCCGTCCTCATCACCGGGCCGAACGGGACCGGGAAGGAGCTCCTCGCCACCATCGTCCAGGCCAACTCGCGGCGGCGGGACCGGCCGTTCGTCAAGGTGAACGCCGGGGCGCTCCCCGACGAGCTCGTCGAGGCGGAGCTGTTCGGCGCCGAGCCAGGGGCGTTCACCGGCGCGACCCGCCTCCGCGCCGGCCGCTTCGAGGAGGCCGACGGCGGCACCCTCTTCCTCGACGAGATCGGCACGCTGTCGCTGAACGGCCAGAAGAAGCTGCTGCGCGTCCTCCAGACCGGCGAGTACCAGCGGCTCGGGAGCAGCGTCACCCGCAAGGCCGACGTGCGCGTGCTGAGCGCGACCAACCGCGATCTCCCGCGGGCCATCGCCGAGGGATCCTTCCGCGAGGACCTGTACTTCAGGCTCAACGTCATCGAATTGACCATCCCTGCGCTGCGCGATCGCCCCGAGGACATCGTGTCGATCGCGAGCCACCTGCTCGATCGCCTCGCCGCGCGCGCGGCGGGCGGCGAGCGGGTGACGCTCGGCCCGCGCGCGCGCCACGCGCTCGTCGAGCACGACTGGCCTGGCAACGTCCGCGAGCTCGAGAACCGGCTCACGCGCGCGGCGCTGGTGCGCAAGGGCGAGACGATCGAGCCGCACGATCTGGGGCTCGACGCGGCCGCGCGCGCCTCGCATGCCCCTGGGGCCGCGCCCGCTGCGCATGGCGCGCACGCCGCGTCCTCCGCGCCTTCCGCGCCCTCCGCCGAGCGCCTCGAGATCGAGCGCGCGCTCGTCGAGGCGCGCGGCGTCGTCGCCAAGGCCGCGGCGTCGCTCGGCCTGAGCCGGCAGGGGCTCTACCGGCGCATGGACCGGCTCGGGATCCATATCGAGCGGAAGCTCAAGTAGCGCGCTCGTCCGGCGGCGGCGGCAGGCGGCACTCCGCCTCCGCCCCGCCCCCCTCGCGGCGCCGCAGCGCGAGCGCGCCGCCGTGCGCGGTCGCGATCTCGCGGCAGAGCGCGAGGCCGAGCCCGCGGCCCTGCTGCTTCGTCGAGTAGAAGGGCAGGAGCGCCTTGCCCGGGGCGCCGTCGGGGAGCCCGTGGCCGCGGTCGGCCACCGTGAGCGCGAGCTCGCCGGTCGAGAGCCGCCGCACCGAGACCTCGATCCGGTCGGGCGGGCTCCCGGCCTCGACGGCGTTCTTGAGCAGGTTCAGGAGGAGCTGCTGGATCTGCGCTGGGTCGAAGAAGCCGGGCTCGTCCGGCGCGCCGCCGAGCGTGAAGGGCGCGAGCCCGCGCAGCCGCTCGAGGAAGGGGCGCCACGGGACCCGCTCGGGGGCAGGCGGCGGGAGGCGCGCGAGCTCGGCGTATGCGGCGAGGAAGCGGGCGAGGTGCGCGCTCCGCTCCTCGATGGTGTCGAAGACCACGCCGAGGCGCTCCCGCTGCTCCGGGCGATCGAGCAGGAGGCGGCCCGAGTGGAGGAGCGAGGAGATCGGCGCGAGGGAGTTGTTGAGCTCGTGGCTGATCAACCGGATCGCGTTCCTGTGGAGCTCCGCCTCCCGGCGCGAGATCTCGCGCGTGAGCGACCGGACCGAGACGAGGACGTGCGCCTGGGTGTTCAGGCGGAAGGCGCGGCGGGCGACGTACAGCGTCTCGATCTCGCCCCGGCGCTCGACGGAGACGAGGGCGTCCCGCCCGGCGATCATCGCGGCGCGGAGCTCCTCGGGCTCGCCGGCGAGCAGCGCGGAGAGCGTCCTCTGGCCGATGCGCTCGCCCGCGGCGAAGAGGGCGCACGCGGCGCCGTTGCCGTACACGATCCGGCCCGCCTCGTCGTGGAGCACCATCGCGACGGGCGTGGCGTCGAGCGCCGTCTCGAGCAGGAGCTCCTTCTGGTAGAGGTCGTCGCGCTGCGCCCGCAGGGCGTCGCCGAGGCGGTTGTGGCGCTCGACGAGGTCCCCGAGCTCGTCCCGGCGGTGGTGCCGGACGCGCTGCGTGTAGTCGCCTTCGGCGAAGCTCGCGAGGCCGTCCATCACCGCGCGGAGCACGCCGAGCGCGCGCCCGAGCAAGAGGCGGGAGGCGAGCGCGCCGGCGACCAGCGCGAGCCCGAGCCCCGCGAGGGCGCACCCGGGCAAGGACACCTGCGCCTGCGCAGCGACCAGGCTCCCGGCGCAGGCGGCGGCGGAGCTCAGGAACACCACCGCGGCGTGGCGTACCCGGAGCGGCGCGCGGATCGGCCTCATGATCGCGACGCCTCGGCGGGCGAGACGGCGCTCGCGCGGAGCGCGGGCAGGAGCGCCGCCGCCATGCCGGCGAGCCACACGGCCACGGCGACCAGGGCGGCCGCGCGTGGATCCAGCGGCAGATCGAGCTCGGGGGCGACCGCGCGCGCCGCGGCCCGGAGCCCGGCGAGGGCGGCGGCGCCCACGGCGAGGCCGGCGGTCGTGAGCAGCGCGTTCTCAACGAGGATGAGGCGCGCCACGTCGGCGCGGGTCGCGCCCAGGGCGCGGCGGATGCCGAGGGCCTGGCGGCGCTCTGCCACGAGCAGCGACGCCATCCCGATGCGCCCCAGGAAGACGACGACGAGCATCATCCCGATCAGCGTGAGGGCGAGGGCGCCGGCGCCGCGGTTCGTGTGGGTGTCGAGCTCGGCGCCCTCGTCGAGCGCGCGCACGAGCACGACGCGCCGCGGGTCGGCGCGCTCGAGCGCCTCGCGCACCCGTGCGCCGACGCGGTCGTCGCCGTCACGGTCCTCACCGTCGTCGCCGTCGTCGCCGTCCGGTTCGATCCGGATCAGGTAGGAGAGCGTGCGGCCGAGCGGCGGCCCCTCGGCCGCGAAGAGCACGCTGTCGGCGTCGGGCCCCAGGGCGGCGCGGAACGGCGGCACGACGCCGACGATGGCGAGCGGCTTCTGCCGGGCGCTCCGGCGCACGATCTGCCCGATGGCGCGGCCGTCCGGGAAGAGGCGCGCCGCGAGCGCCTGCGTGACCACGGCGGGCGTCGACGCCGCGTCCGCGGCGTCCCCGGGGGTGAGCAGGCGCCCTTCGAGCGGGGCCAGGCCGAGGACGGCCGCGACGCCGCCGCGGTCGTCCAGCATCCACGCGAGCGCGCTCGGACCGCCCGGGGAGGTCGCCTCGACGAGCTCCCGGTGGGTGATGTTGAACGGCGCCGAGCTCGCCTCCGCGGCGCCGCGGACGCCGACGACGCGCGCGAGGGCCTCGGTGTCGCGGCGGACCGCGGCCTCGCGCTCGCCTCGGGACGCGAAGCTCGGGCCGTCGCGCTCCGTCATGGCGAGGAGCAGCGACCGCGTGTCGATGCCGCGCGGCGCGGCGGCCGCGCGGGCGTAGTGGAGGGCGAGCCCCGAGGCGTGGACGGCGACGGCGAAGCCGAAGGCGGTCTCGAGCACCATCAGGAGCGCGGGGATCTTCTGGCGGGCGAGCGCCCTGACGATGGGGCCGATCACGAGCGCCGGAGCCCTTTGGCCGGGGGTTGCCTCGCCGCGCGCCACGCCGGGTACCCGCCGGCGAGGAGGCCCAGGACGAGCGCGGCAGCGACCGTCGCGGCCGAGCTCCGCGCGTCCAGGTGGTAGTCGATCGGCCGGAGGTGGATGACGCGGTTGACGAGGGCGAGCGCGGCCACGGCGACGCCGAGGGCGAGCGCGGCGCTGCCGGCGGCCACGAGCATCGCCTCGAGCAGGAGCTCGAGGAAGACGGCGCGGGAGCTCGCCCCGAACGCGCGGTAGATGGCGATCTCGGCGCGCTTCGCGCGGAATTTCCCCTCGAGGAGCCGCGCGGCGTTGAGGGTGCAGGCCCCGAGGAGCACGTCGGCGAGCAGGGCGAAGAGCGTCGTGCCCGGGTCGTCCACGCGGAGCGCGTGCACGCGCTCGCGCGGCACGAGCTCGGCCCCGAGGACGCGCCTGCCCCGCGCGCGCTCGCGGGCCACATGGGCGTCGAGCTCGGCCTGGAACGCGGCCCGACGGGCCTCGTCGGGGAGCTCGACCAGGAGCTCCAGCCAGCCGTTGTCGGAGGCCGCGAGCGCGTCGAAGCTGCCGCTCGGGTCCTCGCGCTCGTGGATCAGCGGCGGCCGGACGCCGAGCGCGATGCCCACGGCGCTCGGCGCGAAGACGATCGGATGAAGCGAGGCGCGCGTGCCGGGAGGGGCCGGGATGGCGACGACGCCGGCGACCCGGAAAGACGCTCCGAACAGGCGCAGCGTGCGCCCGAGGCCGCTCGCTCCGCCGAACAGCGTGCGCTCGGCCGCCTCGGTGAGCACGACCGGGCGATCCTCCCCGGCGCCCTCCGCCGGCGACCAGAGCGCCCCGCTCCGGACCGGAATCCCGAACATCCCGAACAGATCGTGGGCACAGAAGGCCACCACGACCGGAACGAGCGGACCGCCGTCGGCGCTGCCGGCGGCCATGGCGGCGAAGAGGTCGGTCTTGCGCGAGGGATGGGGGCTCCCGAGGAGGATGCGATCGCGCAGGCTCGGGGGATGGATCGCGCCCGGCGCCACGGGCGCGCCGCCCTCGTGCGGGACGGAGACGAGGTAGACCCCGCGCGCGGACGCCAGCGGGTCGGACGTGCTCTCGTGGAGGACCGCGCGCGCCGCCGTCCACACCGCGAGGCCGAGCGTGAACGCCAGCAGCACGATCGCTGTATGGCCCGGCTGCCGCCCGAGGCTCCTCCGGGCCAGCCAGAGCGCGTGGCCGAGCATCATCCGCGGCTCGCCGCCGTCGCCGGCGCCTCCGCGCGCGCGTCGGGGTCCGAGGGCGCCCACGGATCGATGAGCTTGCCGTCGAGCACGTGGACCCTGCGGCGCGCCCGCGCCGCGAGCTCGGGGTCGTGCGTGGTCATCACGATCGTCGTGCCGCCGGCGTGGATGCGCTCGAGCAGATCGAGGATCTGCCGCGCCGAGCGGGAGTCGAGGTTGCCGGTGGGCTCGTCGGCCAGGAGGAGCGAGGGCTCGCCGACCAGCGCGCGCGCGATCGCGACGCGCTGCTGCTGGCCGCCCGAGAGCTCACTGGGCCGGTGGTGGAGCCGCGCGCTCAGGCCGACGTCCTCCAGCGCGCGCAAGGCGCGCTCGCGCCGCGCACGCGCGCCCATGCCGCGGACCCGCAGGGGCACGTCGACGTTGTCGAGCACGTCGAGGTCGGCGATGAGCTGGAAGCTCTGGAACACGAAGCCGATCTTCCGGTTCCGGATCGCGCTCGCGCGCACGTCCGAGAGCCCCTGCATCGGCTCGCCGTCGAGGAGGTACTCACCGCCGTCGAAGGGATCGAGCAACCCGGCGACGTTGAGGAACGTCGTCTTTCCGGAGCCGGAGGGGCCCATCACGGCCAGGAACTCGCCGCGCGCGACGTGCAGCGTGAGCCCGGCGAGCGCGTGGGTCTCGAACAGGCCGCGCCGGTAGACCTTGGTGACGTTCGTCATCCGTATCATGTCGGCCCCTTTGGCAGGAAATGCAGGTACTTTATCTTCACGGCCACGGGCCAGATAGCTACCGTCGTCGCGTGAAGCGGCTCCCTGCATCGAAATCCGCTCCCTGGGCCACGCCGCGCGCGCATCGCCATGGACCGACGCGCAGGGTCGTGGCCGTGGCCTACGACGGCGCGAGCGCCATCGACGTGGTGGGGCCCACCGACGTATTCGCGTTGGCCTCGGACATCGCCAGCAGGAAGGTGCCCGGCGCTCCACCCGCCTATGCGGTCGAGATCGCCGCCGTGAACGGCGGCGTGATCCGGACGGTGTCGGGGGCGCAGATCGTCGCCCACAAGGCGCTCGCGGATCTGGCGCCCGGCATCGATACGGTGCTGGTCGCCGGGGGTGAGACCCGTGAAGCGACGCGGGACGCCCGGCTGCTCGCCTGGCTCCGCGCGACGACGCCCGAGGTGCGGCGCATGGGCTCCGTCTGCACGGGCGCCTTCCTCCTCGCCGCCGCGGGGCTGCTCACGGGGCGCCGCGCGGCCACCCACTGGCATTCAGCGGCCGCGCTCGCGCGCGAGTTTCCCGGCGTCGAGGTCGACTCCGACGCGATCTTCGTGCGGTCCGGGAAGATCTACACGTCGGCGGGCATGACAGCGGGCATCGACCTCGCGCTCTCGATGGTGGAAGAGGATCTCGGATACGACATGGCGCTCCAGGTGGCGCGGGGGCTCGTGGTGTTCCTCAAGCGCCCGGGTGGACAGTCCCAGTTCAGCCGCCCGCTCCTCGCGCAGACGGTCGCCACGGGCCCGCTGCAGGGCGTGATCGACTGGATCCTCCGGCACCTCGACGCCGATCTGCGCGTCGAGGTGCTGGCGGAGAGGGCCGGGATGAGCCCGCGCAACTTCGCGCGGACGTTCACCCAGGCCATGCGGATGACCCCCGCGAAGTTCGTC
Organism: Sorangium aterium; assembly: GCF_028368935.1. Classification (NCBI taxonomy): domain Bacteria; kingdom Pseudomonadati; phylum Myxococcota; order Polyangiales; family Polyangiaceae; genus Sorangium; species Sorangium atrum. The sequence continues at coordinate 682,365 of NZ_JAQNDK010000002.1, read as the reverse complement.
GAGGCGGCGCGCTTGGAGCAGGCGCGCTCCTGCCTCGAGGGGGGTCGAGCGTCGATGAAGCAGCTCGCGCGCGACTGCGGCTTCGGCACGGACGAGCGGATGCGGCGCGCGTTCCAGCGCACCCTGCAGGTCACGCCGGAGGACTACCGGAGGCGCTTCGGTCGAACGTGAGCGGACGCGCGGACGCTGGACGCTCGGCCGGGCGCCGTCGACGCTCGCCGGATGCGTCGGGCGCGGCCGCGCGCGACGAGGCGCGCCGGGGCCCCGCGCCTGCGTGTCCTGAAAGCAGGGGACGATGTCCTTTCGGCCCACGCCGGCGTGGCGCACAGTCAGGTCCACGAAGCGCGTTCCGCCGCGCTCGTGAGAGCCAGGCGCGGGGCCGCGTCGAGGCGGAGCTCCGCCATCGAGGCGACCATCGGCAGACGAAGAGACGAAAGGGTTCAGGGACGAGAGATGACGGACGCTTACGATATCAAGCTGCCAGATCCTCAGCCGCCGCTCCAGGTCGGCATGGTGCTTTATCCAGGGCTCACGGCGCTGGATCTGATCGGTCCTCAAAGCGTGCTGACCGCTCACGCGACGACCTACCTGCTCTGGAAGACGCGCGACCTTGTCATGTCTGACTCGGGGGTTCCCATCCAGCCGACGGCGACCTTCAGCGACTGTCCGGACGACCTGGATATCCTGTTCGTGCCAGGCGGCATGGGCACGCCCGACGCCATGGTGGATCAGGAGATCCTTCGGTTCTTGAGGGATCGAGGCGCCCGCGCCAGGTACGTGACCTCCGTGTGCACGGGATCGCTCGTCCTTGCCGCAGCAGGTTTGATGCAAGGATACAAGGCCACGACGCACTGGTCCACGCGCCACATCCTGGAGGCGCTCGGCGTGGAGTGTGTCCGGGCGCGCGTCGTGGTCGATCGCAACCGGATCTCGGGCGGCGGGGTGACAGCAGGCATCGATTTCGGGCTGACGCTGCTGGCGCTGCTCCGCGGAGACGACGCCGCGAAGCTGACGCAGCTCATGCTGGAATATGACCCCGCCCCGCCCTTCAACGCGGGGGCGCCGGAAGCCGCGGGCCCCGAGCTGACGGAGCGCATCTTGAGCGTCCTCGATCCGTACGATCGGCAGATGCGGAGGATCGTTGCGGAGAGGAGCAGCGGAGCGAGCTGAAGCAGACCGCGCGCGCAGCCGCGATGCCGTGTCGATGCGCCTCAGAGAGCGCATGAATCTGGACAGGCCAGGACTCTCTGAAATTGAGAGGCTGTTGCATTCGGGTTGCCCCGACGCGCTCGCCTGCTCGCGAAGCGGCTTGTCCGCCTCGAGGTCGCGCCGCGCCGACGGCGCCGATCGCTCCGGTGCGCTATAGGGTGTCGTCGCGGATGAAGCAGCAGCAGGAGCAGCTGTGGCTCGACGACTTCATCGGAGGGCTCCCCCTCCCCGTCCTCGTGCTGAGCCCGGCTGGGGTCGCGACCCACGAGAACCCGGCGTATCGAGCGAGGTTCGGCCCGAGCGCCGACGAGCGCAGCGAGATCGCGTCCGCGCTGCGGGGTGGGCACTCCTCTGCGCTTCGCGCGGCGCTCGACGGCGTCTCGCGCGCCGTGCCGCTCGGCTCGATCAGCGGCGCGCCGTTCACCGGGCACTATTTCCCGATCCGCGACGCTTCAGGCGCCGTGGCGTTCGTCGGGATCCTGTTCGTCGAGGAGCGCGCCGCTCCGGTGCCGGCCGCTCCAGCGCTGACCTCCGAGGCCCACGACATCCCGGAGGTCGAGCGGAGCCTTCGCCGCATCCTCGACATGATGCCGCAGCTCGTCTGGTCGGCGCGGCCCGACGGTTATCACGATTTCTACAACCGCCGCTGGTACGACTATACCGGCGAGACGCCCGACGCCACGCACGGCGCCGGCTGGAACGACCAGCTGCACCCGGACGATCAGCAGCGCGCCTGGGAGCGGTGGAAGCGCTCCGTCGAGACGGGGGAAGACTACCAGATCGAGTACCGCTTCCGGCGCGCCGACGGCGCATACCGCTGGTTCCTGGGCCGCGCGCTGCCGACGCGCGACGAGGCAGGGCGCATCCTCCGCTGGTTCGGCACCTGCACGGACGTCGACGATCAGAAGCGCCTCGAGCAGCAGCGGGCCGAGGTCCTGGCGCAGGCCGAGGAGACCAGCCGGCTGAAGGACGAGTTCCTCGCGATCGTCTCGCACGAGCTCCGCACGCCCCTGACCGCCATCCTCGGGTGGGCGCGCATGCAGCGCTCGCGGCCGGAGCTCGCGCCCAAGGCGATGGAGGTCATCGAGCGCAACGCCGAGGCGCAGGCCAGGCTCATCGAGGAGATCCTCGAGAGCTCACGCATCGTGACCGGGAAGATCCGCCTCTACCCCAGGAACGCGAGCGTGAACGAGCTCGTCCGCACCGCGGTCGACGCCATCCGGCCGGCCGCCGACGCGAAGGCCATCGGCCTCCAGGTCCGGCTCGATCCCGGTGTCGGGGACATCGTCTGCGATCCCGATCGCCTCCAGCAGGTGGTCACGAATCTGCTGGTCAACGCCGTGAAGTTCACGCCGGGCGGCGGGCACGTCGGACTCCAGACGGCGCTCCGCCCAGGCGCCGTCGAGGTGACGGTGACGGATACCGGAAAAGGCATTTCGGCCACCTTTCTTCCGTACGTGTTCGAGCGGTTCCGTCAGGCAGAGGCGGCCACCACGCGTCAGCACGGCGGACTCGGTCTCGGGCTGGCGATCGTCAAATACCTCGTCGAGATCCACGGCGGCACCGTCCGCGCGCGGAGCGACGGCGAGGGGAAAGGGGCGTCCTTCTGCGTGAGTTTGCCGGTGCGGGCCGTGGCCCTGGCGGCGAGAGAGCGCTCCGAGGTCCCGTCCGGGATCGAGCGTCCCTCGGTCGGGACGATCACCCGGCTCGACGGGCTGCGCGTGCTCGTCGTCGACGACGAGCCGGACGCGCGGGAGCTCGTCACCATGGTGCTGCGCGAGGCAGGCGCCCAGGCGGACGAGACCGGCTCGGCCTCGGCCGCGCTGGAGATGATGAGTCGCGCTCGGCCCGATGTGCTCGTCAGCGACATCGCCATGCCGAAGCAGGATGGCTACGCCCTCCTTCGCGAGCTCCGATCCCGCGCTCCGGACCTCGGTGGCTGCGTGCCGGCGCTGGCGCTCACCGCGTTCGCCCGGCCCGAGGACATCGTTCAGGCCCGCGACGCCGGGTTCCAGCTCCACCTCGCCAAGCCGGTCCAGCCGGGTGAGCTCGTGGCGGCGGTCCATCGGCTCGCGCGCAAAGGCGCCTGATACGAACCAGGCACAGAAGCAGGGACAATTCACAGGGAGGCGGGGAGACGGGAGTAACTCTTCAAATATTCGTTACTTCCCCGCCTTCTTGTTAATTTCCCTGCTGGAAAGGCCTGCAATGCAGGGATTCCTCGGAGGTCAGGCGGGAGGGTTCCAGTCGGCATAGTAGCGTTGCCGCATGCGCTCACAGTAGGAAACGAGGTTGGGCTGGGCCTCGGCGTGGCGCTTCAGCGGGGAATCGACGGGGAAGCGGAGCACGCTGGCGAGGAGGGCGTACACGGTCGCGTCCACCGAGCTCGGCTCGGTCCCGAGCATGAAGGGCAGGTCGCCGAGCAGGGTGGCGATGGCGTCGAGGTCCGCCTTGCCCTGGGCATAGATCTCCTCGCGGCTGTGGCGCCCCGTGCCCTGCGCGCGGAGCATGCCGGTCATCCTTTTGCGCAAGAGCTCGACGATCACGCCGCCGACGACCCGCGGCATGAGCGGAAGGAAGACGGGGCGGTAGGCGGCCCACCCCTCGGGCTCGCTCCAGCGGACGAACACCACCATCCAGTAGAACGCCTCTTCGAGCATGCGCCTGATCACATGGCCTCGAGCGCGCGCCTCCGCGGTGAGGTGGGCATCGAGCTTGTTGCCGTGGGCGCGCTCCAGCTGCTCGATGATGAGCTGCGAGTCGCCCATGGTACAGCCGTCGATGTCGGCATAGGGGATCTTGCCCTTTGGCGCGCGGCGCGGGTCGGCGGAGCGCACCTCGTAGGGGAGGCCGACCATGCGCAGCCAGGTCTCGAGCTTGAGGCAGAAGGGGCTGATGTTCGGGACGCCCCACGCGGCGGGGGCCTGGTAGAGGGTGATCATGTCAGCGCTCCTCGAAACCGCATGAGTTCGGACAGATCGACCGCTGGCTCCCCGAGCTGTGGAGAGCGCGAGCCGAGTTCGCTTCATGCCAGGGTCCGCACTTCGATGCGGACGATCGCCGCCGCGGCTCTCCGCGGCTTCCCTGGTGCGATCGTCGACCCCCCGGCAGCTCTGGCACGAGGATATCACGAGCTCACCCGACGAGCGGCGCGATCGAGGTCCGTTTGACGGAAAAGAGCGCGTCGACCCATCAGGACCTCCCGCGTGGAGACGCGCCAGATTGAAGTTCAATTCAGCCGGCGGCTCCAGGCCGTCCCGGGTTGAATTTCGGCCGCGACCTCGCCCGGGATGGACGATGCCACGGGACACAGAACTCAGCCTCCATAGCCTGCGGGAGCTCGCCTAAAGATTCTGGCTCATCTCATCCGGCGCAGGCGCTCCCGCTCTTCGGCGCCCTTGCGGGTGAGCTTCAGCCTCATGAGACCGGAGGCGAGATAGGAGGCGCTGACAAGAAGCAAAGCCACATCGGCGGCGGCGAGGGCTTCCTCCATGGCCGCCCGCGCATCAGCGCCCGGAGGGATGTCGCCGTCGGTCCAGATGTCGACACTGCGAGAGCGCTCTAAGGCGCGGAGGTGCGCGAGGAGCTGCGAGGTGAGCACGGTGTCCTCGGGGCTGGAGCTGATCACGACCCGGAGCCGGCGAGCTCGTCCCATGCATCGAAATATCGCCGAGGGTGGGCATGATCGGCAAGGAGCTCACCGCAACCGAGGCTTCACCGGCTCTGAAGTACGAGATCCCTCTCTCGTCAGCCGCAAGAAATCGGCGCCGAACAGCGAGCGCACGACACCTGTCCGCCTCCGCCGCGGACACCTGTCCGGACGCGGACACGCGCCCTCGCGCGCCGACCGCCGATTGCGGCCAATCCCTTTCGGGCACGCCCGCTGCTTGGGCGCCCCGCATGCGTCTTCTCATCCACTTCGTTTTGCCCTCCGCCACGGCGCTCCTCCTCGGCTGTTCCCCCGAGGCGTCGCCGGGCGCGAGCACCCCGACATTCCACAGGGACATCGAGCCGCTGCTCCAGAAGAGCTGCCTCGGCTGCCACGCGCAGGGCGGCACCGCGCCGGTGAGCCTGGCCTCGTACGAGAGCGCGAAGGCGCTCGCGCCGGTCATCGCCGACGAGACCGAGGCGCGGCGGATGCCGCCGTGGGGCGCCCTGCCGACCGACGAGTGCGCGCCCCCTCGCCCGTTCCGGGGGGACCTGCACCTCTCCCTCGACGAGATCGCCCTGCTCCGCGCCTGGAGCGACGCCGGCGCGCCCGAGGGGGATCCCGCGGACGCCCCGGCCCCCACTACCCCCGTCGCGGCAGGCCTGTCGCGAACGGACCTCGAGCTCTCGCCCAAAGCCCCCTTCGCCGCTGCGGAGGGATCCGACAGCTTCCGCTGCTTCGTCCTCGATCCGGGGCTCACGGAGCAGGCGTGGGTCCAGGGCTACGACGTGCTGCCGGGGAGCCGCGCCGTCGTGCACCACGCGCTGCTCTTCATCGACGTGAACCGCGAGAGCGAGGCGCTCGGCGGCGAGAGCGGCAGCTACGAGTGCTTCGGCGACGCGCGCCTCTCCGAGCCGTCGCTGCTCGGCGCCTGGGCGCCCGGCACGCAGGCGTTCGAGCTGCCGCCGGACATCGGCATCTCGGTGCCGGCGAACGCGCTGCTCGTGATGCAGGTCCACTACCACTCGAAGCCCGGCGAGAAGCCCTCGCCCGACGCGACCCGGGTCGCGCTCCGCCTCATGGACGAGAAGCCGAGCCGCGCGCTCTCGCACCTGATGCTCGGCAACGCCGAGGCGCCGTTCCGGGACGGCACCGGGCTCCTGCCCGGGCCGGGCGACCGCGGGAGCGTCGAGTTCCGGATCCCGGCCGGCGCCCGGGGGCACGTGGAGCGGATGCGGTACACCATCGACTTCCCGATCCCCGAGATCTCGATCTACGGCGCCGGCGTCCACATGCACCGGGCCGGCGTCGACCTCAAGGTCGACCAGATCCGCGCCGATCCGCGGGGCGATGAGGCCGACCGCGAGTGCCTCGTCCAGACGCCCGCGTGGGACTACAACTGGCAGCGGCTCTACAGCTACGACGCGCCCATCGACGAGCTGCCAACGCTGCGGTCGGGCGACACGATCGAGCTCCGCTGCACGTACGACAACTCCACGGAGAACCCGGCGCTCGCGGCGCAGCTCATCGAGGAGCGCCTGCCCGCGCCGCAGGACATCGTCCTCGGCGAGTCGACGCTCGACGAGATGTGCGTGGCGTTCCTGCCTGTCGTCCACCCGAACCCCTGAGGAGACGCCGATGCCTTCGAACCATTGTCACGCACTGTTCGGTCTCGGCGCGCTCCTGCTCGCCGCGTGCTCTTCACCGCCGAGCGCCGCGCCGCCCGGGCGCACGGAGCCGCACGAAGACCTCTGCCCGGAGGGCTTCGCCGATTGCGACGGCGTCAGCGACAACGGCTGCGAGGCCGCCCTGCTGACGAGCGTCGAGAGCTGCGGCGCGTGCGGCGCGCGCTGCGCGGGCGGCGACGGGGCGACGGCGCTCTGCTCCGCGGGCGCCTGCACCCTCGCGTGCGACGCCGGGCGGGCCGACTGCGACGGCGACGGCAGCAACGGCTGCGAGGTCCTCGTCGCGGAGGATCCGCGCCATTGCGGGGCCTGCGTCGTGACCTGCGCCGACGCTTGCTGGAACGGCACCTGCGACGCCGCCGTGCTCGCCGGTGAGCTCCGGCTGCCCACGTTCCTCAGGATGGATGCGACCGGGCTCTACTGGACGAACCAGGGCTCGGGCGACCCGCCGGACGGCAGCGTCATGCGGCTCGATCCGGGCGGCGGGACGCCGGCGGCGCTGGCGGCTGAGCAGGAGCTCCCGGGCCCGCTCGCGCTCGACGAGGCCACTGTGTACTTCGCGCACGCGCGCGGCCTCGCGGCCGTCCCGAAGGCCGGCGGCGAGGTGACCGAGCTCGCGCCCGACGCCCGCGGCGTCACGGCGCTCGCGGTCGACCAGGGCGCGCTCTACTGGGTCGAGGCGGGGACGCCGCCGGCGTTCGAGGACGGCGGGCTGTTCATGCTGCCGCTCGGCCCCGAGCCAGGCGCGGCGAAGGTGATGCTCGCGGCCATCCCGGGCGTCGCGAGCGGGGTGGCGCTCGACGCCGGCCACGTGTACGTGGCCGCGCAGCGCGCCGACGCGGCCGGCGGCGCGATCTTCCGGGTGGCGCGCGACGCGGCGCCGCCGAGCGCGCCGGAGCGGCTGCACGAGGCGCTGGTCGCCCCGCGCGGGCTCGAGGCGCGCGGCGGCGCCCTCTGGCTCATCGAGGGGCGCGGCATCGCCACGTTCTCGCCCGGGGGCCCGCTGCGCAGGGTCGTCCAGGATCTGCCGCAGATCCCCGCGCAGCTCGCGTTCGACGACGCGCGCGTCTTCTGGACGACCGCGCGGGAGGCCGACGGCCAGGTGCAGAGCGCGCGGCTCGACGGGAGCGATCTCGCGACGCACGCGCGCAACCTGAGCTACCCGTGGGGCATCGCCGTCGACGGGACGAACGTCTACTTCAGCCTCGCGTGGAACGGCGGGCCCGCGACGGGGGCGCTGGTGCGCAGGCCGAAGGGCCCGTGACCGCGCTCTCCGCCGGGGGAGCCCGGCCTCAACGCCGGCCGACCTTCGCGCTCGCCGCGGCGTGACCGCGCTGGATCGCGCGGGCCCAGAGATCGGAGCGCTCCGGCCCGTGGTCGCCGGCGCGGGCGATCTCGGCGCAGATCGCGGCCGTGAACGCGTCGCCCGCGCCCGCCGCGCGGGCCTGGGCCACGACGGGCGGGGCGAGCGCGATCTCGCCGAAGGGGCCGGCGGCGCGGGCTGCGCCTGCGCCCTGGGTGAGCACCAGGGTCGCGCTCGGCCGCATGGCGGCGCGCACCTGGGCGTCGTCGAGCCCCAGCCCGACGAGGTCCGCCGCGCTGCACCGCACCACGTCGGCCTCGCGCAGCAGGGCGTGGAGCACGCGCGGATCGCGCCCGGCCCAGAGGCGCCATCGCGCGTTGAGGTCGACGACGACGACGGTGCCCGTGCGGCGCGCGGCCCGCGCGGCGCGGCAGAGCGCGGCGATGGGCGCGAGCGCCGGAGAGATCCCCGAGAGCAGCAGCACCGGCGCCGCCCACCCCTCGGGCACCGAGAGGGGCAGATCGTCCTCTGCGCGGTGGGCGACCATGTGCCGCGCCCCGCCGGTGTCCTCCAGCACGATGAGCCCCTGGCGGGCCGGGATCAGCGCCACACCCGCGACGTCGACGCCGACCGCCGCGACCCGCGCCAGGAGCGCCCGGCCCGGGGCGTTGTCGCCGAGCGCCGCCGCGAGCCCGACGCGGAGCCCGCTCCGCGCGAGCGCGACCGCTGCGTTCACCGCCCCGCCGCTTGGCCGGAACCGCAGCGAGGCCCCGCCCGGAGGCGCGAGGTCCCAGAGGGCCTCACCGGCGCAGATGACGTCCAGGGTCACCACCCGCGACGGCGCGACCCGCGCCGCCGTGGACCGCCCAGCGCTCGCAAGATTGGATGCCATAGGGTTCCCCATCTTACACCACGGGGACCGCGGCAGCGCGCGGGCTGCGCCGCTGGCCGTCGGCCCCCTCATGGGAGGGAGGGGCGCCTCGCCTTGCGACTCCTTCCGCACCGTCGATGTGTCGAGCTGCAGGGCTTTCGCCCTCCGGTCCTCCGGACTTCACGGTTCTTCACGCACCGGCGCGGTCGCCCTGACTACGCTGACCCGCATGGCATCCGGAAAAGGTCGCTTGCTCGGGCTCCTCGGCGGGCTGGTGCTGACCGAGGCGAAGGTGCAGGCCGTGGACGCGCCCCACCCGCTCTACCGGCACGTGGTGCTCGAGGGCGAGGGGCTGCGCACGGGCAGCTGGCAGCCCGGCGACAAGATCCAGGTGCTCCTCCCCTCGAACGACGTGCGGACGTACACCCCGATCGACTGGTCGGACGGTCGGACCACGCTGCTCCTCCACGCGCACGGGAGCGCGCCGGGCGCGCGGTGGACGGAGGCCGTCCGCCCCGGCGACGTCGTGCGGTTCGTCGGCCCGCAACGCTCCCTCCGTCTGGGAGGCGTGGGCCTCCTGACCGGCGACGAGACCTCGCTCGGGGTGGCGGCCTCGGCGCGCCGCCTCGGCGCCCACGCCGTGCTCCGGGTGGCGAACGTCCCCGCGGCGGAGGCGGCGGCGCGATCGCTCGACGTCTCCGTGGACCTTGCGGGGTCCGACGAGGAGGCCGCCGCATTGCTCCGCGAGCGCGCGGCGGGCGTCGCCACGGCGGTGGCCTGCGGCGGCGGCGCGTGGGTCCAGCGGGCCCGGGAGGTGCTCCGGGCGGCCGGGGTGCGGGAGGTGCGCGCCAAGGCCTACTGGATCGCGGGGAAGACCGGGATCGACTGACCCCATCTGGACGACCCCGAGCGCCGCTTTTGGCGGGAAGCCCGCGGAGACCCCTCACGGATCGGATCGATCGCGCCCCCTCGCGCCCGAGGGCGGCGAGGAGGACAGCGCGTCGACCTCGCCGCGCGTCACGCGCTTGTCGCCATCGCGATCGAGCGCCTTCATCATCTCGCCGACGACCACCTCGGACGGCGTCTCGGAGGTCGTCCTCGAGACGGCGGCCCTCAGCTCCTCGGCCGAGACGCGACCGTCCCCGTCGGCGTCGATCGTCTCGAAGGCCCCGAGCTGGCGGACGAGGTCCGCGGCGAACGACTCGACGAGCACGAGCTTTGGCTCGCGCCCGCTGTCCGCCGGCGGCACCTTCTCCGGGTGCTCCTGGGCGAAGTGGACCAGCGGCGCGATGTCATCCATGCCGCCGAGGAGCCCGCGCGGGAGGGCGATCCGGTACGCGCGATCGTCGACCAGCGGGAGGCCGTCGATCGCGCTCAGGACGCCGCGGGCGTCCGTCGCCATCCGGTCGTCGATCTGGAGGTAACCGGCGTGCTGGGCGGGGGCGCGCGACCGCGACGCGGCGACGGCCTCGCGGACGACGCGGCCAGGCAGGAGGGTCACCACCACCTCGTTGCTGAAGGGCACCTCGGCCTTGAGATCCCCGTAGGTGAAGCGCTCCCGGTACACGCGACCGCCGCGGATGCCCCCGCCGTTGAAGAGGCACCCCTCCGCCCCGAGGGCGTCCCGGATCCGCGAGCAGAGCAGCGCTCCGAGCGAGGTCTGCTGCACCCGCGTCCCGACGGACGAGAGCTCGCTCCCCGGCGGGAGCCGGAGGAGCGTGGCCGCGTCGAGATCGCGAACGATCTGCATGTGGCGGTCGACGCGCGCGCGCATCGCCGGATCCTCGGGGTAGGCGCCGACCTCCTCGATCCGGACGGTGACCACGGGCAGGTCGGGCACCCCTGCAGGCGGCGCCATGGCCGGCCACACGAGGTCGATGATCGCAGCGCTCTCCGCGTCGGTGCCGGCCTTCACGACCCAGCAGCCGTCCACGTCGTCGAGCATCACCTCGTGCTCGTGCCCGCCGAGGATCACGGGAAAGCGCGGATCGCGCTGCGCCCGCGCGAGCGCGAGGTCCTGGTCGCGGCTCTGGTGCGTGATCGGGATCACGCACGCGCACCCCTCGTCGCGGAGGAGCCGGCGGGTCCAGCGCAGGGCCGCCTCGTTCGCCGGCTCGATGGTGATCCCCCCGAACGCATCCCGCCGATAAAGGCCCTGCACGTGCACGAGCAGGCCGAGCAGGCCGATCCGGACAGCGCGCCCGCCGGGGCTCGAGACGTCGAGGATCTCGTGCGTCGGCAGCGCCGGAGAGAACGAGGGCATGTTGGTGTTGAGCCACGTGCCCCGGAACTCCTGCACCCGCGCCCTGAGCTCCGGCAGCTCGACGTCGGCCTCGTGGTTGCCGAAGATGGTGTGGGTGATCGGCAGCGCGTTCATGCAGTCGACCATGCCCCTGCCGTGATCGAGGCTCGACAGCAGGCTCGGCGCGAGGAAATCGCCGGCCATCACGGTGATGAAGCGATCCACGGGCGCGGCGGCGTGGCGCCGCACCAGGGTCGCGAGGCGCGGGAGGTTGTCGAGCAAGTACACGTCGTTCACGCAGACGATCCGCAGAGCGGGGCCTCTGGGCAGGGCGTGTGCGGCGGCGGTCATCGCCATCGAAGATAGCCCAGCCCGCGGGCGCGCGACGCCGTCAGCGCCGAGCGCCCCTCGCCTTCGGCGGGCGCCACGCGCGCAGGCTCTCCGCGAGCGGCTCGAGCACCGCGCGCACCCGCGGAATGGCGCGGGCGCTGCGCGGGCAGAGCAGGACGAGCGGGCGTCGCGCGGGCGGCAGGTCCACCTTCAGCTCCACGAGCGGCGGGTGCCTCCGGAAGCGCGGGTGCTCGCGCGCGAGCATCATCGCGCCGAGCCCCAGCTCGCACGCGCGGATCTGAACGAGGTAGTCGTCGGACGCGAACGACGGGCGCCACCCCGGGATCAGGCGGGCGAGCGCGCTGTTCGGCGAGAGGTCATCGAGCGGCGGCGCCCAGCCGATCCAGGCGAGCTCCGCGGGATCGGTCTTGCCCGCCACCCGCGCTGCGTACGGCTCCGACGCGAAGGCGCGCAGCTCGATGTCGACCGAGGCGACGCTCTCCTCGTCGGCGGGGACGCCCAGCCGCAGCGCCAGATCGGCTTCCCGCCTCGTCAGGTCGAGCGGGCGCACCGTGGACACGACGTGCAGCTCGATCGCCGGCGCGCGCCGCGAGAAGGCCGCCGCGAACGGGACGAGGAAGCCGTGCGCGACGCCGGGGGGCGCCGTCACCCGGACCACGCCCGTGGGCGCGTGCCGCCGCTCCGCCGCGCGGGTCAGCTCGGCGGCCCAGTCGGCCATCCGCTGCGCGGGCTCGACGAGGCCGGCCCCGTACGCCGTCAGCGCCGTGCCGGCCACGCCGCGGTCGAAGAGGGGCTCGCCGAGGCACGCCTCCAGCTCCGCGAGCCGCCGGCTCACCGTGGGCTGGGTCATCTGCAGCTTGCGCGCGGCGGCGCTCAGGCTGCCTGCCTCCGCCACCGCGAGGAACAGCCGCGCGTCGTCCCACGAGATATCCATCTACGTATGGCTACATGCAACTTTCGCCAATTACCCATTCATTTTTCGGAGAACACAATGGCGGCATGTCCAGACACACCTTCCGCTTCGTATCCCGCGCTCTCCTCGCCTCCGCGCTCCTGCTCGGCGCGTGCGCCGAGCCGCTCCCCGCGCCCGAGGACCCGCCGGCGTCGACGCACGGCGCGGTGAGGGCCACGCTCGGCAAGCCGATCCGGCTGCAGGCGATGGAGGCGCTCCTCGATCAGGCGGGTCCCATCACCGTCGAGACCGTCGTCAGCGCGCGGTGGGAGACCAGCCGCGCCGGGCTCATCAACCTGGCCCACGAGCGCGCCGCCGGCCTGACCGACGGCGCCGAGCCGGTCGACATCACCTTTCACGCGCTCGCGCACCCGTCCCGGGGCTTGTACCTCATCGACACGGGCGCGTCGCAGGCGCTCGCGGCGAGCGACCATCCCCTCCGCACCGGCCCCGTGGGACAGGCGCTCAACTTCGGCGCCTTGCGGGTGGAGGCCGGCCTCGGCGCCTGGCGCGGCGAGAGGGCGCTGGCCGGCGTGCTCCTCACGCACCTGCACATCGACCACGTGCTCGGCCTGCCCGACGTGGCGCGCGACGTCCCGATCTTCGTCGGACCCGGCGAGTCCACGTTCGAGAGCCCGTTCCATGCCCTCACCCAGTCCACCGTGGACCAGCTCCTCGAGGGCCGCGCGCCCCTCGAGGAGTGGGCCTTCGGCGGCGAGCGCGTGATCGACGTGCTCGGCGACGCCTCGCTCTTCGCGCTCTCGGCGCCGGGGCACACGCCGGGCTCGGTCGCCTACGTCGCGCGGACGCCCGACGGCCCGGTGCTCTTCACCGGCGACGTGTGCCACACGGCCTGGGGCTGGCGGAACGACGTCGAGCCCGGGTATTTCTCGTCCGACCCTGCCGGGAGCGCCGAGAGCCTGGCCTTCCTCCGCGCCCTCGCCGCCCGCCACACGTCGATGCAGGTGCGCCTCGGGCACCAGTCGCTGTGAGCGCTGCCCCTCCCCGACAGGCGCTCATCCGTCGAAGGTGAGCTCCTTCTGGAGGTGCCGCTCTATCCGCTCCAGCACCTGGCGCGCCACGCGCCGGAGCCGCCGGGGGTAGACGACGACGAGGGGCGGGCTCGGCAGCGCGAGCCTGGGCAAGAGGCGGATCAAGCGCCCTTCCTGGACCCGACGCGCGACCAGCCAGCGCGGGAGCACGCTCACGCCGAGCCCTGCTTCCACGGCCCTGAGGTTCGTCTCGATGTCGTCGGTCGTGAGCCTGACGGAGAGCCCCAGCTTCTCGAGATCGCGCACCCCGCCGCTCGCCACGACCCGCACCGCCGCGAGCTCCGACATGGATGTCGGCGCCGGCTTGCCCGCGAACAGGCCGGCGCTCCCGACGAGCCACTGGGGCGAGGTCCCCAGCGTTCGCTCGATGAACGACGGCTCGCTGCGGACGCCGACGCGAAGCGCGAAATCGAACGCGCCTGCCACGAGGTCGACCCGCTGATCGGTGAGCGCGGCGTCCACGACGAGCCCCGGCGACTCGTGCATGATCCGCACGAGCTCCGGCAAGAGGAGGCGGCGGCCGAGCGCCCCAGGCGCCGAGAGCTTCACGCGGCCCGCGAGGTCCCCGAAGCCGGAGGCGGCGCGGAGCTCCGCGTCCTCCAGCGCGCGCACGTGCTCCTCGATCTGCTCGTAGTACGCGCGCCCCTCCAGGGTGAGCGCGACGCGCCGGGTGGTGCGCTCGAACAGCCGCAGCCCCAGCCGCGACTCGAGATCGGCGATCCCGCGGCTCGCGGCCGATTGCGTCATGGAGAGCTCGCGCGCCGCCCGCGAGAAGCTGCCGCTGTCCGCCACCTTGCAGAACACGCGCAGCGCGAGGAATCGATCCATGGCTCAATTTATTCTGAATTGAAATAACTGTAAGCCGCATTCTATCGCTACCGGCATGAGCGGGCGCTGACCATCCTGCGTGCATGCTCGTTCGCCACACGTTCGATGGGCCGAGGCGGGGCCGTCTGCTCCGCCTCCTCGCGTTCTTGAGCGCGCTGCTGCCACCCTTGGGCCTCCACGCGACCGAGGCCACGGGGGCATCCCCGCCGCAGGAGGTCGCGCCCCGAGGCGTCGATTCCGGGGATCCGGGGCCCGCGGAGGCTCGCCTCGTCCTTGGATCACGCCTCGTGGGGAAGGACACGGGCGGCGGCCTGGAGCTCGACGGCCGCGTGCGCCTCGCGGGTGGGGCGCAGCTCGGCGCCGCTGCCTCCTTCTGGGCCCTCGAGCGAGCGTACATGGGGGGGCAAACGGTGAAAGGCGCGAGCGGCGCCTCGGGCGCTGCGGTCTTCCTGATGCCGCTCGTGACGCACGGCCCGCTCGAGCTCGATCTGCGCCTCAAGACGGGGTTCCTGGCGCTCCAGGATATCGGAGGGGACGGCGGGCGAGGCGGCGACGCGCCCGCGTCGGCGCTCCGGCACATCGACGAGCTGTCGATGATGGCTCACGTCGCGCTCGGCGAGGCGTGGCTGCTCCGCGCCGGGGCCACCGTCGGCTTCGAGCTGGAGCTCGATCCGACGACGGAGCTGGCCGACCTGGCGCAGGTCCTGACGGCGGGCGCCGGCTACGCCGTGTCCGAGCACGTTCTCCTCACCCTCGACGCCGGCGCGGGAGGCAGCTTTGGATTCAACGGCGACAACGGCAAGTTCATGCTCGAGGGCTCCTTCGGAGCGCGCTTCGCTTTCGGACAAGGAGGCTCGCGTGTCGCTCACTGACCGCCGTGGCCACGGCCTTCACCTCATGACGCTCGCGTCGAGCTCGTTCCTCGCGCTCCTGCTCGGGGCCACGCGGGCCGACGCGCAGGCTCCGGACGCCGGGTCCGGGGACGTCGAGCGCGCCTTCGATGCCGGGCCGCCCGGGACCGCGGACGCGCGCAGCGCGCGCCGGCCCGCGCTGGACGTCCCGGTAGGCGGCTTCGTCGACCTCGAATGGCGCGTGATGGGCCTGGGAGGACACGTGTCGCACGGGCCGGCGTTCGCCGCCGGCGTGACCTTCGCCGACGGTCTGGTGCGCCTCGGCCTGGGTGGGCTCGCGCGGCCGGGGCCCATGAATCCGGCCACCTTCGAGGTCGCTCTGCCCGGAGGGCAGACCTACAA
Organism: Sorangium aterium; assembly: GCF_028368935.1. Taxonomy (NCBI): domain Bacteria; kingdom Pseudomonadati; phylum Myxococcota; order Polyangiales; family Polyangiaceae; genus Sorangium; species Sorangium atrum. Next base: position 666,970 of record NZ_JAQNDK010000002.1, on the reverse strand, counting down.
GGGGCAACGCACGCTCGAGCTCAAGTCCGACGGATCCATGCTGGGCGCGCACGTCGGGCTCTCGTTCCGGCTGCCCTTCGCGGAAGCGCTGGCGGTCCAGATCCCGATCACGGTCGGCTACGGCGGGTTCGGCTTCTACTTGCAAGGGGACGATCGCAAGACGCCCGACGGACGCCGCGTGAGCGCGTGGGAGGACGAGCTCTTCGCGGGCAAGGACTCGTTCCTCGGCGTGGTCGTCGATGCGGGGCTGCGCCTCGGGTACCAGCCGGACGACGCGCCGTGGTTCAGGCCCTACGTGGGCGCGAGCTTCACGGCGGTCCCCGGCTTCGACACGGTGGTGCGGGACGACTACCTCGGGTTCAGCGGAGTCCTCGGCGTGGAGCTCGGCCACGGCATCTGAGCGGGCGCCTTCGCCGGTGTCGTGGGCCGGTCCACGCGGCCCCTACGCGCGAGCGCGCTCGTTCAACGCGCTTCTCGGATGTTCCGTTGGAACCGCCCCGACTCCCATCTTCTGTGCGACAGACCGGCTCGCCATGCTCTTTCGGGAGCTCAGGAGCTCCGTACCGGCTCCGCGAGCCAGCGAATCAGCGCCTCGCTCTCGAGATCGAGCAAGGCATCCTCGACCTCGCCCGGACCGATCGCGCGGGCTCGCTCGAGGATCGAGCGCTCTTCTTCCACCGTCGGCCGTCGGCCGATCCGACGCGCGAAGAGGCGACCGAGCAGCTCCGCGATCGCCTTCTCCTCCCCACGCTGCTCACCCCTTAGCTCGCCTCGTTGCTCTCCTCGCTGCTCCCCACGTTGCTCCCCTCGTCGCTCAGCCTCGAGGATCAGCTCCCCGATGATCGGTGTGCGCCGGAGCAGCCCCTCTTCCTTGTCCTCCACCATGTCGACGAGCTCCTTCATCAGATTATGCCCCCAGGGATCGATGGCCGCCATCACCAGCAGCGCCGTATACAGCTCGGCCCGCTCCGCGGCCGTCGCCGCCCCCGCGTGGATCTCCGCGACGACGTCCCACAGCGCCGCCGCGGTCGCGTCCCGCGCCAGCGGGGCGAACACCAGCCAGAGCACGCTGCCGCGCGCACGGAGCTCGCCGATCGTGTGCTGGTAGACGGCATCGATCCTGAAGTGCGCGCCGCTGAACGGCCGCCCCGGCCAGGCGGTAGAGCGCTGGCCCGTCGCACGCAAGCGCCGCTTCCTGCCCGAGAGGACCACGACGACGCTCTCGATCGGCGGCACAGGCTCACCGGGGGCTTCGAGGCGGAGCGCGGTGAAGAGGAAGCCGAGGTATTCGAAGACGCGATCCGGCACGTCCTCACGGAGCGCGTAGCAGAACTCGATGTGCAGCACCCGCGGCTCGCCGTCGACCCGCAGGCGCAGCGCCTTGTCGACGCGGCGCTCGATGTTCGTGACCTGGCTGTCCACCCAGCCGACGACCTCGGTGCGATGGCCCTCGGGGACGAAGGCGCGCACCAGGTCCCCGGGGCGCCTCCGGGCGAGATGGCGCAAGGCGATATCGGCGTCTCCCATGCGTGGCGTCCCCGGCAGATCGCATGCCAGGGAGGAGGAGGCCGAAATCACGGGCTCCCAGCATGAGGTATGCGCGCTGGGCGGGTGGCGGCGCCATGGCGGGCTGCGCTCAGGGGTCGAACCTGTAGGTGGTCTCGCCGGCGGACGCCCGCGCCGCGAACTCTCGACAGAAGCCGTTCAGCGCGGGATAGGGATCGGTCGGCAGGACGCGCCGGAACTCCAGATGCGTGACGAGGCAGAACAGCGCGACCTCCAGATAGCTCAGATCCCGGTCCGGCGGGAGCGCGGCGAGCGCGTGACCCGCGTTGTCCTCCAGCCATGACATGGTGTTCATGAGGCTCTTTCGCTGCTTGGCATGGTGCGCGCTTCCGTCGCCGGCCCCGGCGGCGCCCGCCATGATCAGCCCGACCTCCGTCGCCATCGCATGAACGACGAGCTCCTGGGCGTTCGCGAGCAGGGGTTGGTCGAGGTCCTCCGGCCATACCGTGCGTACCGCGCGCTTCGACTGCCGCGACAGCTCACGGCAGATATTGAGCGCGCCGAACCACACGCCGCGGGATGTCCGGAGAGCCGGCATCTTGAGCGCGGGGTTGCCCCCGTAGTCCGCCGCGTTGGACGACATGAGGTCCCGCACGACCTCGAGCGAATGGTCGACCCCCATCTCCGAGGCGAAGATCCGCGTCACACGCGTGAAGTGCGAGCTGGAGCGGCCGACGATGACGGGCTTGACGAGCTCTCCTAGAGCATCTGACATGCTTGCTTCTCCGATCCGAGAACCGTTCCGTGTCGATGCGGGTCCGGCGCGTGGAGCGCCTTGAGCTCCAACCCAGCCCCGTCGCGCCGCTCCCACGCCTGGTGGATAAATAGCGTATCCGACGCCTGACCCGCGCTGTCAAGCGTCCCAGTTGGCCACTCGAGTCCCGGATTCACGATGCCCACGCGCCCATCTGATCTATGGAATGCGCATCCTCGCAGCGCCCTCGCCGGCCTCCGGCCCATCCGGAGGCGGCAGCGCGACCGTCTGCGCCTCGATCCGGGGGAGCTCGCGCCGCAAACGCGCGCGCTGGAAATCCGCGTCGAACGGAGCCTTGAACCACAGCACCAGCACGTAAATCCCTCCGAACGACTCGGCGAGGTACGAGTCCTCGGGAGGAGCGGCGGGGCGAGCCACGCGGAGCCGGCCGCCCCGCCGCAAGGGTGGACCCGACCGAGCGGCCATCTCCCGCTCGGCAAAGCGCGCGGCGAGCGGGAGCACCGTGGGCGCGACCGGCCAGGCACACCAGATGTTGTTCGATTCATCGATCACGGCCGCGGCGGCGGCGCCGGCGCGGGCCACCAGATCGCTCATGGTGTCGCGCAGCGCCTTCCACTCGGGGATGTCGTCGCTGAGGGGCATGCATCCAGTGTAGACCCTTCGCGAAAGCAGGCAGGCTCATCCTCCGGAGCTCCAGCCCGGCCCGGCCAGGCCAGGCGAGCGACGACCCCGCGGCGATGCCCCTGTCACACTCTCGCCCGCTGGGCCGATGGTCCAGGCATGAGAGCCGCCGCTCCGACCGCCCTCGCCCTCCTCGCCCTCGCCTGCGCCCCCTCCCCGCGCGACCCGGCCCCGGCGCCGCCGCCCAGCCCCCCTGTCGCGGCCAAGGCGCCGCCGCCGCCCACCTGCGCCCGGCGCGCGGCGGGCCCGGCGCCCGCGCCCCTCGACTCGACCCACGCCGGCTCCGGCGTCGCCCTCGCGGACCTCGGCGGACGCACCCTCGCCTTCGTCGCCGACGAGGACGACGCCGCCCTCCACACCGTCGACATCGACGCCCGCGCCGCCCTCGCGCGCACGCCGCTCGCGGGCCGGCCCGCGCAGGTGATCGTGCTGGGTGACGGCCGCGTCGTGGCCTCGCTGCGCGACCGCGCCCTGCTCGAGGTGCTGGAGCCGGTGGGCCCTGCCGCCCCGCTCGAGCGAAGGTGCCTGGTGCCCGTGGCGAGCGAGCCGGTGGGCCTCGCGATGACGCCGGACCGCGCCACGCTGCTCGTCGCGAGCCGGTGGGGCCACGCGCTGACCAGCCTCGCGACCGCCGACCTCCGGCGCACCGGCGAGCTCCCGCTCGCCCGGGATCCCAGCGCGGTCGTCGCGTCGAGCGACGGCCGGCGCGCGTTCGTCTCCCACGCGGTCGGCGGCCGCATCAGCGTCGTGACGCTCGACGAAGGCGGCGCGCCGACGGGCGCGCGGGAGCTGTCGACCGACGGGGTGGAGCGGCGCGCCCGGATATCGACGTCGAAGCCCGCGGCGCCGTTCCCCCGCAGCTCGAGCGGGCCCTCGCGGAAAGTGCCCTTCGATCTGGAAGACGGGGCGCCGTTCCAGATGCGCCGCCCGACGGTGAACGTGGATCGCCGCGGATCCCAGGGCTTCGCGCTGGCGCGCTCGGCGAGCGGCGCGGTCTTCGCGCCCATCGCGCTCGTCGATCCGGGGCCCACGACGGGCGCCGGAGGTTATGGCAGCGCGCTCGTCCAGACCGCGATCGAGCACATCGCTGTCGTCGACGCGATGGGCGAACACGCGGACGTCCCGCCGGTCTCGGCCCACCTCGGGCTCCGCGGCTGCCGGCTCCCGCGCGCGGCAGCGTTCGAGCCCGGGGATGAGGTCCTGCTCGTCACCTGCCTCGGCCACGACCAGGTGATCGCCTACGACGCCCGCGCCGAGATCCCCGGCAAGCCACCGCGGACCGGATCGGTGCGGGATCGCGAGCTCTTCCGCGCCCGCGTGGGCGCCGGGCCCACCGCCGTCGCCGTCGACAGCGCGCGCCGGCGCGCCGTGGTCTTCTCCCGGTTCGACGGCGCGCTGACGATCCTGCCCGCCGCGCGCGCGCCGGGGCAGGCCTCGATCAGCGCCACCGGCAAGGAGCTCACCGGCGAGCTGCCGGTCATCGCCCTGCCCCGCGCGTCGCGCCTCGACGAGCAGCGCGCGGAGGGCCAGCGGCTCTTCCACGCGGCCGGCGGCCGTCGCATCGCGTTCGACGGCCGCGCCTGCGCCAGCTGCCACCCCGACGGCCGCGACGACGCGCTCACCTGGTCGACGCCGGAGGGCCCGCGCCAGACACCGATGCTCATGGGGCGGCTCGATGGCACCGCCCCGTACGGCTGGGAAGGCGGCAAGAAGGACCTGGAGAGCCACTTCGCCCGCACCATGTCCCGCCTCGCGGGCACCGGCTTGAGCGCGAAGGAGCGCGACGCCATCTTCGCGTACCTCCGCGGCATGGAGCCGCCCGCCGAGGCGGCGGTCCTCACGGCCGAGGAGCGCGCCGCGCTCGTGGCGGCGCCGGCCGGCGCCGCAGAAGCGGCGGCCGCAGAGACTGCAGCCGCGGCGGCCGGCGCCCGCTCGGCGCTCGCAGCGCGCGGCGAGGAGCTCTTCCAGGCCCGTGAGGCGGGCTGCTCGAGCTGCCATGTCGGCGACGAGCTGACCACCGACGGCGCGCGGCACGACGTGCGGAGCGCGACGCGGTTCGAGACGGAGCGCTCCTTCGAGACGCCCTCGCTGCGCTTCGTGGGCCGGTCCGCGCCGTACTACCACGACGGCCGTTACCCGACGCTGCTCGCGCTGATCGAGGGGGTGGACGGGTCCATGGGCCACACGGCCCACCTGTCAGCGGGGGATCGGCGCGCCCTGGTCGCTTACCTGGAGTCGCTCTGAGGGCGGCGCGACCGGCCTGAACCCTGTCGCCCCGGGCGGGGCGCCGCGCGACGGCCACGTGCCCGGTCTCCGCTCCTCATGCGAGAGCTCACGAGCGGCGAATCGGCTCCGCGAGCCAGCGAACCAGCGCCTCGCCCTCGAGATCGAGCAAGGCATCCGTGACCTCACCCGGGCCGTTCGCGCGGGCTCGCTCGAGGATCGAGCGCTCTTCTTCCGCCGTCGGCCGTCGCCCGATCCGCCGCGCGAAGAGGCGGCCAAGCAGCTCTGCAATCGCCTCCTGCGCTCGTTCTTCACCACGAAGCTCGCCTCGCAGCTCGCCTCGCAACTCACCTCGTCGCTCGGCCTCGATGATCATCTCTCCGATGATCGGCGTGCGCCGGAGCAGCCCCTCTTCCTTGTCCTCCACCATGTCGATGAGCTCCTTCCGCAGATTATGCCCCCAGGGATCGATCGCGGCCATCACCAGCAGCGCCGTGTACAGCTCGGCCCGCTCCGCCGCGGCCTTCGCCCCCGCGTGGATCTCTGCGACGACCTCCCGCAGCGCCGCCGCGGTCGCGTCCCGCGCCAGCGGGGCGAACACCAGCCAGAGCACGCTGCCGCGCGCACGGAGCTCCGCGACCGTGCGCTGGTAGACGGCGTCCACGCGGAAGTGCGTCCCGCTGAACGGCCGACCTGGCCACGCGGTGCAGCGCTGGCCCGTCGCGCGCAAGCGCCGCTTTCTGCCCGAGAGGACAACAACGACGCTCTCGATCGGCGGCACAGGCTCACCGGGGGCTTCGAGGCGGAGCGCGGCGAAGAGGAAGCCGAGGTATTCGAGGACGCGATCCGGCACGTCGTCACGGAGCGCGAAGCAGAACTCGACATGCAGCACCCGCGGCTCGCCGTCGACCTGCAGGCGCAGCGCCTTGTCGAGGCGGCGCTCGATGTTCGTGACCTGGCTGTCCACCCAGCCGACGACCTCGGTGTGATGGCCCTCCGGGACGAAGGCGCGCGCCAGGTCCCCGGGGCGCCTCCGGGCGAGGTGGCGCAAGGTGATGTCCGCGTCTCCCATGCATCGCACGCACGGCAGATCGCGTGCCAGCGAGGAGAAGACCGAGATTACGGGATACCCGCGTGCGTCATGCACATCGAGCGGGTGGCGGCGCCATGGCGGGCCGCGCGGCCCCCTCAGGCCGTGAACCCGCCGTCGATGGTGATCGTCGCTCCGGTGATGAAGCGCCCGCCTTCGCCGGCAAGGTGAGCGACCGTGGCGGCGATGTCGTCGGTGCTGCCGTAGTGACCGAGCGCGAGCATGCTCCGCTGCATATCCGCCCCAGCGCCGTTGGCCGGGTTCATGTCCGTGTCGATCGGGCCGGGCTGGATGAGGTTGGCGGTGATGCCGCGCGGCCCGAGATCGCGGGCGAGGCCCTTCGTGAGGCCGATCAGCGCGGACTTGCTCATGGAGTACAGCGCGATTCCCGGCCCCGGCACCCGGTCGGCGAGGCAGCTGCCCATGCTGATGATGCGCCCGCCGGCGCCCATGTGCCGCGCCGCGGCCTGCGAGGCGAGGAAGACGCCCCGAACATGGATCCCCAGCGTCTTGTCCAGGTCCGCGAGCGTCACGGCCTCGATCGGCGCCATGATGGCGACGCCGGCGTTGTTGACGAGGATGTCCAGCCTGCCGAACTCGGCCACCGTCCGCTCGACCGCGCCGACGATCGCCGCCGGATCCGCGGTATCCGCCGCGATCGCCATCCCCCGCCGACCGGCCGCCTCGACGTCGGCGATCACCGAGCGCCCCTTGTCCGCGGCGCTCACGTACGTCAGCGCCACATCCGCCCCGCCCCGCGCCAGCCGCTTGACGATCGCCGCGCCAATCCCGCGGCTGCCCCCGGTCACCAGCGCCACCTTGCCTGCAAACTCCGCCATGGTTGCCTCTTTTCTGTACAGATCGATACAGAATGTATAGTCTGTCCCGTGACCGGTGGTCAATCCTTTTTTTATCGATTGTCACAGAACTACAGAAAGGTCTCGATGATGGTCGGACGAGGTCGCCCTCGCAGCTTCGATCGGAGCGCCGCCTTGCGGCGGGCGATGGAGGTGTTCTGGGAGCGGGGCTACGAGGGCACCTCGCTCAGCGATCTCACGGCCGCGATGGGCATCAACTCGCCGAGCCTCTACGCCGCGTTTGGCTGCAAGGAGGCGCTGTTTCGCGAGGCCGTTGAGCTCTACACCGAGGTCGAGGGCGCGACGACGAACCGGGCCCTGCGCGACGAGCCGACGGCGCGCAGGGCGGTCGAGGCGATGCTGCGCGGCAACGTCGAGGGGTACGTGACGCCGGGCAAGCCGAGCGGCTGCATGGTCGTGCTCGCCGCGACGCTCGGCACGCCGGAGAACGAGCGCGTGCGCGCCTACCTGGCCGCGTGCCGGCGGGCGGCGCTCGACGCGCTCCGGCGCCGGCTGGATCGCGGCGTCGTCGAGGGCGACGTGCCGGCGGGCACCGACACGGCGGCGCTCGCCGCCTTCTACACCACCGTGCTCCAGGGCCTCTCCCTCCAGGCCCGCGACGGCGCCTCGCGCGAGGCGCTCCGGGCGATCGTCGACTGCGCGATGGCAGCATGGGAGACGCTGGCGAGGCCGCGCGCCGCGGTCTGAGCGCGCCCGGCGGCGCGCGGGGCGAGCCCACGCTCTACGTGGCTTCGTTCATCGGCCGCATGACGATCTGCACGATGCGCGAGCGGTCCCGCGGCAGCGCGGCGAGCACCACGGCTTCGGCCACGTCCTCCGGCGTGGAGAAGCCCTGCATGCGCTCCGAGCCGGCGGTGCGCCCGTCGCCGAGGGCGAAGTGGGTCTCGACGCCGCCCGGACAGACGGCGCTCACCTTGATGTTCTCCTGCCAGAACTCGCGATCGAGCGCCTGGGTCAGGCCCATCTGCGCGAACTTGGAGGCGCAGTAGATGGCCTCGCTCGGATAGCCCTGAAGGCCGGCGACGCTCGCGACGTTGATGATGTGGCCGCCGCCCTGGCGGCGCATGTGGGGGATGACCTCGCGGCAGAACAGCCATGTCCCCTTCACGTTCGTCGCCATGATGCGGTCGTAGTCGTCCTCCGACCACTCGAGGAAGGGCCGGTATCCGCCGATGCCCGCGTTGTTGACGAGGATGTCGACCCTCCCGAGCTCGCCAACGGCCCTCTCCACGCACGCGGCGACGGAGGCGGCGCGGGTGACGTCGGCCTCGATCATCAGCCCGCGGCCGCCCGCCGCGCGGATCTCCCCCTCGAGCGCCGACAGATCGGCCGCGGTGCGCGCCACGCCGACCACGACGGCCCCCTCCCGGCTCAGCGCGAGCGCGCTGGCCTTCCCGATTCCCCTGCTCGCCCCGGTGATGAGCGCGATCTTGTCCTTCAGCCGCACGGTGTCCCCCTCTCTCTCCGCCGCGCGCAGAGGAACGGAGCGCCGCCCCCCCCCCGCGCCGGCGGGACGCACGCTATCACGGGCGCGGCTCACCGGCGTGAAGCCGGTAGCCGGCCTCGGGCGGAGCGCCGGCCTCGAGCCAGGCTGGTCTCGGCGGCGGCGGTCGCGGTCCTCGCGCTCCGCGGCGCGCCGCCGGGGAGCACGGCCGGGCTGAAGGGGTGATATAGGACGTGCCATGACCACGCCCGCGCTCCCATCGAAGCTGCCGTCGACCGGCGTCAGCATCTTCACGGTGATGACGCGGCTCGCGAACGAGCACGGCGCCATCAACCTGTCGCAGGGCTTCCCGGATTTCGACTGCGCGCCGGAGCTGGTGGAGGCCGTCGCCCGCCACATGCGCGCCGGCCACAACCAGTATGCCCCCATGCAGGGCGTGCTGGCCCTGCGCGAGGCGCTGGCGATGAAGATCGAGCGGCTCTATGGCCGCCGCTACGATCCGGCGACCGAGATCACGATCACCTCGGGCGCCACCGAGGGCATCTTCAGCACGATCACCGCGTTCGTCCGGCCCGGGGACGAGGTCATCCTGTTCCAGCCCTGCTATGACTCGTACGCGCCGGCCGTGCAGCTGAACGGCGGAACGCCCGTGTTCGTCACGCTCCGCTTTCCGGACTACCGCGTCGACTGGGACGAGGTGCGGCGCGCGCTCACGCCGCGCACGCGGCTCCTGCTCATCAACTCTCCGCACAACCCGACCGGAACGATGCTGTCGGCCGGCGACATGCGCGAGCTCGCCCGCGTCGTGGACGGGCGGGACGTCCTCGTCGTCGGCGACGAGGTCTACGAGCACATCCTCTTCGACGGGCGCCGGCACGAGAGCCTCGCGCGGTATCCGGAGCTCTCGGAGCGCTCCGTCGTCATCAGCTCCTTCGGCAAGACGTACCACACGACCGGCTGGAAGGTGGGCTATTGCGCGGCGCCGCAGGCGCTCTCGGCCGAGATCCAGCGGGTGCACCAGTTCGTGACGTTCGCGGTGAACGGCGCCATCCAGCACGCGTATGCCGAGCTCGTGATGCGCGACCCGCTCGCCGCCGATCTCGCGCCCTTCTACCAGGCGAAGCGGGATCTCTTCCTAAGGCTCATCGAGGGCTCGCGGTTCCGCCCGCTGCCGTGCGAGGGCACGTATTTCCAGCTGCTCGACACCTCCGCGATCACGGCCGAGCGAGACGCCGACTTCGCGCTGCGCCTCCTCCGCGAGCACGGCGTCGCCTCGATCCCGATCTCCCCGTTCCTCTCCGGCGTGGAGCCCGGCCCCGTCCTGCGGTTCTGCTTCGCCAAGCGGGACGAGACGCTGGAGCGCGCGGCGGAGAGGCTGCGCCGGGTCTGAGGGTCCGCGGGGGAAAACACCCCCGGGGCAAGACCTCCTGTACCATCCGGCTTCGCCGACGACCAGGCGAGCTCAATGCCCGGCAGCCACAGAGGAACGACCTCATGAATGCAGAGAAGAACGACGCAAGTCAGGCCGGCGAGCTCCTCGCCGAGGCCGAACGGATCTCGGCGCTCCTCGCCGAGCACGCGGCCCGGCACGACCGGGATGCCACCTTCCCGATCGAGGGGCTGACCGCCATGATCCGCTCACCGATCAACACAGCGCTGCTCGGCGGGGCCGCCGGCGACGACGCCGCCCGCGCGCCCTGCTCGTGGCTCACCTTCGGCCGCATCGTGGCCATCCTCGCGCGGGGCGACGCGTCGTTCGCCACGGCGTGGCTCATGCACCAGGGCGCCCTGTCGGTCTACCGCGCCCTTGTCGACCCCGGCGAGCGGTCCCGCTTCGAGCAGGCGATCCGCCGCGGCGCGTGGGTCGGCAACGCGCTCTCCGAGCCCACCAGCGGCAACATGTTCCTCGTGCCACGCCAGGTGGCCCAGAAGGCCGAGGGTGGCTATCGCCTGACCGGCGAGAAGCGCTTCGTCACCGGGTGCGAGCGCGCGGACTGGTTCCTCACGGCCGCGGTCTGCGACGGCCAGCCGGCGTTCTTCCTCATCGAGAGGGACGACTCGATCGCCATCGAGCCCGTCTGGGACACCCTCGGAATGCGAGGCACGCGCAGCCAGATCGTCCGCTTCCAGGGCACGCCCCTGCCCGAGTCGCGGCGGCTCGCGCTCGATCCCCTGGCGCCGAACCCCATTCCCAACGGCCTCGGCTGGCTCTCCGTGGGCATCGCCGAGGCCGCCATGGCCGCGGCCGTGGCCTACGCCAAGGAGCGGGTCCTGCCGCCGGGCGATCGGCCCATCGCCGAGCTGCAATGGGTGCAGTTCGCCGTGGCCGACATGAGCCTGCGCCTCGAGGCCGCGCGCGCCCTCGCCATGCGTACCGCCACGGCCCTGGACGCGGGCGACCCGAGCTACGGCCTCCTGCAGCTGCAATCCAAGGTGGTGGCCAACGAGGCCGCGGTGGCCATCGCCACCTCGGCCCTGGAGATCGCCGGCGGCGCCGGGTACATGCGCACCCGCCCCATCGAGCGCCACCTGCGCGACGCGATGAGCGGCCCCATCATGGCCCTGTCCGGCCCCGCGATCCGCGACATCGTGGGCAAGGCCCTGCTCGGCATCGCCTGACGCCGGGCGCGCGCGGCCATCTCGCGCCGCGCGGGCCCGCGCGGCGTCGGCGCGCGCGGCGTCGGCGCGCGTCAGCCGAGCAGCTGCCGGATCCGATCGAGCAGCTCCGGAAAGCCGATCCCCTTCGCGAGCACCGCGTCCGGCGAGGGCGCGTCGCCGAGGCCCTCATCGCCGCTGCCGCTGATCAGCACCGCCTTCGCGCGCGGCAGGCGCGCCCGCAGCACCGCCACGAGATCGGTGCCATGGCCGTCGCCGAGGTTCTGATCGAGCAGCGCGAGGTCGTACCGCGCGCCCTCCGCCGCGATCTTCTGCCCGGCCTCGGCGAACGAGCCGGCTTCCTCCACCTGGAAGCCCTCGTCCTCCAGGAGCGTCGCGAGCACGAACCGGGACGACGCGTCGTCGTCGACGAGGAGCACGGTCACGCTCACGCCGCCCTCCTCCGCCCCCACGGCCGGGCATGGCGCAGCGCCCGCCGCCGCCCGGCGCCATGTCCAGCGGTCCTCAGCACGTCCCCGGGTCGCTCCGGGCGCGCGCGATCGTGTGCATCAGCTCGCGCACCTCGAACGGTTTGTGGAGGCAGGCGTACCCGCCCTGGCTCGTGAACGCGTGGATCATCTCCGGCGTCGCGTGGCCCGTCATCGCGATCACCGTGATCCCGCGGCTCAGCCGCCGGATCTGCTCGTGGGTCCTCACGCCGTCCAGGGAGGGCATCCGGAGGTCGAGCACGCATACGTCGACCGCCGCGTCCCGCGCGCGCTGGATGGCCGTGTGCCCGTCGTACGCGGCCTCCGCGCGCAGCCCGGCCGCCTTGAGCCCCGCCACGATCGACTCCGCGACCGCGGGGAGGTCATCGACCACGAGCACGCCGCGCGACGAGAGGGCCCGCGCGATGATCCGCATGAGGTGCTCCATCGAGAAGGGCTTGTAGATGACCGCGTAGACCCCCTCGCCGATGCCCTGCTCGATGAGCTGCTCGCGCGCGAAGCCCGTCATCAGCACCACCGTGAGCTCCGGCTGGAGCCGCTTGATCTCCCGGAACGTCGCGACGCCGTCGAGGCCCGGCATCCTCACGTCGCTCAGCACGAGCGCGAAGCGCCGTCGCTTCACGAGCTCGAGGGCGTGCGCGCCGTCCCGCGCCTCGACGACCTCGTACCCCTCGAGCTCGAGGTTCGCGGCGAGCGTGGCGCGCATCCCCTCCTCGTCGTCCACCACGAGCACTGGTCCGGTCCCTTGCATCGACGGACGTCTCCCTCCGCTGTCACGCTGTCACGCGAGTTGAACGGAGTGTACCTCCGGCGCCGCGGCGCGCGGTAACCGGATGGTGAACGTCGTCCCCGCGCCGGGTGCGCTCTCCACCGCGATCGTGCCGCCGTGCAGGCGGACGATTCCGGCGGTGATGGCGAGCCCGAGGCCCGTCCCCTTCAGCTTCGTGCTGAAGAGCGGCTCGAAGATCTTCGCGAGGTGCTCCTCCTCGATCCCATCCCCGTTGTCGGCCACCTCGAGGCTCACGGCCTCGTCACACACACGCCCAACCACACGCACCCACCCTTCGCGTTCGACAGGGATCGCCTCGGCCGCGTTCTGGATCAGGTTCACGAGCACCTGCCGGAACTGGTCCTTGTCGAGGCTCGGCACCGGCAGCGCCGCCGGCACGAGGTTCTCGAGGCGCACGTGCGCGGGCGGCTCGACGACCGACATGGCGTCGTCCACCAGGGGCGCGAGCGGGCAGGCGGTGCGGCGGAGCCTGCGCTCACGCGCGAAGTCCAGGAGATCGCCGATGATCCGGTTGCACGAGAGGAGCTCCTTCTCCATCAGGGCGAGGAACTGGGCGACGCGCGGCTCCGCGCCGACCTCGGTCCCGGCGAGGCGCTTCTTGAGGTAGTGCGTCGCGTTCCGGATGGCGCCGAGCGGGTTGCGGAGCTCGTGCCCGACGCTCGCCGCGAGCTGCCCTATCGCCGCGAGCCGCTCGACGCGCACGCTCGACGCCTGGGCCTCGCGCAGGCTCTCGGCCATGTGGCGGAGCGCCGCGCCGATGCGCCCGAACTCGTGCCTTCCCAGGTCGGGCACGCGGTGATCGAGGTCGCCTCCGGCGATGCGCCGCGAGCACTCCGCGAGCGCGCCGAACCCGCGCGCCATCGAGCGCAGGAGGCCGCCGAGGAGGACGACGAGGATCACGAGCGCCGCCGTCATCAGGGCGATGCTCGCGATCCTGATCCTGGCGCCCGCGCGGCCCGCCTCCTCCGCGTTCCGCGCGACATCGCGCCGCGCGTCGGCGATGGCCGCGTCGATCTGGGGCACGAACCCCTCCTCGTACTCGGCCTCGGGGCGCTCCACGAACCTCCGGTAGGCCGCCAGATCCCCGGCGCTCGCCATGCGGGACACGTGGTCGACGCCCCCGGCGATCGCCGCGAAGCTCGCGCGCATCCGGCGCAGGCGCTCGTCGCCCTCCTGCGCCTCGCGCAGCGCCTCGGGGGCGCGCTCGCCCTCGATCAGCGTCCGCTCGAGCGGCTCCCACGCCCGCTCGAGCGGCTCCCGCGCCCGCTCGAGCGGCTCCCGCGCCCGCTCGATCGCCTCCGCCGCGGCCAGGTCCCGCGCGACGAGCCCGGCCAGGTAGTGGAGCTCCTCGGAGTCGCCGCCGCCGAGGGAGATCTCCGCGGCTTCCCGCATGTAGCGGCCGGCGTGGTTGGCGAGCGTGACGTGGCGGGTGAGGTCCTCGTACGACAGCTCGGCGCGCCGCTGGAGCCGCGTCATGCTGGCGGAGGTGACGTAGAGCGCGCCGGTCGCGAGCAGCACGACGGCCGCGGCCACGGCGAAGATCAGCGACAGGGCGGCCCGGATGCTCACCGCGGCGCCTCGGCCGCGCGCGCCGTCACGGCCGCTCCTCGGCGCCCGCGCCGGGCGGCTCGGGCGCTGCTGCGAGGGGCAGCTCGATGCACGCCAGCGTGCCGGAGGGCGCGCCGTGGCCGAGGGTGAGCGTCCCGAAATAGCGGCGCGCCACGCGCCCGGCGATGTTGAGCCCGAGGCCGAGGCGGCCCGGCTTGGTTGTGTAGAACGGGCGCGTGATCGCCTCCCGCTCCGCCTCGGGCACGCCCGTCCCCGTGTCGCCGACCTCGATGCGGTAGCGGGCGCCGACCACGCTCCCGCGGAGCGTGACCACCCCGCCCCCGGTCATCGACTCCGCCGCGTTCTCCACGAGGCACCGGACCGCCAGGGCGAGCTCCGCCGGATCGAGCTCGACCACGCCCTCCGCCGCGTCGACGTCGACGCGGATCCCGGGCTCGGCGATGCGCGCGCAGGCCGCCGCCGTGAGGGCGCACTCGCGGGCGCTCGCGCTCACCGGACGCCGCCTGAGGCTCGCGTTCGCGTCGATGACGCCGTCGACCAGCGCGCTCGCCGCGATCGCCTCCTCGTCGATGACGTCCAGGAACTGCCCCACCCGCGGGTCGTCCCGAAAGGCCTGCTCCCGGGCGACCTTGCGCCGGATGAAGAACGCCGCATTGCGGATCGTCCCGAAGCAATTGCGCAGATCGTGGCGCAGCGTCGCCACGATCTCCTCGGCCGTCGCGGTCTGCTCCACCGCGCCGAGCGGATCTCGGCTCGTCATCGTCGGGGATCGCCTCCTCGGGTGCCGCGCTCGCCGCTGCGGGCGATCACTTGAGGGTCCGGGCCGGGAGCCCAGCGTCTCCGACCCGCACCGTGTCCAGGTAGCTCGACGCCGCGCGGGAGGACGGGGGCGGGTACGAGCTCACCCGCTCGCGCTGCGAGGACACCGGCGCGTCCTGGCTCTCCCGCGGCCTGAGCGACGGCGCGGCCCTCCTCGTCTTCGAGGCGGGCGCGGCGGCCTCGCCGCGCGCCGAGGAGGCGTCCGCGGACCGCCTCGCGTGGGCGAGGCGCGCGAGCTCCAGGACGATCCGGGTGACCCGGGCGGGCTCGAACGGCTTGAGGATGACGTAGTGGCGGCCCGCCTCGCCGGAGCGGATGTACTCCTCGTCGCCGGTGATCAGCAGGCAGCTCGTGTAGAACGGCAGGCCGGCGACCCGCTTGAGGAGCTCGTCTCCGTTCATCCCGGGCATCTTGTAGTCGGAGCAGACCACATGGAACTGGCCTGTCTGCAGCAGATCGAGCGCCCGGTGGGCGGACGTGCAGGTCTCGACGTCGATGTCGTCGTCGAGGATGGCCGCGATGCTGTCCAGCATCCTCCGCTCGTCGTCGACGACGAGCACGCGCAGCCGCTCCTGGGCATACAGGCTCACGATTCTCCTCTTGTGTGCTCGTGCAGTGTTCTGGACGCAGCCCGGGCGAGCGGCGGCAGGACGCCTCGCGTCATGTCGCGCGCGCTCCGCTCGCGCGCTCCAGGCTGTGCGGTGGCGCCGCATCGACACCCATGCTCTCGTGTCGATGCGTGCCAGCCCGGAGCAGCGGCGTAGCAGATTAGGAATCTACACTACTCACCCTACCCCGGCAAAGAGATTCCTGAACGATTCCTGCGCGGTTCTCCCGCTCGCCGTCGCGGGGCGTCATCGAGCTTCCCGCGTGCTTCCCCCGTGCTTCCTCGTGCTTCCAAGTCACCGTCTTGAAACATTCGATTCACACGGACGATAAGCGCATCGGCAGTCCGCCGCGCGCGACGCGCATGGATTGCACATCTGCAAGGAGCGGGGAGTTCTCGACGCGAAAAGGAGCCATGAACTGCGGCTCTGTGCGAGAGGCATCCATTACAGAGTTGCAATCAGCGCATGTGTGCGCTCGGCGCTGCTCGCCGGCAGGCGCGCGGTCTTCCCGGAGGAGCCGGGCCGCCTCCCGTCTCCTCGTCCGACAGCGACGGCGACGGGCGGGCGCCGCGCGGCGCTGAGGACGGCTGCGCCCCTCGGGTCTCGAGCGGCGGCGCCGGACGACCGTGGAGTGACCGCCGCGATCCCGTCTGGTAAGATGTGCGTGTCCATGCCACCGGCCATCGACAAGCGCGCATTGCTCGCGGCCCTGAGGGACCAGCTCGCCCGTGAGCTCGAGCGCTCCACCGAGCGGGCGCGCGACGCCGCCAGCGCCGCGACGCACGAGGAGAACCGCGCCGAGGGCGACAAGGACATGCGCGCCACCGAGGCGTCTTACGTGGCGCGAGGTCACAGCGAGCGCGTGCTCCAGCTCGAGCAGGCGCTCGCCAGGCTGGGCGCCCTCACGGTGCGCGACTTCGGCCCCGGCGCAGGCATCGAGAGCTCGGCGCTCGTGGAGCTGGAGAGCGGAAAGCGGCGCGCGCTCTACTTCCTCCTGCCGGCCGCGGGCGGCGAGCGCATCCAGTTCCAGGGGGTCGAGCTGCAGACCCTCGCCACGACGAGCCCCCTCGGCCAGTCCCTGCTGGGCCTGTCGGAGGGCGACGAGGCCGAGGTCGCCACACCGCAGGGCACGCGCACCCACCTGATCGCCAGCGTGCGGTAAGGCCGAGCCCACGCCGGCCTCTCCCGGCTTCCTGCGGAGCTTGCTGGCGGAGCCTGCCTCCAGAAAAAGTCGCTCGTCCTCGTAGGGCTCCCCTCCCCGCCGGCGTCACAGGGATGAACGACCCGCTCGGCACGACGCGGGCGACCCAGGAGAAGAGTCGATGACGCAGTCTCGTTGGTGGAGGCTTGGTTCGGTATTGCCGCTCGTCGGCGCGCTCGTCGGCGCGGCCGGTTGCACGGCGGAGACGGGGCAGGGCAACACGTCCCCGAGCGACGAGGCCGCCGAGGCGGCGCTCGCCCAGGGCCCGCCCGGGGCGGGCGGTCCCCGGGAGGGCTTCGGCGGCCATCGCGGCGGCCCGCGCGGCCCCGAGCACCTCCTGCGCGCGGCGCTCCACGAGCTCGACCTCTCGGACGCGCAGAAAGCAACGATCGAGGGCGCCCTCGAGGGGCTGCGCGACGGCGCGAAGGAGGGCCCGAAGGGCGGGGCCGTCTTCTCGGCGCTCGCCGAGGGCGTGCGCGCGGGCAAGATCGATCGGGCGGCGATCGAGGCGAAGCTCCCCGACGCCGGCCGCGCGGGCGAGGAGCACCGCGCGCGCGTCGCCGGGGCGCTGAGCACCCTGCACGCCACGCTCACGAAGGAGCAGCGCCGGCAGCTCGTCGACGTGATCGCCGCGAAGATGGACGAGCGAGGAGAGCGCGGCCCGCGCGGCGGCAAGCAGGGCGGCGAGCACCACCGCGGCCCGCGCGGCGATCGCGGCGGCATGGGCGGCCCCGGCATGCGCGGCGGTCCGCTGGGCCATCTCCTCGCCGGCCTCGACCTGCGCGACGAGCAGCGCGCGCAGATCGACAAGGCCCTCGAGGGCGCGCGCCCGAGCGACGCCGACCGGGACGGGCGGAAGGAAGATCACGCGGCGAGGCGCGCCGAGATGCGGGCGCGGCTCGAGACGTTTGCCGCGGATCGCTTCGACGCGAACGCGTTCCTGCCGCAGCCGCCGGCGGGCGAGAAGATGGGCCCGCGGGCGCACCTGGACCGCATGGTCGGCGCGCTGGCCGCGATCGTCCCGATCCTCGACGAGGCGCAGCGCAACGCCCTCGCCGAACGCATCGAGAAGGGGCCGTTTGCGGGCAGGCCCGAGCACGGCCCCGGGCACGGCATGCGCGGCCCCGGGCACGGCCCCGGGCACGGCATGCGCGGCCCCGGGCCGGGCGGGCCCGGCATGCGCGGCCCCGAGCGCCGCTGAGCGCCCGTCCCTGTAGCGCGCGCGGTGCCATGGGCGCAGAATCGCGGGGGAACGTGATCGTCGACCTCAGGCTCGTCGCAGCGCGCGTCGCCAGGGGCGATGATGCGGCCTTCCGGCAGATCGTCGAGCACACGCGCGCGCCGATGTACCGCCTGGCCGCGCGCCTGGTCGGCGACCTCGCGGAGGCCGAGGACGCGCTGCAGGAGGCGTTCGTCGACGCCTACCGCGCCCTGCGCGAGGGGCGCTACGACGGGAGATCGAAGGTGGAGACCTGGCTGTACCGCATCGTGACGAACGCCTGCCTCGACGCCCTCCGGCGCCGCCGCGACACCCCGCGCGAGGCGCCCGCCGAGCCGCGCTTCGACGGCCTCGTCTCCGCCGAGGCGCGCGTCGCGCTGCGCGAGCTCGACGCCCTGCTCGCCGCGCTCCCGCCCCAGGAGCGCGCCGCGCTCGTCCTCGTCGCCGTCGAGGGCCTGCCCGCGAAGGAGGCCGCGGCGGCGCTCGGCTGCTCCGAGGGCGCCGTCGAACAACGCCTGGTGCGCGCCCGCGCCGCGCTCCGCGCCCGGCAGATCGAGGAGGAGGCGCCGCATGTCTGACCGCGACGACGACCGGACCGGACCCGATCGGGACCTCGCGCGCCTCGCGGCCGCGACCGCTCGCATCGACGCCGACGACCGCTTCACGGCGGCCGTGCTGCGCGCAGCGACGGCCAGCGCGGCCAGCGATCCGCTCGCGCGCATCGCGGCCGCGACCGACGGCCTCGAGCCGGACGCCGGCTTCACCGAGGCCATGGTCCGCGCGGCGACGGCCGCTCCTCCCCTCCTCCCCGCGCGGCCCGCGATCGCCGACGGCATCGTCCGCTCGGGTCGCCCTGCCCTCGTGGTGACCGCCCTCGCTGCGGCCGCGAGCGTCCTCTTCTTTCTGCAGACGCAGCGCGACGTCGACAGTGCGATCGTGGCCTCCGTGGAGGCCGTCGAGGCGAGCGAATGACCCAGCGCCCCGCGTCCCCGCCCGCCCTCGCCCGCTGGAAGCCGCTGGCCGTGCTGGCCGCGGTCTTCCTCTTCGGCGGCGTCGCCGGCGCGGCCATCGGCCGCGTCACGGCGTTGCGCGACCTCGAGGCGACCTTCCGGGGTCCTCCGACCGAGGCGCGCGCCCAGTTCCGCCTCAAGGCGATGCGCCGCCACCTCGACCTCACCGACCGCCAGGTGCGCGAGCTCAGGGCGACCATCGCCGAGGCCGAGGCCGAGCGGGAGCGGCTCCTCTCCGAGTGCCGCCCCGCGCTCGACGCCCTCCGCGATCGCACCGACGCGCGCGTGAAGGGCGTGCTCACGCCCGAGCAGCTCACCCGCTACGAGGAGCTCGAGGCCGAGCGGCGGCGGCACCCGGGCCCGCCGCCTTTCGGGCCGGGGCCTGGCCGCGGGCGCGGGCCGGGCGGTCGGGGCGACTGAGCGCCTGCCTGGGCAGGGCCGACGAGGGCGCGCTGCCCCCTACGCGAGCTCCTCTTCTTGCAGCGCGCAGTTGATCCCGAACGCCGCGGCGGCCCCCTCGGCGGCGGCCACGATGGCGAGCAGCACCTCCTTCGAGGCGTCCCCGGCGACGAACACCCCTTCGCGGGTCGTCTCCTCGTGCTCGGCGACCGTCTCGACGCCCCGCTCCTCCGTGACCGTGCAGCGGAGCCGCTCGGCCAGATCCGACCGCTGCTCCTGCTTCGCCTTGAGGAAGAGCGAGCGGCGCTCCACCGCGCTGCCGTCCTCGAGCACCACGCGCTCCAGCATCCCGTCGCTGCCCTCGAGCCGGGCGATCCGCTCCTCGCGCACGCCGATCCGGTGGCGCGCGAGCCGATCCGCGTCCGATCCCGACAGGGATGCTGGCCCGTCCGTGAACAGGACCACATCATCGCTCCACGTCTTCATGTTCACGGCGAGCGAGACCCCGGTGCTGCCCTGTCCGTAGACGCCGATCGCCTGATCCCGCGCCTCCCATCCATCGCAGTAGGGACAGTGGTGCACGCTCTTGCCGTACATCGCGGGGAGCCCCGGGAGCTCCGGCAGCCGGTCGACGAGCCCGGTGGCGAGCAGCAGCTTGCGGCAGCGCAGGCGCTCGCCTCCTTCCAGCGTCACATCGAAGCGCCTCGCTGCGCGGCGGACGTCGGTGACGGCCGCCTCGCGGATCTCGACGCCGTAGGGCTCCAGCTGCTCGCGCGCTATCCGCCGGAGCTCGGACGGCGCGATCCCGTCGCGCGACAGGAAGCCGTGCATCTTGCGCGCCGCGTGGTTGCGGTACTTCCCCGAGTCGCACACGAGGACGCGCCTCCGGCAGCGCCCCAGGATGAGCGCCGCGCTGAGGCCGGCCGGCCCTCCGCCGACGATGATCGCGTCGTACCCCGGGGTGTCCTCTTCGCGTGTCGACATGGTGGGTGCCCGCCTCGCAACGGGCGGGCCCGCGGCCGGCGCGCACGGCGTGTCCGCGTCCCCGCCCGGGGTGGGCTCGCGAACGTCCCCTGGAACCGCTACGGTCACCGCATGCGTTCCTGCATGAGCCTGTCTGCCGTGCTGCTCTCGGCTGTGGCGCTGATGAGCTCCTGCGCCAGAGAGGACCGTTCCAAGTCGGCCCCGCCTGAGCCGGCCGCGGCGGTCGATCGGCGAGAGCAGGGGCCATCGTCAGCGGCGGCGCCGCTCACCGGGCGCGCGATGCGGATCACCGTCGAGACCGCGATCCTGGTGGACGCCTTCGAGCCGGCGATGCAGCGGCTGCGAACCGCGGTCGAGGAGCACGGCGGCTACGTGAGCGAGGCCCGGGTGCACGGCGGCCCGCACCGGAGCGCGTCGCTCGAGGCGCGGGTCCCCTCGGCGAAGGTCGGCGCGTTCCGGGCCGCGGTGGCGTCGGTCGGCGAGGTGGTCGACGACGCGGAGAAGGCCGAGGACGTGACCGAGCAGCGCGCGGACATCGGCGCGCGGCTGCGGAACGCCCGCGCCCAGGAGAAGCGGCTGCTCGACCTGCTCTCCGACAGGACGGGGAGCCTCGCGGACGTGGTAGCCGTCGAGAAGCAGCTCGGGAGCGTGCGTGAGACGATCGAGCAGATCGAGGCGCAGGAGCGATTGCTGGAGGGGCAGATCGCCTATGCGACCGTGAAGATGTCGATCACGGCGCGCGGCGAGGAGCAGACCCTGGGCGCCGGCGGCAAGATCGCCCGCGCGGCCGGCGAGGGAATCGAGAACGCCGGGGTCGTCGCCGTGAAAACAGCGGTCCTCGCCGCGTCGATCGCCCCCACCTTGCTGCTCCTGGCGGCGTTCTTCGGGGCGCTCTACTACGCCCTCCGCGCCATCGTCCGGCGGCAGCGGCGCACGGCAGCCAGCTTCCGTCCGCCCTTCCAGGCGGGCCCCATGCACGCTTACCCGAGCGGCGCGCCGCCGGCGCAGGGTGCGCAGCCTTACCCGAGCGCCGCGCCGCCGGCCCAGGGCGCGCAGCTTTCGCCGGAATCGACCTCGCCTCCTCCGGCGCAGGGCCCGCGCGGCGACGGCGAGATCGGCCCCGGGTGAGAAGGATCGCAGTCCCGAGCAGCTCGAACACGACCTGCTCGGCCCCGCGGCACGCGCTCCCCTGACATCGCCGGCCGGAGCGCGCGGCGACGCGCTCGTCATCGACGTGCCCCACGCGATTGTCCCCGCCCCCGCGCACGCACCTATCGCGACACTGCGCATTGCAACGACACCCGGGCCGCTCACCGCCGTTCTGTCGGGCCTTCATGCAGTGTGAGATTTCGATCATCCATCGCGCCTTGCTGGGCCTCAGACAGAGCGCGATGAAGGCGACACGCTGCCTCGCTCACCTTCCACACCGTGGACAGAGCAGATCCCGGCTTTCAACGATTTACGAATTCTACACAAATCACCGGTTGAGTACTGGACATGATGCCTATTCATCGGTACACCCAATTCGACCTTCGACGAGGGCACGAAGGGACGAACCCGGGGGGGGGGGACGACGATGTACCGGATCAGCATCGCTGGTTTCGTGGCGCTTTCGCTCGCGCTTTTGGTGGGATGCATCTCAGTTCAGGAAGAAGAGGAGGGCTCCGTAGGAGTTGCCCCTAGCGCTCTCGAGTTCGTCAACGCCCTCAACCCCAACGCCCTCAACCCCAACGCCCTCAACCCCAACGCCCTCAACCCCAACGCCCTCAACCCCAACGCCCTCAACCCCAGCGCATTGAGCCCGGCGGCCCTGACCGCGATCCGGGATCCGAGCGCGGCCGGCGACCTCTCGCGCCAGCTCCTCAACTACACGGTCGGCTGTGCGTTCCTCCCGTCGCAGTCGTTCAGCTTCTCGTGGACCGATGGCTCGGGCACGGTGCACAACGAGGAGTACAGGGGAATCATCGGCCTCGTGCCGGACTGGAGCACCAAGCCGCTCGGCCATAACGACCAGCAGTGGGTCTCGGCGTGCCTCGCGTCGAGGACGAACTGGTACGGCGTCTCCGTGACGATCTCCTCGCGGGGCAACTCCGCGGTCATCGACAAGACCGGAACCCTCGAGCTCACGACCTACACGCACCTGGAAGGCGCCTTCTGGGGCAATCTGTTTGCCCCCTCTCCTTACCTGAACGCCTGCTACGACGAGGCCAATCGCGGCTATTCACGGTCGCTCATGCGAGAGTGCGCCGCCGGTCACCTCGACAGCGGCGGGGCCGTCCAGCAATGCGGGATGCTCAGCATCCGCGGGTCGTGCACCGCCTACTGCCAGCAGCTCAACACGAACGGCATGTACTACCCGAGCTGCGTCAACAACCTCACCGGCAGCCCGGACTCGACCACCCGGGTGTTCACCGTCTTTCTTCCCTAGCGAGGGAGACGGCGAGCCCCGGCCACGGGGCCTGCCCCTGGTCGATAGAACATCCTCCGGGAACAGGAGCCGCACGAAGAGGCGTCCGTCCGGATCGGAGGCGTCTTTCGCGCTGTTGATTGCGCCTCCGAGATACTCCGATGTACGAGGCGGCGAGCACGACGGGCAGGTCCAGGTCGGTGGTGCGCGGGGCTGCGATGAGGGCGAGTCGGTCGTGCGTGGGAGTACCGCTGTCGAGGCGCCAGCCCGAGAGGGCGGGCCAGCCCCGGCCAATCCAGGCTTCACGGCGCCGGCCTGATGGTACACCATTTCAGCGCAGAAGAACTCCCGGACAGCCGCGAGCGGAGAGCGGCGGGCAGGGCTCCGGGGGGCCGAGCGCGCCGGGTGCGAGCAGCCGCGCGCGAGGTTGCAGATCAGGCAGGGCTCAGGGGGAACGATGGAGATCGACCGGCAGAGCGACGAGCGAATCAAGGCAGAGAACGCGCGGCTCCGGGCTCGCGTGGAGGAGCTGGAGCGAAGGCTCAGCGCAGGCGCGGCGCCGCGGGAAGCGCAGCGCGAGCTCGCGGACAGCGTGCCTTACCGCGCGCTCTTCGATGCCGTGACCGTACCGCTGGTGATCCATCGCGCGGACGGGCTCCTCGTGGCGATCAACCGGGCCGACTGCGCGCGGTGGCGCATCAATCCCGAGCAGATCATCGGCAAGTACAACGCTCTGGAGGATCCGCAGGCGGTGAAGACGGGCCACGCCGAGGCCATCCGCCGGGCGCTCGCCGGGGAGGTGGTCACGCTGCCCCCGGTCCCCTACGACATCGAGCCGGGTGAGCTCTACAAGGATCGGCGTCGGCTCTGGACCGAGCCGAGCTACGTTGCGTTCGAGGACGCGAGCGGGAACCGCTTCGTGGCGGTGGTGAGCATCGACGTCACCGCGCGCGTGGAGTCCGAGGCGCAGAGGCGCCGGGGCGCCGCGCTGCTGGAGGCCTTCATTCAGAACGCGCCGATGCTCATGTTCGCGCGGGACAGCGAGGGCCGCCACACGCTGCTGAACCCGCCGGTCGAAGAGCTCCTCGGCAAGCCCCGCGAGGAGCTGATGGGGAAGACCCAGCACGACCTGTTCCCCGCGGAGATCGCCGACCGGTCCGCGGCGCAGGACCGGGCGGCGATGGCGTCGTCCGAGCCCATCACCTCCGAGGACGAGATGGATCTGGCCGACGGTAGGCACGTGTTCATGAGCACCAGGTTCGCGCTCCGCGACGAGGAGGGCAGGGTCTCCGGATGCGGGGCGATCGCGGTGGACATCACCGAGCGGGTGCAGGCCGAGGCGAGGACCCGGCAGCTGCAGGAGAAGATGCTGATCGTGCAGCAGGAGACGATACGGGCCATCTCCACGCCGCTGTTGCCCATCGCGGACGGGGTGCTGGTGGCGCCGCTGGTCGGCGAGCTGACCCGCGAGCGGGGCGCGCAGTTCACCGAGACGCTGCTGGACGGGATCTCCCGCCAGCACGCCCGGATCACCATCCTCGACGTCACGGGGGTGCCGCAGGCGGGGCCGGAGGTGACAGACGCGCTGATCCGGGCGGCGCGGAGCGCGCGGCTGCTCGGGGCCGAGGTGGTGCTCACCGGGATCAGGCCGAGCGTGGCGCAGGCGTTCGTGGCGCTGGGGGCCGATCTGGGGGGGATCGTGACGCGGGGGACGCTGGAGCGCGGGGTGACCTATGCGCTCTCCGCCCACGAGGGTGCGCGGGCGCCGGCGCGAACCCGGAACGGGCGCGGCGCGCATTAGCTCACATCCCGGGGCCGTCGTCGCTCTTCGCCAGCGTCGCGGCGTTGCCCTTCACCTGCTCGGGGGTCAACGGCTTGCCGTACAGCGCGGCATACTGGATCGAGCCGCGAAAAGAGCGCCCGGCCTTCCGCGAGTTTCCGAGCACGAAATACCACGTCGGCTCCGCCCACGTGAAGGCAAAGTCGGCGGGCGGCCGATCCGGGATCGCATTCGTTCGCACATCGCCGTTCACGTAGAGATCGACGACGCCCTCGGCGGCGTTCAGCACGAGGTGCAGGACGCACGGCCGCTCTAGCTCCTCGAGGGGAATGAACCACTGCCCCACGAACAGCGTCTGGGAGTTGGCGTAGATGTGGAACAGCAGCTCTCGGTTCCCCATCCCGTCGGGGTCGCCGACGCTCAGCGAGTACTTCCCGAACTCTCCTGTATCGGTCCCGAGGTACAGAATGCGAGAGGGCACGCCCTCGACCGCGGCGGCCGTCACGCTCACCACGGTCTCGAGCGTGAGCGCCGCCTTCGAGACGAGGAGCTTGCTCGGGGGCGTGGCGGTGGACGGAAACGCCGCCTCCACGCGCGCGTTCCCTCCGAGGTTCATCCAGCGGATGCCCACGCGCCCCGCCTCGCCTTCTAAGTTGAGCCTCTCTCCGTCCGACACCACGTCGAGCGAGAGCCCCGGCTCCGGTCCCGAATCGACGAGCTTGCCATCCGTGCCGAGCGCGTCGAGGAAGTACCGCGCGAGCAAGCCATCATCGACAAGGCAAGTCGAGATATGGCTCCCCGGCCCATCGCAGCCCTCCGGGGGCGCCCCGCCGCAGCCGCCGCCCCCCTGCCCGCAAGGCTCCGCGGTGCCACCGGCGCCGCCGCTCGTTGCGCCCGTTCCGCCTGCTCCGCCCGCGCTGGCGACGACATCCTCGTAGCTGAAGAAGACGCAGCTACCTCCGCTGAGCGCGACCAGCGGGACGATCGGCGAGAGCGCCCAGCCCATCCACCTCCACGATACGATGCGCATCATCGGGAAGATCCCTCTCTTCGGAAACCTCACCAGCGCTTGCTGATCACGAGCCCGCCCGGCATGGGGCTCACCGACAGGCCGGTCGCCGTCGCGTCCCGCGCGTCGGGCCGCCCCGTCAGGAGGACGTACGCCGCCGTGCCGAGCCCCGCCGCGCCCGCGGCCAGGAAGCTCCAGACCGCCGCGTTCGCGAGGTCTGCCTTGGCGTGTCCCAGGTCGTTGTACGCGCGCAGGTCGAGCCCAGGGCAGCGCGCAGGGTCCGTGCAGGAGGCCGGCTCCAGGAGGCGCTGCTGCGAGCTCGCCTTCCCGTTCGAGAGGACCACGAACGCGACGCCGAGCCCCGTCCCCGCGGCGGTCGCGGCGAGCCCCGTGAACACGACCGCGGAGCTGCGTGGGCTCGGGCGTCCATCCGCCGCGTCGCCGCCCTCCTGGGCGCTGCCGTCGGCCGCACCCTGCCCAGGGCCGAGCGGCTCGCCGCCCTCCTGGGCGCCGCCGTCGGCAGCACCCTGCCCGGGGCCGAGCGGCTGCGGCTCGCCGCCCGCGCCGCGCCCGGCCCTGTCGCTCTCGATCCGCACCTTTCCGGCCGCGAGATCGACCTCGACCCTGGCCCTCATGCCCTCCTTGAGGACGATCTCCTTCGTCAGCCCGCGCCGTCCAGGCGCCCCCACAGCCAGCGTGTGGCTGCCCGGATCGCGCGCGACGGGCGTCGCCTGTGGCACGTCCAGCCCGCCGAGCGCCACCTGCGCGCCCCCCGAGCCCGCGCCCGTCACGGTGATCTCCACGGTGGGGATGCGCGACGAGAGGGCCTCGAGCTCCGTCCTCGCCTCGGCCTGGGCCTCCCGGAACGCCTGCGACGCGTCGGCCGGGAGCTGCTCGTCGACGATGACCTGGTAGACCGAGCGCGCCTCGGTCAGGCGGCCGAGCTTGTGGCAGGAGCGCGCGACCATGATCAGGAAGGTCGGCGCATGCACCGTGGCCTCGGCTCGGCGGAAGGCCTGGAGCGCTTCCCGGTACCGGCGCGCTCGGTAGGCCGTCCACCCCTGGTTGGCGTACGTGACGGCCGCCTGTCGCGCCTTCGCCGACGGGGGAGGCGCCTGCGCCGACGCCTCCGCGCCGGCGAGCGTGACCAGGAGCAGCACACCCATCACCGCCGCTCGGAAGCGCATTCTTGCCCTCTGGGGACGCGGAGCCACCCGGCTAGAGCCCCCAGTCCGGCCTGCTTCCGCCGGACTTCTTGCGAGGCCCCGTTACTGTCTTGCGCGGCGCCGGTGCCGCCGCGGTCCGAGCGGTGGTCGGGGACGTGGGGCGCGCCGGCGCGGCGCTCCGCGCCGCCGCGCCAGAGGGGCCGGAGGGGACGGGCGATGCCTGTGCCGGCGCCGGGGAGGCGGCGTTCGGCGCGCCCGCGCCCGCGACAGGGTCGAGCGGCAGCGGGGCCGGCACCACCGCAGGAGTCGCCGCGGCGCGCGCCTCGGGAGCGCTCGCGACGGCGGGGACCGCGGCGAGCCCGGCCGGCGCGCCGAGCGCGGGCGCGGATGCGGCCGCGGACGCCTGGGTCGTGGCCCGGTCCCTGTCGGTCGATGCGCCCTTGAGCGTGGCGACGAACAGGCCGATCCCCACGACGGCGATCGTCGTCCCGAGGGCGACCCGCCCCGCGACCCGCGCGATGGCGGCGCGCGCCGTGTGCGGCGCCGTCAGGTTGATCGCGCCGGTCAAGGTGCCCGGCAACGATTGCGGGTTCGGCGTCGAGGCGCGGACCTCGTTCGGATCCGACCGCCGCTGGATGGGCATCGTCGTCAGCTGCGCCACCGCCGGCGTGCCGGGGTCGGCGAGCCCGGGCTCCCCGCCGGAGCCACGCCATGTCCACCCCGCGCCCAGCGAGGTGTCCCCCATGACCGAAAAGAACGGCGGCGCGCCCGCGACGCGCGCGAGCTCGTTGATCATCTCGCGCACGTTCTGGAACCGCTCGTCCCGATCGCGCGCCAGCGCCCGCGCGAAGAACGCGTCGATGCCGCTGGGCAGATCGGGGGCGAGCTCGCGCGCCGACGGCACCGTGCCGAGGATCACCTTCGTGACCACGCGCCCGATCGCGTCGCCCGGGAACGGCAGCTGCCCCGTGAGCATCTTGAACAGGATGACCCCGAGCGACCAGAGATCGCTGCGCGCGTCCACGTCCCGTTCGCCATAGAACTGCTCCGGGCTCATGTAATTCGGCGAGCCCATCACCTCGCCCGTCGCCGAGATGTCGGCCGCGAGCACCGCCGAGACGTCCTTCGCGATCCCGAAGTCGAGCAGCTTCACGATCTCGCCATCCTCGCCGTCGACGCGCGCCAGGAAGAAGTTGGCGGGCTTGAGGTCGCGGTGCACGAACCCCGCTTCATGGACGCTGCGGAGCGCCTTCCCGGCCTGGACGATGATGTGCAGCGTCTCCGGGAGCGAGAGGCGCCCGCACCGCTGGAGGCGCTTGCTGAGATCCTCGCCTTGCAGGAGCTCCATGACGAGGTAGGGCACCTCGTCCTCCTCCTCGAAGCCGAAGTCGTGGACCTGCACGATATGGGGACTCTTGAGCTGCGCGGCGGCGCGCGCCTCCCGCTCGAAGCGCGCCCGGAGCACCGGCAGCCGCGAAAACGAGTCGCGCATGAACTTGATCGCGACGAGCGTGCCGAGCTGTACGTGCTGCGCCACCCAGATCGAGCCCATCCCGCCGTGGGATAGCTCTCGCTCCAGGCGGAATTTGCCGGCCAGAAGGACGTCTTTCTCGAACTTCATACGCCCGGTCACCTCCCGAGGGGGGAGCCGAGAGGATACCGAATCCCGGGCAGGACGCGAAGCTTCGTGTGGTCGATCCGGCGCGGGGAGCAGCAGCTCGTACGACCGTCGCGGGGGGCGGTATGCAAACAGGCGACACCGCACCAGAGCGGGGCAACGGGCCCGGACGACGCGAGCTGCGCCCCGCCAGCCCGGGGGAGGCGCACCGCGCTATCCCGCCGGGCCGCCGCAGGTCGGCACCAGCGCCAGCACCCGGGCCGGCGCGCCGCTGCCGCCCGCGAGCGGCAGCGGCGCGACCACCACGACGGCCCCGGCCTCCGGGAGCTGCTCCAGATTGGCCAGGTTCTCGATGTGATAGCCGCCCGCGCCAAGGAATGCCCTGTGCTGTTCGAATGTCTCGCTCTGCCCCGGGTCGGTCGACAGCGTATCGATACCGATGCAGCGCACGCCGCGCCCGCGCAGGTAGCGGCTCGCCTCCACGGACACCCCGGGAAAGTGCATGACGCCCTGGGCGTCCTGGTTCCGGTACTTCACCGGATCGGACCAGCGAGCCCCCCAGCCCGTCCGGATCAGCACGATATGCCTCGCGCCGAGCGCGCCGTGCCGCGCCTCCCAGCTCCGGAGATCATCCACCGTGACCCGGTGGTCCGGGCTCGCCGCAACAGCCGCCGTCACGTCCACGACCGCCGCCGCCCCCACGAGCTGCTCGGGGGCGATCTGCTCGACGGTCGCCGCCCCGGCCGTGAAGTGCGCCGGCGCGTCCACGTGCGTGCCCGCGTGCTCGGCCATCGAGAACCGATTGGAGCAATACGCGTCCTCCTCGATGGTGCTCAGCGTCTCCGAGGCATAGGGCTCGTCGCCGGGAAACAGCGGCATCTCCGGGGTGATCGGGCGCGTCAGATCGACCACCCGCGCCGCGGAGAGATCGATCACGCCAGCTCCGCGCGCCTCCTGCATGGCGCACAGCTCACCACAAGCCCGCTGCCCGCACAAGGCACCCGGGCGGGCGCTCGCGCCGCGCCGCGAGCGGCGCGAGCGGCGCGAGCGCCCGACGCGACGACCGAGGCGGGTATCGCTGCGCGCGGGCCCGTGCCCGCGCGCGCGGCTCACACCTTGTACGCGCGAGAGGTCGAGGATACGCTTGTTCCTCGGCGCACTGGGCGTGTGGGGCGGGTGATCAGCCCTCTCGTGTCCGTGGCGCAGTGATCCGGCGGAGCGCGCCCTCTTCACCTGCCGTTGCGATCTCCAGATCGGACAGGAGCTCGGGTGAGGCGAAGACGCCCTCTCCGGCTTGGTCTGGCACCCACCCCGCGACCTCCAGCAGCTTGCCGGCTGCGGGCGAGCCCTTGCCGGTATCCGTGAGCTCTCCCGCGTGGAGGCACAGGCGCACATCGACCCTGGGATCGCGCCCGGAGCGGGCCTCGAGCCGCTGGTAGATCGCGAGCGCCGTGCGCACCACCTGGCGGCGCGCCTCCCTGTCCCCGGCCGGGTCGTCGGGACGATCCACCGTGAAAAGCATGCTGCTGCCGGTCTGCACCATGGTCGTGAGACCGGCGCTGACGAGCTCGGCGGCGATGAAGGGGAGGATGACCTCGAGATCGGCGAGCAATCCATCCTCCGGCTCCTCGAGGGCGCTCGGCTCGACGTGCACTTCGGCGTAGAGCGCGAGCGCCTGCCGCTCGCGCGCGGCAGCAGAAGACAGCGCGCCTGTCCCGCCGCTCGCCTCCACCGTGGCCCTCAGCTCGCCCAGAAAGGCCGTGATCGTCGGGGGGCGCTCCCTGCGATCCTTGCTCATCGCACGGAGGATCACCTCATCCAAGGCGGGATGGACGCGCGCCCGGGTGCTCGGGCGCGGCGGGTCCACGTAGAGGTGCAGCTGGCGCAGCATCGGATAGGAGCGCTCGACGAAGGGCGGCTCGCCGACGAGCATCCGGTACGTCAGCACCCCGAGCGCGTAGACGTCAGCGCGGGAGTCGATCGACTCGCCGAGGATCTGCTCCGGGCTGATGCACGTCGGGGTCCCGACGATGTGCCGCGACGACGTGAGCGCAGGCCCCGGCGCATCGAGCAGCTTGGCCACGCCGAAGTCGAGCAGCACCACCCTCCGCCGCCCGCCCTGCTCGGCGAGAAAGACGTTCGATGCCTTGATATCCCGGTGCACGATCCCCCAGCGGTGCGCCGCGTCGAGCGCGCTGCAAAGCGGCTCCAGGAGCGCGAGCACGTCCGTGGCGGACAGGCGTCCGCGGGCGCGGAGGTGCTCGTCGAGACTACAGCCATCGAGCAGCTCCATGACATAGTAGGGGGCACCACGGCTGCCGAGCCGCCCGTGATCGAGGATCGCGACCACGTTCGGATGATTCAGGCGCTGTATCGCCTCGATCTCCCGCGCGAAGCGGACGACCGCATCGAGATCCGAGGCGAGCTCGGCGTGAAGGACCTTGAGCGCCGCGGCGGTGCCGCGCTCGGCGTGCGTGGCGCGATAGACGAAGCTGAAGCCACCCCGGGCGAGGGGGCGATCGAGGATGTAGTCGCCGACGCGAGCCCCCCGCGGCAGAGTGCGGGGCAGCGGATTGGGCGACGGGTCCTCCTGCGTGCGCGTGGCCTCGGCCTCCTGTATCCGAAGTGTGGCGTCGTCGAGGGCGCTCGGCTGATGAGCCACGGCCGCCATCGCCAGCGCGGAAGGGGTATGTGAGCTGGGGAGCGTGTCATCTTCCGTGGTTCGTGCCATGCGCCGGACAACAACGATATCATGAGCGCCGCTCGCGGCCCCCGTCCGCGCCCGTCGCGAAGGGAAAACCGATTTGCATCGCTGTCCATCGTGCCACAGGCGGATCGCAGAGGCGGCCTCGTGCCCCCGGCACGGCGGGCCGCCGCCTGGGCCTGCGCGCGCACAGGCCCGCGGCTCAGCGCCGCGCGTCGAAGGCTTCCGTCTGACCGAGCTCCTCGGTCTGGGCGGCTTCGCTGCCGTCTGGGCAGGCTGGCGCGAGCGCGACGAGGTGCCGATCGCCGTCAAGGTCGGCCTGATCGACGCGGAGCAGAGCGAGCCGCGCTTCCAGCGCGAGGCCGGCGCTCTCGAGCGGATCGGCCCCCCGCACGTGCCGCGCCTGTATGGGCAGGGGAGGCTCGACGATGGCCGGCCATGGATCGCCATGGAGCGGCTGCGAGGGCGCACGCTCGCGGCCGACCTCGCGGCGTTGCCCGGGCCGCCGGACCCGGGCTGGGCGCTCGGGCGAGCCGATGCGCTGCTCGTCGCGCTCGAGGCGGCGCATGCCCGGGAGGTGATCCACCGCGACGTGAAGCCGGAGAACGTCTTCCTCGTGCCAGCGAGCGGCAGCGGAGCGCGCGCCGGCGCCGCGGGGCGAGGCCTTCCCGGCGCGGAGGAGCGCGTGGTCCTGCTCGATTTCGGCCTCGCCAAGCGGGGCGCCGGCGCCGAGGCGACCGGCGCCGAGCTCACGCGCGCCGGGACCGTCGTTGGGACGCCCGTCTACATGTCGCCCGAGCAAGCGCGTGGGGACCTCGCGATCGACGCGCGCGCCGACATCTACGCGTTCGGCGTGATCCTGTTCGAGCTCCTGACGCTGCGACCGCCGTTCGTCGGCGACGCGGGCGCCATCGAGCACGGCCACCTCGCGCTGCGTCCGCCGCGCCCGACCGAGCTGGCCGCCGTCCCGGCCGCGATCGAGGACGTCGTGCTCGCATGCCTCGCCAAGGATCCAGACCGCCGGCCCGCGAGCGTGTCGCTGCTCCGGCGCGCCCTCGCCGCGGCGGGCGCTGGCCGCGCCAGCGGCGCTGTCGTGGGGGCTCGCCTCGCCGGCGGCGCTGTCGCCGTGGAGGCGGCCCCGCCCGCGGCCCCGGCCGAGCCGCCCGAGAGCGCGGGGAGCGCCCGGCTCATCGCGGACGGGCGCGAGCCGGTCGTGGTGCTTGTCGCGGACGTCAGCGGCGCCGTGCCGTCGGCCGTCGCCGCGCTGGCGAGCCGCAAGGGGCTCGTCGTCCGCCAGCGCGGACGCCGCCTCGTGGCGCTGTTCTCGGGCCGCGACATCGAGCATCCGGCGCAAGCGGCGCTCGCCGCCGCACGGGAGCTCGCCGGCCGGTGCGACGCGCGCGCGGGGCTCCACCTCGCGGGCGTCAGCGTGCGCCGGAAGGGCAGGTGCGCGCCCGTCGCCTACGGCACGGCGGTCGATCGCCCGGAAGGCTGGCTGCCGCCCGAACCCTGGTCCGGGGTCGTGCTCAGCGCGGAGATCGAGCGCGTGCTGGTGGAGACCGAACCCACGCCACCCTCGACAGGCGCCGCGGCCGCGATGGGCGCGTCGACCGCGACGGGCGCGGTCGACGGCGAGGTGCCCATGCTCGGGCAGAGCGAGGTCGTCGAGGCGCTGGCGACGAGCGCCGCCGCGGCCTTTGACGGCACGTGTCCCGGCCTGATGACGCTGCTCGGCGACGCCGGCCTCGGCAAGACGCGCCTCGCGAACGAGGCGGCTGCCGTGGCGAGATCGCTCCATCCGGAGGCGCTGGTGCTCTCGATGCGCGCGGCGCAGCCGCTCTCGTGCGAGGTCGCGCGAGAGGTGGAGGAGATCCTGCGCGCCGCGCTGGGCGCGCAGGAGAGACCGCCGGCCGACGTCGAGGCGTTCTGCGTGGAGCGGCTCGGCCAGGAGATCGGGCGCGCGGCGTGGCCGTCCGTGGCGGCGGCGCTCGGGTGGGGCGCCCCGTCCGGCAGCGCGTCGCGCGACCACGAGCTCCTGCGGGCGATCGCGGAAGGGCTCCGCCGGCGCGCGCGCCGCGGGCCGGTGGCCGTGATCCTCGACGACGCGCACTGGGCGGACGACGCGCTGCTCGATGCGCTCGAGGTCGCGACGCTCGACGGCGCCGGCGTGGCGCTCTGGGTCGTGGTCGCCGCGCATCCGCGGTTTGAGCAGCTCCGCCCCGGGTGGGGTACCCGCACGCAACGCTTCGAAAAGAGGGCGCTTTTGCCGCTCGACGAGGGCGCCGGGATGCGGCTCGCGGCGGAGCTTCTCCTGCCGGCGGAGTACCCGCCGGCGGACACGCTGAGGCGGCTCGCCGCGTGGGCCGGCGGCAATCCGGCGTGCCTTGTGGCGATCGTCCGGGAGCTGAAGCGGGCCGGGATCGTGCGCCAGCGGTCGAACACAGGCAGCTACTACGCGGCGACCGTGGCGCCCGAAGGCCTGGCGCCCTCGCCTGGGTGGCAGTGGCTGGCCCTGCGGAGGCTCGAAGCGCTGCCGCCGGAGCTCGCGGCGTGCGCGCGGCTCTGCGCGGTGCTCGGGGCCTCGTTCACCAGGGCGGAGCTGGAGTGGGTCCAGGACGCCGCCGATCGGGCCGGTGGGGCCGGGTCGCCGGTGGACGCGGGCTTCGGCCTGAGCGCGTTGGTCGAGCGGGGCATCCTGGAGCGCGCGCCGCGCGCGTCGCGCACGCTAGGCGAGCGGTACGCATTCCAGAGCGGCGTCTTCCGGGACTCGGTGGTCGAGCCGCTCCATCCGGAGCACCGCAGGGACACCCACCGGTACGCGCTGGCCTTCTGGCGAGCGCGGGTCTCCGCCGGGGATGCGACCCCGGAGACCCTTGCCTCGCTGGCGCGGCACGCGAGCGCGTGCGGAGCGAGCGAGGAGGCGGCGGAAGCCTACGTGAAGCTCGGGGACATCGCGCTCTCGGCTCACCGACACGTCGAGGCCGACCAGCACTACAGTGCGGCCCTCGAGCACATCTCTGCGGCGGACCTGCGCCGGCGCGCGCTCGCGCTCGCGGGCCGGGGCAGGATACGCTACCGAGCGCACCGGACGCGGGAAGCCATCGAGGATCTGACCGCGGCGCGCGAGCTCGGCGAGCGCCTCGCCGACGAGGTGCTCGTCGGCGAGATCCTCCTGGAAGAGGCCATCCTGCTCGACTGGACCGGGGATTACGAGGGGTCGGCGCGGCGCGTGGAGCAGGCGCGCCCCCTCGTCGCGCGGTCGGGCTCACCGCGGCTCGCGGTCCGGCTCGTGGTGGCCGATGGACGCAGGTGCGTGCGGACGGCGCAGGTGGCGCAGGCGATCGCGCTCCTGCAGAAGGGCGCCGTCGAGGCGGAGGCGCTCGGCGATCACGACAGCCGGATCGTCGCGCTGCTGCTCCTGCCGGTCGAGCTGGCGCACGCGGGCTCGTTCAGCGAGGCAGAGGAGCGCGCGCGCGAGGCGATCGACCTCTGTGCACGGGTCCACGATCTGCCGCACCTGTGCGTCGCGTACATGAACCGCGTCGTGCTCTGGACGCTGAAGAAGTCGCCGTCCCGGGCCACGGAGGATCTCCAGCGCGTCATCTCGCTCGCGCGCGAGATCGGCAACCCCTGGCTGGAGCGCGTGGCGACCTACAACGTCGCCGAGCTGCTCTACTGGAGCGACCGGCGCGAGGACGCGCTCGTGCTCGCCCGCCGGGCCCATGTCCTGGAGCGGCGGTTCATCGAGCGCCCGGTGCCCGAGTGCTCCCTGCTGCTCGCGCGGCTCCTGGCCACGGCGGGGCAGCACGACGAGGCGCGCGAGCTCATCGCCTGGGTAGCGGGCGCCTGCCCGCCAGAGCCCGGGGCGCACGCTGCGTTTGCGTGCTTCCGGATGCTCCAGGCGCTGCTGATCGACGAGGTGGAGGGCGCCGTCGGTCCCCAGGAGGGGATGGCCATGAGATGGCCCATGAGACGGTGGATGAAGCGATGGGCGCAGCCAGCAGCGCGGGGAACGTGCTGTTCGCCGATGAGCTCCTGGAGATCCTGTACTGGCGGGCTCGCCTCGCCCTGCGGGACCGGCGAGACGCCGACGCTTCTGCGGTCGTGCACAAGGCGCAGGCCATGCTGGGGGAGCACCCGGCGTGGCGGGCTCGCTTCGACGGCCTCGCGCGCGCCCTCGAGAAGGTGCTGGGTGGGCCATGCGGCACCTGAGGGCTTCAACATGCAGGCACCGCCGGATCTCGGCCGCATGGGTGCTGTACGACTCACGTGCTTCGCGCGGCGGCGCGGCCATTTCTCATGCAGGGCCTGCTCCTGCCGGGGCGGGCCGCTGAAGCAGAGGGCCGGCCTGCGCCTTGCACAGCTTGCTCGCCGAGCACATGCGGTCGGCGCCGCGCGCGCCTCGGGGGGGATCATGTCCATTTCACGAGCGTTCAGCGCTGTCATAACGGGGTTTTCTCTCTTCATCGCCGGATGTGGAGCAGAGCGGCACAGCGGCATGAGCTCGCGCACCGAGGAGCAGGACGCGATCATCGTCATGAACGGAGACGATCCTGCGTTCTTCTGGCGATCCGCGACGCAGCAAGCCTTGCGCGCCCTGGCCGAGGTGCCGCTCGAGGGATCGAGCGGCGAGCTCACCG